>CALUKU010000013.1 GCA_944321295.1 uncultured Prevotella sp.
TATTCAGCAAATTACATTTTAGCCTTTGTAATTTGCTGAATATCAATAAAATACAATAGTATAATCTTTTGCATTGCTAAAGGCGGCAAACGGGAACGCGAAAGGCGGCATTTTGCAAACTGAAATTATTTTCATATTAAGGCTTTAATGTCACAATGTCACAACGCGGCGTAATACGTTGAAAGCCATAGCGTTGCATTGTGACGTTATGACGGGTGCCACTTTCACCGCCGTCACGCTGCGCCTACGCTTGCTTTGTGACAATGGTGACGGTGGCAACAGGCGTAATGTCACGGCTTAAGTCATTGAATATCTGTGGTATGAGTGCTGATGTGACATTGTGATGTTAAATTCGCGTTCAATTTATATATAATGGATGTCCTCATTCACATGACCTGCATTAATAGGGAAATTCCTCTTGCTCGTTAGGGAAATACCTTTTGCCATGTGGCCGATTGTTTGTTACTTTGCAAATGAAAATACAAGGCGGCCCGGCTAATGGCCCGACGCCGCCTGGCAAACCTTTTAATATTTACGCGTTATGAAAAGATTAGCAACCATACTGACGGTAATGCTCACGTTCTTGGCAACGGCAAGCGCAATGAGCTACGAACAGGCGCGCGAGCAGGCGTTGTTCCTTACGGACAAGATGGCATACGAGCTTAATCTTACCGAGCAGCAATATGACGCCGCTTACGAGATAAACCTTGACTACCTGATGAGCGTCAACACGCCCGACGACCTTTATGCGGCATATTGGACGCAGCGCAACATCGACCTTAGCTACATTCTTTTGGATTGGCAATACCGTGCTTTCTGCGCCGCTTCTTACTTTTATCGTCCGCTTTACTGGACGGCAGGCGTATGGCATTTCGCCATCTACTCGCGCTATCCGCACCGTAATTATTTCTACTTCGGACGCCCGAGGATATATGTTACCTACCGCGGCGGACATAGTTGGCACCACAACGGCGGACACAGCTGGTATAAGGGACGCACGTTCCATCACGGACACGGCATAAAAGGACATGGCATGCGTGACCGTTTTGACCGCGGCGAGTTCCGTCATGTAGGCAAAAGACCAGGTAAACCCGGTCAGGGAATGCACGCAAACAGGCCTAATGCGAGGCCTGACCGTCGTCCGCAGGCCGGAAGGCAGGAGCCGCGACGCCCGCAATCATCGTTCAGGGGTAACAACAGGGGGCCGCGCACCAACCGCGAAAGCAGCACCCGCACCACCGTCAGGCAGAATAGGGGTGGTAACAAGGGCTTCAATGTCGGCAACGGACGCCGCCCGTCGGCAGGACCGGCACAGCGCCGTCCGAGCAGCACCTTCACCCCGAAGCGCAGCGCCTCGCGCCCGTCGGTTAACCGCAGCGCAGGAGCCCGCAAGTCAGTAGGCGGTGCGCACCGTGGCGGAGGCGGCCATAGGGGTGCAGCCGGAGGCGGCAACAAGGGCGGCCATAACGGCAGAAGATAGATGTTATATTGATTGTCTATGATAGGGAAGGGGATTAGCCGGCGACGGCGGTTCCCCTTCTTAAGTTAAAGGTGAAGAGTTCCTCTCCCATCGGTTATACACGTTCTATTAATTTGGATTAAAAAGAAGAATAAGATTGAGCTTATAAATTTTTCATTCTTTCATTCTTCATTTCCCATTCTTTCATTCCCGTCAAATCTCCAGTTTGCGTACTTCTGCGTTTTGCATCGGCGGGATGTCTTTCATCTCTTTGTTGTAATACACTGATTGTATGGCCTTGTTGATTATGCCGTGGCCTACGGCGAAAACAGCCTGCGACGGGAAGTTAGCTTTTATGTAGTCGAGAAACTTGCGGGCGCGTTCTTTCAGTGCGTCTATCGACTCTATGTCGTTTGTCCACACGGCGTCTTTCAGGTCGGGAATATACCTGCCCGTGAAGCTGCCCCAGTCCCTTTCCCTCAGCAGTGGGGTGGTGACGACGTTGCCGTCGCGCGCTTCAGCCACGATGGCGCATGTGTCTATGGCCCGCTTCAGGTCGCTTGACACGAAGGCGTCAATGTGTACTCCGGTCATCGCGTCGGCCAGTTGGCGGGCCTGCTCGCGGCCTTTCTCGGTCAGTCGGCCTTGCGTTTGTCCTTGCATTATGTGGTTTGCGTTGTCAACGGTTTCGCCGTGCCTTGCAAGATATAGTGTAGTCATTTCGTATGTCGGTTGTGTTTCACGTAGCGGCCGTTGTCGCCGCAACTCTTATAAGTTGGTGCAAAAGTAATAAAAATACTTGCTTGGCGTTTCGTTTTTTCGTACTTTTGTAAATGTCAACAAAACACATTGTAAACGATGAAGATATTACGTAGTTCGATTTTCCGCGCCGTTTGCGCGATAATAACAGGCATACTTCTTATAAACAACCCCGACAGCACCGTCAGGTGGATAACAATCGCCATAGGTCTGATGTTCCTTGTTTCGGGCGTTATATCGTGTGCCACTTACTTTGTGGCGCGTAAGAACGCCGTAGGCTCCGAGGTTTACGACGCCGACGGCCGTCTGTTGGTTTCAGTCAGGCCGCCGTTTCCCATCGTGGGCATAGGCAGCATATTGCTCGGACTTACGCTTGCCGTCATCCCCGACGTGTTCGTTACGTCGCTGATGTATGTCTTGGGTGCGCTGATTATCCTTGGGGCCATCAATCAGTTTATGGTTCTTCTCGGCGCCAAGCGCATGTTCCGTGTGCCCGTTTGGTTCTGGGTGTGCCCGTCGGTTATTCTCATTACGGGCGTGTTCGTGCTCGTAAAGCCGATGGAAACGGCCGCCCTGCCAATGCTTATCATAGGCTGGTGCCTGCTGTTCTACGGCCTCACGGAGTGTATAAACTCAGTGAAGATATATAAGGAAACAAAGAAGTTTAAGGAAATAATGAAGAATGAATAATGAAAAATGAAAAATGAAGAATGAAGAATGAAGAATGAAGAATGAATAATTTAGTTTGCCTATGATTTTTCATTCTTCATTTTTCATTATTCATTTATTTACAATGCTTTCTATGTATTTGCATAGAATGTCAATGCCCGTGTGGTTTTCGCCTCCTTGTGGTATAATGAGGTCGGCGTATTTCTTGGTTGGTTCGATAAACTGCTCGTGCATGGGTTTCAGCACCTTAAGGTAGCGGTCTATTACCATTTCCACCGTGCGGCCGCGTTCAAGCACGTCGCGCTGGATGTTGCGTATCAGACGCTCGTCAGAGTCGGTGTCGACGAATATCTTAAGATCCATCATGTCGCGCAGCTTTTTGTTCAGCAGCGTCATAATGCCCTCTATTATTATCACCGGGCGCGGCTCCACGTGTATGGTTTCCTTCAGTCTGTTACAAAGAAGGTAAGAGTAAGTTGGCTGTTCCACGGCGTTGCCGTTGCGCAGCTCGTTGACGTGCTTTACGAGCAGACGCCAGTCGAAGGCGTCCGGGTGGTCGAAGTTTATCGCGCGGCGCTCTTCCTCGGTCATGTCAGACGTGTCGTTGTAGTATGAGTCGAGCGGCACTACTACCACATGGTGCGGCGGCAGGGCCTCGGCTATCTTCTTCACTACGGTGGTCTTGCCCGAACCTGTGCCGCCGGCTATTCCTATTATAGTCATGTCAATCTTGTTTTTAAGGCTTTATTCAAGCCATAAAATTACTGCTTTTTGTCTGATTGGACAACTTTTCAGCCTTATTTTATGGAAAAAAGGATTATTCCAGGATTTTCTTATAATATTCAGCCTTCCACTCAACAGGGCGTGGATAGGCGCGTGACGACGAAGGCATGCGCCACACTTTTATTTTCCTGCCTGCGTATTCCGTGTCGACGCATCCGCCTACGGGCAGCGCTTCGCAGCCGATTGAGGCTTGCAGGGTTTCAGCCGACTTCTGCCCGGTGGCGATTATCGAGCGGCACTCGGGCAGTTGTTCCAGCAGGGCGGCGATATTTGTAGGGCGCACAATTTGCAGGAAATTGTCAGAGGCGTTGTTCTTCAGGCGTACAACCTCTTCGGCTGTGTCGTACAGGGCAATGCCGTAGTCGCAGCAGAACAGTTCAATCTTTTCACGGTCGAAACGTTTCTCGTCGGGCACGGCAAAATAATTCTTGTCGCCTTTGGCTATATAGCCCCAAATGCGCCAGAAGTCGTTGGTCCAGTTGGGGTAGAAAAATTCCATGCACCACCTTGCCTTGGGAGGCGGGAAACTGCCAAGTATCAGATACTTAGCTCCTTTAGGAAGGAAGGGCTTAAGCGGGTGTTGTTCTTTATTCATTTTTTTTATTGGCAGACGAGTGACTGGCAGATGAGTTATCAATCAAAAACAGACAAGTGACAAGCAACTTGGCAAATCTTCTTGTCTGCCCGTCTGCTTGTCACTTGTCTGCTTATATAAAATCTATTTCTGTTCTTTTACGAGGTAAATTACTACCGGCAGGTGGTCGCTGTAGCCGTCGAGCCATATTCCGCTTGAGTGGGTGCGTTTGGGCGTACCCTTGTAGCGGCCTTCGTTGTTCATCAGGTAGTCGCGGCGGAATATCTGGTTTTTCCAGAATTTAAGCGTTGAGAAGTCTTTGCCGCCTTTCTTGTTAACCATGTTCGGCGTGATTACGATCTGGTCGAAAAGGTTCCATGAACCTTGGTATGAAAGCGTGCCTGTGCCTTGTTTTACAAGCAGGTTGTACCACGGGTTGTACATCTTGCCGTCCGTCACGTCCTTTACGTCGCCCACTGCGCCGAGCACTTCCTTCATGCTCTTGTTTGTTGGGTCGTCGTTCATGTCGCCCATAATCATGACCTTTGTGTCGGGATTAACTCTCAGTAGCGAGTCCTTGATGGCTTTCACCTGCGCGGCGGCACATTCGCGGTATGACGGGCCGGCGAAGCGGCTCGGCCAGTGGCACACGATTACCGCCACGGGCTCACCCGCCATCGTGCCGCTGACGGTAAGGAAGCCGCGCGTCTTATAGTCGCTCTTCATTGATGCGTCGGGCACGTAGGGCAGCAGCTTAGACTCCTTAACCTCGAACAGTGCGGGGTTGTAGAGCATGGCGCAGTCAATGCCGCGGGCGTCAGGCCCCTCGATGTGTACATACTTATATCCGCGCGCACGCAACGGCTCCTGTGCCGTGAGGTCGTCAAGCACTTTTGAATTCTCTACTTCAGAAAGTCCTATTATTGCGCAGCCTACGGTCGGCAATACGTCTGTGCCCATGTCGGCTATGGCGCGCGCCATGTTGCGCAGCTTGTGGGTGTATTTCAGTCCGTTCCAGCGGTATGAGCCGGTCGGCAGGAACTCGCTGTCGTTCTTGCCTGCATCGTGGCATGTGTCGAACAGGTTCTCCTGATTGTAGAAACCTACGGCGTAAACCGAATACTTCTTTTGTGCCTGCACGCATGTCGTGGCGAGCAGCAGCGATAATAAAATGAATATGTGAAGTCTTTTCATAACTCTTATTGATTTTTCTGCAAAGATAGCTCAACGGGGTGAGAAATCAAAATTATGAAGCTTGTTTTTTGCCTGCGCACGGTTTGGTAACGATATTGTAAAGTTTAGCAGACGAGTTGACGAGCAGACAAGCAAACAAGCAGACAAGCAGACAAGCAGACAAGCAAACAAGCAGACAAGTAGATTTGCCTTGCAGATAATAACCTGCAAGCTTGTTGACTTAAAAAACTCGTTTACTAATAACTTGTCTGCTTGTTTGCTTGTCTGCTTGTCTACTTGTCTGCTTGTCTACTTGTCTGCTCGTCACTTGTCTGCTCGTCACTTGTCTGCTTTTATTTTTATCGAGCGGTTAAGCGCAAGGTTGAGTCCTATATAAGTCAGCACGTCGATTACGAATACCCATGTGTTGGCAATGACTTTCAGCATGAAATGGTTGGCGGCGATATAGGCCAAGGCTATAGCCACGATGCACGCCAGCGTCTGGTGTTGTGTCAGTCCGGCGCGCATGAACTTATGGTGGATGTGCCTCTTGTCGGCTTTGAACGGCGAGCCGCCGTGCCATATCCTGACGACGAACACGCGCACTACGTCGAACATCGGCACGAGCAGCAGCGTGAACGGCATGATGAAGTCGAAATCATGTTTTATGATTACGTTGGGATTGTTCATGGTGTATTTCACGCAGAGCACGCCGAGAATGAAGCCCAGCGTTAGGCTGCCGGCGTCGCCCATGAATATCTTGCGGTTCTTAGACGCGTCGCCGAAGAGGTTGAAATACAGAAAGGCCGTAAGCACGCCTATCATTCCGGCTATTAGTATGGCGTAAGTCCATACGCCCTGCGACGCGAAGATGTAAAGGAAGCCGGCGAAGGCTATTATCGACAGGCTTGCCGCCAGGCCGTCAATGCCGTCGATTAGGTTGATTGCGTTGTCGATGAACACGATGATGAGCACCGTCAGCGGGAAGCCTACGGCGTAAGGTATTTGGTGTATGCCCATGAAGCCGTAAAAGTCGTTGACGTACAGATAGGCGGCGGGCAGCAGGCATGCAGCCAATACTTGCACGGCGAACTTTATGCCGGGCGGAAGTCCCAGCACGTCGTCGACAATGCCCATGGCATAAATAAGGAGTATGCTTATTAGGAAATAAACGCTCCAAAGGTTGATGGAGATAAGCCTGCCGCCGGAGTTAATCACGGCTACGGCTATGGTGAAGGCTATGAGCATGCTCGGCACGAACGCCACCCCGCCGAGCCTCGGCACGGCGTTGCTGTGCACTTTGCGCGCGTTGGGCAGGTCGTACAGGTTTTTTGACTTGCAGAAGTTCAGGATGACAGGGATGAACGTCAGTCCGCAGGCGGCGCTGATGACGAACACCACAACTATCCATAAAACATATGTGCTCATAATCTTCTATATCCGATTCAGGGCTATGACAATGCCTGATACTTGTTATATAACATGCAAAACCTTAAAATATTGCACGAAATATTAAAATTTTTAATCCGTGCCGCCGCTTAAGATGTTGCCATACGGCCTTATTGCCTTTAGCCTTCAGAGCCGGTAAGTGTAATATGTTTGCAATGTCTTTTACTCTCTTTACTTTTTTACACCTTAAATTATATACGCAATAAAGCACCGCCTGGGCGGTGCTTTATGTGGAGCTGGAGGGATTCGAACCCTCGTCCAAACAGGGAAACCATATGCTTTCTACACGCTTATTCCGGCCTTCGGTTTTCGTGCTGCCGCAAGACCCGGACCACCAACGGCAACCTTATCCCCTGAATTTTCACCGTGTGCGCGGGGCCGCGCGCGGCTATTCCCGATTTAACCGCACCGCCTTGTCGGAACGCTTCGGGACGATAGCTTCCGGGCGATGTCTCGTCCTGTCACCTTGTGACTGGATTAAGCCAGTAATCTACTATGCTTCGATTAGGCAGCGAGAGCGTATTTGTTTTCGCCAGATAAATTTATGACCGCTGAGATTTAGGAGCAAACAGACGACGCTCCGCGTGCTTACATACCATTCCAACCCGCTGTCAAATCCGGTCAACCCCGTTGCGACATACGTGCGGAACACGCAATTTATCTTTGCAAAGATACATATTTAATATGTAACGCATGGCTTTAATATAGTTGTTTTAGCATTGTTTAACTGATTTTGCCGGGTGGACGCTGCGGCATTAGCATCGTTTGATATCATTATATATGGTAATAAACGTATAAATGATGAATGTCTGTCATGCACTTATGCTGCGGATGAATTTCGTGTCATAAGCTTTTATGTTGCAAAAGCTTACCTTTTAGAGCGTGAAAGGCGGTCTTTTGCACGATAAAAGACAGCCTCTTATAATGCTCTGGTTTACAAGAGGTTATGATGAAGGCTGTTGCCTGCGGTGAATAAGTCTGTTGCATGGTGTCTGTCAATGTGTTGATGGAAGCTTGACAGACCGTCACGTAAGTAAAAATACGCCGATGATGGCCGTCTATTAAAATAAATTGTGCTATCTTTGCAACAATTTTCGGATTTTAGGGTTATATATTAGGAAAAACAAGTAAAAGTGGACACCGTATACAGCGAAGAAACAAACCTTGCCGTGAGCGGGCGCGACGCCATGGGCGCCGCGCAAAGGGCCGTTAAGCGGGCCTTCGACTTTGCGGCGGCCCTTGTAGGCCTGGTCGTGCTGTCGCCGCTGTTCCTTGTCATTTATGTTATGCTGAAGCGGCAGAAGAACGGGCCTGTGATATTCTCCCAAGAACGCATAGGTTACGGCGGACGGCCGTTTACGATATACAAGTTCCGTACGATGAGCAGCGTTGAAACGGCGCCCCGCCTCACTCCGGGCAACGGCGGCCCCGGCTCTACCGTTACGGAGCGCTTCCTGCGCGAGCACCATCTTGACGAGCTGCCACAGCTGTGGAACGTGCTTAAGGGCGACATGTCGTTCGTAGGTCCGAGACCGGAGCGCAAGTATTACATCGACAAGATAATGACCGTTGCGCCCGAGTATGAGCTTATTTACCTGATGCGCCCCGGGCTGACGTCGGAGGCGACGCTCTACAACGGCTACACCGACACCATGGAGAAAATGCTCATCCGCCTGCGCATGGACTTGCATTATCTTGAAACACGCTCGCTCAGGCTCGACCTGAGTATTATCTTGCGCACGGCGCTGAGCATTGTCAGCGGTAAGAAATTCTAACTTTCGTAACATATCCTTATTTGCATAAACAAACTTGAAAATGAGAAAGTTCTTCATATTGGTTATTCTTTCCGTCCTGTTGCCCGTCGTGGCCCAGGCCCAGTCGGGCATGACAGACGAGCAGGTGATGAAGTTCGTCGTAGAGGAGAACTCATCGGGCACTCCGCAGGCGCAGATCGTTACTAAGCTTATGCAGCGCGGCGTTAACATAGAGCAGATTCGCCGCGTAAGGCAGAAGTATGAGCGCCTGGCCAAGAATCAGGGCCTCGGCGCCGTCAGCGCAGGACAGGACGACGGCAAGGACAAACGGCTGCGTAAGAACAACGCGAAAACGAAGAAAAAGAAAACTTACGAAGAGGATGACGACGAGGATAGACCGTCGTACCGCCTGAAGGACACGCGCGACGACGACGATGACGAGCCTACGACGTATGACGAAACCAACGACGACTGGTTGATGATGCAGGACGAGCTGAACGAGTTCGTGCCGGACACGGCGGCCATAGTAGAGTGGTATATGAACCGCGATAAGAAGAAAAAGAAAATAAAGGTGTTCGGCCGTGACATATTTAATAATAAGGAGCTGACCTTCGAGCCGGAGATGAACATCGCTACGCCGCAGAACTACCGCCTCGGTCCCGGCGACGCCGTTTTTATTGACATTTACGGCGCCTCGCAGAAGACGATAGAGGCTACCGTGTCGCCCGACGGCATGGTGACGATTGAGGGTTTCGGCCCTGTCAGCGTGGGCGGCATGACCGTTGAGGAGGCCAACGCCCATCTGCGCCGCACTCTCGGCGCCCGATACAGCAGCTCGAAGGTGCGCCTGACGGTAGGACAGACGCGCTCGATAATGGTCAACGTCATGGGCGAGGTTAAGAATCCGGGTACGTTCACGCTGCCCGCTTTCGCCACGGTGTTCCACGCCCTCTATATGGCCGGCGGAACCAACGACCTCGGAACGTTGCGCGACATCAAGGTTTATCGTAACAACCGCCTCGTTTCCACCGTCGATATTTACGACTACATACTCAACGGCAAGCTCACGGGCAACGTGCGCTTGGCCGAGGGCGACGTCATCTCGGTAGGTTCGTATGACTGCCTTGTCAACATCACCGGTAAGGTGAAGCGTCCGATGTATTACGAGATGAAGCGCAGCGAGAGCGTCGCCACGCTTCTTAAGTATGCCGGCGGATTTACCGGCGACGCCTATAAGAAGTCGGTGCGTCTGGTGCGCAAGGCCGGAAAGGAATACTCCGTTTACAACATTGATGAGTTCGACATGGGCACGTTCACTCTCGCCGACGCCGACTCGGTTAGTGTAGACTCAATCCTGCCGCGCTTCTCCAACATGGTTGAAATCAAGGGTGCCGTGTTCCGTCCGGGCATGTATCAGGTTGGCGGCGACATCAACAGCGTGCGCACGCTCATCGAGTATGCCGACGGCCTGCGCGAAGAGGCCTTCACGGCGCGCGCCGTCATGCACCGCATGAAGCCCGACCGCACGCTTGAGGTTGTGCCGGTCGACGTTGACGGCATACTGTCGGGCCGTGTGGCCGACATTCCCCTGCAGAAGGACGACGTGCTCTTCATCCCCACAAAGCAGGAGATGATGGAGGAACAGACTATAACGATACACGGCGAAGTGTTCTATCCCGGTGTCTACAAGTATGCCGACAACGAAACGCTTGAGGACTTCGTCCTGCAGGCAGGCGGACTGAAGCAGACCGCGTCGACGGTGAAGGTCGACGTGTCGCGCCGCCTCGTCAATCCGAAGGCGCTCACCACTGACACCATTATAGCCCGCACCTACACCTTCGCCCTTAAGGACGGCTTCGTGATTGACGGCGAACCCGGCTTCAAGCTAATGCCGTTCGACGAGGTCTACGTGCGCAAGAGTCCCGGTTTTTACAAGCAGCAGAACGTTGAGGTTGAGGGTGAAGTCATGTTCGGCGGCACGTACACGCTGTCGAAGAAGAACCAGCGCCTCAGTGACCTTGTAAAGAACGCGGGCGGACTGAACGACCGCGCCTATGCTGCCGGTGCGCGCCTTGAGCGCAGGCTCAACGAGAGCGAGCGCAAGCGATACGAAATGATTCTGCAGATGGCGCGCGAACAGGCCGAGAATCTTGAGCTTGAGGCCGCCAGCCAGAACAAGCAGATAAAGATAGACGAGAAAGACAGCGAGAAGCTGAAAAAATACGAGGTGCCCGAAACCTACTCGGTTGGTATAGAGCTTGACAAGGCCTTGGCCGAGCCGGGCTGCGACGCCGACATCGTCTTGCGCGAGGGCGACCGCCTCATCGTGCCTCAATACACCGCCACCGTTAAGATTAACGGCGAGGTGATGTATCCTAACACCGTAGGTTACCAGAAGGGCAAGAAGGCAAGTTATTACATCGACCAGGCCGGAGGCTACAGCAGCCGTGCCAAGAAGAGCCAGGCTTACATCATCTACATGAACGGCACGATTGCCAAGGTCAGCAAGGGCGCCAAGCCGTTGCCCGGCTGCGAGATATTCGTTCCTGAGAAGAACGTATCGGCAATGACACTTGCCGAGAAGATGTCGCTCGGCACGACGGCCGCCTCAATCGCGACTATGATAGCCACACTCGTCAACATCCTGCAGTAATGACGGCACGGCGTGAACTGCAACAACCATTTTTATATGGACGACAAGGATTTAAGACAGCATGACGAAAGCAGCAGGCGAACGAAGTTGCTGAAGCATAACATCGTAGCTTCCTTTGCTATAAAGGGATGGTCTGTCGCCATGCAGTTCCTGCTCGTACCGCTTACGTTGCATTGCCTCGGCGCCTATGAGAATGGACTTTGGATGACGATAAGCTCGATGTTGTTGTGGATTGATAATCTTGACATAGGCCTCGGCAACGGCCTGCGCAATAAGTTGGCCGAGCATTTGGCCCACAACGATATCGACAAGGCCCGCCGAGTGGTGGCCTCCACGTTCTTCATGTTGATTGTCTTGATTGTGCCGGTATGTGTGCTGATAAACATTTTGATATGGAACGTCGACGTTTATTCATTCTTCAATGTTGATGATAAGATTGTAAACGACCTGCGCACTGTGCTGTCGCTGACGACCATCATGGTTTGTTTTACGTTCGTATTCAAGTTCATCGGCAACTTCTATATGGGGTTGCAGCTGCCCGCCGTAAACAATTTGTTTGTCGCCCTCGGTCATACCCTTACCGTGCTTGGGGTCGGTGCGGCGTATCTTTGCGGCAGCAGGTCGTTGCTGCTGATAGCGGCTGTTTACACAGTGTCGCCGCTGTGTATCTATCTTATCAGTTATCCGGTGACTTTTTACGGAAGGAAATATTCACAGTTGCGTCCCAAATTCACGAATGTTACATCCTCGATGGTTAAGGAGCTGCTTAACATAGGTGTAAAATTCTTCGTCTTGCAGATAGCCGGCATAGTGCTGTTCATGTCGTCAAATATCATTATCTCACGGCTGTTTTCGCCCGACATGGTTACTCCTTATCAAATATCTTACCGCTATTTCAGCGCAGTGCTTTTGGTGTTCACCATCATCTGCGTGCCATATTGGACGGCAACCACCGACGCCTATCAGCGTAAGGATAAGGAATGGATAATACGTTCAAGCAGGATTCTTAACCGTCTGATTGCCTTTGCGGCCGGACTTATGGTAGTTATGGTAGTCCTGTCGAAGCCGGTATATAAAATATGGATTGGCGATGTCGTTGAAATTCCGTTGCCCATGACACTGTTCATGGCGCTGTATGTTATGATCTTGACTGTGAGTTTGCGCTATTCTTACATCCTGAACGGCTTTGGAACACTTAACTTGCAGCTTATAATGACGGTGCTCGCAGCTGTCTTATTTATACCTATATCCATTTGGGTAGGCACTGCGACAAAAGACATAAATTATCTGTTCGTTGTTATGTGCTTGGTACATCTGCCGGGACTTATCGTCAATTACGTGCAATATCATAAGATAATCAACGGCAAGGCGAAGGGTATCTGGATTAAATAGTAATGTTATGAACAAAAAGTTGGCCATATTGCTCGCCACGTATAACGGTGAACGTTATCTGCAGGAACAAATTGATTCTTTGTTCAGGCAGACGTATAAGGATTGGGTCTTGTACATACACGACGACGGCTCAACCGACGCCACCCCCCGTATAATAAGCGACAACGCCAAGATGCATGACAATATAGTCGTGATGGAACATGTGGGAGGACATGGCGCAAAGGAAAACTTTTTCGGCATGTTGCGGCGCGTGGAGGCAGATTATTACATGTTCTGCGACCAAGATGACGTCTGGCTCGAAAACAAGGTGGAACTGTCGATGAGACGGATGCAAGAACTTGAAAACCGAATAAACAATTGCGACGTTCCGATAATAGTGCATAGCGACCTGTTTGTTGTTGACGAACGCTTGAACGTTGTCAGCGACTCGTTTTGGCGGTTTGTAGGAATCAATCCTGACTATCTTACAAAATTCGAGCGGTTGTCTGCGGTAAGCCTTACAACAGGTTGTACAATGCTTATAAACAATAGGGCCAAGACTACGGCGTTCGGTTTTCCGTATGATAAGGCTTGCATGCATGACGCATGGATTACGGCCTGTACGATGAAAGCGGGCGGAATAGTTTCGGGCATTAGTACACCATTGATCTATTATCGTCAACATTCGGATAATTGCATAGGAGCTTCTGAAGCTCATCCGTTTAATATTGTTTTCTTGTTCAGGCATATAAAAGAACTATATAAGTCTAACAGGAAAACTTCTCGGATGTTTAAAAGCCTGGGTTGCCCTTTGCATGTGTATCTTTACAATAAAATAATGTATCGGATAAAAAATAAACGTTTGAACTGACATTGTCATGGAAACTAATAATTCATATAACTTTGATTTCAAGAAAATCATCACCATTGCGCTGCAAAACAAGAAAGGCTACGTTATAACGTTCTTTTCATCAGTCGTTTTGGGATTGATTGTCGGTTTCAGTATTCCAAAGACATATACGACAAAGGTTATGCTTGCGCCTGAATCAAGCTCTGAAAGCGCTTTAGGCGGAAGCCTCAGCTCGTTGACGTCGTTGGTTGGAATTAACATGAACGGAATGTCTGTGGATGCGATATTCCCGGAGATATATCCCGACGTTGTAAGGTCGACGACTTTCCTTGTCGGATTGTCTGAAATACATGTTCAGTCAGCCGACAAGAAAATATCCACAACGTTGTATGATTATATCGCAAACGAGCAGAAATATCCATGGTGGCTTTATCCGATAGAGCTGTTCGACGGCGATGACGAAGAGGCTGCCAAGAAAAAGCTGAACGCTTACCGCCTTGACGAGGAGCAGGCGGAGGTCATAAAGGCTATAAACGAGTTTATAACATGCAGCGTAAATAAGACAACTGGCGTGATAACGATAACGGCTACGGCGCAAGACCCGTTGATTTCGGCCGTCTTGGCTGACTCTGTGCGTGTGCGTCTGCAAGACTTCATAACCGATTACAGGACGAGTAAGGCCCGAAACGATCTGAACAACATTCAGAAGTTATACCGTGAGGCGAAGGCTAATTACGATAAGGCCCGCCAGAAATATGCCGCTTATTCTGATGCGAACCAAGATTTGGTGCTTGAATCGTTTAAAGCGACTGTCAACGACCTTGAAAACGAGATGCAGCTGAAATATAACATTTACACACAGCTGACGGCCCAATTACAGATGGCGCGCGCTAAGTTGATAGAGAAAACGCCTGTTTACGCCGTGCTGCAACCTGCTGTTGTGCCGTATCGCCATTCCGCGCCGAAGAAGTCTTTGGTGCTGTTGGCTTTTGTGTTCGTAGGATGTATGGGCTACACCGTTTACCTGATGTTCAAGAAAGTGTGATTTGTTTGACAGATGTTGCTAAGTAAGACAAATAAAGCGGACATACCCTTATATGTCGGTTCTTTTTTAATGACCCTGTTTATCTTGGTCGTTATGATAGACCCGACAAACACATTATTGCATAAAAAGGATATAGCTTTTGTCTTGGTCGTAGCATACAATATGGTGCTGTTCAAGCCCGACTTCGGCAAACTGCCGTACATCATGCTGATGTTTTGTGCCGTGGCCGTACCTTGGATATTCTCAACGATGAGGATGACGCCCGTTGACCCAGACGAGGTCTTGGCTGCCTTTAAGTCTATAGCCCCGGTTGTGCTCCTCTTGTGGACGAGAAATTACAATATGGTTAAGCTTTCACGCTTTCCTGTCGTGCTATGTTGTTTTATCTCGTTGGCTACTTACATTGCAATGTCGGTAAACCCATTGATTGAGAGGGGAGTATGGATGTTTATGCAAAACATAGACGATCCTGTAACCATTTCGCGTAGAACAATCTTAGGAGTTGAAATTCTTGGTTTCTATTTAAAGTCGTGCGTGTCGTTCATTTTCGTGTTTTCATATTACATGTTGTATTCTTTGGACAAGACGAAACGCAATGTTGCTAATTTCATTTTCCTTATAATAATTTTCTCGTATTTCATGATAAGCGGTACGCGCAGTACCATGCTTATGCCGTTTTTCCTGTTCATAGTCATTGCGTCGTATGTTTTCAAGAATTCGAGGTACATAAAATATGTGATGTATCCTCTTATTTTCGTGTTGGCCATAGCCTTTGTTACGGTGCTGCTGGCAGCCATTATGGAAACTGACGAGCTTTCAAATACCATAAAGTACGGGCATTTGGACTCTTATGCCGCCTTGTTCGACGAGAACCCGTTATTCCTTATATTCGGCCAGGGACCTGGCGCAACCTTTTATTCCGAGGGCTTCGGCGAGGTGGTTGTCAGGACAGAGTGGTCTTATCTTGACCTTATTAGGAATTATGGTGTATTCTCGCTTATAATTGTTTTTGTTTTTGCGAAACCAATTTTCTCGTTTTGGAAATACCGCAAGCAAGACGATTTCAACTATTGCATGTTCTGGAGCTACTTGGTTTACCTGCTGATTGCGGGTACGAATCCTTTGCTCATGTCGTCGACGGGCATGATAGTGCTGCTTATGGCCTACTCGTATGAAGATAAGATTAAAAACTCTATAAATCAAATTGACGATGAAGACAATATTACACATATCTAAATATTATTATCCGACTCTTGGAGGAATAGAGTCGGTTGCTAAATACCTGGCAGAAGGATTAGACGGTTTTGGCAATATTGTGGTATGTTTTTCTACAGATGGTAAATATCATGAAGACGAGGTTAATGGCGTCAAAGTATTCCGAATACCTGTAGACTTCTCGTTTATGAGTCAGGATGTATGTTTCAGTTATTATCATTACTTGAAAAAAATTTACGGAATGTATAATCCTGAAGTTCTGCTGGTTCATTGCCCTAATCCGTTCGTTTATCCATTGGTGATGAGAGTTGTAAAGCGTACCGACAAGGTTGTGCTGTTGTGGCATTCCGACATCTTGTCAAAGAAACTTATGTACACGTTGGTTAAGCCGTTTGAAACAAGTATATTGAGAAGGGCGGATATGATAATATCTACGAGTCCCAATTACATACCTTTTTCGGTGATAAACGGATATGTAAATAAAGTGCAAGTGCTACAAAATGGAATCTACACTCCTAACTTTGTTAAACATGAAGGTGATGATGAACGCATAAATGTAATTAAAGATAAGTATGCCGGTAAGAAGATCATATTTTACGTAGGCAGGCACGTGGCGTATAAGGGTCTTGACTGCCTTATAGAATCTGAGCGTTTCGTTAAGTCTGATTGCGTGTTCCTCATCGGCGGTAGTGGTCCACTGACTGAAACATTGAAAAAGAAAGCCTCAGGACGACAACGGATTAAATTTTTAGGAAGGTTGTCTGACGACGATTTACGGTGTTATTTGTACGCATCTGATATTTTTGGATTTTCGTCAGTCACCAAGGCGGAGGCTTTTGGCGTAGCCTTGGCCGAGGCTATGTATTGCGGTTGCGTGCCTGTTTGTTTTACGTTAAACGGCTCAGGTGTTAACTGGGTGTCTTTAGGCGGACAGACTGGCGAGGAGGTTGCGTTGCGTGACGTTAAGGCTTATGCTGCGGCTATTGATAAAGTGTTGTCAGATAAATGCTTGCATGGAAAGTATGCCACTGCCGGCCATGATAGGATAAAAGAAAACTTTACGTGTAAGGCAGCCGTTGAAAAGGCAAATAAGATTTTCAATTCGTTTTGAAATTATGCAGTGCGTTTAAGTTTTTTGTGTGAAAATGATAATGCGTTTTTATGTTGTCAAATAGTCCACGGATATCAGTTTGCATAGCAACGTTTAACGGCGAGAAGTATATAGGCCAACAATTAGATTCAATATGTGAACAATTGTCGGCTTGCGATGAGATAATAATATCTGATGACGGTTCCACCGACGGAACATTGGATGTGGTGAGAGATTATCATGATCCGCGCATAATAATATTGGAACATAAAGATAAGTTCGCCAAGTTTAAGAATGATTATGTCACTCATAACTTTGAGAATGCGTTAATGCATGCTGAAGGCGAGATAATTTTCCTTTCAGACCAAGATGACGTATGGCTTCCAAATAAGGTAGAGAGGATGGTTGACGCTTTGAAATACAATGACGTCGTTATGTCCGATTGCAGCATGACTGATTCAAGTCTGAATATTGTCCATAAGTCTTATTTCACGACAGAGCGTAATTTTAAACAATCTATATTCTATAATTTTGTTAAGCCGTCATTTTTGGGGAGTTGCATGGCATTTAGAAAATGTGTACTTGACCAGGCTTTGCCATTTCCTAAATATGGTGTAGGACATGATTTATGGCTCGGACTTGTGGGTATGACCCTTTATAGGTTCTTTTTTATCAATGAACCTCTGATTTTATACAGGAGGCATAATTCATCTGTAACTGACGGTGGAAAAGTAAATAATACATCCCTATGGTTTAAGATAAGGTATAGAGCGTATGTATTATTGGCTTTATATAGATTATTTATGATGAAAAATAATAAGTAATAGCTTTGTTTGTTAACTTTATGACCGGCCATTATAATAAGTCGTGAAAATCATTCGTTTCAGTATTATACTGAAAGAACATTTATTACTGAAGAATAGGTGCTTTTTTGCGAGTGCGTTAAAGGTAAGCATTTGATTTGTAAAACGCCGCCTTTCACGTTGCAAAAGGCGGTGAACGGGAAAGCGGAAGGCGGCATATTGCAAAACGAAGATTATTTTTGTTTAAGATTATAATGTCACAATGTCACGCCATGGTGTAATGTGTTGATAGCCACGGCGTTATGTTGTGATATTATGATGTGTGCCACCGTCACTACCGTCACGCCTCGGGCTTGTGACAATGGTGACGGTGGATACAGACGTAATGTCACGGTTTAAATCGCTGATAATCAGCGGTATGCGTGCGGATGTGACATTGTGACATTAAATTCGGCGTGAATTTTGTATAAGAAACACACGTGTGAATATTAACACCCCTTCTTCCAAGTGAGGTACTCGGTAGCCGTCATCCCGGACTTGGTCCGGGAACCAGACGAATACACCCTCAATCCGGCAACGTGGCGGAATACGACTGGATCCTGAATCAAGTTCAGGATGACGGTTACCGAGCGCCTCATTTGGGCGATGGCGCTTGCTTTTTGAATCCCGTGTCAAGCACGGGATGACTGATTTGCGAGAGCCTCACTTAAAACGAGGATGTTTCATTATACCGCACTCACGTTGGATTATTATCATAAATAGGCCCTTACAGGGGATGAACCTGTAAGGGCCTCAGACAATTTCCGTTTACAGCATGTAGGCCGTTTACTGGTGCTGTTCGCGCAGAAGGTCGTTAACCGTCTTTACGGGGTTGAACGTCGACAGGGGCACTTCTACGAACACTGTGCTCCAGTCGCTCATGGCTCCGTTCCAGAGACCCGGCAGTTCGAGCGCTTTTAGCTCGCGGCCGTTCTTACTCTTTGAGCTGATGAAGCCGGTGGTCTTGTCAACGTAGTCGGGCAGGTTGAAGGGTTGTCCCTTATAGTCCTTAACGGCACAAACGAGGTCGACGGGATTGAAGTGGGTGCCTTCGGTGAACATGCGCATATACTGCTCGTTGCTCTTGTCAATCTGGCTGCTCTCGAGTATTTGCAGGCTTACGGTGCCGTCCTGGTTGTAGGTGAGGAACGGGCCGCCGCCGGGTTCGCCTACGTTCTTTACCACGCCGCAGACGCGCATCGGGCGGTTGAGCTTCTTGCGGAGATAGATTACCAGTTCGGCGTCTTCAAGTTCCTTTATGTCGGCCTTGCGGCAGCACAGGTCACGCTGTACGAACTGTATCATCTCGGCAAGCTGCTCGTGGGTGTAGCTGCCGGTGTCGAGCAGGCGCAGGTAGCCGAAGGCCTTGGCCTGCAGCGTTACGAGCACGCCGGCTATGAGCTGCTTGTAGGTCACGGTGTCGTCTTTCAGACGGTCGGGCACGACGTTGTCGATGTTTTTTATGAACACTACGTCGGCGTCGATGTCGTTAAGGTTCTGTATCAGCGCCCCGTGGCCGCCCGGACGGAACAGCAGCGAGCCGTCGTCGTTGCGGAATGGCGTGTTGTCGGGGTTGGCGGCGATGGTGTCGGTCGACGGCTTCTGCTCAGAGAAGCTCACGTCATACTTAATGCCGTATTTCTTGGCGTAGGCGTCGCACTTTTCTTCAACCTTGGCCTTGAACAGCTCGCGGTGCTCGTGGCTCACGGTGAAGTGGATGTGGGCCTCGCCGTTTGAGGCTGCGTAGAGCGCGCCCTCGACGAGGTGTTCCTCAAGCGGCGTGCGCGGGCCTTCGGCATACTTGTGGAACAGCAGGAGGCCTTTGGGCAACTGGCCGTAGTTGAGGCCTTTGCCCTCGAGCATGTTGGCTACGACGGCCTTATAGTTGCCTTCAGCCATAAGTTGCTTAATGCCTTTACCCTCGTTCTTCAAGCAGGCGGCGTCAAGCTCGTCGTAGAAGGCGAACTTGTCGATATTGTCGAAATATTTCTTTTCGAAGTCTGTCTGCGGCTCGTCGTGGTCGCCGTTGAGGAAGGCGAACATGTCCTTAAACATTCGGCTGGCGGCTCCGCTGGCCGGAACGAACTTTACTATCTTCTTGCCTTCGGCCTTGTAGGCGTTCCAGGCGTCGATGTATTTTGAGCGTTCCTCGCCGTCGGGGGCGGCAATGCCGTTGCCTATGCCGGCGGCAGCCTCGAGCTTAAGGAAGGGGAAACCTTGTTTGAATTCCTCGAGTTGCGTCGCAACCTGAGCCTCGGTAATGCCTTTGCCGGCAATCTGCTTTAAATCGTCTTGTGATAACATAAGTATTTGTTTAATTTAGGTTATAAGTATTGTTTTTAAGGGATGGCGACGGTGCGGCCCAGTCTTTGCGGTAAGCTGCAGGACGTAAACCATCGCTTTGCAAAAATAACTCTTTTCTATCAATAAACACGGCAAATGGCATTAAAAAGTTATTACTTTGTACAATAAAACTTACAATTTACACTTTATGCGCCGTAAAATCTGCGTATCTCAAGAAAAATGAGTAAGTTTGCAAGCCGACGGGCGGCCTATGGCGTGACGACCTTAAAGCGGGCCGCCGATTACCAAAAATGTATCTACGATGAGCAAACTGATATTCACCCCCGAAGAACGTAAGGAGGCAATGGCCTTGGGCAGGTCGCTTAAGGCCGGCATAGGAACGCTGCTTAAAGACCGTGACGAGGAGCGGATGTTCGAGTTCTTAAAGAAGGCGCTGAGGAGCGGAGCCGTAGAGCGTGACGTCTTCGGACTCAACCCAATACTCACCGGACTGCAGACGGCGAAGATTGCCGTAGACGAGATAGGGCTGAGGCGCGACGGCGTGATAGCCATCTTGCTTTATGCCGTGACGGGCGCGACGGCTGCCGACCCCGAGGAAATTAAGGCAGAGTTCGGTGACAACGTTGCGCGCATAATACACGGATTGGTAAAGATTCAGGAGCTTTACAAGAAGAACCCTGTGATAGAGAGCGAGAACTTCCGCAACCTGCTGCTGTCGTTCGCCGAGGACATGCGCGTGATACTGATAATGATTGCCGACCGCGTGAACCTGATGCGCCAGATACGTGACACGGAGAACGTTGAGGCGAAGACGGAGGTGAGCGAGGAAGCCAGCTATCTGTACGCGCCGCTGGCTCACAAGCTGGGTCTGTATAAGCTGAAGAGCGAGCTTGAGGACTTGAGCCTCAAGTATCTTGAGCACGACGCCTATTACATGATAAAAGAGAAGCTTAACGCCACCAAGCAGAGCCGCGACGCTTACATAGGGCGCTTCATAGGCCCGATAGAGGAAAAGCTGAAGGCGGCCGGCTTTAAGTTTCACATGAAGGGGCGCACGAAGAGCATACACAGCATCTGGCAGAAGATGAAGAAGCAGAAGTGCGAGTTCGAGGGTGTTTACGACCTGTTCGCCATACGAATAATTCTTGACGCGCCTATTGACAAGGAGAAGATGCAATGTTGGCAGGTGTTCGCCATCATTACAGATATGTATCAGCCTAACCCGAAGCGTATGCGCGACTGGTTGAGCGTGCCGAAGTCAAACGGCTACGAGAGTCTGCACATCACCGTGCTCGGCCCTGAGAACAAGTGGGTGGAAGTGCAGATAAGGACGGAGCGCATGGACGAGATAGCCGAGCGCGGACTGGCCGCCCACTGGCGTTATAAGGGCGTTAAGGGCGAGAGCGGACTCGACGAGTGGCTCAACAGTATAAGAACGGCTCTTGAGAACAAGGACGACATGCAGGTGATTGACCAGTTTAAGATGGACCTGTATGAGGACGAGGTGTTCGTCTTCACGCCGAAGGGAGACCTGATGAAGTTCCCCAAAGGTGCCACCGTGCTTGACTTCGCTTACAGGATACACTCGAACATCGGCAACCGATGCACCGGAGCTAAGATTAACGACAAGGTGGTGACCTTCCGTTACGCGTTGAAGAACGGCGACCAGGTGGAGATAATAACGGCAAACTCGCAAAAGCCTAAGCAGGAGTGGCTGAACATCGTTAAGACGAGCCGCGCCAAGTCGAAAATACGCATGGCGCTGAAGGACATGATGGTGAAAGACGGCGCTTACGCAAAGGAAATGTTTGAGCGGAGGCTGAAGAACAGGAAGATTGAGTTTGACGAGAGTGCCGTGTCGCATCTGATAAAGAAACTCGGCTTCAAGGAAGCCAATGACTTTTACCGCCGCATGGCCGACGGCACGCTTGACGTGAACGACGTCATTGATAAATATGAGGAAATGCTGCACCACGATGGCGGCAACACCATGCAGCAGCAACAAGCCCGAAGCGCCGGCAACTTCAGTTTTGAGAACCCGAACGAAGAGTTGGCCCGCTCAACGGACGACGTGCTCGTAATAGACCGCAACCTTAAGGGTGTGGACTACTCTCTTGCCAACTGCTGTCACCCGATCTACGGCGACGACGTGTTTGGTTTCGTGACGGTAAGCGGAGGAATAAAAATCCACAGGAAGGACTGTCCCAACGCCACTGAACTGCGCAAGCGCTTCGGCTACCGCATTGTCAAGGCGAAGTGGAGCGGCAAGGGAAACTCGCAATATTCGACGACGTTGCGAATCATCGGCAACGACGACATCGGCATTGTGAACAATGTGACGAGCATTATATCAAAAGAAGAGAAGATAATGATGCGCAGCATTAACATTGACAGCAACGACGGCCTGTTTAGCGGCAACGTGGTGGTTAACGTTGAAGACACGTCGCGCCTTGAGCAGCTGATAAAGAAATTGCGCAACGTAAGGGGTGTGAAGCAAGTGTTAAGGCTTTGACATAATGTGTTAAAGCCTTAGCGCCCCGCTACATTTCTTCTGTGAACTTGTCGAGATATTCAAGTCCTTTTTCCGTGCAGCACCCTCTGAGGAACACGACTATGAAGCTGTGGAATATCTCGTCGAGTTTGTATTTCTCGTAGAGCCGGGCCTGCATTACGTGGTTCATAGCAGCGTCGCCCAGCTTGTTTATTATGTCGTAGTTGATGTCCTTGCGGAAGAAACCGTGCTCAATGCCGCTTTGCATGAACTCTTGCGAGTGGGCCGCCTGTATTTCGCCGTTTTCCTTGAAATAGTTGACAATGCGTCCGTACTTGTTTATCTCTGCGAAAAACAGAGGGTTGATGTTGCCGAGGTCGTTGAGCTTTAGCTTGATGAAAAACGCGAGGACGGCCATCTCGTTTTCAGCCGTAGTGGCATAGTCGGTAAGCTTTTCAGACATGGTCTTGCCGTCGTTCTTAACACATTCGTAAAGCAAGTCTTCCTTGTTGCTGTAAATTTCGTACAGCGTGCGCTTGGATATTCCCATCTCCGTGGCAATATCGTCCATACGCACCGCCTTAATGCCCCTTTGCTTGAAAAGAGTCATCGCCGTGTTGAGTATCTTGTTACGCAGGTTTTCGCGGTAGGCGGTGATATTTCCAGTCTTGCGCATTGTCGTTATATTAATTAATTTTATGTTAAGATAGCTGTTAACACTTGCAAAGTTAATACATTTTTTCGAAAAAACTATTTGGCTTCATTTATTTTTATTACATTTGCAAGAGATTTCATTACAAAATGACATCGCGTTTACTTTCCCATAATCAAGATAACACAATTACAGCTTATGGTTAACATCTCAAAAGAAGCCGCACTTGAATACCACCAGGGCGGTAAACCCGGAAAAATAGAAGTAAAACCGACAAAGCCTTACAGTACGCAGACCGACTTGAGTCTGGCTTACTCTCCGGGCGTTGCCTTTCCGTGCCTTGAAATCCAGAAAACTCCTGACGACGTTTATAAGTATACCGCAAAGGGAAATCTCGTAGCGGTGATTAGCAACGGCACGGCCGTGCTCGGCCTTGGCGACATCGGCGCCATGAGCGGCAAGCCCGTGATGGAGGGCAAGGGGCTGCTGTTCAAGATTTACGGCGGCATTGACGTGTTTGATATTGAAGTTAATGAGAAAGACCCCGAGAAGTTCTGCGAGGCAGTTGAGCGTATTGCTCCCACCTTCGGCGGCATAAACCTTGAGGACATCAAGGCGCCCGAGTGCTTCTACATAGAAGAAAGGTTGAAGCGTACGCTTGACATTCCCGTGATGCACGACGACCAGCACGGCACGGCCATCATATCGGCAGCCGGCCTGAAAAACGCCCTTGAGGTGGCAGGCAAGGATATCGCAAAGGTGAAGATTGTAGTAAATGGCGCAGGAGCAGCCGCCATATCATGCACAAAGCTTTACGTGGCGCTCGGCGCGAAGAAGGAGAACATCGTAATGCTCGACTCTAAAGGCGTCATAACGTCTGACCGTGAGCACCTTACCGAGCAGAAGCGCCTCTTCGCCACTGACCGGCGCGACGTGCATACGCTTGAGGAGGCCGTAAACGGCGCGGATGTGTTCGTAGGCCTGTCGAAGGGCAACGTGCTCACGCAGGACATGGTGCGCTCTATGGCCGATAAGCCAATTGTATTCGCATTGGCAAACCCCGTGCCGGAGATTTCTTATGAGGACGCCTTGGCCAGCCGCCCCGACGTGCTGATGAGCACCGGCCGCTCCGACTATCCCAACCAGATAAACAACGTAATAGGTTTCCCGTATATCTTCCGCGGCGCACTTGACGTGCACGCCACAGCCATAAACGAGGAGATGAAGATGGCCGCCGTAGACGCCATTGCCGGTCTGGCAAAGCAGCCCGTGCCCGACGTCGTTAACGATGTATATCAGGTTAACAACCTCACTTTCGGCCCGTCGTATTTCATACCCAAACCCGTAGATCCGCGCCTTATCACCGAGGTGTCGGCAGCGGTGGCCAAGGCCGCAATAGAGAGCGGCGTGGCGCGCAAGACGATAACTGACTGGGAAGCCTATAAGAACCATCTGCGCGAAATGCTGGGGCAGGAGAGCAAGCTCACCCAAAAGCTGTATGACACGGCCCGCAAGCACCCGCAGCGCGTCGTCTTCGCCGAAGGCATACACCCCACAATGCTCAAGGCCGCCGTGCAGGCAAAGAACGAGGGAATATGTTGCCCGATATTGCTCGGCAACGACGAGCGTATAGCCAAGCTGGCCAAGGAGCTTGACCTTAGCCTTGACGGCGTAGAGATAATCAATCTGCGCCACGACCGCGAGAACGACCGCCGCGAGCGTTACGCCCGCATACTGGCCGAGAAGTGCCGCCGTCAGGGATACACGTTCCAAGAGGCCAACGACAAGATGTTCGAGCGTAACTACTTCGGCATGATGATGGTTGAAACAGGCGACGCCGACGCATTCATCACGGGCCTTTACACAAAGTATTCAAACACCATCAAGGTTGCCAACGAGGTGATAGGCATACAGCCGGGTTACGGCCACTTTGCCACCATGCACATCCTTAACACCAAGCGTGGCGTGCTTTACATAGCCGACACTCTGATCAACCGTCATCCGGAGAAGGATGTCCTCGTTGACGTGGCAAGGCTGAGCGCCGACACCGTGCGATTCTTCAACGACGAGCCGCGCATAGCGATGATAAGCTATTCTAACTTCGGAAGCGACAACTTCGGCAGTGCCGCCGAGGTGCATGCCGCCGTGGAGGAAATGCAGCGCATGTATCCAGACCTGGCCATTGACGGCGAGATGCAGGTCAACTTCGCGCTCAATAAGAAATTGCGTGACGCCAAGTATCCTTTCACCCGTCTGAACGGCCTTGACGTGAACACCCTCATCTTCCCCAACCTCTCAAGCGCCAACAATGCCTACAAGCTGCTGCAGGCCGTCGACAATGACGCGGAGATTATTGGTCCGATACAGATGGGACTCAATAAACCAATCCACTTCACTGACTTTGAATGTTCAGTGCGCGACGTAGTCAACATTACAGCCGTGGCCGTAATTGACGCTTACGTACAGAAAATAAAGGAAAATCTTAAGTAAGTGGATCTGAAAACAGATAATTAAATTAAGGAAAATCCAATGGCTTTGCGATAATGTGCCATTGGATTTTTCGTTTTTTCAGCCCAAGATAGGATTATTGATTTGGGTTTAAAGGCGATTTAGTATTATAGGACGTCAGAATGACGCTTTGCAAGAAAGCGCTTTTTACGATGTAAAACGTGCTCTTTTGCAATGTGAAATGCGGCAAATGGGCATGTGAAAAGCGGCATTTTGCAAACAGGAAATGATTTTCATTCAGGTTATAATATCACAATGTCACAAGCGGGTGTAATGTGTTGAAAACCATGAAATTACGTGGTGACATTATGATCGGGACACTTTCACGACCGTCACGTGTGACAATGGTGATGGTTGCTGGATGCGTAATGTCACGGTTTAAGTCGTTGATAATCAGCGGTATGCGCATAGTTGTGACATTGTGATGTTAAATCTGCGTTCGATTTACATTCATATTTCTACACGTAGTGAGTTCCTTATCCATAACATTGTGAATTTAAGATGTGTCAAACGAAAAAATCCCCGTATGCTTACGGTAGCATGCGGGGATTTGTGTTTTGTTATAAGGGCAATTGTTTACTTGTTGATGAACTTCTTGCCGTTCTTGATGAGTATGCCCTTAGCGTCTTTGCTTACGCGCTGTCCTGCGAGGTTGTAAACGGGAGCGTCAGCGTCGTCGCCGTCAACGGTTACCTTGTTGATACCGGTTGTGAAGCCGTTAACCGAGTAAAGCTCGTTACCGCTGTTAATCTCGTATGTTCCGTTGTAATTTATCAGTTTGCCGTAAACTACCACTTCGTCGCCGACCTTGATTTCTTCACCGGTGGTGAACTTCTCGCCGCCGAGATAGTAGCCGTGGAATACCTTAAGCTGTCCTTCGGGGCTGTCTGTGTCGTTGATGTTGTAGGTGGCGTTGCCGAAGCCGCCTTCGCCAACTGAAATCTCGTCAATGCTTACGATTACACCCTTTACGTAAACCTCTGTTTCAAGGCCTTCTCCGGCATAAATCAGTTCGTAGGCCTTTGCCACGTTGTAGGCTGTTTCAGGCGTGTTGCTGATGTCAACGCTCGGAGCCGGGGGAGTGGTTTCGCCGTTGAGCGAGTAGATTGAGCTGCCCTGGGCAATCTGGGGAGTGCCGTAATAGTCGGCAAGCTCGCCGTAGATTACGACCTCGTCGCCAACCTTAATTGCGTCTTCCGAGGTGAACTTATCGCCGTCGAAGTAGTAGCCGCGGTAAATCTTGAGCTGACCTTCAGTGCTCTCCGTGTCGTTAATGTAGTATTCGGCGTTGCCGTAGCCGGTGTCTACATTCTTAATCTCGGTTATGATACCCTTCATGTAGATCTTCGTGCCTATGCCTTGGCTTTGGTTGTAGTAGTTGAGCACTTCGGCTACGGTGTATGCCGTTTCGGGAGTGTTCGAGATGTCAACAGGCTCTTCACCGTCAAGATAAACGGTGATGAAGTTGCACTGGGTGTTGCCGGCAATGGTGAGCGTTACGCTGGCTGCCGAGCCTGCCCATGTGGCGTTGTTGCCGTCAGTTGTCAGTTCGCCGCTGTCGGCCTTGTTGCCTGCGTTCCATTTGCCGCAGTTGTACTCAATGCCGGTGATGTTCTTGCCGTCGGGCGCCGTAACGGTGAGTGTGCCTGAGTACATGCGCAGGCGGGGCGTAGAAGACCAGATGCGGTTGGCGTTGTTGTTGCTCGGGTCTTTGGCCGATACTGTCACGGTTATGCCGTCAACTGGCGTACTCGTCGTAGCTTCGGTGAAGTCGCCGTCGCCACTATCGTTGCTTGATGTTCCGGCAAGCGTGGGGAACAGCTCTGCGTAGTCATTGTTGAAGTTGAACGACGTTTGGGCGAAAGCCGTTCCGAAGAATACGCTGAGCATGCATGCTAATGATAAACGTAAAATTTTGCTCATAATCCAATGGTTTTTGATAATTAGTAATATATTTTACAACTCTTGTTTGCAAAAATAATGTTTTTATTTAAAATTCAAAATGTTTTGGTATTAAAAAGCTGTTAACATGAGCTTGGGAATAAAAAAAAGGAAACATCGGACAATGTTTCCTTTTTCTATTATAACCCTTTAGAACGTTTATTTAATCACTTTGTCACTTGCGGTCTTGCCGTTAGCGTAAGTAATCTTTCTGATGTTAATGCCCTTGGTCGGAGCGTTGAGCTTAACGCCGTCAAGCGTGTAGTACTCAATCTTCTCGATTTCAGACGAGATTGTGGGTGAGGATATTCCTGCGGTTACGTGCTGCGGGAAGTATTCGTCAACAGACTCTTCGGCGTCGGCGTTCTGGCCTTTTACGATGTCCTCGACGATGGCGTTGAGATAAACCTCAACGTTGGTGTACCAACCTTTTTCAGTGTCGATTGTGTACAGGTTGCCGTCGGTGGGGTCGTTGGGGTTGAGGCCGTTGGCTGTTTCCCATTCGTCGGGCATGCCGTCGCCGTCAGTGTCGAAATCGGCAGGGCGTGCACCTGTGGGGAAGTCGGCCTCGGTGTATCCCTCGACGTCAGACACGAGGTCGATTTGTCCCGGACGTTTTGTAACGGAACCGGTATATTCTGCTGTGCCGGTACGTGCTTCTTCCATGTAGCGTGCGTCAACATCATCGCGGTAGAGTGAGGCACCGCAGTATTCGAGTACTTTGTTATATGCCATCTCTGCAGTATGTGTGGTGACATCGCCAATAGGTGCTTCCTCGTCAAGTCTTATTCTTACGCAAAGTTCGCCGTTGACATTCTCCTTATGTTCCACGCCGTCACCGTAATAATTATTGAGGTCTTTGCTCCATTTCTCACCGTCTATGGTGTGTACGCCTCCGTCGTAGTTAACGCGGTCCCAGTCATCTCCGATTATAATATCGCCTTTGTTTGTTTCAGATGTGTTACCAGCTATGTAATAGCGGCTCGTCATACCGACCTTGTCTTCGGGAGTTGAGTTTCCATCGGCGCCTACAGTAACTTTGGTAACCTGTTTAGCCTTGCTGTCTGAAGTTGCTGGACCACCTTTGTAATAGTTGTTTACGATGTTAATCTGTCCGCCTCCGGGGCCTCCGTAGCAGTCGCCGTTCCAGTTATACATCACGCAGTTGCGGAAGTCAACGTTTTCTGCTTGTACGGGGTTTTCCCATTTGTATTCATCATAAAGTTGGTTGTTTGTATATCCTTCCCATCCGTAGCGTGCTCCATTGAAGCGTGGTGCGCGGTTGCCGACATGTGCGATCATGTTGTGATGGAAACTTGCCAGCTTGCCGCCCCATATTCCACCATAGCCGTGAGCGCCCTTGCCGTGACCTGCGTTGTTGAGGCTTTCTCCTATTGTACACCATTGCATAGTGAAGTTATTCATATCGTAGAATGATGCAACCTCGTCGATGCTCCAGCTGAACGAGCAGTGGTCAAGTATCATACCAGTGCGCTCTCGTGTCCATATGGCATCAGCTCCGTCGTTAACATCAAGCTCTTGACCCCTGCGTACACGGATGAAGCGCATGATAATGTTATCGCCGTCAGGACGTACGGTATAATAACGTAATGTTATGCCAGGATAAGGAGCTGTTTGGCCTGCAATGGTTGTATTGTCGCCGATAACCAAGTCCCTGCTCAAGGGGATGACTCCAGCTACGTCGAACACGATGATTTTAGGTGTATCGTCTGAAACTGCTGCTCTCAATGTTCCTACGCCTTTGTCGTTAAGGTTGGTGACGTGTCTGATTTCGCCGCCGCGTCCGCCTGTTACATACCTGCCGTGGCCCTCGGCTCCGGGGAATGCCGGAACGTCTTGCGCCAATGCTGCAGTTACTCCTAATAAAGTAAATGCTGATAAAAGTAATTGTTTTTTCATGTTTTCCTATTTTTATGCCCTGCGCATAAACTATCTTATGCGCAGGGCGTTGTTAATGTTTATCGTTTCTTACTCGTTGAGCTTCTTTACGTCGTAGCCCATTTTCTCCATCTCGAGCGAGGCCCAGATGAACGGAGCAACTCCCTTACCGTCGTTGTCGCGGATGGGTTCGCTCATGTAGTAGTCGAACGAGCCGTCGCGGCGGCGTCCCTTAGCGTCGTCGGGGCCGAGGCCTGACACCTCGCAACAGCGTGTCAGTGAGATTGTTTTGTCGGGATTAACCTTGATGAACTGCTTCAGTATGCCCATGTAGCCCTTTATGCCGGCCTCTTTCATGTCGTCGGTGAAGTAGCCGAGGCGTGAGCCTTTCAGCAGGACGTAAGTGAACATCGACGAGGCAGTGGCTTCGAGATAGTTGCGCGGGTCTTTAACGTCGAGCACGTCATACCATACGCCTGTTTTCTCGTCCTGGCATTTTATTGTGGCTTTCATCACGTCGTTGAGCATTTCAATCATCTTGCCGCGATTCTCGTAGTCTTGCGGCAGAGCGTCGAGCACCTCGAGCAGTGCCATGGCGAACCATCCCTGGGCGCGTGCCCATGTATGCTTTGACAGACCTGTTACGGGGTCGGCCCAGAACATCTTGTTCGTTTCGTCCCAGGCATGTTTCCACAGACCGGTGGCCTCGTCGTAAGTGCGTTTGTATGTCTTCGATATTTGCTCGAAGGTGTCGTCATAATACTTTGCGGCTTTCTTCTCTCCCTTGAGTATGGGGGCGGCCATTGTGTAGAAGGGGTGACCCATGTACACGCCGTCAAGCCACACTTGGTGGGCGTAGATTGCCTTGTGCCACCATACCCCGTCCTTGGTGCGCGGCTGCTTCTCGAGCTGCTTGAAGATTGTCTTCAGCGCCTTGTCTGATTTCTTCTCGGGGAAGAGCTGGTTCATGCGCAGGACGAAGCGTCCCGGACGAGTGTTGTCAAGGTTGAAGTCTTCGTATTTGTAGCCGGTGATGTCGCCGTTCTCGGCAATCATCCTTTCCGTATACTGTTTCAGATAGCTGATAATGCTGTCGCCGCCGTAAGCCAGGTATGTGTCGAGCATGGCTTCAAGCTCTATGCCGCTGGTGTAGCTCCAGCGGGGCTTCTTCGCGAAGTCGAGCATGTAAGGCTGCGGCACGCGCTTCATTTCAGAGTAAGTCAGCCACTCACTGTAATGCTTGTAAGGAGCCTCGGCCAGCACGAGCGAACCGTTGATGTAAAGGTTGTCGTAGTTTACGCCCTCTGTGCGGCCCGTAGAGTAGACGGGTTTGTCGTACACTCCGTCGAAGCGGCAGTCTTTCAGGTTGATGTTGCTGACGTTGGTGCGGTCGTCGAAGGCCACAATCATCACGCCGTACTTGCTCTTCTTGCAGGTTACGTTTTCCATGTAAACGTTGCGCACGATGGGGTAGAAGCCGCGCTTTGCAACTTCCTTGGGCTCGTAGTCGAGATTTATCTTGAGCACGGCCTCGGCGCACTGGCCTACTTCGACGTTGCGCATGTAGATGTTCTCAATCACGCCGCCGCGTGCCGAGTTAGTCTTTATTCGCAGTATGCGGTCAAGGTTGGGGCTGTCCATCTTGCAGTTCTCCACGAACACGTTTTGGCATCCGCCTGATATTTCCGAACCGATGACTACGCCGCCGTGGCCGTCTTTCATAACGCAATTGCGCACGATGATGTTTTTGCTGGGCAGACCGGTGTAGCGGCCCTTGCCGCCTTCGCGGCCGTCCTCGTTGCGTCCGCTCTTTATGGCGATGCAGTCGTCGCCGGTATCAAAGACGCAGTTCTCAATCAGCACGTTCTCGCACGACTCGGGGTCGCAGCCGTCGCCGTTAGGACCGTCGTTATGCACGGTGACGTTTCTTACTGTTACATTCTTGCAGAGCAGCGGGTGCATAACCCAGAACGGCGAGCGCAGCATGGTTACGCCTTCGATGAGCACGCCGTCACACTGGTTGAAGTTCACCATCTGCGGGCGCAGGCCCTTACCCTTGCCGAATACGCGTTTTTCCAAAGGCACACCCTCTTCTGCCATCTTCAGCAGGTCGGCGCGTCCGCCAGGGTTCTGCTGCTTCTCGGCTACGGCTACGTTTCTGCTTTTGGGCGTCTTGCCGCTCATCAGCCACCACGTGTCGTCCGACGCATTGCCGTCGATTGTGCCTTCGCCCGTCAGGGCTATGTCTGTTTCCTTATACGCATAAATCAGCGGTGAGTAGTTCATGCAGTCAAGACCCTCCCAGCGCGTTTCAACGAGCGGGTAGAGGTCCCTGTCGAAGGCGAATAACAGCGTTGCGCCTTTCTCAACCACGAGGTTGACGTGGCTTTTCAGCCTGATGGCTCCCGTGTTCCATGTTCCGGCCGGCACGATAACCCGTCCGCCGCCGGCTTTCGAGCAGGCGGCTATGGCCTTGTTGATGGCCTTCTGGTTTTTTGCGGCTGTTGCCGAAGTCGACGCGCCGTAGTCGGTTATGTCGAACGTGCGGTCGGCAAACTGTGGTGTCCTAATACTTTTTTCGATTTGCTTGTACTCCGTGTCCCATGCCGTAGCCCCGGCTGCCAAGGGCAACAACAGGCAGAGCAGCAATGTCTGTAAGTGTTTCATAAGTTAAAGTTTGTAATCTGTTTGTTTTAAGTTAGTATTCAGTAGGTATGTCGTCAAGAGCGCACAATAGGTGGTGCGTGCTAATCTTCGGCAAAGATAAGTATTTAATCGTGAAACAAGAAATTTAGACTGCTTTATTTTGTTTTTTTCGCTAAACGGCGGTGCTATATATATTTAAGGTGAAGGTGGCTGTATGGATGATGGAAATAAAAGTTTGCCGTACGAATATTTACGTTCGTCTTGTTGTTTTTTCACCATCCGTTATTCACTGATTTTTTTATTTGTAGCCTTTTAGCTTGCAAAAGACAGCAAATTACGCTGTAATAAGTGATAGATTGCACGGTAAAAGACGGCCGTTTGTAACACGTTGAATATCAATGCCGTCACAACGCCGCCACTGACTGAAATAAAATATCGTTTTATGCGTAATAAAAGTGCGTGTGAGGCGTTACATAAATAAAACCCAAACTAAAATCGAAAAAGCCTATGAAGAATTATTTTACACTTGAAGAGAAAAAACCGTCGAGTGCAACGCTTAACATTATCAGGCAAATAGCCTACACTTACAGAATAATGAAGATGAACGGGCAAAACGAAGCATATTGCCTAAACTGAAAAGACATAGATTATATTATGGCAACATTGGTTTCACCCTCGTTGTTGGCGGCAGATTTTCTCAACCTGCAGAGGGATATTGAAATGATTAACCGCAGTGAGGCCGACTGGCTTCACCTTGATGTGATGGACGGCGTTTTCGTGCCTAACATATCGTTCGGCTTTCCTGTGCTCGAGGCTGCGTCGAAGGCCTGCACTAAGCCTCTTGACGTACATTTTATGATAACCAAGCCCGAGCGTTACATTGCTCAGACGGCAAAGACCGGCGCCATGATGATGAACGTGCACTATGAGGCGTGCACGCATCTTCACCGCACCATTCACGAGATACACGAGGCTGGGATGAAAGCCGGCGTAACGCTTAACCCGTCAACACCCGTATGCATGCTTGAAGACATCATCGGCGACGTCGACATGGTGCTCCTCATGAGCGTAAATCCCGGTTTCGGCGGGCAGGCGTTCATCGAGAATACTATAAATAAGGTGAAAAGGCTGCGCCGTATGATATCAGAGGCCGGCTCGAAAGCCTTGATTGAGGTTGACGGAGGCGTACAGGCAGATACGGCCCCGAGGCTCGTTGCCGCAGGCGTGGACGTGCTCGTGAGCGGCAGTTATGTGTTTAAGGCAAAAAATCCCGAAGAGGTAATTCGCAGTCTAAAGGCGCTCTGACGGGTGAAGGGAATATGATAAACGCCCGACAATCAAGCCTTTACTAATACGTAACGGCGTGGTTGTCGGGCGTTTGTTATCGTTTATGGTAAAATGTGTTCAGTTGTCAAGCTGCAGCACGATGTTGTGCTCCCTTGTCATGCGCCGCAGGTTGAGTATGGCATACCTCATCCTGCCGAGCGACGTGTTGATGCTTACGCCCGTAAGTTCGGCAATCTCCTTGAACGAAAGGTTCTGGTAGAAACGCATGAAGACGACCTCGCGCTGCGTTGGCGGCAATAGGTTCATCATCCTTTTCACGTCAGCCATGACCTGGTCGTTCACGTACCGGTTCTCTACGTTCAGGTCGAGCACGTCGTTCATGCTAAGGTTCGACAGGTCGTTTGTTTCTGTCGGCTCTATAAGGTTGCGTGATTTTTGCTCGCGATACCAGTCCATGATGACGTTGTGGGCAATGCGCATGACCCATGCGCCGAACTTGCCGCTGTCTACGTAGCGGCGCTGGTGCAGTTTGGTTATCACCTTTACGAATGTTTCCTGGAACAAGTCGTTGGCCTTGTCTTCGTCCCTTACGACAAAATAAATATACGAGAACAACTTGTCTTGGTTACGGGCCAGCAGCTCGTCAAAGGCTTTGTTGTTACCGTCAATGTAAGACAAGGCAAGCTCCTCGTCCGTCAACGCATTGAAATTTTCCATTATTACTTATCTTTTTTCTTTGAAGTAATGATGTTTCGATAGGCGTGTTAATATGGGTTTGACTTTAATTTATTTTGATACTGCTTGCAAAAATAAGCATATTTGTCCGTCCGCCAAAAAATATCCGACGTTTTTTGCTTATTCTAACGGAAACTGGTATCCGTCAATCTGCTTGATTCCGGGAATTTTAAGGTATGTGGCCTGGAAACCGAACACGGCAATGCGCTTGCCGTAATTCTGCGGATTGTCTTTCAGGTTGAGCTCGCTGCGGCGGCTTCCTTTTGGCAGGCACACTGAGATCACGTCGCTTATGTCGTCGGCGTTCGCGTCGTCGGCCAGCAGGATTGCCGTGTCGAAAGTGAATTCAGGTCCGAACTCATATCGGTAATCCTGGTTCTTGCCCGTGGCAGCGCCTACGATGTAGCCCTCCACCCACACTTGGGTGTATATCGCGCTGTGCCTGAACGTTGCCACATCTAACACGTCGCCGGTATGTATTTCGTCGCCGTCGTCATCTTCGTTCTCGTCGTCGTAAGGGTTAATCCATCCTCCGTTTATGTCTGATGCGCCTTGGTTGCCGTTGTCGTCTTTGATGTTCTCTTTCTTGTCCTCGCCGTCTTCGAGGTTAACTTTTTCGCAAGAGCCTAATCCGAGCGTGGCTGCCAGCATTATCACGGTTAGCATTAATGTTTTCATGGCGTAAGTGTTTTTAGGTTATGCAAATATAATAAATTTTCCGTTCGCCGTACCATTTACGGCCGAAAGATTGGCAAGTGTAACGTGTTTTATGCGTAAAGGCATGTGCGTAGCTGACAAAAAAAGAGGTTGATGCAGGATGCTACCAACCTCTAAGCGATTTCGTTAAAACCTCGAAATCATAAATAAGATGTGGCAAATATATAGTATAAAAATGTAAAATGCAAATTTTAATCCATAAAAAATTATTATTTAACATATCGTATGGCGTAATTGTTATAAAGAGTAAATCTTTCGTAATACTGCGGTCCGTCGCGTATTTGTTGTTTCATTGCGCCGTTATACCGCCTTGTCGGTATTCAGCGTCAGGCGTGTAAAGTGGTTTTCATGTTAAAAATACCTATTTATGGTGATTGCATGTTTCGATGTTTTTTTGTTATTTTGCAAATGGGTTTACAGACATTATGATTATTATAAAAACCGTATTGCAATAGTAACGGAGGCGATAATGAAGAATAACAAGATGTATGAGGCCGACGATAAGATGATATCGCTTATTGCCGACAATTATAACATATTGCAAAGTTTGGGCCGTTTCGGCATAAACCTTGGTTTCGGCGACAAGACCGTGAGCGAGGTTTGCGAAGATCAGGGCGTTGACACATATACCTTTCTTGCCGTTGTCAACTTCTCGATTAACGGTTATCGCGACTTCGACGACGGAGGGCGTTTCTCCATACCCACGTTGCTTCATTACCTGAAAGCGTCGCACGAGTATTACATTAACTTCCAGCTTCCCACCATACGCAAGGAGCTTGAAGCCGCGCTCGACGAGAACGACAACCTGGCGCGCCTGATAATCAAGCTTTACGACGACTATGCCCACGAGATACGCAAGCACATGCAGTATGAGGAGAAGACGGTGTTCCCTTACGTCGACAACCTGCTTGCCGGCAAGACCAGTAACGACTACGACATCGAAACCTTCTCGAAACACCACGGACAGATAGACCTTAAGCTAAAGGAGCTGAAGAACATCATCATCAAATACCTTCCGAGCGACATGAGGCGCAACAACCAGCTGACGGCTACGCTCTACAACCTATATAACAACGAGGAATGGCTTGGGAACCATTCGCAGGTTGAGGAGTGCATTTTCATCCCGGCCATAAGGAAGCTTGAGCGTAAATACAAGCAGAACGACGTGAGCGTGAAGATATCTAAGATGATAAGCCGCAACCAGGACGGTAGCGAATCGCTCAGCGACAGGGAGAAGGACGTCATAGTAAGCCTTGTGCAGGGAATGACCAACAAGGAGATTGCCGACCATCTGTGCATATCCATCAACACCGTGATAACCCACCGCCGCAACATCGCCCGCAAGCTGCAGATACACAGTCCGGCTGGACTTACGATTTACGCCATCGTCAACAACCTTATTGACATCTCGGCCGTAAAACTATGATGGACGGCCGTTTGACTTCGTTCTTTAATGGCGTAAATAGGCATTAAGGACCGAAAAGATTTGTTCGTGTCGGTGAAAAGTTATAATTTTGCACGCAGATACAAATCAAAGAATATATTTAAAGATGACTCACAATTTATTGAAAGGTAAGCGCGGCATTATCTTCGGTGCGCTTAATGAAGATTCGATAGCATGGAAAGTGGCTGTGAAAGCCGTTGAGGAAGGTGCTTCGATAACGCTCAGCAACACGGCCATGGCCCTGCGCATGGGTACGCTTGACGAACTGAGCAAGCAGCTCAACGCTCCTGTCATTGCCGCCGACGCCACGAGCGTTGAAGACCTTGAGAAGGTATTCTCGGAGTCTGTACGTCTGCTTGGCGGTAAAATCGACTTCGTGCTTCACTCTATCGGCATGAGTCCCAACGTGCGCAAGCACCGCACCTACGACGACCTTGACTACAACTATCTGCAGAAGACTCTCGACATATCTGCCATCTCGTTCCACAAGATGTTGCAGGTGGCCAAGAAGCAGGACGCCATAGCAGAGTACGGCTCTGTGGTTGCGCTGACATACGTTGCATCGCAGCGCACGTTCTTCGGTTATAACGACATGGCCGACGCCAAGAGTATGCTTGAGAGCATTGCCCGTAGCTTCGGCTACATCTATGGCCGCGAGAAGAACGTTCGCATCAACACCATCTCACAGTCGCCTACGCCTACCACTGCCGGTAAGGGCATTAAGGACATGGACAACCTCATGGACTTCGCCAACAAGATGTCGCCCCTCGGCAACGCTACTGCCGACGACTGCGCAGACTATTGCGTAATGATGTTCTCTGACTTCACGCGCAAGGTAACCATGCAGACGCTTTACCATGACGGCGGCTTCTCGTCGATGGGTATGAGCCTCCGCGCCATGAACCAGTATTCTAAAGACCTCGCTCCGTATGAGGACGAGAACGGAAAGATAATCTACGGATAAGCCGTTTCTCTTTTTGGAAATAGTTTATTCATGAGATAATAAAAACGGGCATTGTCTGTCAAGGCAATGCCCGTTTCTCTTATATTGTTTTGCCATTTTTTAATGAATGTCAGTTCGGTATAATACTTATCGCTTGCAAATATTTCAAACAACAAAGTAGGGACATAATAGATTAATGTGTGTTTCTTATGTCAAACCCACGTATTTTTTTATATCCCTACTTTCTTCTTGTGCCGAACTCACGAACTGAATGTATAAACGGAACTCGGATTTAATATCACAATGTCACATCCGCACGCATGCCGCTGATTATTAACAATTTATGCCGTGACATTACGCTTGTTTCACATTCACCATATATCACCATGCAACACGAATTGTGACGGTTGTGAAAGAGGCCTTCTTCATAATGTCACCACGTAACATTGTGGTTTTCAATGCCTTGTGCCGCTTTGTGACATTGTGATGTTAAAACCGTCAATGAAAATCATTTTCGGTTTGCAGCATGTTGCTCTCCGTGTTCCCGTTTACCGCTTCTCACAATGTAAACGGGAATATTTCATTAATTCGTGCAATGTTCGGACGAAGTTCATATGTCTTAACAAAGGTTGCAAAAGGCGGCAAAACGGCGCTTAGAAGGTAACCTTTTGCAAGATGAAAGACGGCCTTTTGCAAGGTAAAAATGATGTCGTCTTATCCGATAATCGTGGCTATAATCCTGCGCTCCCCGCCGTGGTTCCTGTATTCGCAGAGATAAATGCCCTGCCATGTGCCGAGGTTCAGACGTCCGTGCGTTATTGGTATGTTGAGGCTTACGCCCGTCAGCGCCGACTTGGCGTGGGCAGGCATGTCGTCGTCGCCTTCGAGCGTGTGCGTATAATATGGTTGGTTTTCGGGCGCAAGGCGGTTGAATATGCTCTCCATGTCGGTGCGCACGTCAGGGTCGGCGTTCTCGTTGATGCACAATCCGCAGCTTGTGTGCTTCACGAAGAGGTTGAGCAGGCCCTTCTCGGGCAACGTCGGCAGTTGGCTTACTATCTCTTCGGTCACCAGATGGAACCCCCTGCGTCTTGCCATGAGCCTTATTTCCTTTTGTTCAATCATGTTGTTTATAATGGTTATCTTATGCAAAGATAATGCAAACGAGCGGAAAGAAAGCTTGCTTTCAGTTTTCCGAGTGCGCTTATCTTATGCAAAGATAATGCATATCTTGGCCTTTTTGTGTGCTATTGTTTATTTTTTGTGTCGCTTTCTTAATTTTTTAATATTCTTATTGTAACGGTTTTGTAACACATAATGCTTAATTTTGCAAAAAAATTCGAGCACGATTATGAGTAGGAAATATTTGCTTATAGCCTCGTTCGCATTGTTTGCCGCCATGCCTGTGGCTGCTGAAGACGACGGTGACAAGGTTGACCGTACACCGAAAATAAATGGAACGTTGCGCGGAAAATATGAATACCAAACAGAAGAGGGCGAAGGACGCTTCCAGGTGCGCAATGCCCGCGTAAGCATTACGGGCAATGTCACTAAGGTCGTTTCGTATAAGGCGGAGATTGACCTGTCGGACGAGGGAAAGATAAAAATGCTCGACGCTTACACAAGGCTGAAGCCTGTGCGCGGACTCGACTTCACGATCGGCCAGATGCGCGTGCCGTTCACCATCGACGCCCACCGCTCTCCCCATCAGCAGTATTTTGCCAACCGCTCGTTCATAGCCAAGCAGGTGGGCAACGTGCGCGACGTGGGCGCCACGCTGGGCTACATGTTCAACGTCGGTTTCCCCATTAAGCTTGAGGCCGGTATCTTCAACGGCTCGGGGCTTACTGACCAAAAAGACTTCTGGACTAACAACATAAACTTCTCCGTCAAGGCGCAGTTCATGCTGCCGCGCGGTTTCAACATAACGTTGAGCACACAGAAGATACGCCCCGACCACTTGTCGGTCATGATGTACGACGCCGGTGCGTATTACCATGCCCACGGCTGGCACGTCGAGGCCGAGTATCTTTATAAGCATTATGCAGACAACGCTTTCAAGGCCGTCCATTCGGTTGACGCCTTCGTCAGCTACGACATACCCCTGCGCAAGTGCTTTTTCAAGAAGATATCGCCGCTCGTGCGTTACGACTACATGAGCGACCACAGCGACGGCATGCGCTATAACGCGGCCGGCGACGAGGACGCAACGGGCTCGCTCGTAGTCAATGACTATCAGCGTTCGCGCGTTACGGGCGGCGTGACGCTCAGTCTTGATCTGCCGTTCGTTTCTGACATAAGGCTCAACTATGAAAAGTATTTTTATCGTGACGGCGCGATAGCCAAACCGTCCGAGCGCGACAAGATAGTGGTGGAATTCATGACAAGATTCTAAGTTAATAACAAGGTTGTAAACGCAGCACCTTTCTTAAAAGGTGAAAATCCGTAGAGGCTGCTTTGGCAGGCGTCTACGGATTTTTTTGTATGCCGTCGCCGTGGGGCTGACGGCGGTCTTTGCGGTGTCTGGGCGGTTGTCGGCCGTGCGGCGTCACAGGCCGAGTTCCTTCTTGAGGAACGGCGGCGTGAAGCCTTTGCCGCTCATTGCCACCTCTTCGGGCGTGCCCGTCGATAGCACCCGGCCGCCGCCTCGTCCGCCTTCGGGCCCCATGTCTATTATGTAGTCGGCAAGTTTTATGACGTCGAGGTTGTGCTCAATGATGACTACCGTGTTGCCTCTGTCTACGAGTTTCTGCAGCACGTTCATCAGTATGCGTATGTCCTCGAAGTGGAGTCCCGTGGTAGGCTCGTCGAGGATGTACATCGTCTTGCCGGTGTCGCGCTTGCTCAGCTCCGTGGCGAGCTTAACGCGCTGGCTCTCGCCGCCGCTCAGCGTGGTTGAGGGTTGTCCCAGCTTGATGTAGCCCAGTCCGACGTCCTGTATCGTCTTTATTTTGCGCAGTATCTCGGGCACGTTCTCGAAGAATTCCACGGCCTGGTTTATTGTCATGTCGAGCACGTCGGCAATGCTTTTGCCCTTGTACCTTACTTCCAGCGTTTCGCGGTTGTACCGCTTGCCATGGCACACCTCGCACGGCACCATGATGTCCGGAAGGAAGCGCATTTCTATCGTCTTGTAGCCGTTGCCGCCGCAGGCTTCGCAGCGTCCGCCCTTCACGTTGAACGAGAAGCGCCCCGGCTTGTAGCCGCGTATCTTGGCCTCGGGCAGGTTGACGAACAGCGAGCGTATGTCGCTGAACACGCCCGTGTAAGTGGCGGGGTTGGAGCGTGGCGTGCGGCCGAGCGGACTTTGGTCGACGTTCACAACCTTGTCGATGTTGTCAATGCCTTCAACCGAGTCGTAAGGCATGGGCTTCTTAAGCGAACGGTAGAAGTGCTGGCTCAGTATCGGCTGCAGGGTTTCGTTTATAAGAGTAGACTTACCCGAGCCGCTGACGCCCGTCACGACGATGAGCTTGCCCAGGGGAAACTCCGCGTCTACGTGTTTCAGGTTGTTGCCCGACGCCCCGCGTATCACGATACTCTTGCCGTTGCCCTCGCGGCGCTTTTCGGGCACGTCTATTTTCATCTCGCCGTTGAGGTATTGTGCGGTTATGGTGTGCGTCTTGAGCATGTCGGCCGGCGTGCCCTGGAACACCACTTCGCCTCCCTTTCGCCCGGCCTTTGGGCCTATGTCGACGATGTAGTCGGCGTTGAGCATCATGTCCTTGTCATGCTCAACTACGATTACGGTGTTGCCGAGGTCGCGCAGCTCCTTGAGCGACTTTATCAGTCGGTCGTTGTCGCGCTGGTGGAGGCCTATGCTCGGCTCGTCGAGAATGTAGAGCACGTTTACCAGTTGCGAGCCTATCTGCGTGGCCAGGCGTATGCGCTGGCTCTCGCCGCCCGACAGGGTGGCCGACTGGCGGTTGAGCGAAAGATAGTCGAGGCCAACCTCGAGCATGAAGTCGATGCGCGTCACGATTTCCTTTATTATCTCGTCGGCTATGCGGCGCTGGCGTTCGGTCAGGTGTTCCTGCGCTTCGGCAAGCCACTCTTTCAGTTCGGCGATGTCCATCTCGGCCACTTCTGATATGTTCTTGTCCCATATGCGGTAAGACAAAGACTCGCGGTTGAGCCGCTGCCCGTTGCACTCGGGGCACCGGCACACCGTCTGGAACTGGTCTGCCCACTTCTGTCCGCTGGCGCTGTCGTCGTTCTCGATGACGCTGCGCAGGTATTTCACCACGCCGTCAAACTCGACGAAGTAGTCGCTCGACGTGTGCACAAGCTCCTTCTTTATCCTTACGTTGTCCATCGTGCCGTAAAGGATTTCGCTCATCGCCTCGTCGGGAATGTCTTTTACGGGCGTGTCGAGGCTGCACTCGTACTTCTCGAGTATGGCCTCAATCTGCCAGAATATCATCTGGCTCTTGTATTTGCCTAATGGAACGACGGCGCCTTGGCGTATCGACATGTTTTTGTCGGGTATGATCTTGGCAAGGTCAATCTCGTTGACGTAGCCCAGTCCCTTGCATCGTGGGCACGCCCCTTCGGGCGAGTTGAACGAGAACTTGTTGGGAGCCGGGTCGCCGTAGGATATTCCCGACGTGGGGCACATCAGCCTTTTGCTGTAATATTTGGCCTCGCCCGAGTCCTTCTCCATAATCATCAGTAGGCCGTCGCCCTGCTTCATGGCCGTAGCCACGCTCTTCTTGAGCCGCTCGTCGTCCTTGTCCTGCACCAGCAGTTTGTCTATCACGACCTCTATGTTATGGTTTTTGTAGCGGTCGACCTTCATTCCGCGAGTGATTTCGTTCACCTCGCCGTCAACGCGGATGTAGAGGTAGCCTTTGCGGCGCATGCTCTCAAAGAGTTCGCGGTAGTGTCCCTTGCGGTTGCGCACAAGCGGGGCCAAGATGAATATCGGCTTGCCCGTGTAGCGCTCGTGTATCATGTGGAGCACTTCCTCCTCGGTGTATTTCACCATCTGTTCGCCCGTGGCGTAGCTGTAGGCAATGCCGGCGCGGGCGTAGAGCAGTCTTAGATAGTCGTATATCTCGGTGGTCGTGCCCACGGTCGAGCGCGGGTTCTTGTTCGTAGTTTTCTGCTCGATGCTGATTACGGGGCTTAGTCCGGTTATCTTGTCTACGTCCGGACGCTCCATTCCGCCGAGAAAGTTGCGCGCGTAGGCCGAGAACGTCTCAATGTAGCGCCGCTGTCCCTCGGCGTAGATGGTGTCGAAGGCCAGCGACGACTTGCCCGAGCCGCTCAGTCCGGTTATCACGGTGAGGCTGCCGCGCGGTATGTCAACGTCGATGTTCTTAAGGTTGTGCACGCGTGCGCCGAGCACGCTTATCTTTTCGTCAGACATATATCTATTCAGTAGTTAAGGGCTTTCTTTTAATTAGGAGTTAAGAATGGGGAACGAAGAACGGGTAATCCGATTGCTTTTCAACGGTTTACCGTTTTGCTTGTTTGCCTTTTTACTTTCACGTCATTCCGCCACGCTGCCCGTACTCTCGGTGTAGCCCCTGAGCAGGTTGACGTCGCGCCTGATGTTATATTTGCGGCCGTCGGCTCCGCGCGCCTTCACTACAACGAAGTAGACGCCCTGGGCCACGTCCTTGCCCTTGTAGGTGCCGTCCCATCCGCCGGCGGGGTCGTCCCATTCGTACAGCTTCTGCCCCCACCGGTTGAAGATTGTTGCCTTGAACTCGACTATCGACTGATAGTTGGTCTTGGCCTGGTAGATGTCGTTAATGCCGTCGCCGTTTGGCGAGAAGGCGTTGGGCATTTCAAGCCGGCTTTCGCTCACGCTTACGCGCAGCGGTCCGCGCTCGGCCCAGTAGTCCTGCGTGTAGGCCACGGTGTCGTTGCCGTTGACGAAGGTGGCGTAGAGCACGATGTTGTGCGTGCCCGCCTGTGTGAACGTGTACTCAGTGTCCTGCTCGTAGCGGATGAGGTACGGCTCGTCGTCGGTGTCGACTGTGAAGCGCCATTCGTAGCTGGCCGTATAGTCGCCGACGTTCTCCGGGTTGGCCTCGAAGCGTCCCAGGAGCGGCGCGTTGCCCGTGTATTCCTCGCTTTCCTCCTCGCCGTCCTCGGTGGTGTATGTGGCCGTGGGGTTGATGGTAGGCAGTTCGTCGTATGTCTGCGCCGCCGCCGTGCCGGCAAAGGCCGTCAGCATGGCGGCAATGAGTGCTGTCAATAATCTTTTTTCCATAGAGTCTGCTCCGTAAGATTGTATTTATTGCATCTGCAAAAGTACGCAATAAAGTTGACTTTGCCGTTCATTGTTAATGATTTTTTATATTGCCGTGCGTTTAAGAGCAGGTTTTTACTTTTTGTAAGAATAACCGCCGCCGTGCTTTCTTTTTGGTTTACGATGGCGCTGCAGAGAGGCTTCGCTCTGTGCGGAAAGGCCGTTCGGCGGAAATAACGGCAGAATTTGTGTGCAAGCGTAACGGCTTTTAAGTCTGCCGGTTATGCCGTTGGCAAACAGGAATGTGCAATTTCCGTGTGCGGCGGGCGGCCTCAGCGGCAGCCAAAGCTTGCCTTTTGCGGCGTGAGAGGTAAGCTTTTGCCATGCCGAAGGCGGCTTTCACGGCGGCGTTTCGCCGCCGTCAGGGCTGTAATATGCGGCCTTTCAGGCATAAAACGGGCGCTTTATGTGTGAAAAATGCTTGTCGGCGGCTGACGGATGGCGTGCCGGCGGCGTCGTGCTTTTCCTGTTTCGGCGGATTGTCAGTAAGTTCACGGTTTGACAGAATGAAGCGTTATTTACGTAAAAGGTGACATTCTGGCCGATAGTAGGCGCTTGGTTTGTAAGCTGTTGGTTACATTATTATATTTATAGAGTTGTCTTTATATAAGATAAGCTGCGCCTCGGAAATGAAAATAAAACCTCGTTTCACTCGCTTTTATTTTGCTTTTCGCTCGGCTTGCATTATCTTTGCAGTCTGTAAGGATAAAGTTTAGGACATGAAGCGATTAGCATTATACGTTCTGCTGCTGCTCGCGCTTGTGACGGTGGACGGCTTCGCCCAGAAGGGGTCGTGGCAGGACATACACAAGGTGGAGAGCAAGGAAACAATGTTCGGCATTGCCCGCCGTTACGGCATAACCGTTGACGAGCTGGTGAAGGCCAACCCCGACATGGCCGTGCCCGGCTACAATCTCCGTGTGGGCGACTATGTGTTCATTCCGTTCCCGGCCTCGCAGGCCGGCGCGGCAGGCTCGGCGCCGAGGGCGGCCAAGCCTGTGCCCGAGGGGGCGCTAAGGGTTGGGGTGATGTTGCCCCTGCACGATGACGACGGCGACGGCCGCCGCATGATTGAATATTACCGCGGACTGCTGATGGCATGCGAGGACCTGAAGAAGGAGGGCGTGTCGATAGCCGTCAACGCGTGGAACGTGCCTATCGACGCCGACATCTACCGCACGCTGGTGAAGGACGGCGCCGACAAGTGCGACGTCATCTTCGGCCCGCTATACTCAAAGCAGGTGAAGCCTATGTCGTTCTTCGCCAAGGACAACGGGATAAAGCTCGTCATTCCGTTCTCCATCTCGGGCGACGACGTGGACTCTAATCCCAACATCTTCCAGGTGTACCAGTCGCCCGAGGACTTTTACGGCCGCGTGGCCGACCACTTTGCCTACCGTTTCAAGGACTACCACGTCGTCGTCGTAGACTGCAACGACAAGAAGAGCGACAAGGGTGTGTTCACCTTCCCGCTGAGGAAGAAGCTGGCCGCTAAAGGCGTGTCGTGCAGCGTCACCAACTTAACTTCCGACGACGGCGTGTTCGGCGGCGCGTTCAGCGCGGTAAAGCCCAACATGGTGGTACTCAACACTTGGCGCTCGCCCGAGCTGACGGTGGCCCTGCGCAGGCTTGACGAGCTGACCGGGCGCCACCCCGGGCTGAAGGTGTCGCTCTTCGGTTACACCGAGTGGCTGATGTTCGTCAACCATAACCAGGACAAGTTCTTCAAGTACGACACGTACATCCCCACAAACTTTTACTATAACGTCTACTCGTCGAAGGTGGCCGCCTTCGAGGCGCGCTACCGTGCCGCCTTCGGCAGCGGGATGATGGACTACCTGCCGCGCTTCGCCCTCACGGGCTACGACCACGGCATGTTCTTCCTGCGCGGGCTGCACCGCCAGGGCAAGGCCTTCAGCGGCGCCGAGGAGGACAAGAACGCCCTGCAGACGTGGATGCGCTTCGCCCGCAGGAAGGCGGGCGGCGGCTACCGCAACGAGGCGCTGCAGTTTGTCCACTACAACACCGACAAGTCAATATCGATAATTAACTTCTGACCCATCGATGAAGTTCCGCAACACTATCGTAACGTTGCTGCTGCTGGCCTGGGCGGCCGGCGCGGCGGCTCAGGTGGGCAAGTACCGCAACGACCTGGCCTTGGGCGTCAACGGCGGCTACGTGCTCAGCACGGTGGGCTTCAGCCCGCGGGTCAACCAGAAGATGCACGGCGGCGTGACGGGCGGCGTGTCGTTCCGCTACGTCTGCGAGAAGTATTTCAACACCATCTGCTCGGTCCAGGCCGAGGTGAACTACGCCGCGATAGGCTGGACCGAGAACATTCTTGACGCCGTCGACGCGCCCGTCATCAACGCCGCCACGGGCCTGCCCGAGGAGTACAGCCGCACGATTAACTACATACAGGTGCCCGTATTCGCCCACCTGGCGTGGGGCCGCGAGGAGCGCGGCCTGCAGTTCTTCTTCCAGGCGGGGCCGCAGCTGGGCTTCTGCATAAGCGAGTCGACGAAGACCAACTTCGACCCGAAGCAGGCCAACTTTGCCGACCGCGTGAACGACGTAACGGCGCAGGACACGATGGCCGTCGAGAACAAGTTCGACTACGGCATTGCCGCCGGCCTGGGGCTTGAGTATTCGCACCCCAAGATTGGCCACCTGCAGCTCGAGGCGCGCTATTACTACGGCCTGGGAAACATCTACGGCAACTCGAAACAAGACTATTTCGGCAAGTCGAACTTCGGCAACATCGTGGTGAAGCTTACCTACCTGTTCGACATCTTCAAGACTAAGAACCGCGAACTCTGACCACGCGCCGCCTTGACGGCGACCCCGCATAGGCTAAAGGCCCGTCCCTCACAGTTGCAGGGGCGGGCCTTATTCTTTGGCGCGGCGGCCGCCCGGAGCTCAAGGGGCCTCCCCTTTATGTGTAAGGAACCGTTCCTTGCAGTGTAAGGAACGGCTTTTCGGAATGTAAGGAACGGTTCCTTACAATCCGGGAGGCGGCTTCCCTGTCGTCGGGAGGACGCCCCGCGGACGATGACGGATAATTAACTTAATTTTGCGGAGATGGATTTTGCGGTTCCGCACGTTTGCGTTATCTTTGTATAAGATAAGCTACACTCGGGAAATTGAGAGCAAGCTCTCTTTCCGCTCGTTTGCGTTATCTTTGTAAACGGCAACCTTTGCCGTATGTAAAACTAAATATTTAAGCTTATGTCAGTCAAGTACAGACTTTACAGGAACAACATTTCAAACACCGGCACGCACCGCAAGTGGTACGCCCGTGCCGTGGTCAGCCGCACGGTGGGCATTGACGAGATAGCCGCCCGCATACAGGACGGCTGTACCGTGAAGCGCTCCGACGTGCTGGCCGTGCTCTGCGAGCTGTCAGAGGCCGTGCGCGACGAGCTGCTGGCGGGCAACCGTGTCGTCCTGCCCGGCCTCGGCTCGTTTAAGGTGGGGCTGGCCTCGGCGCCCGCCGACACGCCCGACGAGTGGACGCCCGCCCGCCATCTGCGCGGCGCCCACATAGTGTTCCGCCCCGAAACGGCCGACTCTTACGCCTCGGGCCGCCGCTCGCGCTCGCCCAAGGCTCTGCGCGGCCTCGAGGTGGAGGAGCTGCCCCGCTACGACAAGGGCGGACGGCCCAAAGACGCGGGCCGGCGCTGAGCTGTAGCCGCGGCGTCATGCCTGCACGCAGGCCGCCGCTTCGGCATGTTGAAACGAAAAGGGGGCGCCCCTCTGCGGAGCGTCCCCTCTATGTCGTGCCTTCGTCGGCGGCACATGCGCATGCGGCCGCCGGCGACTGGCGTCAGAACTCGCTGGTGAAGTGGAAGCGTATGTGCTTGAAGTCCTGCTGCGCCATTTGCAGCACGTAGCCCGAGTCGGCCAGGAACACGTCGCGGCCGTCCTTGTCCTTAGCCATGTACTGGTACTTGCGCTTCTTAAACTGCTCCAGCTCCTCGGCGTCGTCAGAGTCAATCCAGCAAGCCTTGTACAGGTGAACCGGCTCCCAGCGGCACTTTGCGCCGTACTCGTTCTCCAGGCGGTATTGTATGACCTCGAACTGCAGCTGGCCTACCGTGCCGATTATCTTGCGGCCGTTGAACTGGTTGACGAACATCTGCGCCACGCCCTCGTCCATCAGCTGGTCGATGCCCTTGGCCAGCTGCTTTGCCTTCATCGGGTCGTCGTTCTCGATATACTTGAACATCTCCGGCGAGAACGACGGCAGGCCGCGGAAGTGGAGCGCCTCGCCGTCGGTCAGCGTGTCGCCTATCTTGAATATGCCGTTGTCGGGCAGTCCCACTATGTCGCCGGGCCACGCCTCGTCGATGGTGCTTTTCCTCTGCGCCATGAACTGCGTAGGTGACGAGAAGCGGACCGTCTTTCCCAGACGCACGTGCAGGTAGGGCTTGTTGCGCTCGAACTTGCCGCTGCATACCTTGCAGAAGGCTATGCACGAGCGGTGGTTGGGGTCGATGTTGGCCGTAATCTTGAAGATGAAGCCCGTAAACTTAGGCTCCTCAGGCTCAACCATGCGCTCCTCGGCCTTAGTGGGGCGGGGGCTGGGCGCTATGCGGACGAAGCAGTCGAGCAGTTCCTGCACGCCGAAGTTGTTAAGGGCGCTGCCGAAGAACACCGGCGCGACCTCCGCCGCGCGGTAGTCGGCCACGCTGAACTCCGGGTAGACGCCGTCAACCAGCTCCAGGTCGTCGCGCAGCTTACCGGCGTCGGCCTCGCCCACGCGGGCGTCAAGCTCGCTTCCCGTTATGTCGACCTCGACCTTTTCGGTCACGCGCTGCTTGTCGGGCGTGAACAGGTTGAGCCTGTTCTCGTAGATGTTGTACACGCCCTTGAACTTGGCGCCTTGGTTTATCGGCCACGACAGGGGGCGCACCTTTATCTCAAGCTCCTGCTCCAGCTCGTCGAGCAGGTCGAAGGGGTCGCGCCCCTCGCGGTCCATCTTGTTGATGAAGATAATCACCGGCGTAGAGCGCATGCGGCACACGTTCATCAGCTTGCGCGTCTGCGCCTCCACGCCCTTAGCACCGTCAACCACGATGATGGCCGAGTCGACGGCGGTGAGCGTCCTGTAGGTGTCCTCGGCGAAGTCCTGGTGGCCCGGCGTGTCAAGTATGTTCACCTTGTAACCTTCGTAGTCGAACTCCATGACCGAAGTCGACACCGATATTCCGCGCTGCTTCTCGATGTCCATCCAGTCTGACGTGGCCGTCTTGCGTATCTTGTTGTTCTTCACGGCGCCAGCCACCTGTATCTGGCCGCCGAAGAGCAGGAACTTCTCGGTCAGTGTCGTCTTACCCGCATCGGGGTGTGATATGATGGCGAAAGTGCGCCTTCTCTCTATTTCCTTGTTCATTGCTTATCGTTGTTTAGCGGCCCGGCTGACATGCGGCGGGCTGGCCGGGCCGAAGCCCCGTCAGCCCGCCGTGGCCTGCCGGCCCGTTGGTTTGTCGTTGTGCGTTAAGCGTGCCGCCGCTGCGGGGCCGTAGCCCGTCAGAATTCCAGCGGCTCCTCCTTGTCCTTGTGGTAATAGTCCGACAGCATGCCGACGAACGTGCTTATCTCCTTGACGGCGTGCTCCGTGTCGGGACTTATCTTCTTTTTCTGCAGGCGCAGCATCATCACCCCGTAAAGGGCGTTGAAGCACGTCTCAATCTCCTGCTCGCCGCCGTCGGCGCCGCGCTTGCGCAGCTCCACGATGAACGGCAGCACCTTGTAATACTCGCTGTTGTAGAAGGGGTATTTCGTGCTCTGCAGCAACTGGGCGTTAAGCTCCACGAGCTGCTGCATCACTATCTTGTTGATCTGCAGGTGGCCCCGCTCGCGGCAGCCCTCCTCGTTCATCATCCTGACGAGGTTGCCGTACCAGTCGGCCATCTCGTCCTTCTGCTCGTCGGAGTAGTCGAAGCGGTCGATGTACTCGCGCCTTATGCGCCCCAGGCTGCAGCCGTAGGCGCGTATGATGTCCTCCACCTGCCACATGTACAGCAGGTATTCGGCAATGTTCTTCTTCCTTAATTCTTGTGAGATAAACATGTCTTGATTGTGTGTTATGCCGTCGTCCGAATGTGCGCGGCCGCCCGTCAGTAGCTGAAGGTGTAGAGGTTGAACACCGTGCCGATAAGCACCACCAGCGAGAATATCATCACAATGCTGCCGATGAACTTGTTGATGATGACGATACTGCTGTTGTCGAACTTGTTGCGGACCTTGTCTATCAGCCACGTCAGCCCGAACCACCACAGCAGCGCGCCGCATATTATGCTGAGGTAGCCCACGCACATGTGCAGCGGATGCTTGGGTATGACGAACGCGAACTGGGCGAACGACGCCATGAAGAGGAATATTATAAGCGGATTGGAGAACGTGACGAGAAATGCCGTCACGCCGTTGTGTATCAGCGTGCCCTTCTTGTTGCCGCTGACGTGTATCTTCTTAGTGGGGTCGGAGCGGTAACAGTAGACGCCGAAGGCAAGCAGCATTATGCTGCCCGTTATCTGCAGGATGAAGCGGTTGTGGCTGTTGTTGATGAGGTCCATCACGAAGCTCATTCCGAAACCTGTTATCAGGGCGTAGATAAAGTCGCTCACGGTGGCGCCGACGCCTGTTACGAAACCGTACCAGCGGCCCTTGTTGAGCGTGCGCTGTATGCAGAGGACTCCAACGGGACCCATAGGCGCAGACGCAACAATGCCTATTAACATTCCCTTGAATATCCAATCGAGTATGTCTAAATGAATCTGGAACGGCATAACGGCTGCAAAATTGCGAATTTTTGACGAAAGAAACAAATTTTGGAAGTAAAAGTTTGCCGTGTGTGGGATTTTTGATACCTTTGCAAGTATTCAACTTTCAACATCATTATTTAAAATTTAAATCTCGAATATCATGATACCACAAACTTTGAAACCCTACGTGATAGGTCTTGACCTTGGCGGCACCAACTCTGTTTTCGGAATAGTTGACAGCCGCGGCGACATAAAGGCCACTACGGCCATTAAGACGCAGGCTTACGACAACGTGGAAGACTACGTTAAGGCTTCCATTGAGGCGCTGAACATAATCATAGACCAGGTCGGGGGCATTGAGAACATAAAGGCCATGGGCATAGGAGCGCCCAACGCCAATTATTATAAAGGTACCATCGAGTTCGCTCCGAACATTGCCTGGGCGCACAGCTGCTGCGTTCCGCTGGCCGAAATGTTCAGCAAGGAGCTGGGCGTGCCTGTCGCCATCACCAACGACGCCAACGCCGCCGCCCTTGGCGAGATGAACTACGGCGTGGCGCGCGGCATGAAGAACTTCATCATGCTGACGCTCGGCACGGGCGTGGGCTCGGGCATTGTCATCAACGGACAGATGGTTTACGGCTGCGACGGCTTTGCCGGCGAGCTGGGCCACGTAATCATGCGCCGCGATAACGGCCGCTCGTGCGGCTGCGGGCGCACGGGCTGCCTTGAGGCATACTGCTCCGCCACGGGCGTGGCTCGCACAGCGCGCGAGTTCCTCTCGACAAGCGACATGCCGTCGCTGCTGCGCGAATACAAGCCCGAGGACATCACTTCGTTGGAGGTGTCGATAGCCGCCGGCAAGGGCGACGAGCTTGCCAAGAAGGTTTACGACTTCACCGGCGAAATGCTCGGCGAGGCCTGTGCCGACTTCGCCGCTTTCGCTTCGCCCGAGGCGTTCGTCTTCTTCGGCGGACTGACAAAGGCCGGCGATCTTATAATGGAGCCGATTAAGAAGAGTTACGACGAGCACGTAATGCCCGTGTTCAAGGGTAAGGCGCAGTTCCTGATTAGCGGACTCGACGGCTCTTCTGCCGCCGTGCTCGGCGCGAGCGCCATCGGCTGGGACATTCAAGAATAGTATATAAGCATGCAGGCGGCGTGCAGACAGGGAGATTTGACGGCGTTGGCCGTGCTCGGCGCAAGGCGGCGCGGGCGAATCTCCCTGTCTGCTTGTCGTTTGTGGAAGGTAATCGGTTAAAAAGATGAATCAACAGGAAGACATTAAGAACGCCGTCGAGGTGATGAGGCAGGGCGGCGTCATTCTTTATCCCACCGACACTGTGTGGGGAATAGGCTGCGACGCCACCAACGCAGAGGCCGTGGCAAAGGTGTACAAGATAAAGCATCGGGACGACAGCAAGGCTCTCATCTGTCTTGTTGACTCCGACGTAAGGTTGCAGCGGTATGTCCGCGACGTGCCCGAGGTGGCTTGGCAGGTGATGGAGCTTGCCACTAAGCCGACCACCGTGATACTTGACAATGCCGTAAACCTTGCCCCTAATTTGGTGGCCGAGGACGGCAGCATTGCCATGAGGATAACCCGTGAGCCATTCTCGAAGGAGCTTTGCTATAGGTTCCAGAAGCCCGTCGTGTCGACAAGCGCCAACTTTAGCGGGCAGCCGGCGGCTGAAAACTACCGCGACATCGACCATGCGCTGCTTGAGGCGGTCGATTACGTGTGCTTCGCACGCAGGCAGGAGAAAAATCCGCACACTCCCTCAAGCATTTTGAGAATAAGGCCTGACGGGCAGGTGGAAATCATCCGTAAGTGACAAGACGCTGTGCCGTTGCCGGCGTGGGCGTTGCCAGTACGGCGCGGGGCGGCTTCTTAAAATCTCTGTTATCATTATTTTCTTTGATATGGGCCAGGCAGGCGTTGATGTGGAAGAGCAGCAGCGTGGACAAACGTTCATGCAGCGCGTTATAAAATTGCGTGAACAGTATGTCACCGACAGGCAGTTCACGCTTGTGTTGAGTTTCCTCGTTGGATTGTTCGCCGCGGTTGCGGCGTTCATTCTGCATTGGCTTATCGAGGAGATACAGATGTTGCTTACGTCGAGATTTGACGCCGACACGTTCAACTGGCTGTATCTTGTCTATCCCGTGATAGGCATTTACATCACGTCGCTTTTCGTCCGTTATGTCGTTAAGGATGAGATCAGTCACGGCATAACGCGTATCCTTTACGCCATAAGCAGCAAGCGCAGCCGTCTGAAGGGGCACAACTGCTGGAGCTCCGTCATCGCCTCGGCCATAACCATCGGCTTCGGCGGCAGCGTCGGGGCGGAGGCGCCCATCGTGCTGACCGGTTCGGCCATAGGCAGCAACCTCGGTCAGCTGTTCAAGATGGACAACAAGACGCTGATGTTGCTTGTAGGCTGCGGTGCGGCGGCCGCCATCGCCGGCATATTCAAGGCGCCGATAGCCGGCCTTGTGTTCACCCTCGAGGTTCTGATGCTCGACCTTACGATGGCCTCGTTGCTGCCGATACTCATCTCCAGTGTCACCGCTACATGTTTCACGTATATTTTTACGGGCAGCGACTCGCTGTTCGTCTTCAATCTTGACAACCCTTGGCCCGTAGAGCGTATTCCCGCCAACATCCTGTTGGGAGTGTTCGGCGGTTTTGTCAGTCTTTACTTCATGCGGACGATGACGGTGTGCGAGTCGGTGTTCGGACGTCTGAAGGACAGGCCGATCGTAAAGCTCGTGCTGGGCGCGATGGTGCTGAGTCCGTTGATATTCCTTTTCCCTTCGCTTTACGGCGAGGGCTATTCAAGCATAAACATACTGCTTAGCGGAAAGTCTGAGGCCGACTGGGACGCGCTGCTGCACAATTCGCCGTTCTACGGGCAGGGCGCGCTGCTCATGCCTTACGTGGCGATGGTGCTGCTGACGAAGGTCTTCGCCACGTCGGCCACTAACGGTGGAGGCGGCTGCGGCGGAACTTTCGCTCCGTCATTGTTCATAGGCGCCTTTGCGGGCTTTTTCTTCGCGAGGATGTGGAATATATATGAATTAGGCGTTTATCTGCCTGAAAAGAACTTCGCCCTGCTCGGTATGGCAGCCGTGATGGCAGGTGTCATGCACGCGCCGCTTACAGGTATCTTCCTGATTGCCGAGATTACGGGCGGTTATCAGATGTTCATTCCGCTGATGATAGTGAGCATTTGCTCTTACCTCACTATCATCATATTCGAGCCGCACAGTATTTACGGCATGCGACTGGCGCGCCAAGGCAAGCTGATAACACACCACACCGACCGTGCCGTGCTGACGCTGATGAGTCTTGACAGCGTGATTGACAAGACTTACACGGCCGTCAGCCCCGACAAGGACTTGGCTTCGCTCGTACATGCCATAAGCCGGAGCCATCGTGACATACTGCCCGTGCTCGACGACGCGGGCAACCTGCTCGGCGAGATTGACATCACGAAGCTTAGGCACATCGTGTTCCGCACGGAGCTTTACCATCATTTCACGGTGAGGCAGCTTATGTCGCAGCCGAAGGCATTGCTCTCCGTCAACGACACGATGGAAGAGGTCATGAAGCGTTTCGACGCCACTGATGCGGCCATGCTGCCCGTGCTTGACGGTGACGGCCATCTTTTCGGCTACATATCGCGCACCCATATGTATGCAATGTACCGTAAGATGGTGGCCGACATGTCTGAGGACTGATTTCGAGGGGTTACACGAGGGATGACGGTAAGGTGTTTTTCCGCCACCGGCGGGATGTCGCCATGATTGATGATATAAACGATTCGATATAAGAAAACAACAAAGTAGGGACATAATTTATTATGTCCGCACGTTCTGTAAAGAACGTTTTTATATGCAAAATCAACTGAATACGCCTCTTCGCGGCGTGCGGATATAATAAATTATGTCCCTACTTTGTTGTTTGACAATGTTTGAAAGAAAACAAGCCTTATACCGAATTGACGTATGATATGATGATTTAATAAGACCAGAAGTTATGAACGAAGTATTGAAATGTATGGAAACGCGCCGTAGCGTGCGCGGGTTCAAACCGGATGTAATGCCTGAAACTGAACTTATCGAACAGGTCTTGAGGGCCGGCACTTATGCTCCCACGGGCCGTGGGGCGCAGTCGCCTGTCATTGTCGCCGTTACTAATAAGGCCGTGCGCGACAGGTTGTCGCAGATGAACGCCGAGGTGCTCGGCACTACGACCGACCCGTTTTACGGAGCGCCCGTAGTTCTTGTTGTGTTGGCAGACAAGTCGCGTCCTACGTATCTTTATGACGGCTCGCTCGTTATGGGCAATCTTATGAACGCCGCCCACGCCGTAGGCCTCGGCAGCTGCTGGATTCACCGCGCCAAGGAGGTTTTCGCCTCGCCTGAAGGTAAGGCCTTGCTTAAAGAGTGGGGCGTTGAGGGCGACTATGAGGGCATAGGCCACTGCGTCATCGGCTATCCTGCCGACGGACAACCGCTTGCCGCCAAGCCGCGCAAGGACGATTATGTCGTCTGGGTGCGCTGACCGCGCTTCGTCATTAAGATGAACGTGAGTTCGATTGATTATCATAATCTCATTTAAACAATATGCCTCCTTTTAGCGGTTAAAAGGTCGCCTTTTACAAGCCGAAAAGCCGCCTTTTGGAATACGCCTCCGGCAAAACGGTAATCAACACGACGGACATAAGCGGATAATACGGGGCATCCGCTGTTTGGAATGACGATTAGCGAGAGCCTCATTAGGAAGAGGATGCGTTCGTAATCAATAAGACTTTAATTAAATAAGGTGAAACCCGGACATACAAACCATTCCGCCGATGAACCGCAATACGCCAAAGCACAGTGACGGATTTGGGTTAGAATGTTTTTTATTGAGGTTTTATAATATCACAATGTCACAACACGGCGCAAGGCATTGGAGGCTAAGGCATTGTGTGGTGACATTAAGGGTGATTTCACTTTCACAGACTGTCACGCTTCATGGCTTGTGACATTAGAGTGAAGGTGGCAGCAAGCAAATGTCACAGCCTAACTTGCTGGCAATTAGCAATATGCGTGCAGATGTGACGTTGTGACGTTAAACCCAAATCGGTCATTATACTTCAGACCGATTTGGGTTAAACCTGTGTTAGTTCGACAAAGGAACTCGCATTAATAACGTCGTGAATTCGGTATAAACTTTTATGCCTAAAATTCAAGCGAGCACCCTCGCGTAGGGACATAATTTTGAAGATTGCACCATTAAAACGCAATCGTGTCCTTAGCCGCGAAGAGGCGTATTATGCAGTAATATTGCCAATAACGTTCTTTGCTTTCAGCGAACTTCGTTTCAGAACGTGCGGACATAATAAATCATGTCCCTACGAAGGGTGTTCTTCTTATACCGAACTTACGTATTAATACAATTTTCCCTCCTGCCAGTTGAGTGTGGGGTAAGCCTTCTTCAGTTCTTCAACGCTTTGCTCTATGCCGCTGCCGCCCGATGTGGCGAACGGACGGATGGTCTTGCCCTTTAGGTCGTGGCTTTCGATGAATGTGTTGATTATCCTCGGAGCCACGCCCCACCATATCGGGTAACCGATGTAAACAGTGTCATAGTCGGCAATGTTTGCCTTGTTTCCTTTTATTGCGGGACGGCTGTTAGGGTCGTTCATTTCAACCGAACTGCGTGACGCCTTGTCGTTCCAGTTGAGGTCTGCGCCGGTGTACGGCTGCGCAGGCTCAATCCTGTAAAGCTCTCCGCCCGTTTCCTCTGCTATGAGGTTTGCGGCTTTGGCCGTCGTTCCCGTTGCCGAGAAGTATGCAATCAATACTTTCCCGCTTTTTCCGCCTTCGGTGTTGCCTTTGCAGGCGCAAATGTTCATGCACATGGCTGTAAATACGATTAACGTTAAGATTAACTTGCTTGGTTTCATGATTTGTTGTTTATTATGTTTATTATTTTACATAAAGGAAGGTTCTTGCTTTATGCCGGAATGTCTTATATGTTTCCGTTTGCAAATTTAGTAAATCATGTGCGGTTGCGGCGTAGACATATTACGGGGCGTCATACCAATTTTACGGAAAGTTCAGTTTCTTGCGTTATCTGTGTAAACAAACGCTGCCGGCGGATTTATGCCGGCAACGGTGTGACATGCGTGTCAGAGTATGGTTATTCTCCGCTGACTATTTGCCGCCAAGTGTCTTTCAGTGCGGTCATCGTCGGGAATATAAGGTTTGCGCCTTCGTCGGCAAGCGCCTTGTCGGGTAGGGGGCCGGTGTTTACGGCAATGGTGAATATTCCTGCCGCCACGGCGGCACGTACTCCTAAAGGCGCGTTCTCAACGACGATGGCCTCGTTTGCCTTTACTCCTGCTTTGTCAAGTCCCCGCAGGTAAGGCTCGGGGTCGGGCTTGCCGTGTTTCACGTCGAAACTTGTGACTACGAGGCTCGTGCTGACCAGTCCATTGAAGTCATCTTCAAGGCGTTGCAGCAGCGTGCGTTGTCCGCTGCCCGTCACGATTACTATTTTCAGTCCGTCAGCCTTTATCATCCGCATCAGCTCCTCAACGCTTTCCATTTTCTGCGCCTTAGGGCACGCCCTGAAGTCTTTTGCCTTCTCTTCATACATCAATGCGGCTTCGTCGTCGCTGATCTCCTTGCCCCATTGGCGGCGGGCGAGCATTTTGATTGTTTCCACTCCGCGCATGCCTTCGTATTCGTAAGCTTCCTCCGGTGCCATGTTTATGCCGAGCCTCGCCATCGACGAGTGCCAGCTCCGGGCATGGTAGGGCATGCTGTCATACAGGACGCCGTCCATGTCAAAAAGCACGGCTTTGGGCGTGAACGCCTCAAAGCCGTGCTTCTCAAGATATTTGTTGATTTCAGTGTCAAACATTTGTTTTGTGGTTTTAAGGTTGTGCGGTTATGCGGTTTTACGGTTGTAAGGTTTTAAGGGCTGACAATTGTGAATTTGTGTGGTTATAATAAAACCAGACCTCTTCAACCGTAAAACAGTGTAACCTTATAACCGCAAGACCTTATAACCGCATAACCCCAATCAAGCCTTTATTTCTCTTTTGCGAGCCTTTCCTTTATCGCCTTGCTTTCAGCCTCGTATCCGGGCTTGTCGAGCAGGGCGAACATGTTCTTCTTGTAGGCCTCTACGCCGGGCTGGTTGAACGGGTTGACGCCCAGCACGTTGCCGCTTATGCCGCAAGCCTTCTCGAAGAAGTAAATCAGCTGTCCGATGTAATACTCGTTAAGTTCGGGAACGCTGATAAGTATGTTGGGCACACCGCCGTCAACGTGTGCAAGGCGCGTGCCGAGTTCGGCCATCTTGTTCACTTCGTCGACGCGCTTGCCTGCCAGGAAGTTAAGTCCGTCAAGGTTCTCCTCGTCGTTGGGGAAGAGCATTTCGCGGTTGGGCTTTTCAACGCTGATTACGGTTTCGTAGATTGAGCGTTCGCCCTCCTGAATCCACTGGCCCATTGAGTGCAGGTCGGTCGTGAAATCACATGATGAGGGGAATATACCCTTGTTCTCCTTGCCTTCGCTTTCGCCGTAAAGCTGTTTCCACCATTCGCTCATGTAATGAAGCTTAGGCTGGTAGTTAACCATTATTTCAATCTTCTTTCCGGCCTGTGCGTAAAGTCCGTTGCGCACGGCTGCGTAAACGGCAGCGGGATTTTCCTCGTAAGGCACGTCAATGCCGCAGGCTTTCTCCATGTCGGCCGCTCCGGCAACGAGCTGCTTGATGTCGAATCCGGCGCATGCTATCGGCAGCAGGCCTACGGGAGTGAGCACGGAGAAGCGTCCGCCTACGTTGTCGGGTATGACGAACGTCTTATATCCCTCCTTGTCGGCTGCGGCGCGTGCGGCGCCCTTCTTCGCGTCGGTCACGGCTACGATTACCTTCTTTGCCTCCTCCTTACCGCGCTGCTGCTCGCATTGTTTCTTAAGCAGGCGGAAGGTGAGCGCCGTTTCGGTAGTCGTGCCTGATTTTGATATGTTGATTACGCCGAACTTCTTGTCTTTCAGGTATTCGGTGAGTTCGGCCAGATAGTCTTCGCCGATGTTGTTGCCGGCAAAAAGTATTGTGGGGTTCTTCTTGTCGTTTACAAGCCATGCGAACGAGTTGCCGAGTGCCTCAATGACGGCACGTGCGCCGAGGTAGCTGCCGCCGATACCGGCAACTACTATTGCCTCGCAGTTTGCGCGCAACGTGTCGGCGCAATCCTGTATGTCCTTGATGAAGTCAGGGGTTATAGACGACGGCAGGTGCAGCCATCCCAAGAAATCGTTACCCGGACAGGTGCCGTTCTCAAGAGCCTCTTGGGCTTCCTTCACTTTCGGTTCGTAAGCCTTCACCGTTCCCTCTGCAAGGAACTGGGTGGCTTTGGTTACGTCTAATGTGATATTTTTCATTGCTTATAGGTATTGTGATTCTTATCTGAAAGAATCGGTTAATAACTTTATCTCAATCTGTGGCGATATGCGTTCGTAAAGGATGTTGTAAACGGCGTCAAGTATCGGCATGTTGACGTGGCAGTGGCGGTTGATTTCCTTCATGCATTTCGTGCCGAAATATCCCTCGGCTATCATCTCCATCTCTATCTGCGCGCTTTTTATGCTGTAGCCTTTGCCTATCATGGTGCCGAAGGTGCGGTTGCGCGAGAAGTTGGAGTAGCCCGTTACGAGCAGGTCGCCGAGGTAGACGGAGTCTGTTATGTTCCTGTCAAGAGGGTAGACCGACTTAAGGAAGCGCGACATCTCTTGCACGGCGTTGGCCATTAGTACGGACATGAAGTTGTCGCCGTATTTCAGGCCGTTGCATATTCCGGCGGCTATGGCGTAGACGTTCTTCAGTACCGAGGCGTACTCTATGCCGATGACGTCGCTGCTCGTCTTTGTCTTGATGTAGTCGCACGCCAGCACTTCCGAGAAGGCCTGCGCCTTGTCGCGGTCGCTGCATGCCACTGTGAGGTATGACAGTCGTTCGAGGGCTACCTCCTCCGCGTGTGACGGTCCGCCCAGGCAGGCCAGGTTTTCGTAAGGCACGTCGTAAACCTGGTGGAAATATTCCGAGCACACGAGGTTCTCGTCAGGCACGATGCCCTTGATGGCCGTCACGACGAACTTGTCTCTTATGCGTGTCTTCAGTTTCCTCAGGTGGTTCTTTATGTAAGCCGACGGGGTTACGAAGATGAGCGTGTCGTAGGCCTGCACGATTTTGTTGATGTCGCTGTAGAAGTCGATTTCGCCGATGTTGAAGTGCACGCTCGTAAGGTAGGCCGGGTTGTGTCCGAGTCGTTTGAAGTCTTCGATGCGGTCGTCGCGGCGCATATACCACCCTATGCGGTGGGTGTGCTCCACCACAATCTTGGCTATGGCCGTTGCCCAGCTGCCGCCTCCGATTATAGCTATTCTTCCGCAGTCGTACATTTTTCTATGATTAAACCCCATCCCAACCCCTCATGATATGAAGGGTTGGGGCGGGTGCTTATTTATTTGCAGCCTCTATCCACTTGGCAAATTCGTCAACCTTCGGGTTGTCGTAGCCCAGTTTGTATTTCTTGTTCACTCCGCAGACGTCCTGCTGCAGCTTCTGCGGGTTGACGTCCTTGATGTCTTGCACGAGGTAGTAGCCGCATTTGTTGAGCACGGGCACCCATTCTTCGGGCACGCCGACGGCTTTCCATTCCTCAACGCTGCTCTTCGGAGCTTTCTTCTCCGGGCGCATCTGCGGGAAGAAGAGCACCTCCTGTATGTATGTCTTGCCCGTCATGAGCATTACGAGGCGGTCTATGCCTATGCCTATGCCGCTCGTAGGCGGCATGCCGTACTGCAGTGCGCGCAGGAAGTCCTGGTCTATAATCATCGCCTCGTCGTCGCCCTTGTCGGCCAGTCGCATCTGCTCCTTGAAGCGTTCCTCCTGGTCGATGGGGTCGTTAAGCTCGGAATAGGCGTTGGCCAGCTCCTTGCCGTTCACCATCAGCTCGAAGCGTTCGGTCAGTCCGGGCTTTGAGCGGTGCATCTTCGTGAGCGGCGACATCTCCACGGGGTAGTCGGTAATGAACGTAGGCTGGATGAACGTGCCTTCGCAGAACTCTCCGAATATCTCGTCGATAAGCTTGCCTTTGCCCATCGTGTCGTCAATCTCCATGTTGAGTTTCTTGCACACCTCGCGTATCTGCGCCTCGTCCATGCCCGTCAGGTCGTAACCTGTCTTCTCCTTGATGGCTTCGAGTATCGGCAGACGGCGGTAGGGAGCCTTGAAGCTTACGATATTGCCGTCAATCTCGCGCTCGGGCTTGCCGTTAACGGCTATGCATACGGCCTCGAGCAGCTTCTCGGTGAACGACATCATCCAGTTGTAGTCCTTGTACTGGACGTACAGCTCCATGCAGGTGAACTCGGGGTTGTGGTTGCGGTCCATGCCCTCGTTGCGGAAGTTCTTGCCTATTTCGTAAACGCCCTCGAAGCCGCCTACTATCAGGCGCTTGAGGTAAAGCTCCGTGGCGATGCGCATGTACATGTCGGTGTCGAGCGCGTTGAAGTGCGTGATGAACGGCCTTGCGCTCGCTCCGCCAGCTATTGTCTGCAGCGTAGGCGTTTCAACCTCGGTGTATCCGGCCTCGTCGAGCACCTTCCTTATTGTCCTTATCACCGTGGCGCGCTGCAGGAAGGTGTCCTTCACGCCGTCGTTAACCACGAGGTCGACGTACCGCTGGCGATAGCGCAGCTCGGGGTCGTCAAACTTGTCGTAAGCCACGCCGTCCTTATATTTCACTATCGGCAGGGGCTTGAGGCTCTTCGAGAGCAGCGTCAGGCTCTGCGCGTGTACGCTGATTTCGCCCGTCTGCGTGCGGAAGACGAAACCCTTGACGCCGATGAAGTCGCCGATGTCAAGCAATTTCTTGAACACCTTGTTATATAAATCCTTGTCCTCGCCCGGACAGATGTCGTCACGCGTTATGTAGACCTGTATCCTGCCCTTAGAGTCCTGAAGCTCGGCAAAAGCGGCCTTGCCCATCACGCGGCGGCTCATCATGCGTCCGGCTATGCACACCTCGCGGCGCGGCTCGTCGTCGTTGAAACCGTCCTTTATGTCGGTTGAGAAAGCATTTGTTGGATACTCTGCCGCGGGATACGGGTCAATGCCCATCGCGCGCAACTCTTCGAGGCTTTGGCGCCTGCCTATTTCCTGTTCACTCAGTTCTAAAACGTTCATACTCAAATTTAGTATTCTTGTTGAAGCGGTAACGCCGCGCCGCCTTCCAGCGTAAACACCCTCACGCTGAAGCATGTGTCAAGCCGACCCTTTGCGGCGCGGTTTATTCCTTGCAAAAATACAAATAAATGCTGACATAGACGAAAGATTAAGGAAGATTAATTAAAATAAGGTCTGTCGGGGTGTAAAGTGCGTGTGAAATAAATGTGATGATGTCATTTGTTCTCAAAATTATTTCTTATTTTTATGTCGGTTCTGCATAAGTAACTCACTCCTTAACTGAATGAAGTATTAGCAAATGTTCATGCCCGTAGCTTGGACGTTTTTAGAATGTAAGCGCACTCCGGTGCGCAACTTACGATTTGAAAGGTAAGCTTTCGTCGTCTGAAAGATAAGCTTTTATGGGCCTAAAGGTAAGCTATCGCAGTGTGAAAGGTTAGCTTTTGTGGGATGGTATGAAAACCAAGCGTTGGTACTTTGAATATGTAAGAAGTTGTGCTCCTAAATATGTTGTTCCTATAAAATACGTATGAATTTTGTGATAAATCCTTCGTTTTTGCCGTTGAAAACTTGTGCAATCAAGAAAAATTTTTTTATTTGGCAAAATAATGTAAAGTTGTTAGCCTATGAAAGATTATTAATGTTTTTTATTTCGTGACTATTAGATTGAGTGATTAACTTCTAAACCTTAATAATTTATGAAAAAATTTATTTTTATTGCAGTAAGTTTTTTATTTATTATTTCATGTACGAGTGAAATAATGGAGATGAACGATGGTGGAACAACTTTTACACAAGTCGTAGAAACAAGTGACATAAATAAAATAACAGAGGAGCAAGCATTAGATATTGCGAACAAAATTTTAACTAGAACAAGGGCTAATACGAATATTTCCGTTTCTTATGTGTTAAATGAAAATAACCCAATAACAAGGAGTGCAGGGGTGTCGGATACACTTGCATACATCTTTAATTATGGCGTGAATAATGGTTTTGCGGTGATTGCTTCTGACAATCGTGTCTTTCCATTGTTGGCGTTTTCTGAAACTGGACATTTTGCATATGAAGAAGATGGAAACGATCCAATTTATGCCTGTTTTGTTTCTCGAATAGATGATTATCTGGCAACTGCTGATGAAAATGATACGATAATCACTATACCTGATGATTTTATGAGTACATGTTATTGGACTGCTCCTCTTTTGGAAACATCAGGTTGGAGTCAAGGTGCACCTTATGACAAATATGTTAAGATGGAACATCCAGGATGTCCAACTGGATGTGTGGCTGTAGCAACGGCTCAAATTATGATTAATTGTAAAAAAAAGTTTTTATTATCATGATTCGTTATATCGTTGCCATGCCATAACGGAAGGATTGAAAACACATCGAACAAAAATTGTTGGTGGAGATCCTGATTCTGTGATATATTCTTATGAAACGGCCGTAGATCATGCTGCAAGACTTTTATATTGGTAGGTAAGGATTTATATATTAATTATACTCCTAACGGAAGTTCTGGTTCTAGTTATAGTGCAAGATCTTTTTTAAGTAGATTAGGATATGATGTAAAGGAATCAACTTTAATAAGTTTTTCAGATACAGCAATAGCTAATCGTATTGATGAAAATCGTTTAATTTATGTTGATGGGCGTTTGATGAGTAATACCTCTAATGGTCATGCGTGGATAATTGATGGTTATGGCTTTAATTGTTCTGCTCCAGAAACAATGATATTCCATTGTGATTGGGGATGGGGTGGAAATCATAATGGTTTTTATAGTAGTGTTGGATATTATTGTGGAGATGTTTTTGCAATTCCTGATTATGAATATGGAAATATGAAATACTTTTCTGTAAAAATTAATTAATCACAATGTCATGAAAATTTTTAATATCATTCTAATATCTTTAATTGGACTGACGTCTTGCTCGGGAGATGCGTATCTTATGGAAGATTATGCAATCGGGAATAATGAAACCGAGTGGGAAACAGGCAAGGGTGAAGACAATATTAAATTGTCGACAAAGGAAGTGGCGTTCGGCTTCGCTGGCGGACAGGTAACTGTGAACGCCGAAGGCCGACATTGGTGGATAACTGAGATTGTTGTTGATGGGGAAAGGCTTTTCTCTATGGATGTTGATAAAGACGCGATGAAGCAGATGGCAGAAACAGGCAATTTCACCGCTCAGTACGGATGGCTTACCATTAAAATGGAGAACTGGCAGATGACATTCATAGCTGAGCTTAACGAAGGTGACCAGGACAGGACGTTCTGCGTTGGGGTAGAGTCTGGCGATTATTTCGATCGGATTGAGGGACGTCAGGACTGGCTTGTCACCGGTGATTGGGACGATATTATAAAATTATCGACAAAAGAAGTTACGTTCGGCTACGACGGCGGACAGGCAATGGTGAATGCTGAGGGCCGTTATTGGTGGATAACAGAAATCATTGTTGACGGGGAACGGCTTTTCTCCATGAATGTTGATAAAGACGAAATGTTTCAGATTACTGAAACTGGTAATTTCACCGCTCAGTACGGATGGCTAACCGTGAAGATGGAGAACTGGCAGATGACCTTTATTGCCGAGCCAAACTATGGCGACAGTGAGAGGACGTTCAGCATTGGGCTTGAGGCCGGCGACTATTTCGACCGGATTGAGGGACGGCAGGCAATGCAGACATCTGGAATCCGGCCTGTTATATGCGAGTAGAACCATCGCCGATAATAATAGAAATAGGAGGGTGTATCAAAATTCAGGTACACCCTCTTTTCAAATCCATTTGTTAAATAATGCTTATAATGAAACAAAGCCCCGACTTTCCTAAGCCAGGGCTTTGCCATGTCAAAAAAAATCGTCCTTTATGACATGCAATCATAATACACCCTCTTCAAGCGTAATACACCCTCTTCAAGCGTATAAAGACAGCTTCTGGCAATGCGAAAAACGGTCTTTTGCACTGCCAAAGGTGGCAAAGGCAATGAGAAATGCCGTTTCTTATAGAAACAAGGGTCACAATACGGCTCGCCGTCAATCTGTTTCGCGAACGCAGACGTACATTTTCCGCCTGACGTTTTGCCGCAAAATTACGGCCAAAGGTTTCAAAATGGCGCAACGGTTGTCCGCATGAAGTTCACCGTCAGCGGCTCAACTGCGCATGAACTTATTGTAACGGTCAAGCTGTTCAGTTATATCTTGCGTGTCGTTTTCCCTGAAAAACGCGGCTGACTTTTTGGGGTGCCAGTTTCCGACGACGCGCCCTCCGCTTACGATTATCGGGTAAAACAGACCATTGTTGCTGTATGCACGCGGACGAAACTCGTCATCAAGTACATGGTGGCGGCTCTTGTAGCCGAGCAGGTATTCGTCATACGACGGCAACAGGAGCGTCTGCCGTCGGCAGCCGCGCGTGCGGCAATCCTGGTGGATGTAGTATGCCGCGCCGTCATGCTTTTCTTCTATAAGTTCGTCGCGGAGCGCATCGATTGCCGCGCGACATTCGCCGACGTTCAAGTTACTCCACCACGTAAAGTCTTCAAGCGTGGCCGGAGAGTGGCTGCGGAAGTATTTTCGGGCGAGCATGGCTACCGCCTCCTCGCGTGAAGGCTCTTCCGCCGGAGGTATGCGTTCGTCAATGAGCGCGTATGTGTTTTCCCTGTCGTCAAGCTCTCCGCTGCAAATGATGCCGTCAAGTTCCGCCCTGCGCAGGAAGATAGACATGGCATGAGTAGTATCCGACAGGCCAAGCTCCGCCAACCGTTCAACAAGCATGGTTTTGGTCGTAGAGCTGCGTCCGGCAAGTGCCTGCCGTATCAGGCTGTTGGCGCGATTATATTCATCTTCACTGATAACACGTCCATGATATGCCGTAAACCCGTTGATTGCTGTCTTGTTTCTGTCTGCGCAGAGCTTCAGCATCCAACGCAGGTCTTCCGCCGCAACAAGCTGCCATGTGCAGCGGAACAGGTGCGTGCGGACGATACGTCCCGAATTGTACGCCGACCTGAACGCCGCCATTGAGGGACGTTTCATCCTTATGCCGACAGCCCAGCGCATCATCCTGTATTCCTGCGCCTGCAACATGCCCATGTATGCGACGAGGTCGTGAACGTCGGTAAACTCCTGTGCTACAAGCTGTTGGTTTAGCAACCGTATGTTGGGTATGTTCATGCCACCAATGCGCTTCTATTTACCTGTAAATAAAATACCTGCAATTCGTTCCTTGTGCGTACTGCTCGAAAAGGCGCACAAGATATTCAGCGTTGGCCCTTACCTGTTCTTCATTCCCGTCGTAACCATTGACGAGGACGAGCACGCGCGTCGTGCCGATGGTGATTTTCGTGCGCTCGTTGTCGCTCGTAGGCGTGCCCACACCGCCTATGGCGTCACGATAAACGGGCAGTCCGGCAATGTTGAGCATGCCACGGCCGATACCCTCGTAAGGCTCGCCTTCGCGCCCAATGCCCAGCGTAAGCGTGTCGCCAACGAACTTGTCGGCGTCGAAGCCGCCAATGCTGTAGCCGTAAGCAATGCTCGCAAGGTTGATAAGGTCGACCAAAGTGTCGATTTTGTAAAGGTCTTTTCCCTGCAACATCCGCCTTATCAGCGCCTCGGCCGCCGGGCGGTAGCGGCTCGGGTCCTTGCCGCAGGCGCGGTAGACGCGGCGCGTGGCCTCAATGCCCGGTATTTGCTTTATCGTTTCCGTGGTGTATTCGTCCTTGTACTTCCGGCCCAGAGCCTCTATTTCGGCCCACAGCTCGGCGTTGTATTCAGTGTTGACGACCTCGGCTTCGACCGCCGCGCCTACGAAGCCGGGACACACCTGTTCGATTTCTTGTGATACGATGATGTTCATTATTTATATTTGCTTTTTAATTTAATGTTTGCAAAGATACGTCCTTTTTCCTTTTTAAGAAAAAACACATTCGCTTTTTTTGCGAATATGGAATAATAGCACTATATTTGCAAGCGTAAAAGACACGTTGTGATGGAAATCTTTTTCGGTAAAAATACTTGCAAGAACTTTATACAACAGAGAAAACGGATAAAAAGCATCGTTACCAACCACAAATCGTGCGCAAATACATTCGTGTAATAGACCTTATGATGGAGGTGCCTGACGTACAAGCCTTATGCAATATAACTCGTTGAACTACGAGAAACTGACAGGCGACAAGAAAGGACTGTCATCCGTCAGGGTGAACGACCAATACCGCATTGAATTTGAAGAATATACGAAAGATGGTGAAACTGTCGCCACAATATGTAATATCACCGATTTGTCAAACCATTATAAATAATTGTGACTATGATTACAATGAAAGATGTTGACCCCGAAATGATAGCCAACAATTTAACACCGGCAACCCCCACACATCCAGGTGAGATACTGAAAGACGAGATAGAATTCCGCGGCATCTCACAACGTCAACTGGCAGAACAGATGGGTATACAGTATTCCGTTTTAAACGAAATACTAAACAAGCGGCGGCCGCTTACAGAGAAAACGGCTCTTTTATTTGAGGCTGCATTAGGCATAGATGCCGAACCGCTGATGCGGTTGCAGCTGAAATACAATATGCAAACAGTACGCAAGGACAAATCATTCACGGAGCGATTGGCAAAGATACGCAAAGTGGCAGCATTATTGTAACCTCATAACCCCAAACCCAATGGACGAGAAACAACGGATATTGCAGCTCCGACGTGAGCTGAACGAGCATAATTACAAGTATTATGTATTAAACCAACCTACCATCGGCGACCAGGAGTTCGACTTCATGATGCACGAGCTTCAGGAGCTTGAGGCCAAACATCCCGAGATGGCCGACCCCGATTCACCCACGCAGCGCGTCGGCAGCGACGTCAGTGCGGAGTTTCGCCAGGTTGCGCATAAGTATCCCATGCTCTCGCTTGCCAACACTTACAGCGAGCAGGACGTGGCCGACTTCTACAACAGCGTGAAGAAAGGCCTCGGCGGCGATGATTTCGAGATATGTTGCGAAATGAAGTATGACGGCCTGTCTATTTCGTTGACTTACGTTGACGGACGCCTGACGCAGGCCGTGACGCGCGGCGACGGCGTGCAGGGCGACGACGTTACGGCAAACGTGCGCACGATACGCTCGATTCCGCTCGTACTTAAGGATGGTGATTGGCCGCGTGAGTTTGAGATACGCGGCGAAATACTGCTGCCGTGGCGCGAGTTCGAGCGCATCAACGCAGAGCGCGAGGCCGCCGAAGAACCGCTCTTCGCCAACCCGCGCAACGCAGCCAGCGGCACTCTCAAGAGCCTCGACCCGAAAGTGGCCGCCTCTCGACGTCTTGACGCATACCTTTATTATCTGCTCGGCGACGGCATTGAAGGCGACGGGCATTATGAGAACTTGATGCGCGCCCGCTCGTGGGGCTTCAAGATAAGCGAAGGCATGCGCAAGGTGAAGACCCTGCAGGAAATCTATGACTTCATAAACTATTGGGACACGGAGCGCAAGCGTCTGCCCGTAGCCACTGACGGTATTGTGCTTAAGGTCAATTCGCTGCGCCAGCAGCGTGCCTTGGGTTACACGGCGAAAAGCCCCCGTTGGGCCATCGCATATAAGTTTAAGGCCGAGCGTGAGTGTACTCGGCTCAAAGAAGTAACCTATCAAGTTGGCCGCACGGGGCAGATTACGCCCGTAGCAAACATGGAGCCGGTGCAGTTGGCGGGTACGACGGTGCGCCGCGCCACGCTCAACAATGAAGACTTCATACGCAGCTTAGACCTGCATGAGGGTGATTACGTGTACGTTGAGAAGGGTGGGGAAATCATACCGAAGATAGTAGGCGTCGATACGTCGCGCCGTTCGGCTGACGCATGCCCCGTGAGGTTCATCGCCCGCTGTCCAGAATGTGGGGCGGAGCTTGTGCGTTATGAGGGTGAAGCCGCTTACTACTGCCCCAACGACGTTGGTTGTCCGCCGCAGATAAAGGGGCGCATAGAGCATTTCATATCGAGAAAGGCGATGAACATCGACAGCCTCGGCCCCGAAACCGTTGACGAATACTATCGTCGCGGACTAATCCACAACGTGGCCGACCTGTACGACATCCGCGTCGAGCAAATCAACGGCGACGGCAGTCGTCAGAAGTCGGCAGAGCGTGTGGTAGACGGCATAGCCGCTTCGCGCCAAGTGCCGTTCGAGCGCGTGGCGTTCGCCCTTGGCATACGTTTCGTCGGCGAAACATCGGCGCGCCTGTTGGCCCGTAAGTTCAAGAACATCGACGCCCTGGCCAACGCCTCGTTACAAGAGCTTATGGACGTTGACGGCATTGGCGAGGTGATAGCAAAGAGCGTTATCACGTATTTCCACAACCCGACAAATGTTGAGATAGTGAACCGCCTGCGCGCTTACGGACTGCAAATGCAGTTGAGCGACGAGCAGATGCAGGCGCAGGGCACGAAGCTCGCTGGCAAGAGCATCGTCATCAGCGGTGTGTTCGCCCGCCACAGCCGTGACGAATACAAGCGGATAATAGAAGAAAACGGCGGCAAGAACGTCGGCAGCATTAGCGGCAAGACCTCCTTCATACTCGCCGGCGACAACATGGGACCTGCAAAGCTCCAGAAGGCCGAAAAGCTCGGAGTACCCATCGTTGACGAGGACACATTCTTAGGAATGATTGAGTAGTAAGCGCAAACACCTGACACCCACCCAACCCTCCCGAAGGGAGGGAGCTTGATATGCTTTGTTGATAATATTCTTTATTTGAATTAGTCAAGACTTAATCTGACAGTTACGCATAAAAAGAGTATATTTGTAACATAAAAGCAGATTAAGTTATGACTAATTCAGTTAATTTAATATCACAATGTCACATCATTCCGCATATTGCTGATTATCAGTTGCTTAAGCTGTGACATTACTCTTGTGTCATCTTCACCATTGTCACAAGACGTGATGCGTGACATTGATGACAATGCCACTCGCCATAATGTCACCACGTAACGCCGTTGTTATCAACGGCTTACGCCACATTGTGACATTGTGATGTTATAATCTATGAGTGAAATCATTTTTCAGGTTGCAATATGCCGTTCACTGAACCCCCGTTTGCCACTTATCACAATGCAAAATGGCACCAAACACGATGCAAAACGTGGCTTATCACACAGCAAAAGGAGGCATTTCATATTGTAGAAGCCACTAATTAGGAGTTAACTGGAGTTAGGCTCGTTTTACTCGCTGAAGTTAATGGACAATACCCTATGTTACAACAATTTAGCATTTGTCCGTTAACTACTGTCAGCTCCGACGCAAAGCGTCTAACTCCTATTAACTCCTTTTTATATCACCTCCTTTTTACCTTAGCTTATTTCGGTTGTAATGCGGAGTAACTTTCATGTTGAAGAAAATCATTGACACGAGGCAGAGCACCGAGCCGATGAGGTAAACCATATAGAACGTGAAGTGCTGGGCTATGATGCCGCTGGTGGCGATGCCTATGCCTATGCCGACGTCCCACGCCGTGAGGTAGGTGCTGGTGGCGGTGGCGCGCTGGTTGTTAGGGGCGAGGTTGATGTAAAGGGTGTTCATCGCAGGGAAGATGACGCCGAAGCCTACGCCGAGGAGCAAAGGCACGGCGAAGAACATCGCCTCGGCCGCGCCCATGCTGTGGGGCGCAACGAAGCGGCACATACTTAGGATGAAGAACGCTAAGACAACAGGGTAAAGGCCGATGTGGATGCACTGCGTGATGTAGCCTTGGTCTACTTTTTTACCGGCTACGAGGCGCGAGGCGCCCATTCCGGCTGCCATCAGCGTGAAGAAAAAGCCTGACGGAACGTCGAGATGTATCTCCTTTGCGTACATCGCAACGAAGTTTGTCGTTGCGCCGTAAGGCACGGAGAGCATCAAGAGGGCGATGCTGACAGGAATGCCCTTGATAAGGATGAAGCGGTCGAGCGAGAGCTTGCGCTTAGGCTCTGCTGGGTCTACGCCAGTCTTTTGCTTATGCAACAGGCGCGCCTTCAGCGACTCCGGCGTGCGCGCCTTGACGCACAAGGCGCACAGCAACCCGGTAAAACTAAACGCCATGCCGGTAAGGAAGATGCCGTTATAAGTAACGTGGTCGTGCATGAAAAGTCCCGTCATAGGGCCGAGCGCCATGGCGATGTTGTTGGTCAAGCCGTAATAGCCCAACGCCTCGCCGCGGCGGCTGCTGGGCGTGATGTCAACGCAAAGGGTGTTACCGCCTACGGTGACACTGCTGAAGAACACGCCGTGAAGAGCGCGCAGTATGATAAACCACGTGAGCACGCCGGCCGCCATATAGCCGAGGAATATTGAGGCGCAGATGAAATAACAAAGTATGTAAATGGGTTTGCGCGGGAACTTATCCATCAGATAACCTGAAAACGGGCGGACGCATAGTCCGCTGACTGTATAACAGCTCAAGATTGCACCAAGCATCGCCGCCGGACAGCCGTAAACCTCACGAAGGTAAAACGGCAGAACTGGGATAAGTATCCAGAAACCGAAGAACAACAGGAAGTTGGCAGCCAGGATAAAGGCGTAACTGCGGGTGAATAGGCGATCTTTCATTAGTGTATTTTTAGAGTAGTAGAAAAAGGAGTAAGGAGGGAAGGAGTAAGTAGAAATGCCGGCTTGCTATTTTCATAACACAAACATTTCTACTTACTCCTTCCCTCCTTACTCCTTCCCTCCTTAAAAAATAATATCAGTTTGCAGCGTCGAACTCGTGTAGGAAGCGCACGTCGTTCTCGGAGAACATACGGAGGTCGGAAACCTGGTATTTCAAATTGGTGATGCGCTCAACGCCGAGACCGAAGGCGTAGCCGCTGTACACCTTGCTGTCAATGCCGCAAAGCTCGAGCACGTTGGGGTCAACCATGCCGCAGCCGAGGATTTCGACCCATCCCGTGTGCTTGCAGAAGCCGCAACCCTTGCCGCCGCAGATGTGGCACGAGATGTCCATCTCGGCGCTCGG
>CALUKU010000014.1 GCA_944321295.1 uncultured Prevotella sp.
CAGGCTGACGAACTCCTTGGACTTTCCATGAACCATTATAATGTCAAGTTTGCAACGGTATAATCAACTAGAGCCGTTTTAGTTAGTATCCGTAAATGCGCCGTCAGCTCCGACGCGCGCAGCCTGACGGAACGCGAACATTCCGCCACGATGCAAAAATATATTATTTCCGTGAGAAAACGTGTAGACGATTTAACGCTTTAACAACCAAAATTACTGATTTTACCGGCACGCCACGGTATGACGCTTCCACGTCCGCCAACGTCCGCTTGACGGAATGTTGAAACAGTCTTGGCTGTAGGTTTGTAACTCATTGATAATCAACATAGTTATAAAAGGCCGCCTTTCGCCTTGCAAAAGCTTGCCTTTTGAAGCGTAAAAGGTAAGCTTTTGCACAACAAAAGGTTACCGATTAGAATTCATCCGCAAACCTGTTGGATGAATATGTTGGTATAGTCCAAACATTATCTGATTTACAAGCACACCCTCTTCCAAGCGAGGCTCTCGCATATTCCGTCATCCCAAACTTGATTTGGGATCCAGTCGTAGGCCGCAACGTTGGCGATTAGAGGGTGTATTCATCTGGATCCCAAATCAAGTTTGGGATGACGGAATATGCGAGAGCCTCACTTGGACGAGGATGTGCACTGCGGTTGTAATCAGAATATCATAAAACCAAATTCAGAACAAACGCAAGAGAACAGGCCTTATCATCCAACCGAACTGCTGATGAACGCAAATATTTCAAGCTTAGGCTGTCCGCACTACACGATTGTACCATCCAACAGATTTGTGGATGAACCACCGATTAGAATTCATCCGCATAAAACACACCGCCTGTTAATTATCCCAAAAACTAAGGGAAGGCATGTTTTACATCGGCATAACTATCGAATACAATGACTATCTTTGCATAAGATAAGCGGCGCTCGGCAATCTGAAAGCAAGCTTTCATTGCACTCACTGGCATTATCTTTGCATAAGATAAGCGGCTAAAACGCCGCCGACAAAAACGGAAAGACAAACTAATTAAATGAAAGGAGCTTACCATGAGAAAGAATTTCGGAGCAAAACCGTGGACTTACCCGCAACCGGTGTTCATCATCGCGACATACGACGGCGAAGGAAATCCTGACGCCATGAACGCCGCCTGGGGCGGAATTGACTATGACGACCGCCTGAACATGTGCCTCAGCGCCAACCACAAGACCGTTGAGAACCTGCTCGCCACGAAGGCTTTCACCGTGAGCATGGGCACGGCCGACCAGATGGTGGCATGCGACTACGTAGGAATTGTGTCGGGCAAGAAGGTTGCCGACAAGTTCGCCAAAGCCGGTTTCCATGCCGTAAAGTCTGAATTCGTTAACGCTCCGCTAATAGAGGAGCTGCCGATGGCAGTAGAGTGCGAGCTTGTTTCATACGACCCTGACACGTGCCACCTTGTAGGACGCATTGTGAACGTATCGGCCGACGAGTCTGTTCTCGACGAGAACGGCAAAATTGACCCCGCCAAACTGCGCCCCATCACGTTCGACCCCGTCAACAACGACTATCTCGTTATAGGCGCGAAGGTGGGCAACGCCTTCAAGGACGGACTGCAGCTGAAATAAGTGAGCACGCCGCAAACAGCCCGTAAGTTTCGCCGCCGCAGGCAGGCTTCGCCCTGCTGCGGCGGCGAAACATGACGAAGGCGCGCGCCTACTGGTAATACCAACGAACACGACTATGATTTACACAGAGATGGACATGGAGCGGCTGGTGCTCGACAACGGGTTCATGCCGTTCTTCAGCTGCGGCATTGCCGGGTTCTCCATTGAGGACCAGACGCCCGCACGACTGTGGTTCTCGAGGGATGAGGACGGGCCTTGGGAATGGAAAGGCCCCGTGATACGCGAAGGACACTGCGCCTACGGCAAGATATTCGACAAGAAGGCGGGCTACGTCAGCCTCGACTGGCTGCCTGACCTGATGAACTACCGCCGCTCAAAGCACTACGCCAAGGACGACGACACGGCCGCCCTTGACGACATAGTGCTGCAGACTATAATGTCGGAAGGCAGCGCTACGGTGAAAGAACTGCGCCGGCTGTTGGGCTTCGCCCGCGGACGCGGACGGCGCAAAGCTGACTATCCGGCCGACGACATGCCCGAAACGGGCAAGATTTCGCTCGAACCGATACTAACAAGACTGATGATGGGACTGCGGATTGTAATCGCCGACTTTGAATATAACATCGACCGCCACGGCAACCCATACGGCTGGGGCGTGGCGCGGTATGCCCTGCCCGAGGCGCTCTACGGCATACGTAGAGCCCAATGCACGCCCGAAGAATCGTATGAGAAGATTTTAAGCCATCTTGAAAAGCTGCTGCCCGACGGGCCGCAGGCAAGGATAAAAAGGCTCGTAGGCTGAGAAAAGCGCACGGAGGCAACGGTCACGCCCCCGTAACGGTAGTCTTAGCGGCCTTAGCCCGCAGGCTGTAAGCCAGGCATGTGGTGAGAAAATAAACTACCGTCTGAACCCATAGCACGACATATTCAACCTTTACGTCGGCCAGGACGGCACCCATGGTGTTCATCCTGACGAAACCCCGCACGCCGAACGTTGACGGAAGCACGCACGACAGCCACTGCCAGAACTCGGGAATGGCGCTCTGGGGCCACGACACGCCCGACAAGAAGAGGAACGGGACCGACGTGAACACCACAACGAGAATAATATCCTCACGGTAACGGACGGCGCACGACAGCGTCATCGAGAAAAATATGCACGACAACACGTAAGGCAGCATGAACCAGAACGTGTCGACAGGCTGCAGCAACGACGTAAATCCGAAAAGCCGCGGCACCACGAGCGAGATGTAAGCCGCAACGACGGCGTAAAGCATAAAGTAGCACATGGCGCGCCCAGACACCACCTGCAGGCACGACAGGCGGCCCGACGACATGGCGGCGAAGGCGTTTAGCCTGCTCTTATGCCGGCCGGCATTGGGTGCTGACGACAGGGCGGTCTGACGCGCGGACATGCTGCGGCTGAAAAAGCGCTCCCTGTCAGTGCCGGCCGACAGGCCTATGCCGAGCAGCAATGTCTGCTGGATGATGAGCATAAGCACGCCCGGAATGATGAAATTGCCGTAACCGCCCGTGGAGTTGAATATCTGCACCTCGTCAAAATCGAGCGGCTTGGTTGATATCTCGTCTTCACGCTCGGTCCAGTTGCCGGCGCGCTCAATCTGTATCTTCGAGTTCATCTCGCCCGCTACGGCCGTTGCCGTCTGGAAAATAGCCTTATAATACAGCATGAAACTCATGTCGCAGAACACGCTGACACGGCTCTGCTCCATACGCAAGACGTTCTGCTGGAAGTCCGTAGGGAAGTAAACCACGCCGAAAGCCTCCTGACGGCCTATCAGGTCCTTAGCCTCGGCAAGACTGTTGCAGCGGTAAGCCACGCGCACATCGGGCGAAGCGTCAAACCGGCGGGCGAACTCACGGCTCATGGCGCTGTGCGACATGTCGACAACTGCCACGGGAACCTCGCGCACCACCTCGTTGGTGTAAATCCACGAATACAGCAGCGGGTAAAACAAAGGCACGAGTATGAAGAAGATAAGGATACCCTCGTCCTTGAACGTGGTGCGCATCTCGTCGGCCCAAATACGGCAGACGCCGCCCAAACCTTGTCTTATCCTTATCTTTAAATTCATCACATTGTATTTATTTAAACTATTTTATCCGCCCCGCAGGCAACATTGCTTACGGCAGATACTGGTATGTCATGACGTTCTTCTTAATCCGCCCGGCTACAATCAGCGGCAAAGCGGCGAACGCCACCATAACGACGACGTAAGGCCAGGAGTAATCCAGCGGATAGCCGTTGAAGATGTTGAGCTGGTAAATCATGTAATAATGACGCAGGGGGAACAGCAACGCTATCGCCCTTATCTCGGAGTCCATGGCCGAAAGGGGGAAGGCCGTGCCTGAAAGCGAGTAACTCAACACAGCCCACAGGCAGCAGATACTCATCGACATGCGCAGCGACGGCACCAAGCCGAACACGAACACGCCGAAACCTTGTGACGACAGCACCGTCAGCAGTCCAAGCAACAGGATGTAACCGACGCCGCCCGGATGTGGAAAACCGAGCACGCCGAACACGTAAAACATGTAAGCATAGACTATGGCAAGGTAAACCACCGTCTGGGGGAGCAGCTTGCCGAGCAGCGCAGCATAGACATTGCCGCCCGCCGAGGCCATCCAATCCCTGGCGGAAGCGAACTTCAACTCCGTTCCTAACGAATATGCCGACATCAGGAAGATAAACAACATCAAACAGCCGGGTATGAGCATGGTGTTAAGATACACGCTGTAGTTGGCCATAGGGTTGTTTATCATATGCAAATCCACAACCATCGGCTGCAAGAAAGCCATCACCTGGTTTTCAGTCAGGCCCTTGGCGCTAAGCACAGAGGCGCCAACACTGGCCGAACCGAGCGTTGAGATAGTCTTAAGGTCGCGGTAAAGCAGGGCGCCGGCCGTGTAAGACGCCGAGCTGTAATAGAACGAAATCTTAGGCTGGCGCATGGCAAGCAGATCCGAAGTGGTGCCCTTCGGGATGTACAGAAAGGCGTAAATCTTGTTGCGCTGCATGGCCTGGCGGGCCTCAGCCACACTGGCGTAACGAGCCACGACCTCGGTAGTCTGGAAAGCGTCAAGCTTCCTTACAAGAGCGCGCGACGTCGAAGTGTTGTCAAGATCGACAACCCCAACGGGCATGTCGGCAGGTTGTCCGGCCGACATCAGCGACGTAAAGAACACCGTGACGATGACGGGGAACACCACCATGCAGAACAGATACATGCTGTTACGGCGCATTATGCCACACTCACGGCGGACAACGTCGCACAATCTCTTGACGAACGAGCATTCCTGCGGCGCTCCGGCTGTGCCGTAAACGCCATCCTCGTCACCGCCTCCGACCGACTGCAACGGTTGCCTGACTATGCGCTCGTCCGCTGACATACCGACCTCACTTCTTGATTATCAACGACATTCCCGGGCGCAAGCCGTCAACCTTGTCAACGGGACGCGCCTTAACCTCAAACGTCTTCAGGTCATACTGGCCGTTGCTCTTGGTGGCTTTCCAGACGGCATAGCTGCCTTCATCCTTGATGTAGTAAACTTTCATGCGTATATCCTTGTCGAACGCCGGACTGTAAGCGGTGAAAGTATCGCCCACCTTCATGCCTCCGAGCTGGTCCTCGCGCACGTTGAACGTACCCCACTGGTCGCTCATGACGGATATGCTCATTATCGGCGAGCCTGAGCCTACCAGCTCGCCAACCTTCGGATAGACGTCGCTCACCTCACCTTCCATCTGCGCCACCTGCACCGTTTCACGTATATAAGAGTTTACCTCCTGAACGGCGCCCTGCGCACGGCGCACCTGTGCCTTGGCAGCCTCGCGTTCCTCGCGGCGCGCTCCGGCCAAAGCCATGTCATACTGGCTCTTAGCCGCCTTGGCCTGAGCCTCCATCGCCTTATAGTTGGCGTACGCCTCGTCACGCTTTTGGGCACTCATCACGCCCTCGTCAAACAAGCGCTGCACCCTGCCGTAAGACTTCTCGGCAATCTCGAGGCCGGCTTTCGCCTGCTGCCACACCTGGAAAGCGCCGCGCACTTGCTCGCGGCGCGCGCCATTGTCGGCCATCGTACTGAGCGCCGAAGCCGCGTCTTCAGCACCGACGGCCTGCACCTTTTTCGCCTCTACGTCGGGAGCGTCGAGTATGGCGAGCGTGTCGCCCACCTTAACATAGTCGCCCTCTTGAACGCGAAGCTCGAGAATACGGCCGGGCACTTTGCTCGACACGCGGTATTCAGACACTTCCACTTCTCCTTGAATGACGTCTTCCTTGTCGCCAAAGGCAAAAAAGCCTATGACGCCGACTAAAACCACCACGGCGGCAAAGCCGAACGTGGCGAGCAGGATATTGTTGTGTTGTGATTTCTTTTCCATACTTCTATTGGGAATTTGTAATATTTCGACGGCCTAAGCAACCGGAAGCCAACGTCCGGCCGTAGCCGTCACCGTAGCGCGGACGGGCTACAACGCCCGGCAAACGCCGCCTATCGGCCGTTTTCAGTATATCGTTTCTCCAAGAACTTTCCTCAAGTTAGTCATCGTAAGCCTTACGTCGATGTCGGCGTCAATCTTCTGCGAGCGGGCCTGCAGCCAAGCCGTCTGCGCCGCCATAACGTCGGTTACGTCCATGACGCCCTCCTTAAACCCGAGATTGGCGCAACGAAGGTTCTCGTCGGCCTGCTCTGTGCTCTTCTCGGCCAAGGCGAGTTTCTTATTGGCTTCGGCCACCTTGAACGAACTTTGGCTCACTTGCAGCTCCACTTTCTCACGCGCGTCGTCAAGCTCAAGCTGCGCGATACTTGTTGCGGTCTTGCTGGCGCGTATCTTATACGTGCTCTCGAACCAGTTCCATACGGGTATCCTCACCATAACGCCGATGTTCCATATCCCGGAGAATTTCCGCTCAAAACCATTGTAAAGCGAAGGGTTGGTGACGAGATAGCCACCCGTCAGGGCCACCTGCGGCAGGTAAGCCGAGCGCACAAGCTTAGTGGTCTGGCGGCTGATGTCGACGGCGTTCTCGAGCATTTTCAACTCGGCGCGGTTCTCAAGCGCATCATCAAGGTTGGCGTCGACGGCCGAATACGCCGGCATGTCGTCGGTTTCGGCCTCGTCATCGAGCGTAATGTCCTCACCCACGGGCAGTCCGCATAGCTGACAGAGCAACATCTTGGCAAGCGAAAGGCCGTTGTCAACCTGCGTGAGCTGCATCTCCGCCTCGTTAATCCTTACGTCTACCTTCAGTCCGTCGGCCCTCGTGGCCACGCCTTCCTTAATCATCTTGCGCACGTCAGAGCCGAGTTTTGACACGAGTTTGAGGTAACTCTCGGCGAGCTCCTGCTTATGCGTAAGCGAAACTACGGTCCAGTAAGCGTTGTCAACGTCGTAAACGGTGTTCTGGCGGCTGTTCTGCATGTCGTTGGCCGCAAGCTGTTCGCTGATGTCGGCAATCTTGTTTGCCGCAACAATGCCGCCGCCCATGTATATGGGCTGCGTCAGCATGACCGACGCCGCGAACATGTTGCGGGTGTCGGTCTTAAAGGCGTCGGCGATGGTCTTGCCTATCGAGTTGCCCGCCTGCTCAATGCCGGGCGACAGCTTGCCGGCAATGTTGCCGAGAGCCTGGGCCGTTTGCTGCGTTATCAAGCCTTGGCCGGCCAGCTCTGAAATAACGGTCGACATGGTGCTCCCTATCTGGCCGGCGGCGTTTGTGCCAAGACCGGCGAGCGCGCTCTTCTGCCCTTTGTTGAGGATGGATATCTCACGGCTGGTGAACTCGTAGCCTCCCATCACGTCGACATGCGGCAGATATTTGGTGCGGGCCGCCTTCCTGACGTCGCGCGCTACGTCCTGCTTCAGCTTGGCGATGTTCAGCTGCTTATTGTTGCGCAAGGCCATGGCGCGGCAGCTGTCAAGCGACAGCACGCGTTGGGCGCACGCAGGCAACGCCGGCAACAGCAGGCACACGAGCACCGCCCATACGCCGTGGCGGCGGACAGGCAACGAAGCCGAAGCCTTAGCGTGGATATAAATGTCAGTTAGTTTCATCTTCATTTCATTTATGCCGACCGGACGTCATGCACACTTCGCCCCGGAACAAGACGGACGCGGCTCACGCCTTAATCGAACGTAAAGTTCCTCGAGCCTATCATGTTGCCGTCGGCGAATATGCTTACGTTGTAAGTACCCTCGCTGAGGAACTCGTTAACCGTCCAATACGTGCTGACGGACGTTTCGTTGCCCGTGTATTCCACGGTCTTCCTCATAGAGTATTGCAGGTTCTTGTTCTCGTAGGGGAACGTGCCGCCGGCCGAGAGCACCTTGCCCGTAGGCGTGGTGATGCGCACGTAGACCGTCTTGTTGCCGCTGGCGGCCGTCACGTTCTTTGCGATGTTGAAACTCACCTGTATCGTCTTGCAGCGCTTCAGCCTCTTAGTGGCCTTTCCGCGCTTGTTCTTCAGCGTCATGCTGATACCCGTAGCGTCGAGCTGCGCCGCTATGGCAACCTTCTCGGTGAGCGACTGCTTGTCGGCGCTGAGGCCCTGTATCTGCCTCGTTGCCTCGGCGTATTGCCCCTTCACGCGGGTGTTCTCGGCCGTAAGGTTCTGGTTGAGGCGGTTGAGCGAGTCAATCTCCAGCACGTAACTGCGTATCACGGCGCGGCACGTGGCCAGCTCCTTCTTCAGCCTGGCAATCTCGCGTGCGTCAGAAGCCTTAACGTTCCTAAGTTCCTCGAGCAGCTTCTCCGTCTTGAGCTGCTCCTGCGTAAGCTGTTCTATTATCGAGTCGTTGTTTATCTGCGTCTTCAGTTCGCTGTACTGGTCGGCAAACATCTGGTATTCGTTCTCCATTTCCTTCTTGTCGAGTTCGGCCAGCTCCTGCATTTCCTTATTGGCCTGCTTCTGCTGGCCGAGGCTTATCGCAAGATACACTATGCCGCCTAACAGCAGCACACCGGCAACAATCAAGGGGATGATGACTTTCTTATTCATGATTTTCCTTCGCTTTAATTATATATGTGTAACTTTAATTCCGTTAACTCGTGATGTTATGATGCAAAATTAGCCTATTTCCTTTAAATGTCATAAAGTTTTTCAAAGTATAAACGCTTTAAATCGCAAAATTAGTAATTTTACCGAATTTTTGAACAAATTTAAAATGCGTTTCCGACTATACCCAAGGTAAATAAGGACACATGCAAGCGCTGCAACAGGACGTTTTTCATGCGCACGGCGCATATCGACGTAACAGCCTGATACTCTGCACGTTACAAAAGGTCGTCTTTTACGCCCTAAAAGGTGACCTTTCATAGTGCAAAAGGACGCCTTCTGGAAAGTAAAAGGCCACAACCAAGATCGTCATTCAATTTTAACTTTCCACACTACCCCGGGGAACTAAACTGAAGAAGAAGAAAAATTAAACACATTAATCTTGGCAAGTACACCATAGTTCCTTATTTTTGCAAACTCTGTAACAAGCTATTGAAATTCATAAATATAATACAATAAAACAATAAACAATGGAGAACATAAGAAAAGCTTTGACTACCGACTGCAAGGACGTGTATTCGCTGATTTGCGAAATGGAAGAGAAAGAACTGCCTTACGGCGAGTTCGAGCGGATATTCATGGCACAAATGGCGGATGAAGGCTTTACATGCCTGGTTTGCGAAGAAGGCGGCAAAACCGTAGGATGCATCAACCTGCGCATGGAACAGCAGCTGCACCACGCCGCACGGATATGCGAGATAATGGAAATGTCGGTCGCCTCAGGCTTCAGGAGCAAGGGAGTGGGCCGCATGCTGTTCGACGCGGCTTGCGCCGAGGCCAAGGCTAAAGGATGCGTGCAGATAGAAGTATGCTGCAACCAGCTAAGGACCAAAGCTCATCATTTTTACGAAAGTTGCGGCATGAACAACTTCCATTATAAGTTCTCGCTCGACTTCAGCGCTACGGGCAGATACGAAAACAAGCTTGGCAGATGATGAATAAAAAGCCTAAAGGCCGCCAAGACATTATCTCTCAGCGGCCTTTAGGATATGTTTTAACGGCTTTTGCCTATCGTCAGAACAGCGTAAGCGAGTAAAGATAAACCACCGCGGCGGGCATTGCCATGAGCGACGAGTCGAAGCGGTCTAACATTCCGCCGTGTCCGGGCAGTATGCTGCCGCTGTCTTTTATGCCGAGGGTGCGCTTGAAGAGCGACTCGACAAGGTCGCCCCACGTGCCGAACACCACCACGACAAGCCCCAAGCCCATCCATTGCAGGATTGTCAAGCCGCTTTCAGAGTCGAGTCCAGTTTCGTAACGCCCGATGAAGAACGCCACCACAAGCACGATTATAGCGCCGCCTATCGAGCCTTCCCAACTCTTGCCGGGCGAAATTCGCGGAAAGAGCTTATGCCGGCCGAAAAGCGAGCCGCTGCAATAAGCGCCCGTGTCGTTGGCCCAAAGAAATATGAACACGCAGAGAGGAATCAGATAGTTGTAGACAACCGAGCCGTCAGCCGTGGCGTTAAAGGCCAGAACGTTTATCGTAGAGAACGGCACGGCGATGTACATCTGCCCGAGCATGGTGTACGCCCAGTCGTTCACGGCGTTCTCGGTCTTGGCATAAAGCTCGCTGATGAAAAGATAGACGAGCGTCAGCAAGTATGGAATGAACACCGCGGCCGTAGGCACCACGCCACTGCAAAAACCGCTTACGGCAAGGAAGAAGTAAACTCCCGCCACGGTGCTGATGAAGCGGTTGACCTGTACGCCCTTGACATTGTTAACCAGTCCGCAATACTCCCATATGCTCAAGCCTGTAACAAGGGCGAAAAGGAACGCCATAGCCACGGGCTTTAAGAAGCACACCACTATCGCAGCTACGAAGAAAATGCCGGTTATGGTTCTTACAACAAAGTTTTTCATCGTTATACGGGGTTATTGGGTCATGTTGTTATACGATTGTATGGTCTGGCGGTGATTTGCCTGTAAGAGCGTGAGACCATGGGGCACGGCCCTCATGCAAGAGCCGGATAAGCTACAATAACATTAAAAGCTTACAGCCCCACGGCCTCATGAACCGACGTTAAATCTTCTCGTCGCCCGTAGTCACTCCGGCTTCATCGCCGTCGCCGGCGCTCACCTCCGCACGGGTGTCAGCCTCATTGCCGGCCTTATCCTCGACGCCGGCCTTCTTGTCGGCCTCGCTCTCCATTATTTCTTCAGAGCGGCTCACCCACGGACGCTTGCCGAATATCTTCTCAACGTCCTCGGCAAAGATCACCTCGCGCTCAAGCAGAAGCTCCGCCAGGCGGTTGTGCCCGTCCTTATGCTCAAGCAGAATGTTCTTCGCACGGTCATACTGCTCGCCTATCATGCGCAGCACCTCGTCGTCCATAATCTTCGCCGTGGTTTCAGAATATGGTTTCTGAAAGTTGTACTCGTTGTTGTTATAATAACAGATGTTAGGCAGCTTGTCGCTCATTCCGGCGTAGGCAATCATGCCGTAGGCGCTCTTCGTAACCCGCTCAAGGTCATTCATGGCGCCGGTTGATATGTGGCCGGTGAACAATTCCTCGGCTGCGCGGCCGCCAAGCGTGGCGCACATCTCGTCGAGCATTTCTTCCTTGGTGGTTATCTGGCGTTCCTCAGGCATGTACCAAGCTGCGCCGAGGGCGCGTCCGCGCGGCACGATTGACACCTTAACCAAAGGATTGGCATGCTCAAGAAACCACGAAATAGTGGCATGTCCGGCTTCATGCAGCGCTATGGTGCGCCGCTCGCCCGACGTCATCACCTTGGTTTTCTTCTCCAGTCCGCCGATGATACGGTCTACGGCGTCAAGGAAGTCCTGCTTGCCCACGTGCGACTTGTCGTGGCGGGCGGCAATAAGGGCCGCCTCGTTGCATACGTTGGCGATGTCGGCACCTGAGAATCCGGGCGTCTGGCGCGCCAGCATGTCAATGTCAACCGACGAGTCTATCTTCACCGGCTTTAGGTGAACCATGAATATCTCCTTACGTTCGTTCAGGTCAGGCAGGTCTACGTTGATTTGCCTGTCAAAGCGTCCTGCGCGCAAGAGGGCCGAGTCGAGCATGTCGACGCGGTTGGTTGCGGCAAGTATAATCACGCCGCTGTTGGTGCCGAAACCGTCCATCTCGGTAAGCAAGGCGTTGAGCGTGTTCTCGCGCTCGTCGTTTCCGCCCATTGCCGGGTTCTTGCTTCGGGCACGGCCCACGGCGTCAATCTCGTCAATGAATATGATGCACGGAGCCTTCTCCTTAGCCTGGCGGAACAGGTCGCGCACGCGGCTCGCTCCAACTCCTACGAACATCTCTACAAAGTCAGAACCGCTCATCGAGAAGAACGGCACGCCGGCCTCGCCCGCCACAGCCTTGGCCAGCAGCGTCTTACCCGTTCCGGGAGGGCCTACGAGCAGCGCTCCCTTGGGTATCTTACCGCCGAGGTCGGTATATTTCTTGGGATTTTTCAAGAATTCAACAATCTCCTGAACCTCCTGCTTGGCGCCGGCCTGTCCCGCAACGTCCTTGAACGTGACGTTGATGTCGGAGCCTTTCTCATACATCTTCGCCTTGCTCTTACCTACATTGAACACGCCGTTGGCGCCACCTCCGCCTCCGCCCATGCGGCGCATGAGGTAAAGCCAAAGGAAGATGAACAGCAGAATAGGACCGAAACTGAGCAATATGCTGAAGAGGTCGTTGCCGCGCTTGTTCTCATAGTTGAGCATGCCCTTGAACTTTCCCGACTGCTTCTCGGCCTCGACAAAAGTTTCCACCTTGTCTACGCTGCCGAACTCGGTCGTCACATACGGGTTCTTGCCGGTGCTGCCGGAGCCTTGCCTGAACACGTCGCGTATGTTCTTGGGATTGACATACATCTTCAGCGTGCTCTCGTCCTTATTGATGACAATCTTTGAAGCGTACCCCTTGCTTACGAATGTCTTGAACTCATCGTAAGACACTTTCTTGCTGGCACTTCCGCCCACGCTGTCGCCGCCGAGCATATACACGGCGATAAGACCGAAAAGTACAAGCATGTAAATCCAGCTCATGCTGAATTTGGGCATCTTGTTGTTTTTATCTTGTTCCATAATTATACGTGGTTTTGCGCCGTAAAGCAGGCCTTACGGCGACTGAGTGTTTAGCCGACCGGATCAGTCAATGTCGGGAACATGCGTAAGCTTCGCGTCTTCCCAAAGGTTTTCCAAGTTATAATAAGTCCTTGCCTCGGGCAAGAAGATGTGAACCATCACGTCCGTGTAATCCATCGCCACCCAATAAGCATTGGTAAGCCCCACAACGTGTACGGGCTTCTCGCCCGCTTCCACCCTCGCCGTTTCCTCAACCGAGTCGGTTATGGCCTCAACCTGCGAGGGGGAGTTGCCCTGACAGATTACGAAATACCGGCAAACCGAGCCTTCAATGTCGCTAAGGTCGGCAATTATGATGTTTGAACCTTTCTTTTCCTGTATGCCTTTCGTTATTGTTTCGACTAATTTTTTTACTTGTTCCATTAAGAAAATTAAGTGTTGTTAATGCTAAAACAGCACCGCTCACTGACGTCCGTAAGGCTTATCTGCGGACTTGTCATTGCGGGCCCTTATTTCTTGCAAAGGTACATTGATTTATTGTAAAACCATGATAAAAGCACATTATTTTGAGATTTTTTAGAAAAAAGTCGGGAAAAATGTTGTCGGTTCAAAAAAAATACGTACCTTTGCACACGCAAAACAGCAATAAATGCTTGAGCAAAGCTTATTGGGATATGGTGTAATGGTAACACTACAGATTCTGGTCCTGTCATTCCTGGTTCGAATCCGGGTATCCCAACAACAGCAAGGCGTCAACTTCATGTTGACGCCTTTTTCGTTTTCATACGCCAATACGGCGGCAACGGACGTTCGGTTCGTATATATCCAACTGACGATTGCTCATAAAATATTTTTCAGCATTTTATCCTTCATCTGTCATTTTCGGGCATATTTGCGTGGATATCAACACGTTACGTGGTGACAGTTGCGGCTGTCGTCTGTCACAATCCGTCATCTTCATGCCCCGGCGTGAAAGATAATGAAAGATTGCAGGCAACATATTTCATCATTCAAAAGACTGATTACCAAGGCGTTACATCCGAAAATGAAAGATGACACATTAATCACGAAACTTTCATAACGTGAGTTCGATATAAGAAAACAACCACTGTAGGGACATAATTTATTATGTCCGCACGCCTCAAAGAGGCGTATTCAATTGATTTTGCACATAAAAACGTTCTTTACAGAACGTGCGGACATAATAAATTATGTCCCTACTCTGTTGTTTAAAATGTTTACAAGTAAATAAGTCTTATACCGAACTGACGTTTCATACGTTTGTGAATATCAGCAAACCACAAACAACATTGATTATAAAAGGCGGCAAACTGATAAGCCAAAGGCCATGTTCCGCGCTGCGGAACATGGCCTTTGACCGACTGAAACGCCGCATATTGCGGCATGTAAGAAAGGCTGCTACTTGCACTTTGCATACAGCCCGAGCAGCAACCCGCGCGGGACGCCGCGCTTAACGGCCTCGTCAAGGGCCGCCTTGGCCTCGCCCCTGCGGTCGAGCAGTATAAGTATCTCAACCTTCGACACGGTGTAATCCCTGTTGCCGGGGTCGCGTTTCAATGCCTCGTCAAAGTCGTAAAGCGCTGTGTCATACAGCTTCATGTCCTTCTCAAGCTCGGCCCTCGCGGCATAAACCACGCTGCTGTCAGGATACATCTCAACGAGATTGTTCAGCTCGTCGAGAGCTTCCTGGCTGCGGCCCATCCGCGAATAAGTATATGCCAGCCCGAATCTCGCCTCCATGTTGTCGGGAGCCATCCTGAGAAAGTCGGCATAGTCGCTCCTCGCCTGCTCGTAACGGCGCAGGTTGTTGTTGGCGTAAGCCCTGTAAAACAGGGCGGAAAGATTGCCGCCATCCCTTCCGAGCACCTTGCCGCACGCCGTTATGGCGTCTTCCCACTCATGCAGCTGCAGGCACACGGCCGCCTTGTCGAGCTGCAGCCCTACGGAGTCAGGATGAAGCTCAATCAGCCCGTTAACCACCCGAAGCGAGTCGCGCCATTGCTGCTGCGTCTGCGCGCGGGCCGCCGTAACGGCAAACACAGCGGCAAAAAGAAGCACCGCCGCGGCCTTAACTATATTAACACGTTCCTTATTACTTATCATTATCTTATAAAACTAACAACGTTATGCCGTCAACCGGCCTGCGCAGCCCCGCCAGAGGGCCGCCTCGCATAAAGCAAGAACCGAAGTCCGGCGTCAGCCAAACTTCGGTTCATGGTATTGTTTACTCGTTTTCGTCGTCGATTGCCTTTATCTTCTCACGCACGAGGTTCATCTCGTCTTTCAGCTTCTGCACCTTACGGTTCATCTCGTCGATAAGCGAGTTGCCCTTCTTGCTCGACGCGCTGAGGAAGCCGATGTTGTTCTCGTAGGTCTGCACCTCCTGCTTCATGGCCTCGTAGCGGCGCATGAGCTTGGCGCGTTCGCTGTCAAGAGCGTCAAGACCTCTCTCGGCTACATTTTTCAGTCCGCTCTTGAACTTGTCGAGGCGGCGGCGTGCCGTTGAGATGTTAAGTTCCTTATAGAGCTTGTCAAGAATGTCATGATACTCCTTATAGAGCTTGTCCTTCTCCTTGTAAGGCACGTGGCCTACGGCGTTATACTCGTCAACGAGCTCGCGCACCTTCTCCTGCACGTTGTCGGCGGCCTCTTCGGCTATGGCCTTAAGCTGTGCTATGATGCTGCGCTTCTTCTCGAGGTTGGCCTTCTCTTCGTTGCGCGTGCCGGCGTTGGCGGCGTTGCGGGCGTCGAAGAAGTGGTTGCATGCGCCGAGGAAATCGGCCCAAAGCTTGTCGCCGAGCTTCTTAGGCACGACGCCAATGGTCTTCCATTCCTTCTGCAGGGCTATCAGCTTGTCGCCGGTAGACTTCCAGTCGGTGCTGTCCTGCAGTGCCTGCGCCTGCTCAACGAGGGCCTTCTTCTTCTCGGCATTGGCCGCAAACTGCTGCTTCATGTCCTTGAAGAACTCGGCCTTACGTCCGAAGAACTCGTCGCAAGCGGCGCGGAAGCGCTCGAATATCTTGACGTTCATCTTCTGCGGGGCAAAGCCTATGGTCTTCCATTCGGCCTGTATGGCTATTATCTCCTTGGTTTTCTTGTCCCACTCCGATGCGCCCTTTATCTCAGCCTTTGCTATCTCCTCAACCTTCTCGCAGAGGGCGGTCTTCCTTACGAGGTTGTCCTCCTCCTTGGCGCGCAGTCCTTCAAAATGCTGCTGGTGGCGCTTGTTAACCACGGTAGAGGCGGCCTTGAAGCGCGCCCATATCTCCTCGCGCAGCTCCTTGGCCACGGGGCCTGTTTCGCGGTACTCCTGATGGAGCTTCTGCAACTGGTGGAAAGCGCTTATGACGTCGTCCTCCTCGGCCAGCTTCTCGGCGGCCTCGCAAAGGTGGGTCTTTATTTCAAGGTTCTTCTTGAAGTCGTATTCACGCGCCTCGCTGTTAAGTTTCAGCAAGTCGTAATACTGTTCAACGTACAGCTGGTAGTTACGCCACAGCTCGTTGGCCTTCTCGGCCGGCACGAGCTTTATCTCCTTCCACTCCTGCTGCAGCTTCTTGAAGTCCTGGTATGACTTGTTAGCCTCGTCGGGCGAGGTTATCATAGCCTTTATCTTTTCAATGATGTCAAGCTTCTTCTTGAGGTTTTCCTGTTTCTCCTTCTCCTGTTCAAGAAACAGCTTGGCGCGCTTTTCCTTGATTACGCTCATCTCCGCCTTGAATTCCTCTTCGTCGGCGTCGGGCGTAACCTTGTAGTTGGCAGGGTCGCCGCCGGCCTCGATGTAGGCCTTCATGTCGGCCTCACGCTCTGCGAAGTGCAGTTTGTAGAAGGCAGTCTTGAGATATTCCACCTCGTCTTTCTGCGGGTTTTCGTCGGCGTGGGCTATTTCCTTCAGCCGCTCAATCACCTCTTTCTTGCTCTTGTACACTTTCCTTTGCTCCGCGGGAGTTGTGTCAGTAGAAGCGGAAGAGGCTTCTGCCGGTTCGTCAACTGCGGATTTTTCGTCCGTTACGTTTGCCGGGGCTGCGGCGTCGCAGCCCGGTGTGCTGTTGTCAGCAGGCGCGACATTCAGCTGTTCTTCTGTCTTCTCTTGACCGAGAGTGTTTTCTTGAGAGTCCATCATATAACCTTTTTAGTTCATGAATCGGTTTTCCATGTTCGCTGTTACCCATAGGCGCCCGGCCGCCGGCCGTGGTTTACGGCCGCTTCGGGTACTGACGGGAAATTAACTATATGCGTGCAAACTTAATTAAAATTATTGTAAATCGGCAAACAAATCACCGAAAAATGTTTTTTTCAGTCTAAATGAGGCGTTTATGGCGGAAAATCCACCAAGAAATGCCAGATATCAATACCGACACCACTATGGCTATAAGGAAGCCGAAGCGGTTGCTCTCCATGCCGTTTATCAGGTTCATGCCGAAAATGCTGGCTATCAGCGTAGGGAACATCAGGATTATCGACACCGAGGTGAGCGTACGCATCACGGTGTTCATGTTGTTGTTGATAATGCTCGAGTAGGTGTCCATCGTCGACTCGAGGATGTCCGAATAGATGTTGGTGGTCTCGCGGGCCTGGCTCATCTCGATGTTTACGTCCTCTATGAGGTCGGCGTCGAGCTCGTCCACCTGCAGCTTGAACTTCAGCTTGGCAAGGAGGTTCTCGTTGCCGCGGATTGACGTGATGAAGTAAGTCAGCGAGTCTTGCAGGCGCGACAGGCCTATGAGCGACTCGTTGTTGACCTCGCGGTCGAGATTGCGCTTGGCTTTCTCGATAAGACTGTTGATTTGCTTTAGCCGCTTCTGGTACCACACGGCCGACGAAAGGAACAGGCGGAAAATCATGTCAACGTAATCGGTGAAGCCCTCGCCCCGCTTCTGCTGGTAGCTGACGAAGTCAATCATCATGTTAGTTTCGTGAAAGCACACGGTTATCGTTACGTCGCGCTTGTGGATTATGCCCAAGGGCACCGTGGTGTACGGGGTGCGCGAGCGTATCTCCTTGACGAAGGGGATACGAAGGATTATGAGCATCCAGCCGTCGTCGTACTCATAACGGGCACGCTCGTCGTTATCGCTGATGTCTGAAAGGAAATAATCGGGTATCTTAAATTCTTCTTCCAGCAGGCGCTGGTCGTCTTCCGTGGGGCATGTCACTTGAATCCAGCAGTTAGGCTCCCATTCGCCAATCTGCTTCAGGCCCTTGTTGGTGTTCCAATATGTTCTCATTAGTCAGTCCTCCAAAAAAGTTACGCACAAGTGGGAAGACCGACCTGAGAGCCGTATCTCCTCACCTTACAAGTCTGTATTTTCCGCGTGATAGTCGTCCATAAAAGTTTTTATTTCCGTTTTGCGCTGCAAAGATAGTGCAAATCGAGTGAAATGCAAAATAAAAGTGAGTGAAACGAACTTTATATTTTCAATTCCGAGATGCAGCCTATCTTATTTAAAGATAGTGCAAATCGAGGGAAATGCAAAATAAAAGTGAGTGAAACGAACTTTATATTTTCATTTGCCTTTCGGCGATTTGTCAATTCCAAGATGCAACCCGTCTTAAATATATATAAGAAGACAGGTTCATCGCAGTTTCATTGGATGGTCGAAATTCATTAATTCCAATTCATTCTCCGGATTTACAAATGCACCTCGTTCAAGTGAGGCTCTCGGTAACCCGTCATCCCGTGCTTGACACGGGAACCAGACGAATACACCCTCAAATAGCCAACGTTGCTGCATACAAATGGTTCCCGTGTCAAGCACGGGATGACGGGTTACCGAGAGCCTCACTTGGAAGAGGATGCGACCGCAATCAAGAGAACACACTTAAAAAGATAAAGCCCAAACATCCTCCCAAACTGCGGATGAACCCAGGAGGTCACCTTTTACACGACAAAAGGCAGCCTTTCGTGTCATAAAAGGTAAGCTTTTACAAGGCAAAAGCTTACCTATGGCCAAGCCATTGATTGTCAACACGTTACAAAGCGATGAAAAACTCGGAAGCCATGCAGCACGCCTTAAGCACGAAACGACATGCGGAAAATATAGTTAATAAATCAAAACACGTTCACGTTTTTCACTTATTTTTCATATATTTGCAGTGCTTTTTCAAAGCAGAGGTTAATAAACTAGAATCTTATCATTCTCAGATAATATTTAGTTTTTAATGTCTATAGACGACCGAAACGCGACGCTGTGAAGCGTCGCGTTTTGCATTATATACGCCGGCCGGCATACCGACGTGTCAAAAAACGCATGATTTTTTCGTCACGACGAACATTATTTATAATAATAATGATTAAATTTGCAACCGAAAACAACTAATCTAATCAAAACAAACAAATGTCAACATTAACACTTACAATCGTTATTGTATTCGTTATCGGATACATGTGCATCGCCTTGGAAACCCTGACTAAAGTCAACAAGGCCGCCGTAGCCCTACTGATGATGGTAGCGTGCTGGACACTTTACATGTTCGACCCGGGCAACTTCCCGCTCGGCGTGACGACAGAACAGATTTCAGCAGCGGCAAGCGCCGCCATCGAGGGACACCTCGGAAGCACCGCCACCACGCTGTTCTTCCTGATGGGAGCCATGACCATCGTGGAAACCGTCGACCAGAACGGCGGCTTCAACTTCGTAAGGGACATGATGAAGACCAAGAGTAAGAAAGCCCTGTTGTGGCGCATCACCATCCTTACGTTCTTCCTCTCGGCCATCCTCGACAACATGACGACGGCCATCGTCATGGTGATGATCCTGCGCAAGCTCATCGACAACCGCAAAGACCGCCTCATCTACGCGTCGCTGATAATCATCGCGGCCAACTCGGGAGGCGCCTTCTCGCCCATCGGCGACGTTACGACCATAATGCTCTGGAACAAGAGCCTCATCACCGCCGCCGGCGTGATAAAGGAACTGTTCATCCCGTCGCTGATTTCAATAGCCGTTCCGGCCTACCTCCTGTCGTTCCATCTTAAGGGAGAAATCTCATCAAAAGCCAATCTCGGCGCCGCAGAGGTGCACAACGACTTCACCGACGGCCAGCGCAAGGCCGTGTTCTGGCTCGGCGTGGGCGGCTTGATCTTCGTGCCAATCTTCAAGTCGATAACCCATCTGCCTCCGTTCATCGGCATACTGCTCGTGCTCGGCGTGCTCTGGACGGCCACCGAGGTGTTCTACCGCCGCCACGGTGAGGAGTCGCTCACGGGCGGAACGCAGAAACGCATCTCATACATCATATCCCGCATCGACATGGGCACCATACTCTTCTTCCTCGGAATACTGATGGCCGTTGCGTGCCTGCAGGAAGTAGGCGTGCTCACTGCCGTAGGCAAGGGCCTCAACACGACGTTCGACGGCAACCACTACCTCGTGACCGGCCTCATCGGCGTGCTCTCGAGCATTGTCGACAACGTGCCCCTCGTGGCCGGATGCATGGGCATGTATCCAATGGCCGAAGTTGGCGACATGGCCCAGGACGGCATTTTCTGGCAGCTGTTGGCCTACTGCGCCGGCGTGGGCGGCTCAATGCTCATCATCGGTTCGGCTGCAGGCGTCGTGGTGATGGGCCTCGAGAAGATAACCTTCGGCTGGTATATGAAGAACATCACGTGGATAGCCTTCATCGGCTATGTGCTCGGAATAATTGCTTACTGGGTACAGAAAAGCGTAATAGGATTCTAAGACAAAACTCATAACAGCAAAATCGGCGGGGCCTCTAAGACCCCGCCGATTTTCGTTTTGCATCCAACTGCAATAAAACTTTCAGCCCCGCTACTTCACGGCATACTGCAAGTGCTTCATCTCATGGCCGCCCCAAGAGCTGTCGCCGACGTACTTGAAGCCGATACGGGTGTAAAGCTTCTCGGCCTTCGGGTTGCCTTTATCAACCAGCAGGCCGACGGCCGGCAGCCCCATGGCCTTGGCCTTGTCGATGGCAGCATTGAGAAGGGCCGTGGCTATGCCGCGTCCGCGGTGGCTCTCGGGCACGGCTATGCTGTCGATATACAGCTCACCGGCCTGCGTCTCGTCGTCCATGCCGCTGAAATCGCGGCCGAACTCTGCCTTGGCAGCCTCGACGAAAGCACGCCTAAGCTCGTAAAGCTTACCTCCGTCATACGACACACAACAGCCGCATACGCCGCCGTCGGCGTCAATGGCGACAATCGTGTTTAAGTAACTATACTGCGAGTCGTCCGCCAGGACGAGCTTTGTCATCACACGCTCAAAATCGTCGAGCGTATGATCCGGCCCGGCAAAATAGCGGCAGCAGTCATAATTCATTGCCTGCATGATAAGCCTTGCTATCGAAAGGGCTTGGAATTTCTCTGCGTTTTGTATTTCCATAGTAATATTATTATGTTCCATGCCGCCTGTGCCACCAGCCCCGAAGGGTTGTCACAAACGGCATGGAACGTTTTATTAAAAATTCTCTTACGCCATGCTCGGCGCCCGCATCCTATTCCTCGGGCTTCTCATCCTTGAGCGTGACGAGCACCTTGTCAATCCTGGCGCCGTCCATGTCTACTATCTCAAGGTTGAAACAGTTCCACTCCGTGCGCTCGCCGGCCTGCGGTATGCGCTTCATCTGCTCTATGATCAGACCCGCCAGGGTGTTATAGTTCTGCTGTTCGCCGTCGTAAAGTTCCTCCTTGTCGAAATAAGAAAGGAAGTCGTAGAACGAGCATTGGCCGTCGACGAGCCAGCTCTCCGAGTCCTCGCGCTTTACGATCTCGGGGTCACCGCTAATCTCGTCGATGTTGCCGACGAGGCCTTCGAGTATGTCGCGCAGCGTAACTACGCCTTGGAAACTGCCGAACTCGTCGCAGATGAACGCCTGCTTGATGCGCTTCTCCTTCATCTGTTCCAAAGCCTTGTAGACGCTCATGTTCTCATAGAAGTAGACCGCGGGATGCATCAGTGCCTTCAGGTTGAGCGTGTCGTCGTCAAGACGGAAGATGAGATCCTTGAGCAACACTATGCCGAGAATGTTGTCAACGCCGCGGTCGATGAGCGGGTAAGCCTCGTACATATTCTCGTTGAGCACCTGCTTAAGCTCTGCGTTAGTCATGTTCACGTCAAGTGTGATAACGTCAGAGCGGTGGGTCATTATAGAGTCTACGGTAAGGTCGCCGAGCATGAAGACGCGCTGAACGATGTCCTGCTCAACCTCCTGCACCTCGCCGTCCTCCTTGCCTTCCTGAACGATCGACTTGATGTCCTCCTCGGTGACCTTGGTTTCGGCGTTCTTGACGCCCAGCAGGTTGACCATCGCCTCGGTGCTCTTTGACAATATCCACACGAAAGGCCCCGCTATTACCGACAGCACGTACATTGGCCGCGCTATGACCTTTGACACACGCTCGGCAACGCTCATGCCAATACGCTTGGGCACAAGCTCGCCGAAGATTATCGTCAGGTAAGTCACGATGATGACTATCAGCGTCTGCGCCAGCGGATAGGCCCAGCGCTCCGGCATGCCGAAGCTCTCGAACACGTCGGAGAACTTGCCTGAGAGCGAAGCTCCCGAATAAATACCGGTCAGGATACCGATAAGCGTTATTCCTATTTGTACCGTTGAGAGGAAGCGGTCGGGGTCGTTGGCAAGGCGCAGCGCCGTGCGTGCCCCCTTGCTACCCTTCTTTTCGTCGTTGGATAAAGTTGTTTTTCTTGCTTGAATGACTGCTATCTCTGACATCGCGAAAATGCCGTTGAACATTATCAATAGCAGTATTATAATAATTTCGTCCATTTAATGGTTACAAATCTTGTTTCCGCTGCAAAGATAATGCATGTTATGCGAAATACAAAATAAAACGTCCGAAAAGAAATTTAATTTTCATCTTGCAAGCGTTTTGCGGCCGATTTATTTCAGCGTGACAACTTTTCGGGCGCAAAAGCGACCTTGCATCACGACCGCGCGGCATGAGTCGCGGCTGTAATGCTTAGCGTAGCCACAGCCGAACAGACGCGGCCGTACTGCGAGGATACGGCCGCGGAGCAATAGTGTATTTAATAATAATGTTCGTGGTAAATCTCCAAAAACAGCGTGTCGCCGTCTTGCGAGAACGAAATCTTATCCTCACGCGCCAACCAACCTACGGCGGCGGCCAGCTCGACGGGGCTGATACCGGTCTCGGCAACAAGCTCGTTCCACGAAAGCCTACGCCCTACTAAGGTTCTCCACACCGTTCCTGCTGTTTCTCCAATAACAATCTTATCCATAGCATGTGTATTTAAATGGTTTAACAATTTTCCGCCATAAGCGCCTAACAGGCGCCTTCCGCCATGAAATGGTTTCCAACTACAAAGTAAATAAAATAAAACCATACTTTGATTAAAAACACGATAAAAAATCAATACATTAGGATTTTCGTACAAAATTACATTCAAAAAGGACATCCACGCCTGCTACGCACCCCTGTCAGGCAAGGACATAAAAGCCGTCAGGACGTTGCCTGACGCCAGCGCCGCCGCCAACGTCATTGTAAAAGGCAAGCAACGGGCGCGCAAAAGGCAACCTTTCACAAGACAAAAGGCAAGCTTTCGCAGGGCGAAAGCTTGCCTTTTGCAAAGTAGAATATAACGTATTGATTATCAGCAGGATACAAAGCAGGAAGAGGACGGCGGCACACGCTTGGGCGGAAGGCGGCGGCACGACGCGCCGGACTTACTTCCTGAGCGTGAAATCGAAGCGAAGACCGCCGGTAATGTTGTTGCCTACGGCTATCGTTCCGCCGTGCAGTAGCACCGAGTTCTTGACTATTGCCAGGCCAAGGCCCGTGCCGCCCATCTTTCGGCTGCGCCCCTTGTCAACACGGTAGAAACGCTCGAACAGGCGCGGCAGGTGCTCGTAAGGCACGCCCACGCCGTTGTCGCTGAACGTAAAGCTCCAGAAGTCGTCTTTCTGTGAGGCCGAAAGAGTTATCGTCGTGCCCTCGCCGGCATAGGCAATGGCATTGTCGGTAAGATTGCGGAAAACGCTGTAGAGCAACGACTGGTTGCCGCGCACCACTACGCCCTGCGGCAGGCGGTTGTTAAACGTCATGCCTCGCTCCGACATCTGCAACGTGGTGTCTTTGACGATGTTGGCCACCATCGTGTTGATGTCAACCGTTTCAAAGTCCATCATGTTCGGTGCGTCGTCAAGGCGGTTGAGCGTAGAGATGTCATGAAGCAGCGACGCAAGGCGCTGCGACTGGGCGTAGCACCTCTCAAGGAACTGCTGCTTGGTGGCCTCGTTGATGTTAGGGTTCTCCAACACCGTTTCAAGATAGCCCTGTATGCTGGCCACGGGCGTTTTCAGCTCATGCGCGATGTTCTGCGTAAGCTGGCGTTTCAGCACGTTCTGCTCCTCCTTCGTGCGCTGCAGGCGCTTGTATATCTTTATTATGCGCTCGGCTATCTCGCCCAGTTCGTCGTTCGGGAAACCGACAAGGTCTTCAGTGTCAAGACTCTCGTTATGGTCGGCACGGCTGGCGAAGAGGCGCAGCTTCATGATGTTGTCGCCCAGGCGGCTGACGAAACGGTAAAGTATGAACACGAGGATGAGCATTGCCACGAGCGTGAACCACAGGTAATGCTGGTCGGTCTTGAGTATTTCGTCAAGGCCGTCGTCGTAAGGCAGGGCCGAACGCAAAACGAGGTCAAGCCCGGGAACATACGTCGCCGAATAGAAATAATTCTGGTTCATCGTCGAACTGAGCCTGCTGAAGTCGAACCCGCTGCCGTCAGAGAAGGCCTCGCGCACCTCGGCACGGTTGCGATGGTTCTGCAGCTTGCCGTAGTTCTTGTTGATATTGTCATACACTACGCGGCCGTCGCGGGCAATGAGCGTCACGCGCAGCCCGTGCATATGATGGTTTTTCACATACCGGTCGAGCGTTTTCTCGGAATGGTCGCCGATGTACTGCAGCGTTTCAATCATCCTCGAGTTGTAATCCTGGAGCCTGGCGTTGAGCGAGTTTATCTTGTATTCGCGCTCACGCGAGTGCTGAAAGATGATGAACGCCGCGGCGAATACCATGAAAACGGCCAGCACGCTGACGTAAAGGCGTGTTCCTACAGAAGTTCTGAACATATTTTTCAGGTTATAAGGTCATGCGGTTTTAAGGTTCTACGGTTTGCGGTTATGTGACATTGCCGCTCTTCACGGAGCTTATGGTTGGGCGGCTTTGCCTTATAACCATTACAGCCGCTGAACCGTAAAACCGCGAAAAGCCATTTATGCGTCGAAATAATAGCCGAAACCGAGGCGCGTAACGATACACTTCGAGAACTTGCCAATCTTCTTGCGCAGACGTGTTATGTTGACGTCGACGGTGCGGTCGAGCACGAGCACGTCCTTCGGCCAGATGCGGTCGATAAGCTCCTGGCGCGAGAACACACGGCCCTTCTCGTCAAGCAAGAGGTGTAAAATCTCAAACTCGGTCTTTGTGAACGGCACGTCCTCGCCGTCAATGCTGACGGTCTTCTTGTCGAGGTTAAGTTCAAGGCCTTGGTATCGCAACACGTTCGCCTGCTGTTCGTTGTTCTTTTCAGCGGTGCGGCGCAGCACGGCGCGTATCCTTACGAGCACCTCGCGTATCGAGAAAGGCTTCGAGATATAGTCGTCGGCGCCGAGGTTGAAGCCCGTCACGGTGTCGTTTTCAGTATCGCGCGCCGTCAGGAACACCACGGGAATGTTCTTCGTGGCCGGGTCTTCCTTAAGCTTCCGCGCCATGGCGAAGCCTGACATGCCGCCCATCATAACGTCAAGCAGCAGCAAGTCGAAACCGGCGACGTCCATATTAAGGGCCTCTTCGGCCGAATTGGCCGTTTCGACGGTATATCCGTCGGTTTCAAGATTGAACTTCAAGATTTCACATAAGTCCTGTTCGTCGTCAACAACCAATATTTTATAATTATTGTCCATAAAAGTGTTGTTAAGTATTTTCACTTTGCAAAAGTACCAACTAAAATGTTCATACCTGTTACACGGGTGTTACAATTGAGTTAAGAATTAAGGGTTAAGAATTAAGAAAATATGCTTTTGCGCAGACTAAGGTCGTTTTCTTAATTCTTAACTATTAATTATTAATTTTCATCAGGCAGCTTGCGCTTGGGATTTTCCTTGGCACCCATCTCTACAAGCTTCCTTGCCGAGCTGACGAAACCTCGGTTTCCGGTCATCGCCTTGCGGGCCTCGTCATACGCAGACTGCACAGCCTCGACGTTCTTGCCAATCTTCTCGAAGCGCTCAACGAACAGGCCTACACGCTCAACCAGGGCGTTGGCCAGGCCGAACACCTGCTCCTGATTGTCAGCCTGCCGCTGCTGCGTCCACGCTATCTGCAAAAGGCGCAACAAGGAGAACAGGTTCTGTTCGCCGGTTATTATCACGTTGCGCTCGAAAGCGTAATTCCACAGCGACGCGTCGGCCGACACGGCGAGCTGCATGGCCGCCTCCTGCGGCACGAACATTATGACGAAGTCAAGCGTGGTGCCGCCTTCCATCGAATACTTTCCGTAACTTTTGGCCGACAGCTCGTCAACATGGCGGCGCACGCTCTTAACGTGCTCGTCGAGAAAACGCTTCCGCTCGTCGTCGCTCTCGGCGTTGACATAACCGATAAACGCCGTCAGCGAGGCCTTAGAGTCAATGATTACGTCCTTATGGTCAGGGTAATGCAGCACCACGTCGGGGCGCATCATGTTATCAGTGTCGTCGTTGCGGATTACGTTTCCCTTAGCGTCACGCATGGTGTACTGCACGTCATACTCCACACCTTTGGTAAACCCGAACTTGTCAAGCAGGTCGTTCAGCTTCATTTCGCCGAAGTCGCCCTGCACCTTCGGCCCCGTCTGAAGCGCCTTCGACAGCTTCTCGGCCTCCAAGCCGAGGCTCTCAGTAGTGGCATGCATCTGGCGCAGCTGTTCGCTCAGCGACGCCGTGCTGCGCGTAAACGACTCCCGGTTGTCGTCCATAGACTTCTTCATCTCAGTCATAACGGCCTTGAGCGGGGCCAGGATGGAGTCCATCTGCGTGCGGTTTGTCTTGTCAAGCTCCTCGGAGCGCTGTTTCAGCAGGCGCTCCGTAGTGGTGTTGAGCTGCTCTTGCACCAGCTTCAAGCGCTCGGCAAACTGCTTGTCAAGCAACGCCGTGCGCTCTTCCTTATCACGTTCGTACCTCCGCTCGGCCTCTTCAAGCCGTGCGGCGAACTGCCGTTCGGCCTCATCCTGCTTACGTTCATGCTCGCGCTTGCTTTCCTCCAGCTGCCTGCTAAGCAGCTCCGCCTCACGCTGCTTCACGGCAACGTCGCCCGAAAGGGCTGAAATGCGGTCGTTAAGCAACTTGCTTTTATTTTGGTTAACGAGTATAAGAATAACGGCGGAAACCAAAACGCCGGCTATAAAAAACACTAACGATACCATAATAACTTATTTAGGAAATAACATATTCAAACATTAAACTCATGACTCCGTGCCGCCCTCCGTCTGCGTCTTGGGCCAATTGACGAGAAAGAGCCGCTCGGTGGCGCGCGTGAAGGCGGTGTAGAGCCAGTGGATGTAGTCGGGAGTGAGCATATCGTCGGTCATATAACCTTGGTCTACATAGACATGCGCCCACTGCCCGCCCTGCGCCTTGTGGCAGGTTACGGCGTAGGCGAACTTCACCTGGAGCGCGTTATAATACATGTCTTCACGTATCCGCTTCATGCGGTCGGCCTTGAGGGGTACGTCCTGATAGTCATCCAGCACGGCGTTGAACAGCTGTTCGCTCTGCTGGCGCGTCAGTGCGGGGGCTTCCGACGTAAGCGTATCAAGCATTACGGTAGCCTGAAGCTCGTAATTGTCATAGTCAGGAAACTGCAGCCACACGTCGGCGAAACGGAAGCCGTACAGCTCACGCACGTTGCGCACACGTTGCACTACGGCCCTGTCGCCGTTGGCTATGAACGAATTTTTAAGTGAAGAGTTAAGCGTGAAAAGTGAAAAATCCATATCTTTTTGCGGCGATGGAGGACAAGCGCAATCGGATTTTTCACTTTTCACTTTTAACTTTTCACGCTTTCCTTCCTTCTCCAGCCAATAATAGTTGTTCTTCACGACGATGAGCATGTCGCCCGTCGTAAGCTCTTCCTCACGGCCGAGCACCATGTTGCGTATCCCCGCGTTATATATGTTGGCGCGCTTATTGCTCCGCGTCACCACCATCGTTTCGTCAACGCCCACCTCCGAGTAACTTCCGTTGAGCTGCTCTATAAGCTCGTCGCCCGGCACCATGCGTATGTCGGCAAAGCCCGAGAACCTTATCAGCGGCAGGCGCGTAAGCTCGTCGTGGGTTATCATACGGCGTATCACCGTGGCATTGTAAAGTATGCCCGAACCTGCGGCCTGGCGCAACACCTCGTCGAGATCGCACTCATAAACCTTAAGGCCGTAACCAGACATGTAAGCGGCCGTCAGCGCAGGCGACTCTTCCTCGCCGACTGGCGGCAGCTGTGCCTTGTCGCCCACCAACATCATGCGGCAGTTGCGCCCCGAATATACAAAGCTGACAAGGTCGTCGAGCAGGCGGCCCGTGCCGAACGACAGCGTACCCTCCGCGGCGCCGTTGGCTATCATCGACGCCTCGTCGACAATGAACAGCGTGTCTTGCGCCAGATTGTCGTTAAGGTTGAAGCTGCTCGCCTCGCCAGCAAACGCCTTCTGGCGGTAAATGCGCCTATGGACGGTCAGCGCAGACCGTCCCGCGTTGAGCGAGAACACCTTGGCGGCACGCCCCGTAGGCGCCAGCAGCGCCACCTTCTGCCGCAACTCGCCCATCGTCTTCACGATGGCCGCAGCCAAAGAGGTCTTGCCCGTTCCGGCCGAACCGCGCAGTATCATCACCACATGGTTGTCACGGTCGGTCATGAAGCGGCAAAACACGTCTATCGCCGAAGCCTGGTCGGCCGTAGGAGCGAAGCCGAAAGTGCGCCTTATCTGCAGTGCCAGTTCGTCGACAATCATCAGTTTTTAGCTTAAAGGTTTGATTTTACGGATATTTTGGTGTATTTTTGCAACGTGCAGCATGCTGCTAAGCATAATGCAAACTTACTAAAAATAATTGACATCCCATGCCTTGCGGACTGATAAAATGACATTTTACGCAACGCAAAGGCCGTTTGAGCGATGATTAAAATCAGCAGAAACCACATATTGGCAGCCTTGGCTGCCGCCTTAGCCCTGACGTGCGTCCTGAGCGTCTACGCCCCGCTGCGCTTCGACAGGCAGCGGAGCATGCGCGAACAGGCCGTGAAAGAACGTCTCGTGAAGATACGCCACGCTGAAGAAAGATACCGCCAGGCCAACGGCCGTTACACCGACGACATGATCGAACTGGTAAGCAGAGGCTACATGGCCGACTCGCTGCAATACATACCGTTCGCCGACGGCAAGAAGTTCAGCGTAACCGTAAGCACGCAGATTGGCAAGTCGGGCCGCGAGATACCACTGATGGAATGTGGCGTGGGATATGAAGACTACCTGAAGGGCCTCGACGCCAACAGCATAGCCAATCTTATAGAAGAAGCAAACAGCTCGGGGCGATACCCCGGACTGAAAATCGGAGATATAACCACACCTAACGACAATGCAGGAAACTGGGAATAAGACATTCATTCAGACAGGCTCAAAGGCCGCCGGAGCAGGCATGGCACCGGCAAACGCCGACGCCGTGCTGTCTCTAAAGAAGAAACCGCGACTGACGATACGCATAGGGCGCCACACGCTGTCGTTCTCGGCCCCGCAGGCGCCTAACGGCAACAACATCGTATTTAAACCGTACACGGTGAAAAGCGGCATATCAATGGCGGCAAACCTGCGTGAGGCTTTCAAGGAAACCGACCTGCTATCGGGCGGATGGCAAAGGGCGATGGTGCTCATTGATTCGCCCGTGCTGATGATACCCGTCGACGAGTTTAAGGACGCGCAGAAAGAACTGCTCTACCACCACTCCATACTCGGCCGCGAGGGCGAAACGGTAATGTCGGTCGTGCTGCCGTCACTAAACGCCGTAGCGGTATATTCGGTCAACAAAGACCTGAAGCTCGTCATCGACGACCACTTTGCCGACGCACGCTTCACCCACGTCTGCGCACCGGTGTGGAACCACCTTTACCGCCGCAGCTTCACCGGCGTGAGGCAAAAGCTGTACGCCTATTTCCACGACAAGAAGATTGACGTGTTCAGCTTCCAGCAAAACCGCTTCAGGTTCACCAACAGCTTTGACACGAGCCTCGTGCCCGACGCCGTTTACTTCATCCTCAACGTTTGGAAACAGCTGGCTTTCGACAACCGACGCGACGAGCTGCACCTCGTAGGCGAACTGCCCGAGCGCGAAGAGCTTACAAAAGAACTCGGCTCGTTCATACAGAACGTGTACGTCATCAACCCAAAGGCTGAATTCAACCGCGCGCCAATCACCGAGATAAAGAACCTGCCATACGACCTCATGACATACTTCATGAAAATTTAAGAATTAACTCTTAATTCTTACAAGATGCGAATAATCACCGGAATATACAAGGGGCGGCATTTCGAAATTCCCCGCACGTTCAAGGCCAGGCCGACAACAGACTTCGCCAAGGAGAACATCTTCAACGTACTTAACGGCTACGTCGACTTAGACGGAGCCACGGCCCTCGACCTATTCTCGGGCACGGGCAGCATTTCACTCGAACTGCTGTCGCGCGGTTGCGCCTCTGTAATAAGTGTCGAGGCCGACCGCGACCACCACGCCTTCATAAAGCAATGTCTTGCCAAGCTCGGCACCGACAAGTGCATACCCCTGCGCGGCGACGTGTTCCGTTTTATAAAGAGCTGCCGACAGCAGTTCGACTTCATCTTCGCCGACCCACCTTACGCCCTGCCCGAACTGCCCCGAATACCCAAGATGATACTCGACCGCAACATGCTGAAGCCCGGCGGAGTGTTCGTATTCGAACACGGCAAACACAACTCGTTCGAAGACGTGCCCGGCTTCATTGAGCACCGCGCTTACGGCAGCGTCAACTTCAGTCTGTTCAAACAGCCTGAAGCGACGGACTTGACCGACGATGACAAATAATAAGAATTGGTTCGTCAGCAATAAAATTGAATAAGATTTGCTGATGAACCAACTCTAATATTCCGTATCACGGATTTGTTAACATACGTGGTTAGGCATAATACTTAAATTGTATGCGGATTTAATATCACAATGTCACATCCACACGCATATCATTGATTATCAACAACTAAGGCCGTGACATTACGTTTATTATCACCTTCACCACTGTCACAAGTCTTAAACGTGACGATTGTGAAAGTAAGGCTTTCACATTGTCACAACGTAACGCCATGGTTAACAATGCCTTACGCCACGTTGTGACATTGTGACATTATAATCCTCAACGAAATTTATCTCGACAGACAACGAACAAATTCCACACGAAAAACATCACAACAGACTACCAATCAGGCGGCAATACATAACCTCACGCGGCGTAAAAGGATACCTTTAACAATCCAATAAGCCATCCATTGGATTCAATAAAGATTGGCAAAAGTGAAGTTTGGTTATTCAGCAATAATAATAAACATTTCACGCTCCAAATCTACATATCTTACAACAAAAATAGTCATCTTTGCAGAAAAGATTAATAATGGAATTTGTTACTGATAAAATACATTTATATAATCAGAATTTTTTCGATGGAATAAAAAACACTCCCAATGATTCATTTGACTTAATCATTGCAGACCCACCTTACGGAGCCTCATCCAAACATAATTGGTCATACGATAAAAATAAGAATTTAAAAGGTTTTGGAGGCAATTGGAAATTAACATGTGAATTATGGGATTTACTATCAAGAAATGAATCATTCGAAGAAACTTTCACATGGTTGAAAGAATTGAAAAGGGTCATTAAAAATAACGGTTCGATATGGATACATTCAACTTACCACAATTCAGGCTTCGTAAACGTGTGTTGCCAATTATTAGAACTTGAGATAATAAACGAAATCGTATGGTATAAACGTAATTCCTTCCCCAACCTATCAGGCAGGCGTCTGACTGCTTCACACGAAACAATCCTATGGGTACACAAAGGAGGAGAAAAAAACAGGAAATACAATTTTAATTACAAGGACGTAAAAGCATTTTCATCACGAAGCGACAATCTGAAAGAAGCCGGAAAACAGATGAGAACGGTGTGGGACATACCCAACAACAAATCAAAAGAAGAATTGAAATTCGGCTCCCATCCGACCCAAAAGCCTATTAAGGTTTCTGAAAGAATCCTGCTTTGTTCCGGCATACGGCAAGGTAAGCTTCTTGTACCTTTTGCCGGATCAGGTACAGAAATGGTAGCCGGCTACAAATATGGAATGGATGTCTACGGATACGAATTAAACGAACAATATTTTGAAATTGCAAAAAAAAGATTAGAGGACATACAGAGCGTTAAACAAGTATTTTAAATGAGAAAATTCCCTTCCATCATAAAATGGTCAGGCAGTAAACGCCTTGTAGCTACAGCGTTAGCTGAGAAATTTCCATCTTTCAAAAGGTATTTCGAACCTTTTGTAGGAGGAGGTTCCATGCTACCGTATTCAAATAAAAAAGCCGGATTCGCAAGCGACATAATACCGGAACTAATAGAACTATGGAAACTAATTCAAAACGAACCGGAGATGGTTGCTTACGAATATGAGCAAAGATGGATAAGATTACAAAAAGAAGGTCCTGACGCATATTACGAAATAAGAAAGCATTTTAACGAGTCAAGAAACAGCTTTGACTTCTTATTTCTCTCCAGGACATGCGTTAACGGACTTATACGTTTCAATTCAAACGGCGACTTCAACAACTCATTCCATTTATCCAGACCCGGAATCAATCCGAGCACGTTCAGCAAACAGATACAACTTTGGAGCAACCACATACAAAATTTTGTATTCAGTACTTGTGACTATCGCATCGCACTTGAAGATGCGAAACAAGGTGATTTCGTATTCTTAGATCCTCCATATGGAGGAACAAAAGGAAGATACACTGTCGGCACCTTTGATCTCAACGCCTTTTATGAGGAATTAGACAGGTTGAATTCAGTAGGTGTAAAATGGATGCTCACATTTGACGGTAAAGCTGGCAATAGGACATATTCATTCGCCCCGCCAAAGGAATTATATATCAACAAGTTTTCCATATTAACAGGCAATTCCACTTTTACAAAAATCGAAAACAAACGAATCGACAGGATTGAAGAATCAGTATATCTTAATTACAAGATTGCCGATATTCAAACAGACCTGTTCAAGAATGTAATTTAAGACCTTACCCCTTGGCGTAGTCATGACATGAATATACGTTACGAGGTCGTTGAACTCTATTGCCATAACAGCATCCAAACCTTTTGATTTTAACAACGCCTCCATGCCAGAAAAGCCATCATATAAAAAAGCGCCGATGGAAATAACCTGAAAATCGGGTATTTCAATCAAGTTCACGTTCGACTTCCAATGTTTTCCTTTCTCTCTTTTTGCTGTCGGAATGGTTTCATGAACTGACATTACATATTTAATAAGATTTTCACCAATTTTTTTTCCAATTTACGCCCGTCGCCTTTCGACTCAATCGCCAGAAACAAATCGAGATTTTTACCAAAAACCTGTATAATATGATCGGGACGTTTACCACCGACTATTGATACGCGCGGCAATGACTCCATCTATACTCAAGACCATTATGGAAAAAGAAACTTATTCCGGACCAATCGCCTCCAGGCGGATTGCAAAAACATTCCTTTATTCCAGAAAGTCCATTGTGAGAAAACATCTGATGAAGCGTACTGTCAACATCATGCTCACCATAAGCTCCATTTAAAGAGGCTTCATGATAAGGGAACGATACATGGCTTACATTCAAATTTCTTCTTAAGCCAAGGGCATGGAATATCGGCCGTGGATAATTGACACTATCAAACAAAACAAAATCAGACAATTCAACCACTGACTGCCACAGACCGTTCACGTCAACACCCTCCAATGAATATAAAGCCCCGTATGTTTCAGGCTTAGCAGGCCCATATACAATTGAAAAGACTTGAACTTGATTACCTACAACCATCCTTGCAAGAGATGTCAGTCCCCTGTCTGGACGGGAGTCTTCACCTTTCGGCTTATATCCAACTATCCACACTACCACCAAATGCCTTGTTTCATCAAACGAATAATCCACGCTTGGATAATAACGATGACAAAATCAACACCCCACCGATCATGCCCAGGCAACAACTCAAAAACATATTTTTCATTTCCTATTTCAAACACATATATCGGTTTATATATTGGCGCTGACTTATCCCAAACGGGTTTAACGTTAAAAGCTTCAGCCACAAGGGTCAACGAACGTTCACATTCAATGATATTGTCACCATGTATTCTAAAAAATCTATTCATAAATCAATTATATAAACATTTTATCAAACCAACGCTATTCACCTCGCCAACATCACTATGCTGCCGGCCGTTATCAGCAATGCGCCTACTATAACACGGAGGCTGACAGGCTCTTTCAGGAACAGGAACGACAGGCAAATTGTCATCACGACGCTGAGCTTGTCGACAGGTGCGACGCGCGACACGTCGCCCGTCTGCAACGCCTTGAAGTAAAAAAGCCACGACAGGCCCGTAGCCGCACCCGACAATATCAGGAACAGCCATGCGTGGCGCGGAATGGAGCGCACCTCGCCCACGTGGTTGCCGAAGAGCACTATGCCCCACGTTATCAGCAGGATTACGGCCGTGCGGATGGCCGTGGCAAGGTCTGAATTGATGTCTTTAACGCCGATTTTGGCGAAGATGGCCGTCAGAGCGGCAAAGAAAGCGGAAAGCAAAGCATAATATTTCCACATACATTTATGGTTTAAAGATTATACGGTTGCGGTTCGTGGGATATTCCGATTTGAGGCCATACGGCGAAAAAGCGTGCGGCCGGAACCGTAAAATCACATCAAGGGCGAGAACATGCGCACGAGCGACTCCCACAGGCGGTGGGTGAACGAGAGGCGGCGCGAACGCATGTAGGTTTCATATTTTACGCAATGGGCCATGTCGTCCATAAAGACCTGCTTTATGCGGAGAGCCATTCTGCGATCATATATGAAGACATTGCTCTCGAAATTGTTGTCGAAGCTGCGGAAGTCGATATTCGTAGAACCGCACGTCGACAGCGAGTCGTCGCTGACGAGCAGCTTAGAGTGGTTGAAGCCGGCCGTATAAAGATACACGTCGACGCCGGCGTCGACGGCCTCCTGGACGAAGGAGCGGCTGGCCCACTCAACGAACTTGGCGTCGGCATGCAGCGGAACCAACAGCTTAACGTCGACACCCGCCAAGGCGGCCGTGCGCATGGCGAACATTACCGGCTCGGTAGGCAGGAAATAAGGCGTTTCCATGTAGACGTAACGCTTAGCCTCGAGCAATATGCGCACGTAGCCCTGAGCCATCTCCGGCCACTTGCTGATGGGGCTGCTCGTCACGATTTGCATGATGCAGTCGTTGTTGATGGCCGGATCTTGCACGGGGTAGTAACAGCGTTTTGAAATCAGCGTGCGGTCAACGAAATACCAGTCTACGAGAAAAGCGCGCTGTATGCCGTAGACGGCGCCGCCGCGTATGCGCAGGTGAGTGTCGCGCCAGGGCACTCCCTTCGAGCCTTTAAGATAGCGCACGGCTATGTTCATGCCGCCGATGTAGCCCACGCGGCCGTCAATGACGCACAGCTTGCGGTGGTTGCGGTAGTTGACCTTGCTGGTGAAAGCCGGGAACTTAACGGGCATGAAGGCATTGACGTCAATGCCGGCGGCGCGCATGCGCTCGAAGAACGCTGCCGGAACGTTCCAGCAGCCCACGTCGTCGTAAATCAGACGCACCTCCACGCCGGCCCTTGCCTTGTCGATAAGGGCGTCGGCCACGAGGCGTCCCAGCGGGTCGTCGCAGATGATGTAGGTTTCAAGGTGTATGTGATGTTCGGCCCGTCCGATGTCCCTCAGCAAGGCGTTGAAGAATTCATAGCCGTCGGTATGGATTTCGGCCTCGTTGTTCTTGAAGGGCAACGCCCAGTTCTGGCTTGCGAAAAGCTTTATCAGCACGCCGTGCTCCTCGGGCAGCACGAGGTTCTGCTGTTCTGCAAACTCGAACATGGAACGCTTGGTCAGCTGGTCCATGCTGCGCTGGCTGATATACTTCTCCTTACGCGTGTTCTGCCCGAAGAAGAAATAAAGCACTATTCCTATTACAGGCATGAAGATAAGCACCATCACCCAGGCCATCGTCTTGGCCGGCTGACGGTTGTCCATGAGCACGGTGACCATAACCACCAGCACCACACAGACGTAAACCATAAATATCAACCAATGCAGGTATATCATCTTCTTAATTCATAATGCATAATGCACAATTCATAATGCATAATCAAAGCTGCGCATCGCATAAAAGCAATTATTCACAACCATAAAGACACTCTCCATAATTTCTGCGGCGCATGCCCCGATTATGAATTGTGCATTATGCATTATTAATTATTATGTCGTTGCCCAGCTCCTTGGCGATGGCGTTGCGGATGACCTGCATGTCCTTGTATTCGGCCATCAGTTTCATCATCTTGTCCGTATCGCCGACGGCGAGGTTTATCTCGCGCTGCAAATCTTTCAGATGTTGCTCTACGTAAGCCATGCGGAAGTCAAGTATCAGGTGCTCCACCTGGTTGCGCAGGGTGTCTTCGTCGCGCCTTACCTGCAGACTCTTGCTCAGCTGGAAATGGTCGATGGCCATGTCGGTGGCGGTGCGGCTGACGTCTACGTCGGGATGATGGGTGAAATACTCCTCTGCGTTGAAACCCGGGTCGTCGTTATGTTCTACGGCCTCGGCCAGCATGCGGTTGTACAGGTCGTTCTTGAACGTCAGGTTGTCGGCGCCAAGGTCGTAACTGATATACTGCGCAACGCTTAGGTCAATCGTGCCGCCGTCTTCCGTTTCGACGCCCTTGTAAAGTATTTCCTGCCCGTAGCGCACAACCATTTGCATAAGCATGTATTCAACGCTTGGCTGCTGAGCCACCTGTCCGAGCGGCTGAAGCGGTTTCACGGGGCCTTCGGCCTTGGCCTCCTCGCGGCGCTGTTCCTTGCGTTTCTCCTCGATGTCGCCGCGTATGAACTGATTGGCCGTGTTGATTAGCGTAGCCTCGCTCATGCCGAGGCGATGGGCACATTCGGCAAGATAGGTGGCACGCATTATCTGGTCTTGTATCACCGACACGCTTTTCACAATACTGCTGATGGCCTCAGAACGCTTGACGGGGTCGGTGACGCCCTTTAGCAGAAGGTTGGTCTTGAACTCTATGAAGTCGGTCTGGTGTGCCTCGATGTAGTCGCGGAACTCCTGCGCGGGGTGCTTGCGTGCGAAGCTGTCGGGGTCGTCGCCGTCGGGCAGCAGCAGCACCTTTACGTTCATGCCCTCGGCCAGCAGCATGTCGATACCGCGTATCGAGGCGTGTATGCCGGCGGCGTCGCCGTCATAAAGCACGGTGATGTTGCTGGTGAAGCGGCGGATAAGGCGTATCTGCCCCGTGGTGAGCGACGTGCCAGACGACGCCACGACATTCTCTACGCCGCTTTGGTGCATCGACGTAACGTCGATATATCCCTCAACGAGGTAGCAGCGGTCTTGCTTCGTTATGGCGTGCTTCGCCTGGAATATGCCGTAAAGCTCGTTGCTCTTGTGGTAGATGAGCGACTCGGGCGAGTTGACATACTTCGCCGCCTTCTTGTTATTGTCGAGGATGCGCCCTCCGAAAGCCACTACGCGCCCCGTTACGGTGTGCACGGGAAAGATTACGCGCCCGGCGTAGCGGTCTTGCAGGGTGCCGTCTTCCTTGCGGTAGCACAGACCCGTGTCTACGAGGAACTGCTCTTTGAAGCCCTTTGCCAGCGCAGCCTTTGCCAGCGCGTCGCGCTCTGGCATGGCATAACCCAGCTTGAAGCTGTTTATAGTGTCGTCGCGGAAGCCGCGCGAGCGGAAGTATGCCAGGCCTATGGCCTTTCCCCTCTCGGTGTCGAGCAGGTTCTCGCGGAAGTAATTCTGCGCCCACTCATTAATGATGAACAGGCTCTCGCGCTCGCTTTGCTCGCGCTTCTCGTCGTCAGTAAGCTCTCGCTCGTGTATCTCAATGTTGTATTTCTTAGCCAGCCAGCGCAGGGCCTCGGGGTAGGTCATCTGCTCGTGCTCCATGATGAAGCCGACGACGTTGCCCCCCTTGCCGCAGGAAAAGCAGTGGCAGTAGCCCTTCGACGGCGACACTACGAACGAGGGCGTCTTCTCGTCGTGGAACGGGCACAGGCCCTTATAGTTCACCCCGGCCTTGCGCAGGGTGACAAACTCCGACACGACGTCGACGATGTTCGCCGCGTCCATTATCTTGTCAATAGTCGCCTTGTCAATCATCCGTGTGTCCTTTTTGCCTGTTCTTTTTTGTGAGCGATTTCTCCTCCGACTTAAGACGCCGTTCAACTTTCCTTACGTCTTCACCCGGTGGAAGTTGCTCAGGCACTATGCCACGCTGCAACAGCATGTTGCGCACGGCCGTATTGTTTTCAACATGCTCCCTACCTATATCCTGCCGACCATGCAAGTCTTTTTGCTGCACATTCACCGACGTCATTTCGGCTGCGAAATCCTTCGCCTTTATGCTTATTGTCGGCAGGAAGTCAGCAAGCGGTCGGTTTTCAGGCGCGCCAAGCTTGCGCTTAAGCACAGCCGTGTCAAGGCGGAACAACGCCTTATCCCCATTTGAACGTATAAGAGCAAAGCCCTTGCCGTCAATCCCTCTTTCATAAAGAATACCCGACAAGCGCTTCTCAGTATCTGCCAATTTAGTGCGTGCCCGCACGCGCTCATACTCCAGAATTCGTTTCTGCACAAGCTCCGCACGCCTCGTCTGAACTGCAAAATAACTTTGTGCGAACGCCACCTGCGGCTTACGTGGGTCACCGTTTTGCGCCACCAGGTAACAGGCGTACCTCGTAAGCATATAATCCGTGATTTCGCGCTGCGCTCCTTTGCCCAGTTCTATCATTTTGCCGACGTCGGCAAAATGATACTCCACCTCCTGTCCTGCATTGACACAGGCAGCCTTTGCCTTGTCGATAATGTTCTCAAAGTTACGCCATTGGGCATAGCCCAAAAGTTCAGACAATTCTCTTGCGCTCCAACACTCGACACCTTCGTAATCGTTCGCTATCGCCTCAAACCGGCTGAACAACGCTATTATATCTTCGGTCTTCATACTCACATTACAATACACCATGGCAACAGCTCTTCAAATGAAACTGTGTTACTGCCAATATTATATGCAAAGATAATGCAAACGAGCGGAAAGAGAACTTGTTCTCAGTTTCCCGAGTGCAGCTTATCTTATGCAAAGATAACGCAAACGAGAGGAATGTAAGCTTGCTTACTAATTCCCGAGTGCAGCTTATCTTATGCAAAGATAATGCAAACGAGAGGAATGTAAGCTTGCTTACTAATTCCCGAGTGCAGCTTATCTTATGCAAAGATACATAATAAAATCGGTGAACGGATTTATTATGCCCTTTTTTATAACGAAAAAACATCAGCAACCGGCATTAACCATCAACATGACACCGACCTTACATAAAATCAAAAACACACTCATGACGCATGGAAACATAACAAAATGTCACTACGGATAATGTCTTAAGAAAACGCGCAAATAGGTAAGAAACAACGTCATCAGCCGATAACCAAAGAGCCATTTGCCGTGCATTATCATGCGAACGACGCCATATCGCCAACCAATAAGCCGTATTCGCACGCATAAAACATGACTATCAAGCACCAAAAGACCGCCGACTGCCTCTCAACATGTTACCTTTTACATCATAAAAAGCCACCTTTTGCACCAAAAACGATCGTTAGACAATGCACATTTCAACAGCAGATAGATATAAAGTCCTGTTAATAAAGGTATTACCTTTGCACACCTGACACCGCCGTATTTACCGCCGGACGCAAGAGAAACGAAAATAACGCGCCGTGGAAGCCTCATCGAAAATCAATGTGTAAGCAAAAGGCATAAAATTAAAAATTGAGAGTCAAGAACCGAAAGCCGGCACGTTAAGCAATTAAGAAAACACGTCACGCCCGCTGTCAGCCCAAGCACATTTTCTTAATTCTTAACTCTTAATTCTTAATTTTAAGCTCATAACTCCCTATTTTACAACGTAAAACATGTATCTTTGCAGCCTGATTACATCACGGCGCACCGCGCCGTAAGGAACAGGTCTTAGTTTTTAACAGTAAAAGAAAGGATTAAAAGATGAAAAAGTCACTCATTGCCTTATTCATGGCGGGCACGTTAGCCGGCCTGTCATCATGCGGAACGGCACGCAACGCCGCAGGCTCCATCAAGGCGCTCGACGGCGAATGGAAGATAACCGAGGTCGACGGCCAGGGCATATCCTCGACCGACAACGGCAGCGAGGCCTTCATCGGACTCGACGTCAAGGAGATGCGCCTCTACGGCAGCACCAGCTGCAACAGGCTGCTGGGCGGCTTCGAGGCCGACACCAAAAAGGGCACGATATCGTTCGGCCAGACAGGCTCGACGCGGATGATGTGCCCCGACATGGAAACCGAGCGCAAGGTGCTCGACGCCATAGGCAAGGTCACCAAATATGAAATAACCCCCGACGGCAAGATGGCCTTCAAGTCGGCCGACGGAACGACGGTGATGAAGCTTGAGAAAAAGTAGAAACCGCCTAAGTAAAACCACAAAGCATCCACCCCTGCCCTAACTATCGGAGAGAGTTAACCCAATAGCGAGGTCAGGGGTGGTTGTTAAGTAGTCTTACTTTTTAAACCTTTTCCTTTGCCGCACGGCAAAAAATCCGTATTTTTGCAATCGGAATCACACATTATTATATATAATTATGAAACTTAAAATCATCGTACTTGCCAAGCAAGTACCCGACACGAGGAATGTAGGCAAGGACGCCATGACCGCCGAAGGCACCGTCAACCGCGCCGCACTGCCCGCAATCTTCAATCCTGAAGACCTAAACGCTCTCGAACAGGCACTGCGCCTGAAAGAACAAAATCCCGGCTCAACCGTAGGCATACTTACCATGGGACCTCCGCGCGCGGCCGAAATCATCCGCCAGGGCCTCTACCGCGGCGCCGACACCGGCTGGCTGCTGACCGACCGTCTGTTTGCCGGAGCCGACACGCTCGCCACGTCATACGCCCTCGCAACGGCCATTAGCCACATCGGCGGAGCCGACGTCATCATAGGCGGACGCCAGGCCATCGACGGCGACACGGCACAAGTAGGCCCGCAGGTGGCTCAGAAGCTCGGCCTGTCGCAGGTAACCTACGCCGAGGAAATACTTAAGTGCGAGGACGGCAAGCTCACCATCCGCCGCCACATCGACGGCGGCGTTGAAACCGTTGAGGCTCCCATGCCCATCGTAATAACCGTCAACGGCAGCGCGGCACCGTGCCGCCCGTGCAACGCCAAGCTCGTGATGAAATACAAATATGCCACCGTGCCGCTCGAGCGCACGCCCGAAACGCCGCACGCCGAGCTGTACGAGACACGCCCCTACCTGACGCTCAACCAATGGTCCGTAGCCGACATCGACGGCGATCCGCAGCAGTGCGGCCTCGCAGGCTCGCCCACCAAGGTGAAAGCCGTCAAGAACATCGTGTTCCAAGCAAAAGAAAGCAAAACCCTTACTGGCAGCGACGCCGACATTGAAGGCATGATAAAGGAGCTGCTCGAGGAAAAGATTATCGGATAGTTTCTAATTATGGACAATCATGGAGTTAAGGAGTAATGGAGTTAAGGAGTTAAGACAAATGCCATGTTGCGCATGCCCTGCGTCGCGACAGCAAAGCCATTGTCTTAACTCCTTAACTCCATTACTCCTTAACTCCTAAAAAATAAAACAATGAACAACGTATTCGTATATTGCGAGATAGAAGGCACTACCGTTGCCGAGGTATCTCAAGAGTTGCTCACCAAGGGCCGCAAGCTTGCCAACCAGCTTGGCGTAGAGCTGCACGCCGTGGTTGCCGGCACAGGCATTAAAGACAAAGTTGAAAGCCAGATACTGCCTTACGGCGTAGACAAGCTGTTCGTCTTCGACGCCGAAGGCCTGTTCCCATACACGTCGGCACCCCATACGTCAATCATGGTGAACCTCTTCAAGGAGGAGAAACCCCAGATTTGCCTCATGGGAGCCACCGTCATAGGCCGCGACCTGGGACCGCGCGTGTCGTCGTCGCTCACCAGCGGACTCACCGCAGACTGCACACAGCTCGAAATCGGCGACTATGACGACAAGAAAGCGGACAAGCATTACGACAACCTTCTTTACCAGATACGCCCCGCCTTCGGCGGTAACATCGTGGCAACGATCGTCAATCCCGACCATCGTCCGCAGATGGCGACCGTCCGCAGCGGTGTGATGCAGAAGGCCCTGTATGACGGCAAGGCGAAGAACGAAGTGGTTTATCCCGACGCAAGCAAGTACACCGACCCGGCCGACTTCATCGTCAAGGTAATCGACCGCCACGTTGAGGCAGCCAAGCACAACCTCAAGGGCGCGCCCATCGTTGTCGCCGGAGGTTACGGAGTAGGCAGCAAGGAAGGCTTCGACCAGCTCTTCCAGCTCGCAAAAGAGCTGCACGGAGAGGTCGGCGCGAGCCGTGCGGCAGTTGACGCGGGCTTCGTTGACCACGACAGACAAATCGGACAGACCGGCGTTACGGTGCATCCCAAGGTGTACATCGCCTGCGGTATCTCGGGCCAAATACAGCACATAGCCGGCATGCAGGACTCGGGCATAATCATTTCAATCAACAGCGACCCCGACGCTCCCATCAACCAGATTGCCGACTACGTGATAGTAGGCACGGTGGAAGACGTCGTTCCGAAGCTCATCAAGTATTACAAGCAGAACAGTAAGTAACTTTTTTAATAAGGAGTAAACAGGAGTTAATAGGAGTTAGCTCGCTACACTCGCCGGAGTTAACAGACAAATGCTTTTATGACAAATAACTTCAAAAACATTGTAGCTTGGCAGATAGCACATGAATTTGTGCTATCTGTGTATGAAACGACAAAAAAGTTTCCTGCCACAGAAGCATTCGGACTAACTTCGCAATTCCAAAGAGCAGCAGTGTCAATTCCTGCAAACATAGCCGAAGGATACAGAAAATTAGGTAAAGCTGATAAACTTAGATTTCTGAATATAGCCCAAGGCAGCGTGGAAGAATGTAGATATTACATCATCTTGGCAACAGACCTGAAATACATAACCGCTGAAGACGCAAAAAGCCTTCAGGTCTTGATTGAAAAGACAAGCTGGTATCTGAATTCATATTGTAAGGGAATAATAACAAACAACGGAGTAAAAGACGACATACAGCCGTAATCAGCAACAAGGCACATGTCCGTTAACTCCGGCGCGAAGCGCCTAACTCCCGTTAACTCCTGCTAACTTCAATAAAAACATCAAAACAATGGCTAACTATTATACAGACCATCCGGAGTTTGAGTTCCACCTCAACCACCCGCTCATGAAGCGTATCGTGGAGCTGAAGGAGCGCAACTTCGCCGACAAGGACGAATACGCAGACGCGCCCGTTGACCATGAGGACGCCATCGAGAACTATAAAAGGATGTTGGAAATAACAGGCGACATCGCCGCAAACGTGCTCGAGCCCAACAGCGAGGAAGTAGACACAGAAGGCCCCCACCTCGTTGACGGCCGCATGCACTACGCATCGAAGACCTACGAGAACCTCGACGCCACCCGCAAAGCAGGACTTTGGGGCGTGTCAATGCCCCGCCGCTACGGCGGACTCAACATGCCGGTAACTCCCTACTCGATGGCTTCGGAGATTGTAGCAGCCGCCGACGCCGGCTTCCAGAACATCTGGAGCCTGCAGGACTGCATCGAAACCCTTTATGAGTTCGGCAACGAGGAGCAGAGACAGAAGTACATACCGCGCGTTTGCGCAGGAGAAACGATGAGTATGGACCTTACCGAGCCCGACGCCGGTTCCGACCTGCAGCGCGTAATGCTAAAAGCCACATACAGCGAGGAGCAGGGCTGCTGGCTGCTGAACGGCGTAAAGCGCTTCATTACGAACGGCGATTCAGACATACACCTCGTGCTCGCCCGCAGCGAAGCCGGCACACGCGACGGCCGCGGCCTGTCAATGTTCATCTATGACAAGAGGAACGGCGGCGTGACCGTGCGCCACATAGAGAACAAGCTCGGCATACACGGCTCGCCCACGTGCGAACTCGTGTTCAAGAACGCCAAGGCCGAGCTTTGCGGAAGCACCCGCCTGGGCCTCATCAAGTACGTCATGGCGCTGATGAACGGCGCCCGCCTGGGCATAGCAGCGCAGAGCGTAGGCGTAAGCCAGGCCGCATACAACGAGGCTTTGGCCTACGCCAAGGAGCGCAAGCAGTTTGACAAGGCCATCATAAACTTCCCCGCCGTCTACGACATGCTAGCGCGCATGAAAGCGAAGCTTGACGCCGGCCGCAGCATACTCTACATGACGGCGCGCTACGTCGACATCTACAAGGCTCTCGAGGACATCTCGCGCGAGCGCAAGCTTACGGCCGAGGAGCGCCAAGAGCTGAAGAAATACACCAAGCTGGCCGACGCCTTCACGCCCATCGCCAAGGGTATGAACTCAGAGTACGTCAACCAGAACGCTTACGACGCCATCCAGGTGCACGGCGGCTCGGGCTTCATCATGGAGTACAAGTGTCAGCGCCTCTACCGCGACGCGCGCATCTTCTCAATCTACGAGGGAACAACGCAGCTGCAGGTCGTAGCCGCCATACGCTACATCACCAACGGAACATACCTCGGCATAATGAAGGAAATGCTTGAGGGCGAGGTGGCCGAGGAGCTGAAGCCCCTGCAGGAGCGCACGAAGAAGATGGTTGAGCTGTACGAGCAGGCCGTAAACTACGTTAAGGAACTTGACAACCAGGAGGCCCACGACTTCCTCGGACGCCGCCTGTATGACATGACAGGCGACATCCTCATGTCGCTGCTCATCCTTGACGACGCCACCCGCGCGCCTGAGCTTTTCACCAAGAGCGCCAACGTGTACGTGCGCTACGCCGAGGAAGAGGTAATCGGCCACTACGCTTACGTAAAGAGCTTCATAGCCGAAGACTTGGTTAACTTCCGCGCAGCGGAGGCCGCAGCCGAGTAAGCCGGTTACGTTATAACCGAACGACAGCCGTCAGGCGGGGCGTAACAACCGATACGCCGCTCCCTGACGGCTGTCTGCGTATAATACAATCAAACCAAAAGCGAACTGCAAAATGACATCACTTACAATGACACGGGCCACGGGCCGCCACGCAAGAAGCCTGCTCGCTGCCACACTGCTGGCGCTGTTCGCCGTGCTGCCGGCGGCGCTCTTCGCCTCGTGTGACAACGAAACGCAGAGCCTGCCGCAGGCCGAATACATACCCGAAGCGCCCGACTACGACGACCATACGATGTGGTTCACACGTGAAAACGACAAGACCGGCACAGGCGCCGACGTGTTCTACGTCGTGTCAACGTGGATAGCCGACTGGACCACGGCCGACGGCCGGCCGTCGCACTACTGCGACGTTCACAACGCCGAGCGCCGCGCCGACATGGACAAGGAGATTGGCCGCATTGCCGAATACATGGGCAAGGGCAACAACTTCTACTCGCCTTACTACCGGCACATGTCGATTGACATCTGGGCGACGCTTAACGAGGACACCATAAACAACCGCTTCAAGCTCGCCATGGGCGACGTGACCGAAGCCTTCAACCACTTCCTGGCCAGCCGCGACCCCTCGCGGCCCTTCGTGCTGGCCGGATTCAGCCAGGGCGGCAAGGCCGTAGTAGAGCTGCTCAAGCAAATGCCGGAGGACGTGGCCCGGCATCTCGTGGCCGCATACGTGTTGGGCTATAAGGTCACCCCCGACGACACGCTCGCAACGAGGAACATACGCGCTGCGCAACGGGCCGACGACACGGGCGTGACCGTGTGCTACAACTCGGTGGCCGACGTGCAATATATCAAGCCCGTGGTAAGCGTGCCGTGCGCAATGTGCATCAATCCCGTAAACTGGCGCACCGACGCCACGCCCGCCACGCTGGCCGACACCGTAACCGTAAGCGTGTCGCCGGAGCACCATGTGCTCGTAGTGAAAGGCTATAGCGGGGCCGAATACCAGCCCATACGCGACATGCTGAACATAGGCGACTTCCACGGCGCCGAGCCTTGGCTATACCAGGACTGCCTTGAGGAGAACATCCAACTGCGCATACGCAAGTACCGAGAAACGCATTAACGTCCGACTTCTTTGCAGGACACGGCCTTTTGCACATCAAAAGGCCGCAAAACGCAAGCTAAAAGGCCGCCTTTCGTGTTGCGAAAGGCGGCCTTTTATAATACCACTGATTATCAACGGGTTACACACGGTACAATACTCGGCCACAAACAGCCTGACAACTACAAACCGTCCGGCCCCACGACAAGCGCTCACGGGCGGCAAAGCGCCTCGCACACCTTGTCTTGAAACCTGCGGCCGGATGACGTATGGCGTATGCCCATGTTGATGATTGAGAAACAGAGCACATGCCCGTTGGCCGCCGTGCAATATCCGGCCAGCGAGCTGACGCCCGTCACCGTGCCCGTCTTGGCGTGAACGTTGCCGCGCGCGTAGCCGTGGCGCATGCGGTTGTCAAGCGTGCCGTCCATGCCCGCAATCGGCATTGAGGCGTACAGGGGCACATAAATGGCGCTCTTGGCGTAGGCGTAACGCAGGAAGGCGACCTCAAGTTCGGGCGACACGTAATTATAAAGCGACAGCCCGCTGCCGTCGGCAATGTAATACGCCGACGGCTTATAGCCCAGCCGTTCAATCAGCCGGTTGACCATGCGGCGCCCCTGGCGGGCCGTAGCGGGCGCCGACGAACCGGCCGAAGCGGCCAAATGGTAGAACAACGACTCTGAGTAAAGGTTGTCGCTCTTCTTCATCATGCGCGGCAACACCTCGTCAATCCTACGCTCGACGACGCACAGCTCACGGGCCGAACCCGGCACGCGGCCCGTGCGTATCTCGCCCCCCACCTCAATGCCGGCGCGGCGGAGGCGGTCGCGGAAGCGCTCCATGAAGTCGTCCTTGCCCGAAAGCAGCAGCGGCGAGAGCACGGGGTTGTCGTCGTCCCAGCACCAGCCTTCGCCCAGGCGGTCGGCGTCTTTCATCGAAAGGTCGGCGTACAGGTTGCCGCGTATAGTGTCTACGCCGAGCCGGCGCACGCTGTCAACAAAGGCGTTGAGGTCTGACGTGCCGAAGGCGGGGTCGAACCCGCCCTCGCAATACAGGTCGCCGTCAAGCACGCCGCCGTCAACATCGCCCGTGCTCAGCAGCCTCGTGGCATACCGGTAGTTGCCGCCGAGGCGGTCGAGGGCGGCCACGGCCACCATCATCTTCAGCGTGCTGGCGGGCCGCATGAGCTGGCGCTCGTTGTGACGGTAAATAACCGAGTCGGCCGTAAGGTCGTAAACCATAAGCCCCACGGTTGAAGTCTGGAACATGTCGCCCTGCAACAGCACGTCAAGGCGCGACTGCACGCTGAGCGGCCACAGCAGGTCCGGCTCGGCGATGAGCGTGTCGGCAGCGGCCGTATCCACCGCCGCCGTGTCTACGTATTCATCGTCAGTAACGACGGCGGCGCCCGCGCGGCCCGCAGCAGGGCACAACGCCGACGCCGAAAGCGCCGCGGCCGCGGCCGCGACGGCAGCCGCCGAACGGCAGTCTTGAATAAGTTTCTTTATAAGTTTCACCTTTTCGTCCTTTCATTTTCGCGTCTTTCCATCAGCTCCTGGCGCCTCGTTATCTCACCGACGAAAGCCTCCTCGCCGGCAGGCTGCACCGACACTTCGCGCCCCGCGCCATAGCGTATCAGCACATATCTTACGCCCAGCACGCCGGCACGCACCCTCTCGACCGACACGATGTCGGTTATGCGTATGGCGACGCGCCGCGAAAAGCGCCCCTTACTGATTACAAGCATGCCGTCGGCAGTGAACACGTAGGCCGTGTGCACTATCCTTTCGACCATCAGCACGACGGCCATCATAAGCGCAAGACCGGCCACGGCGCCCGCCGCCGACCTGTGCCAGAACATGCACAAGGCCGCAGCGGCAACCACGACGATTGCCACATAATTCAACAAAGACACACGGTAATGGAAAGTTCGGTTCATAATAAGTGTTGCAAAATTAGTCATTTTATCACTAAAACGCACATTTCAGACACTTAAAGAAGCATTTTATATGTCATAAAACGTATTTTCATCATCAACGTTTCGGATTTTCTTATTACTTTTGCAATCGTTTTATAAAACGTATTTATGATTTTCAAGTACGACTTTTTGATTATCGGCGGCGGCGTCGCCGGTATGAGTTACGCCCTTAAGATAGCAAGAGCGCACAAGGGAAAGATATGCATCATCTGCAAGACGACGCTTGACGAGGCCAACACCGCAAAGGCGCAAGGCGGCATAGCGTCGGTTACCAACCTGCAGGTTGACAATTTTGAAAAGCACATCGAGGACACAATGATTGCCGGCGACTACATCAGCGACCGCAAGGCCGTAGAGCAAGTGGTGCGCAACGCCCCCGCGCAAATCAAGGAACTGGTGCAGTGGGGAGTGAACTTCGACAAGACCGACGACGGCAGCTACGACCTGCACCGCGAAGGCGGGCACTCGGAGTTCCGCATACTGCACCACGCCGACGACACCGGCGCCGAGATACAGCGCGGACTGATGGCGGCCGTAAGGAGCAATCCAGACATAGAGATAAAGGAAAACCACTTCGCCGTCGAAATCATAACGCAACACCATCTCGGCATAGAGGTGACCCGCCGCACGCCCGACATAGAGTGCTACGGCGCCTACGTGCTTAATCCTGACACGCAGAAGGTTGACACCTACCTGAGCAAAGTCACCCTGATGTGCACCGGCGGCTGCGGAGCCGTCTACCAGGCGACGACGAACCCCGTAATATCCACCGGCGACGGCGAGGCCATGGTTTACCGCGCAAAGGGCACGGTGCAGGACATGGAGTTCGTGCAGTTCCACCCCACGGCGCTCTATCATCCGGGCGAAACCCACCCCGCCTACCTCATCACCGAGGCCATGCGCGGCTACGGCGGCATATTGCGCCTGCCCACGGGCGAGTCGTTCATGGAGAAATACGACAAGCGGCTTTCGCTGGCGCCGCGCGACATAGTGGCACGCGCCATCGACAAGGAGATGAAAATACACGGCCTCGACCACGTGTGCCTCGACGTAACGCACAAAGACCCCGAGGAAACGAAACACCACTTCCCTAACATTTACCACAAGTGCCTCTCCATTGGCATCGACATAACCAAGGATTACATACCCGTACGCCCGGCAGCCCACTACATGTGCGGCGGCATAAATGTCGACCTCAACGGCGAGTCGTCAATCCACCGCCTCTACGCCATCGGCGAATGTTCGTGCACGGGACTGCACGGCGGCAACCGCCTGGCCAGCAACTCGCTCATTGAGGCCGTAGTCTATGCCGACGCCGCAGCACGCCACAGCCTGGCGCACGTCGACGAATACACGTTCAACGAGCGCATACCCGAATGGAACGACGAGGGAACGATGACCAACGAGGAGAAGGTGCTCATAACGCAAAGCGTTAAGGAGGTGGGCGAAATAATGACAAACTACGTAGGCATCGTGCGCAGCGACCTGCGACTGAAGCGCGCATGGGACCGCCTCGACCTGCTCTACGAGGAAACCGAAGCCCTCTTCAAGCGCGTGAAAGCCAGCCGTGACATTTGCGAACTGCGCAACATGATCAACGTGGGCTATCTAATCACACGCCAGGCCATCGAGCGCAAGGAGTGCCGCGGCCTGCACTTCACCATTGATTATCCGCTGCACGCTTACGATAAGAAATAAGAAGCAACCCTAAGTTAGTTTAGTTTTGAAGCAGACATGTGGAAACAAAAAGGCGGAACCGTCGTCGACGGTTCCGCCTTTTTACGTTTTTCTAAAAGATTGTCATTACAATTCGGCGATGACTTCAATTTCAACAAGGGCGCCTTTGGGCAGAGTCTTAACGGCAACGGCAGAGCGTGCGGGGAACGGCTCCTTGAAGAACGTGGCGTAAACCTCGTTCATTGCGGCAAAGTTGTCCATGTCTGAGAGGAAAACGGTTGTCTTAACAACGTGTGACAGGTCGATTCCTGCCTCGGCAAGAACGTTCGTTACGTTAGTAAGCGACTGGCAGGTCTGCTCCTTTATACCTCCTTCTGCGAACTCACCGGTAGCGGGATCGATGGGCACTTGGCCTGATGCGAACACGAATCCGCCGGCAACGATTGCCTGGCTGTAAGGGCCTAAAGCCTTAGGCGCTTTGTCTGAATGTAATGCTTTCATTTTAATTGTTTTTTATGTTTAATGTTGCGTAGCCGTGAACAACTACTTGTTAATATGTTATTTCAGTTTAAATCCTTTCTTCTGCAGCCCTTCCTTTATGGCCTCTACGTGCTCGTGGTTGCGTGTTTCGAGCTTCACCTTCAGTTCACACGAGTTGATGTTCTGGCCGTAAACGCCGCGCTCGTGGTGTACGCTGAGCACGTTGGCGCCGAGAGAGGCCAGCACTTCGATTACTTCGAGCAGCTGTCCGGGCTTGTCGGCAAGCTCCATTGAGAGCGTGCAGATGCGTCCTCCCTTATCAAGACCGCGGTTGATTACGCGGTTGAGTATGTTTACGTCAATGTTGCCGCCGCTGACCAGACAGATAGTCTTCTTGCCCTTGATGGGCACCTTGTTGAACATTGCAGCAGCAACGCTCACCGCTCCGGCACCTTCGGCTATCATCTTTTCCTCTTCCATGAGGCGCAGGATGGCCGCGCAAATTTCGTCTTCGCTTACAAGAGCTATGTCGTCGACGTATTTCGAGCAGATGTCGTATGTGAGGTCGCCAGGAGTCTTCACGGCAATACCATCGGCAACGGTTGATACGCTCGCCAATGTTTCGGGGTGATGTTCGCGTATGCTCTCATACATACTTGGCGCTCCGGCAGCCTGCACGCCGTAAACTTTAACATTGGGGTTGAGTGATTTTATGGCGAAAGCAACGCCGCTGATGAGTCCGCCGCCGCCTATTGGTACGACTACGGCCTCAACATCAGACAGCTGATCAAGCACTTCAAGACCTATCGTGCCTTGTCCTGCGATGACGTGCTCGTCGTTAAACGGGTGGATGAACGTATAACCATGCTCGTCGCGAAGCTGCAACGCACGCTGGTAAGCGTCATCATATACGCCAGGCACAAGGCAAATATCAGCTCCGAGGCGGCGTGTTGCCTCCACCTTGCTGATGGGCGCGCCCTCAGGAAGGCAGATAAGAGACTTTATGCCGTGGCTTGTTGCGCCGAGAGCTACGCCTTGGGCGTGGTTGCCGGCCGAGCAGGCTATTACGCCTTTCTTCTTCTCCTCGTCGCTGAGCTGCGATATTCTGTAATATGCGCCGCGCACCTTGAACGAGCCTGTTATCTGCAGGTTCTCGGGTTTAAGGTAAATGTCACTTTCCGGATTAAGCTTGGGCGCATGCACGAGGTCGGTGCGCCTAAGTATCTTACTGAGCACGTAGCGTGCCTTGTAAAGGTCATCTAAATTAAGCATATTTTTCGTATTATCAGATTTTGGTATGCAAATTTAGGGAAAATATCCGATACTGCAAGTGACGAAGCCAAGATTTATTCTTTTAATTATTAATAAAAGCAAAAGGATTGTCAAGCCCGCTGAAATCAGTTAGTTACGGCTTCATGCGGCCATGTGTTTTGCGAAATAGGATATTTTATCTTCCCATTGTTGCCCGTTGCTGATGTTTGCATTATCTTTGCAGAAGATAAGCTGCACTCGGGAAACTGAGAACAAGTTCTCTTTCCGCTCGTTTGCATTATCTTTGCAAAAGATAACAATTTATTATGAAGGTAAGATTTTTCGCATTTATTGCTTTTGTGGCGTGCCTGTCGGCCTGTACTTTCGGCGACGGCGGTGAGAATTATTACGGCAAGGGACTGCTTGAAAAAGGCACCATGGCGCCCGACTTCGTTATTTATACCGACGACAAGCCCGACGGATTTACGCTCAGTTCGCTCCGCGGCGGCTACGTCCTGCTTGAGTTCTGGGCCTCGTGGTGCTCCGACTGCCAGGCTGCTACGCCTGAGCTTGTCAGCCTTTACAATGAGTATGCGCCTAAGGGACTGACCGTCGTCGGAGTTTCTTTCGACGAGGACGCCGACGACTGGCGTGCGTACATCAGCGAGCACGGCATGGATTGGATACATTATTGCGAACTGAAGCCTTGGTCCGAGAGCACTATTTCTGCGGCTTACAACGTTAAATGGATACCAACGCTTTACCTTATAGACCCTGACGGGAAGGTGGATTTCGCCACGGTTACCGTCAGTGAAATGGATAAGGTTCTTTCAGAAAGATTTAACCATAAATAAAAAAGTGAAAGCCGTGTATAAGGCTTTCACTTAAGCAGTTTCAGTTTCTTTCCGTAATTCAGCATGCGCCATATCCATTCCAGTGGCCCGAACTGACAGTATTTTAGCCAAACGAGGCTTAACGCCGCCTGCAATACGAACACGCCGAAGGCGATAAGCTCGGTCGTTGCGAGCCCGACGCTTGCCCCAAGCCCCAAGCCTATGCCGTAAAAGAGCAGCATGCCGACAACCGACTGCCCGATGTAATTAGTCAACGCCATGCGCCCCGGAGCCGCAAGCCAGCTCCATATGCGTGCGTCCTTGCCCTTAAAGTAAAGCAGGCATAGGGCGGACATATAGGCGAGGCCCGTCGGATACACGCTTATCAGATAGAGCACCGAGTGACATGCCGTGCCGAGCGGGTGCCCATTGACGGCGCTCCACGCATATACGGCCGACAGCGGAAGCCCCACTGCGAAACCTATTGCAGCCGTGCGGCGCAACAGACTTTTATATGCCGCAATGTCGGCGTAAAGCTTCCGCCGCCCGATGTAAAAGCCCAATATGAACAATCCCATCACCTTAAAATAACGGTTGCCGTCGACAAACTCCTGCACACGCACCAGCGCGCCCTGCACGAGGAACTGGAACACTTCCCGATAGCTGTCGGCGTCGCGCAACCAATAGCCGAAATTTTCCTCTGTTATGCCATACATGCGGCAGTAATGCCACTGCACCCTTACGGCCGGAGCCGACAGGCTGACGCCCGTAAGCGACGTTGCCGTGTCAACAGCCACGGGCAGAAGCAAGAAGAACGCCGCCCACTTGAGCAGCCCGGCGTCGCCGACGTGCCTGAACAAAGGCAGCACCATGCCCATCAGTGCATAAAGCATGAGGATGTCGCCGCTCCAAATGAACATCAAGTGGATGAAGCCTATCAGCAGCAGCACGGCCATGCGGCGGTAAAACAGCTTAAATCCGCCTGGTCCTCTCTGCGCCGCATGACTGATAATGATTGAGAATCCCATGCCGAACAGCAGCGAGAACAGGGTGTAAAACTTGCCGTCGACGAATACGTACTGCAAGAACCTTACTATCCGGTCTATGCCGGCCGACGGCATGGCGGCCGCAACATCGGCCGGCTGAAAGGTGTAAAGCGAGAACTCAGGATAGTTAGCCAGGCATATGCCTATAAGCGCAAACCCTCTGAGCGCGTCCAATATGACATAACGCTCCGAAGGTTTTACGGGTGAGAGATTGTTCTTATTCATTTCTTTTTTCCGTTAACGCTCATCACGCTGAGCAATATCACCGCCAGTCTGGCCAGCTGCACCGCCGTTACATGTTCTCCACCTATGCCCGCCCCGAGCGCTACGGCCACCACGGGGTTGACGTAGGCGTGGGTGGCAACCTCGGTTGCAGGGCGCGCTTTGAGCAGCCAGACATAGGCGGTGTAGGCCATCAGCGAGCCGAATATTATAAGAACACTTTGCTTGAAAGGCCGCAAGTTCCTCCCCTTTGGTAAGGTCAGGAGGGGTTTCTTTTTATTGATTGTTTCTTATTATGATTTCGCAGTCGGCCGGAGCCTTGATGTTTTCGTCAAGCGTCACCGAACCGATAGCGTCGGCCACGATGCGTCCCGACGTCGGGTTCTTTATGTTCGTCACGGCTCCGCGTATGTCGGCGTTGAGCGTCGAGTATTCGAAGGCGCGGTCGCACGAAGCGTCGAAGGTGCAGTTTTCAAGCACCAGGTCGTGAGCGTAGCACAAGGGCTGCTCGCCGGAGATGTGGCAGTTGACGAGGCGCAGGTTCCTCGAGTGCCATCCGAGGTATTCGCCGTTAAGCTCAGAGTCATATATCGTGACGTTCTCCACTTCCCAGAAGGCGTCCTTCGTGGTGATCTTAGCGTTGTGTATTTCCACGTTCTTCACATACTGGAACACGTATTTGCTGTCGCTCTCGAGCCCGTCCACGCGGATGTCGCTGCTGAACATGAAGGGGTATGTGCCGCCGTGCAGCTTCAGGTTCTTCACGTTTATGCGCGCACAGCGCCAGAACACCTCGTCGGCGTCGTTCATCTCAACGTTCTCTATCTCGATGTCGTTCATCTCGCGGAACATCTTCGGGGCGTCTATCACGGTGTCAGTCATCTTCAGGTGGTCGCTGTACCAGAGGGCCGAGCGGCCGCCCACGGCGAAATAACAGTTCTGTATGGTGAACCCGTGCACGTGCCAGAAGGGGTAGTTGCCCTCGAAGCGGCAGTTGGTTGCTACGATGTTGCTACATTCTTTTATTGCAGATTCGCCCTCACGTATGGTAACGTTGTCGATGTGCAGGTCGTGCGAGGCGAAGAGCGGACGCTCTCCGCCGAATTCGGTATTTGCTATAAGTTTCATGCTGCGTTGTCTTTTGTTTTGTTTCACGATGCAAAATTACACAAAAACGGCGAAACTACATGTATCTAATTTACGGATAACACAACCAACCTTACGGCTGAATTAAAAAAGTGAAAAATGAAAAGTGAAAAGTGAAAAATCCAATAGCATATGACAAATAAAAAGGCATTGGATTTTTCACTTTTCTCTTTTCATTTTTCACTTATTACTTGTTTATCACCGCGTTGCCGATGCATCCGTTAGGCATCTGCACGTGTATCAGGGCGCACACGGTGGCGGCAATGTCGTTGATGGTGGTCTTGGCGTTCGTCGTACCCGGCTTTACGCCCCACCCCATCAGCAGGAACGGAATGTGAGAGTCGTAAGGGTTCCACACGCCGTGCGTCGTGCCGCGGCCTATCTCCTCAGAATCCACCTCATAGTTTGCGGGGTTGGGCACGAGCAGTATGTCGCCGCTGCGCTTGTGGTTGTAGCCGTTGATTATCCTCTCGCGCACGGGTGCCGGCACGGGAGCCTCGGCGGCGCGCTCGAAGTCGATTACGTAAGCCAGCCTGTCGTTGTCCTTCAGCCAGTCGATGGCGGCCTCCTTCACCTTGTCGTAGCCTCCGTCGAGAGCGTCTACGGCCTCACGGTTGAAGAACACCATGTAGCTGCTGATTTCGTTAACCAGCTTGCGATCAGTGCCGAAAGTCTTCTTCAGGTATGCGTCAAGCTCGCTTGCCGTCTTGCCGGCCAGGAAGCCTTCGGCCGGTATGCCGTGCTCGCGCAGCATGAGGATGTTGTTGGCGGCACCGTGGTCGGCCGTGAGGAACACGAGATACTGCCCCTTGCCCACTTTCTGGTCAAGATAGGCGAACATGTCGGCCAGCTTCTTGTCGAGGTCGACGAAGATGTCGCGTATCTCGGGGCTGTGCGTGGCAAACTCGTGGCCTATCTTGTCGGTGCACGAGAAGCTCACCGTCAGCATGTCGGTCACGTCGTCCTGTCCCAGTCCCTCGCCTTCAATGGCGGCCTTGGCCATCTCGGCCGTTATGAGGTTGCCGTAAGCGGAATATGACACTTCGCGTTCGCTCTTGCCGCCGTACTTCTTGTTGAACGCCTTAACCCATCCCGGCAGCTCCTTCATGTAGTAAGTGCTGGTGATGAAGTTGCCCGTAGCGTTGTCAACCCAGTAGGCGCCGTCGGCCGAGTGGCCTGCGGGCAGTATGGAGGCGCGGTCTTTCAGCGACACGCCTATCACCTTGGCCTTGAAGTCGGTGGCTATCTTCAGCTCGTCGCCGATGGTGGTCGTGAGCATTTTGCGGGGCGACATGCGGCCTGCGTCGCTGTCAGTGCCCAGGCCGCTGACGGTCGTGTCGGTGCAGCAGTAGGTGATTTTGCCGTCAATGGCGAAGTTGTTGGCGGCAATGCCGTGTATCGACGGCACCGAGCCGGTGAATATCGACGCGTGGCCTGCGCCCGTAACCGTCGGCACGTAGTTGATCATCGTGTTCTCGCAGTTGTAGCCTTCGCGCATGAGCCGCTTGAAGCCGCCCTCGCCGTAAAGGTCGTAATAACGGTAGAGGTAGTCCCATCGCATCTGGTCTACAACTATTCCAACCACCAGTTTGGGCCTGTCCACGCCGGCGGCCGTGCCCCTCGAGCAGCCGAGGCTTATCATAACCACGGCGGCCAAGAGGACTTTTGCCATCAGTAAGTTTCTTTTCATGTTCTCGTTTTGTTGTAATTTGTGTTGCAAATATACGTTTTTTCGGCGTAATAACGAAATCATATGCCCGCCCGCAGCAAATCTTCACAGAATATTAAAACCGCCGTCGGCCGAACGCCCTCTTGCGCATCTGTAACCCATTGATAATCAATAGGGTTATAAAAGGCCGCCTTTCGCCTTGCAAAAGGTAGCCTTTTACGGGCCGAAAGATTACCTTTTACGACGCGAAAGGCCAGCAGTCGGGGTTCATCGGCAATTCGGTTGGATGCATTATGTCAGTATCATCTAAATATATCATCGTTATTTACAAGGGCACCCTCTTCCAAGTGAGGCCCTCGGTAATTGTCATCCCGTGCTTGACACGTTGTCATCCTGAACTTGATTCTGGGCCAGTCGTATGCCGCAACGTTGCCAAAGGAGGGTGCTTTCATTCTGGATCCCGTGTCAAGCACGGGATGACAATTACCGAGGGCCTCGCTTGAAATAGGATGTTCATTGCGGTTGCCATCAGAATGACATGAAATGAAATTCCGAACGAACGCAAGAGAATAAGCCATTATCACCCAAACAAACTACTGATGAACCAACCGTTAAGTATTGCAGGCTTATTCTTAATGCCTTGCGCTTTGCCTTCCGACAACGATAAAGGCTGCCGCAGTGCGAAATAATAGCACTACGGCAGCCTCTGTTCTTATGCCTGTCAGGCTTGTCGCGGAATGTTGCACGCAGGCCGCAGGCCGGACCTTACTCGCCGAGCCATCCGGCCATGCGGTCGGGATAGTTGGTTATGATGGCGTCTACGCCGGCCTCCTTCATACGGAGAGCCTCTTTCTCGCTGTCAACGGTGTAAGGAATGACGCGCATGCCGTCGGCCTTGGCCCGGCTGACGAAGTCGGCGTCAATCATCGGGAAGTCGGGACTGATGGCGTAAGGCGTGAAGCCTAAGCGGCGCATGGCCTCGTCGTAGCCGCCGACTGACTTGTCTACGAGGTAAAGCAGGCGCACGTTGGGATACTTCTCGTGTACGTATTTCAGCGTGCGCACGTCGAAGCTCTGCAGCAGCAGGCGCGAACCGAGGCTGCGCGAAGCCAGCGTGCGGACGCAGCGGTCGGCAAACGTCTTATAGTCGGGCGACAGCGTGCCGTCTTTCTTGGGCGACGACTTTATCTCGATGGTGTAGTTGACGGGCGGCAGGTTGTGCCTGTGGCAGTAAGCCTCAACAGAGTCAATCAGCGCGGTGGCCGTAGGTATGTGGCACGCCACGTTCTTGCGGCCGGGGAAGCGCTTGTCGGCCTTGTCGCCGATGGTAAGCTTCGCCAGTTCGGCATACGTGTTGGCGAAAATCGGATACTGCTCGCCGTAACCCTTAAGGTAGGGGTCGTGAGAAACCACGGCTATGCTGTCCTTAGTCAGGTGCAGGTCGAACTCCAGGTCGCGCACGCCAATCTTAACGGCGTTGAGCATGGCCTCGATGGTGTTTTCGGGATACAGGCCTGCGCCGCCGCGGTGGGCTATCACTTCAATGCCACGCTTGGTCACGGCCGAGTATTGCTCGCCGAAGCGGTTGGTCAGCACCACGCGTATCTCCTTATAGTCGCCTTCGGGGCGGCAGCGGAAGAGGTGCGGCGTTTCAGAGTCGCTCCTGCGCGTAGGGTAACGCGAGTCGTAGCCCTCGTCAACGTCGGTGAAGCGCTCCATGGCTCCCATCAGGCGGCCGTCCTGATACCACTCCACCTTGCACTTAGAGTCGTAGTCCCACACGTTGGCAACGACGTAATCCTTCTGCGAGGCGAACTCGCCGCGGGCGTACACCTTCAGCTGGTGGCTCATGGGATAACCCGTAGACTTGTAGTGCCAGCGCAGGTCGTCGCCGTTGACGTCGACGACGAGGTAGCCGTTGGGCGCTCCGCAGCGGTTGATCCATCCCGTCCACCATGCTCCGCAGGCTGCGCCGATGTTGTGCTGGTAAAGGTTTTCGCTGACCTCTACGTTCTGGTAGAAGTGCGTGTGGCCGCAGAACACGTGCACACGGTAGCCCTCCAAGGCCTTCTCCAGCTGGCGCGCGTTGCGTATGTTGCCGTCGCCGCCCTCCTTGTTCCATCCGGCGGCGTGCATGTTAAGTATGACGAGCGAGCCTTTGGGCACGTAGCTCAGGTCTTTCTCCAGCCATGCTATCTGTTGGTCGGTTATGTGTTCCTGATACTTTTTGCCGCCGGCGTAGTCGATGTTCTTCAGCGTAACGACGTGCGCCTTGCCTATGTTGAACGAATAGTCGGTAGGACCGAAGTGGCGGCCGTACTCCATCTCGCCGTACACGGGCGTGCCGAGGCGCATGTTATGCAGGTCTTGCCAGCGCTTGTCGAAGTCGTGGTTGCCGATGCACTGGAACATAGTCATGCCCGTGTTCTTCACCGATTCGATGTAGTCGGCATAGAGGGGCATGTTGTCGAAGACAAGGTCGCCGAGGGCTATGCCTATGACTTCGCGGCCGCGCTTGAGCGAGTCAACCGTCTGGCGGATGTCCCTCATGGCCTCTTCGCGCCAGCGGCGCATGTCGCCCTGCGTGCGCACCTGAGGGTCGGATATGGCTATGAAGTAGAAGTTGTCGCTCTTCTGCTTACGCTTTTCCAACACGAAGTCGCACGTGCCGCCCGCAACGGCCTTGCCCACGGGCGTGTAGAAGCCGGCAGCTATGCCGTCGCGGGCGGGCAGCTCGTAGCCGACCGGTGTGGATATGCTTATGAACTTGCTGACTACCGTGTCCGTGCGCAACGACCAGCGGCCGGCGGCGTCGGTTTGAACGAAGTTTACGCCGTCGTTAACCACTACGCCTTCAATGCCGCGGCCGGTGGCGTCTTTCACCACGCCCGAAACGTTGAACACCGTTTCCTGTGCCACTCCGCTGCCCATGAACACCGTGCTCAGCAGCAGCGCGAACAACGCCTTGATTTTCATATTCATGGCCTTTATCAGTTAACCAGCTTTACTTTACCGAACAACTCGAGAACAGCCTCGCCGGTCTTGGCGTCCTTTGCGGCCTCCTCAAACTTCTTTGTGTCGCTCTCGAAACAGATTACGTTGGCGCAGTCGAGCACGTGCGACATCTTGCTAACGGCCTCGGCGCGCGACATCTGGTTCTTCTTCAGCGCCTTCTTTACGTACTTGTTGGCACGCTTGACGGCGTTGTAGACGGCCGGCTTTACAAACTCGTAGCCCGAGCTTGACAGGCCCACGCTGACCGAATACTCGTTAGTGTAGTTGGCGATGAAGGTGTTCCACTTCTCTGACACCTTGCCGCCGAGGTAATGTTCCTCCTCGAAGGCCGTCTTGGCCACGGGTATGTCGCCGTATGTATGGAATACGAATTCAGCCGCGGGCTTGCTGTCTGCCGCGTCGGCTCCTGATGCGTCTGTTGCCGTTACGGCCTTGTTGCTTACGTTCATCGCCATGTCCTGTGCGCCTGCAAATGCCGGAAAGCACAGCGCAAGGGCTAAAATCATCTTTTTCATCTTAAACATCCTTTCTTTTAACATTTGTAATTTCATTTTCAAATAAAACGGCACGCGGCAGCGGGAAGCATGTTCCCGTTGCCCCGGCCTGTGTCATTTTTGCCATATAAGTTTTATGTAGAAGTCGTCGCCGCCCATCGATTCCTTGGCAGCGTCATAGTTGGCCTTGTTTGTGCGCTGAAGGATTGACGGATACTTGAAGCGTGTCAACATCTTCTTTGTCTTGTCAACACCAGGACCAACGGGTATCTCAGGATAGCCAGTGCGGTTGTGCTCGAACCACTGCTGGTAGTCGCAGAAGAACAGGGCGTAGAACTTCTGTTCCATAATGCGCTCCAAGGTGCCGTCGTAAGCCGTAGCGGGATTGTCGAAATAGCCTGCCGGCACCGTTGCGCCCCACTGCTCGATGGCTGCCGTCACGGCCTGCTCGTACAGGTCTTCGGCATTAGCAGAGATAACGCCCCGCTGCGCCAGCTCGGCCTTTATGAAGAGAACCTCGGGGTAAGTCATGAGCTGCAGCTTCATGGGAGCCACGGCCAGATTGTCAGTGTTGGGGTAAGAGGCGCTTATGCTGGGCAGCACCTGATAGCCGCTCTGCAGGCCGTAGTAGCCCTCGACGCCGTCGTTTGTCGCGGTAGTGGCGAAAATCGGGAGGCGCGGGTCGTTCCATTCTTTCAGCGTGTTGACGAAAAACTCCGACAGAACCCTGTATGACGTGAAGTCAGAGGGACGTGCCAGGGGCGCTTCCTCGGGGGCAACGCCGCTTATGGAAACCATGGCCGACTCGTCGTTCGACTCGAACACGGGGTATTTGGCAGGGTTGTCGACCATCTCTTTCAGTTTGTTTGCGGCGTCAAGTCCAGGCACGTCGATTACGCGAAGCAACGCCCTCATGCGCAGAGAGTTAGCAAACTTCTTCCAGAGCATTATGCCTTCGGTGTCGGCGTCGGACGTGCAATAAAGCATGTCGCCCGAAGAGTTGAACTGCAAACCTTTCGACGTATCAAACAAGTTGTTGGCTTCGTCGAGCATGTTGATGATGTTCGTGTAGACGTCCTGCTGCTTGTCGAAGCGCGGCTGGTAAAGGCCTTCCTCGCCGCGGCACGCCTCCTCGAAGGGAATATCGCCGAAAGCGTCGGTCAGCAGTTCGAATATCCAGCCCTGAAGCGTAAGCGACACGGCCTTGTAATTATTGTCCTCGGCCTCCTCGCCGTACTTGTACATGGCCTTGGCGTTTGTCAGGTAGTAATAATAGTTTGTCCATGTGCCGTCGCCCGAGGCGTCAGTGGCGTTATACCAGCCAATGCCCGACGTAGTACTTGTTGACACGCAGCTCTGCATGAGAGGGAATGTCCACGAGTCGTACCTGTTCCAGTTGTACGTTGCCATTCCATACATTATCGGTTTCATGAAGCTGCCGGCGTTGGCCTGGCTCATGTGCGTGGGGTCGGTATTAAGCTCGTCGAACGACTCGTGGCACGAAGTGAACAGCAGGACGGGAGCCGCAAGGGCGAGCATCGTATTTTTTATAAGCTTTTTCATCTTCTGTCTGGTTTTGTTAGAATGAAACATTGAGGTTTATACCGTATGAGCGTGTGCTCGGGAGCGTTCCCACCTCGACGCCCGTAACCATAGTGCTGCCGTCGAGCGAAACGGTTTCGGGGTCGAACAGCGGATAGTCGGTGATGCACAGCAGGTTGCGGCCGTAAACGCCTATGCTGGCTTTCTTGATGAACGTCTTCTGCAGCCACTTCTTCGGGAAGTCGAAATCGAGGCGCACCTCACGCAGCTTAAGGTATGACGCATCGAAAGAGTTTGTCTCGACGTTGGCAATGCGGTATGTTTCCTTATTATATTTCTCAACCGTAGTTATGGTTGTGTTCGGGCTGTAGGTGCCGTCGCCGTTGTCGACCACTCCGGGCGCAATCATGTACACTCCGTCAAGAAGCGTGTAGCCGGCGTCGGTGATCTTCTGGGCTATTGCCGGATCGGTAATGTCAAGATAGAACGGAGTGCCGGGCAGACGGCCGTTCAAACTCTCTGTGATATGGCCCTGCTCCATCATCTTGTGGTGCGACTGTGAGTAGATAAGTCCGCCGTATTGTCCGTCCCACGACATCGAGAAGCGCCAATTCTTGTACTTCAAAGTGGTGTTGAAGCCGCCTTTCCAGTCGGCATATGCACAGCCAACGTACTCTATGGCGTCAGTACGCTCGGGCAGACCGTCGCTGCCTATTATCACCTGCCCGGCCTCGTTGCGCTTCAGCTTGTAGCCCCACAGGTCGCCGGTGGTGCCGCCTACGGTGCCGATTATCGACACGTTGCCGCTGACGTAAGAGCCTATTACCTGCTGTTCGTCGGCCTCCGGCGAGAGCGAGAGTATCTTGTTGTCGTTCTTCGACCAGTTTAACGTTACGTCCCACTGCCAGTCTTTCGTCTTTATCGGCATGGCGTGGAGCACGAGTTCGATACCCTGGTTGCGCACGCATCCTGAGTTGATTGTGCCCTTGGTGTAGCCCGTTGTCGGGTCGAAGGGCGCGTCGAGAATTTGGTTTTTAGTGCGGTTGTAATAGAATGTTGCGTCAAGTCCTAAGCGGTTGTTGAACATCCTGAAGTCCAATCCTACCTCGAAGTTGTTTGAAATCTCAGGTTTGAAGTCGGCGTTGAATAGCGTTGACGACGTGATGAGCGAACCGGCAAACGGACTTGTCTCGTAATATCCCGACGTTTTATAGGGGTCTGTGTCGTTGCCCACTTGGGCCCAAGACGCACGGAGCTTAAGAAGGCTTATCTCTTCGGGCAGCTTTATCCATTCGTTGAGGATACCGCTGACGCTGACAGAGGGATAGAAGAACGAGCGGTTCTTTTTGGGAAGGGTCGACGACCAGTCGTTACGTCCGGTGACGTCAAGGAAGAGCTTGTTCATGTAAGAGAAGTTGGCGGTGAAGTAAAGGCTGTTCACCTGCTTCTTGTAAATCGTCGGGCTCACCTGCGGATCTGACACTCCGTTGGCCAGGCTGTAAACACCGGGCGTGTTGAGGCCGATCACCGCAGCCGAAAGCAAGTCGTAATAAGAGTACATGATGTTGCCGCCGACGGCCGCGTTGACGTTCAGTCCGTTAGAGAAACTGTTGTGGTAAGTCAGCAACGCGTCGCTGTTAATCTCGTAATCGACGATGTTCTGTTTCTTAAAATAGCCGTCGGGGAACACCCTGTCGCTTATCGGCCTGTGCTGCTCCTGCACCTGGGCGGAGAGCTGTATGCCCGAGCGCACCATGAAATCGAAGTGGCTGCTGAGCTGCGCCGTGGCCGAAGCGGTGGATATTACGCTGTGCTTTGTCGACGGGTTCTCCGACTCATAGAGCACCACATACGGGTTGGGCAGGTATGAGCTGAAGGGACGTATCTGCTCTACGTTCTCCTTTCCCTTGTACCACATCGGCTTGAACCAGTCAAGGTTGAAGTTAGGGTTCTGGAAGATGAGGAAGTAAGATATGGAGTTGCTGTTGTAACTGAGCGACGGCACGTTGGCGGCGTCGCGATAAGTGTAAGACGTCTTGAAGCTGAGCTTAACGCGGCGTGACAGCTGCTGGTTGGCCGACACGGTGGCGGTGATACGCTCGTAGCCGGTGTTGGGCAGTATCCATTCGTTCTTTGAGTGGGTGAACGAGGCACGCATGCTGCCCCTATCGGTCTTGCCGGTCAGCGCAACGGAGTTCGTCATGGTGTAACCTGTCTGGAAAAGGCCCGAGTGGTTGTCCCTGTAAGGCACCCAGGGAGTAGGCGACGTGCCGCGTCCCTCAAGCTCGGGGTCGTACTGATAGTAGCTCTGTCCCTCGAAGCGGGGGCCGTAAGCGCTACTTGTGCCCGACGTACTCGAGTTTCCGTCGGGGGCTGCTCCGTAAGAGTAATAAAGCTGGCCTGCATATTCCGTCCCGGCCTTACCTATATAAGAAGGTAAGCCCTGGCCGAACTCATACTGGTAATCGGGAAAATGGGCGGCCACGTCCCACGTGTTGTTGAAGCTGTAAGTTACGCCCCAACCCTTCTCGGCGTCGGCTCCCGACTTCGTGGTAACCATGATTACGCCGTTGGCCGCGCGCGAACCGTAAAGCGCGGCGGCGCTGGCGCCCTTAAGCACCTGTATGCTTTCGATGTCGTCGGGGTTGAGGTCGGAGAATCCATTACCGTAGTCCACGGAGTTCTCGCTGTTGTCGCCGGCACCGTAAGACGTTCCGGGGTTGTTCATCGGGCTTGACATAGGCACGCCGTCGACCACAATGAGGGCGTTGTTGCCGTTAGGATTGAGCGACACGTCGCCTCGGAGTGAAATCCTGGTTGACGACAGCGGGCCGCCGGCCGATATGACATTGAGTCCGGCCACTTCGCCCTGCAGGGCGAGCGACCAGTTTGAGGGCATGGCGGCGGTTATCTTCGAGCCGTCCACGGTTTCGGTGGCGAAGCCGAGTCCTTTCTCCTCACGCTTAATGCCGAGCGCCGTAACGACGACGTTGCCCAGTTCAACGGTGCCGTCGCTCAGCTGTACGTCTATCACGCTTTGTCCGTTCCAGGCTACGGCTTTCTTCTCGTAACCTACGTAAGTGAACGTGAGCGAGTCGGTGCGGGCGGGCGCCTTGCTGACGGTCAGCCTGTATTTGCCGTCGAAGTCGGTCACCGCTCCGCTTTGGCTTGAACTGTTCATTCTCACGGTAACACCGATAAGCGGCTCACCTGAGCTGCCTGTCACCGTGCCGGTGACGGTGCGTGTCTGGGCGTGGAGCGCTGACGGAACAAGCAATACCGCCGCAGCCGCACACGTCTTGACAATGTTAAGGAAATCAAACATATAAATACCTTTTAAAATTTTGCGCAAAGGTATTTACAGTTTTTTACAATGAGGATACGTGGAAAATACAAAACAATTAAAAAATTAAGAGCTGAGAGTTAAGAAAACCAACCTTGCTTATTATTTAAAATAAGGTGTTTTCTCAACTCTTAACTCCTAATTCTTAACTTTACAAACTACTTATATTCCAGCAGTGGCAGGTCGCCGCGCAACACGCCGAGGGCGTTGTAGGCCAGCGAGCCCATCTCGTTTTCGCCCGGACAGATGACAACCTCACCGAGATAGTCAATCTGCTTGCGCAGGATGTCCATGCAATAGTCGCTGTGGGCAATGCCGCCGGTGAGGATGATGGCGTCAACCTTGCCCGTCATGGCCACGTACATGGCGCCAATCTGCTTGGCGATGGTGTACATCATGGCGTCGATGACGCTCTTGTAAGGCTCTTCGCCGTCCTCGGCCTTGCGGTCGATGGTTATCATGTCTGTTTCGCCCAGCAGCTCGGCCAGTCCGCCCTTGCCGCTTATCATCTGCTTAACCTGCTTCTTGGTGTACTGTCCGCTGAAGCATACGTCGACCAACTGGCCCGACGGCACGGTGCCGGCGCGTTCGGGCGAGAAGGGTCCTTCGCCGTCGAGGGCGTTGTTGACGTCGACCACGCGGCCGTAGACGTGAGCGCCTACGGATATTCCGCCGCCGATGTGAGCCACGATGAGGCGCAGCTCCTCGTACTTCTTGCCAATCGACGAAGCGTACTGGCGGGCTACGGCCTTTTGGTTGAGGGCATGGAAGATTGACTTGCGCTCAATGCCGGGGAAACCCGTGTAACGGGCTTCGGGCCTCATCTCGTCAACCACCACGGGGTCGGCAATGTAGGCGGGACAGCCGCACTCGTCGGCTATCTCGGCGGCGATGAGCGCGCCAAGGTTGCAGGCGTGCTCGCGCTCGGCGTGGATAAGGTCGTCCTTCATTTTCTCGTTAACTGCGTAAACGCCGCCGGTGAGCGGATGGAGCAGGCCTCCGCGGCCTATCGCGGCGTCGAACTTGCGCTCTATTCCGGCTTCCTCAAGGCGCTTCATGATGAAGTCCTTGCGGTATTCGTACTGGTCGCTGATATGGGCGAACTTTGCAAGCTCGCTTACCGGATGGTGTGCTCCGGTCATCCAAACTGGCTTGTCGTCTTCGTAGACTGCTATCTTCGTAGACGTAGAACCGGGGTTAATGACAAATATTCTCATCTTGTTCTATACGTAATTCATAATTCATAAATCCAATTCACGACGCACGCCGCACGACACCTTGCCGCAGACGGAGCCGCGCCTGAACGGCGCCGCGGCGTCCGCCCGTGGCGGTATGGACTATCGGGCGTGGACGATGAACAGCTTAGTCTACGCAGGCTATCGCCAGGCTGTAGAACTTCGACTCGCACGAGTCGGCGCGCGAGGCCACGACAACGGGCACCGTCGTTCCGCAGAGCATGCCGGCCGTCTCGGCGCCGGCGAAGAGAGTGATGGTCTTGTAGAACACGTTGCCAGACTCGATGTTGGGGAATATCAGCACGTCGGCGTTTCCTACGACGGGCGACGCAATGCCCTTAATGCGGCCGCTCTCGGCGTCGAGCGCGGTCTTCACGTCCATCGGGCCGCCAATGCAGATGTCGCCGTAACGGCCTTCGGCGGCGCGGCGCTTCAGCTCTTCATAATATAAGGTATGCGGGAACTTCTCGTTTACCTTCTCAGTGAAGTTAACAAGAGCCACTCCCGGACGCTCGACGCCTATGCGGCGGCTAACGTCGACGGCGTAGCCGAGTATGGCGTCAAACTGGTCGAGCGTGGGACGGGGCACCACAGCGGCGTCAGAGAACACCACGAGCTTGCCGTAAGCCGGTATCTGCGTCACGGTGACGTGGCTCAGCACGCGTCCCGGCTCAAGTATGCCGCGCTCCTTGTTGAGCACGGCGTGCAGCAGGTTGTCAGTGTTCATCGAGCCTTTCATGAGCACGTCGGCTCCGCCTTCCCTGACAACGGCCACCGCGCGGCGCGCCGCGTCGTCAATGGTCGGCTCTATGACGACCTCCACGCGGTCGGCATAAGCTGCGCGCAGAGCTTCGAATTCGGGTTTACATTCTTCAACGCACACCAGAATGAAGTCGGCGATACCCTCCTTAAGGGCGCGTTCAACTACGTATTCGGTATGCGAGTCGGCCGGATGGGCCACAACAACACGTTTGCGGCCATGCGCTGTAGCAAGGCGGGCCGTAAGGTCGTCAAAATTGAGTATAGGTTTCATAGTCAATAGAGTTTTAAAGGTTTTAGGCCTTCCGGTTCCGAGGTTTTTTAAGTTGTGCGTTTACGTAAGCAAGCTTCGTCCCCGCACAACCTTTCATAGCCTTAAAAACCTTATTACCTAAATTGGGTGCAAATATAGCACAAGAATGGCAAACTGCAAAATAATTGCCCGTAAGCGGATTGCTTTTTTATGATTTATTTTACAAGTATCGTCTTTAGCAAAACGTAAGCCGCAGACCTCAAATTTAACATATACACACCGAATTTATACACAAAATGCTTACATATGCACACAGAACACGTCGTTTAACATTCAAAAAAAATATTTTAAATCGTAATTACAGGGCCGCGGATGAAAGGTTTTTTTGCACAAACCGGTATGCATGTGTGCAGTTTGGGGCAGCGTTGTCGGCATGCGCCACACCGCCGCACGGCTGGCCTCTGCATGGCAAGTAACACTTTAATACCATAACGCCGCAACGCCTCGCGCAACCGACAACGGAACGGGTTTCCGCCCGCATCGTAACATCCTGACAACCAATAAATTACAAAAGGCGTCCTTTCATCGTGTGAAAGGACGCCTTTTAGCGTGCAATAAGCAAGCTTTTACAAACCGAAAGCTTAGTTGCGGCGGTTTATCCGCAGTTTAGATATTGCCAAGCGCCAGTCGTAAATCAAAAGAACATTTATTAAAGAGAATAAGACTTTGCGATTAACAAGAACCGCAAATGCCTCTGCAGCAATTGTCAAAAAAGCCCGTTGGGCACAAGACCGAGCGAATTAATCGACTCGAAAGCCTCCGACAGGTGCTCGTAAACCTTGATTACGTCGTTGTAGTCCCAGTATTTCAAGTCGCTCAGGCCGTTAAGCGTGGCCGCCTCCTTCTTTATTTTTTCTATCTGCGCAGCGTCAGATACGGCCACAACGCCCTGCACCGACGGATTGTTCCTCGACTTAAGCAGGTTTAGCAGCATGGAGTCAATGTTACCCTTCGACTGCACCTCGAAAACATACGTTATGCGACCCATGTTGCCTATAGAAACCTCCCAAATGGCGTCAACCACGGCCCCGTCGGCTATTTTCTTTTCCGTTTCGGCCTTGAAGCCAAGCAGCTCGCCGATGTCACGTATGCGGTCGCGGATGTCGTTATGGACGAACGGCTGCGCATTTTGCGCCGCCGGCACATCGGCAGCACCCTTCAGGCCGTCGGGGTCGACATCCTGCATTTCCTTCCAGATGAAATAGTCAAGCGTCAGCAGGTCGTTAATTTCGGCGACGCCGTGTTGACGCGCGTAGGCCACAAGCTCACGCCCCTTCTTGCAAAGGTAAGCGTATTTCTTTCCGTCGATTTGGCTAAGCGATTTCGGCACGCTGGGAATCTCAAGCAAACTGAAGCCCTTAACGGCCTTCTGGTTCCACAAGATGTATTCCGCCGGGTTCAGCTTGTTAAGTATTTCGCTCATGGCCGCCGGACCGATTCCTGTGACATTTTCCCTAAACCTGTCCCATCTCTTTTCAATCGGATCCTTACCGTAGAGCAGGTTCGTCAACTCCTCGCGTATCAGCGGCATGCCGTTGTTGCCGATTATCTGATCCGTCTTATAATGTTTGTTGCCCCACATCGCCATCGACCATAGCTGAGCCATTAGGCCGTAGAAGTCATCCTCGTTCAAGACGGACAGCCGTTGCGCCGTGTACGCCTGTATGCTGTCGCACATTGTCCTGCGTTCACGTATCTCATCCTCGTGCTCCCCGATGTTGCTTGCACACCAGTTTTTGTAACGTTTAAGTAAAGCGTCGTATATCTCGTTGTTCATAAGCCTTTTGTTTATCTAATCACAATTTTTCCGCAAGCCGTTTCCTGCTGCGCTCAAGATAGCGCGACAGCGCCTGTTCCCTGTCAAGACCTATCGTCCAGAATATTGCCCAACGCTGCCATCTCGTCAGCATGTCTGCGACGACACAAAGATACTCATTTTTTACAATAACCACAATTAGCGGCCTATGATATCGCGCAAACTTCCAACATTCCATCTTTTACGCCTGCTGTAACCTACCGCAAAACCGCATCTTCACATAAACAAAGTCCGTGCAATCCATTTTAAAGGATTACACGGACTCGAGTTAAGTTATATGATAATCAAAAAAATTACTTCACTTCCTCTAAAACAACTTTAGCTGATTATCAGAATATTACAAACATCATGGTACAAATATGGTAATT
>CALUKU010000015.1 GCA_944321295.1 uncultured Prevotella sp.
CGGCCGTCTGCGACACCGAGTTGCCTTCCTCGAAGTTGCCCTGTATCTTGGCGTCCATGGGTATGATGCGGCTTCCGTCGGCCACTATGCGCCCTGCGCCGTAGCCGTACTCTTCGTTGTCTTCAAGGTTTACCAGCGCCCAACCTATGCTGTTGGGGCCGAGGTCTAATCCAAGTATTCTTTTCATGGCATTGCTTTTTTGTGTGTTTGTTTGGGTGTGGCGCTGCCGGCGGCGGTCTGCGCGGGTGGTGGTTTTTGTGTCGGCCGTGGCGGCGGGGCGCTATATGCGCAAGTGCCAAGGCGGGGCCGGGCGGACTTGTGGATGGCCGCCGGCCGTCGCCTTGGCGTTGTTTTTCGGTGATGTGCGTAAGTGGTTGGCTGTTACGGCGTTACGACATGCGGCAAACGGACCTGCCGAAAGCGGCCTTTCATGCTGCGTTTTGCGGCTTTTCGTGCCGCAAAAGGCCGTGTATGGCTCGCCTGTCGTAGCTGCGTGCCGGCCGGTCGGCAGGCTGCCGTCTTACCTGAAGGCGAAGTATGTGCCGCCGTTGACGGCCATGCGGGCCGAGTAGACGCCGTATTCGTTGAGGGGAACGTCCATCGTGCCGCCGTCGTTGAGGTAAATCTGGGCGGTGTCGTTGTCCTTGATCTTGAGCAGGGTAGTCTTCTTGCCGTCCTGCACCATCGACCATGTGTTCTCCTCCTTGTCGTAGGTGAAGTTTACAATCTGGCCGTCGGGGCCTTTTACCTCGTAGCCGTCCTCGAGCGTGGTTACGGCGTACAGCTTGCCGTCGCTGCCGAGCACGCTCTCCGTCTTGCCTACGTTCTCGGCCAGGGGGTTGCTGCCCGACCAGAACTCTATGGTGTTGATGACGAAGATGTCGGCCACGCCGCACAGTGCGTAGGCCGGTGATATGAGGATGAATATCAGCGCGTTGAGAAACTTGTTGCCCGTGGCGCGCTTGTTCCAGTCGAGCACTTTGTTGAACAGTCCGAACGAGCCGATGCACGACGTCGTGAGGCATGCTGCGGCCATTAGGTAAACGATGGGTTTTAATGCTTTGTGGTTCATAATGCTGTTTTTTGGTTTTCTATCTGATTACAAATCTAATCTTTTCTTTAGAAAACCTTTGACGATTTGTCATAAATAAACAAAAAATGTGGCATTTTAACTAAAATGCCACATCGTTTCATGCTTTTTTGCCTGCCGCTGCTTCGGCGGCGGCGTGTTTGCGGCGGCCTGCCGCGGGTTTGCCGTCAGAGGTATAGCAGGCTTTCGTTGCCCATGTTGAAGAGCAGGTCGAGTATGCTGAGGTTGGGCGTGAAGCCGTGCTTGGCCTCGTACACCTGGTAATAGCGCCTCGGTTCGAACGTGGGGTCGGGCAGGGGGTGCTTTGGGCGTATGGCGTCGCGGTAGTCGGCCGTGCCGTCGAGCGCGGGGCTGTCGGGCGCGGCGAAGCCCGTCGTAGGCTCTACGTCAGGCTCTATGCCTATCAGCTCGCACATCTTGGCGCAAATCTCGGTGTTGAAGTCGTAAAGGAACGTCCATCTGCGCTCGAAGAAGGGGCGTATGTCGTCGGCGTAGAACTCGAAGAAGGGCGACTCGCCGTAGGCGCTCGCCAGGGCGTTCCAGTGCTGGTGGCGCCAGTTGCCGTGGTCGCTTATGCGCACGTCCTTCATCAGCGTCTTGCCCGCCTGTCCGCCGTCAGCGGCGACTGCGGCGGCCTCAGTGCGCTCCACGGGCACGGTAAGGGCCTGCGTGCCGCTCGTTGTGGCTATCACGCAGCGGTTGCGGTAGGTTTGCTTTATGAAGCTGTCGTAGGCCTCTACGTACACCTTGCCGTAGCGGTTGAGCTTCTGGTACCATTGTACGGGGCCGAAATATGTCGATGAGAGCAGTGCTTTAGTCATTCTTGCTGTTGTGTGTCTGTTGTCCGCCGGCGGCGGTTATGATGGGCTGCAGCCGCCGTCCGGGGCGCAGGCAGCCTGCAGCGGGGCGGTCGGGGTCGACCGAGTAGAGCAGCATTTGGGCCTTGCCGATGATGAATGTCTCGGGCACGAGGCCGAAGTATCTTGAGTCGCTCGTGTCGGCGCGCCGTCCCGAGCTGAACCAGTAGTAGTCGTTGCTGAAGGCGGCGCAGCGCGTTTCCTCGCCGTCTACGTAGAGGCGGCCGCCTGACGTGCGGGCGCTGCGGCCCTCGTAGCGGTTGTAGATGAAGCTTATCAGCGCGGCGTTGTCGGCCGTCACCTCTATAATATGCCTGCGGCCGGGCACGATTATCCTCGCGCCGGCCGCCGTAACGGTGTCGCCGGGCACGCCCGTGCAGTAGTATGCGAGGACGTCCCGGTCGGCAATTTCATGTAGTGTGTCTGCTGGATTGTTGAATATTACAAGGTCGCCGCGCTCAACCTGCGACGGCGCCCATCGCGCGTATCTGAAGAATGTGCCGCCGCCCGTGCGCAGGCCATAGCTCCATCTGTTCACAAGGACGCGGTCGCCGTCGACGAAGCACGGTTCGAGCGCCGTGCCTCTGACCGTGTAGACTGTGAACGCCAGCGCCCTGAAGGCCAACATCAACACGATTGTGGCCGCGAGCGCCATCGCTGACTTGAGGGCATTTTTCATATGTCAGTCAACAAGTTGACGGGTGGCTGGGCGGCAAGCGTTTTCCGCCGTTCCGCCGGATAGGCCGGCTTTAAGCCTGCGCGGCCGGCCTTTCCGGCCGCTTGGGGCGTGCCGCCGGCGTGCTGTGTGCGCCGGTTTGCCGGCCGTGGGCTTGTCAGCTTGTCTGCTATTTTATGTCGTCGACCATCTTGAACAGCCTGTTCCAGCGCACTCCCGAGAAGCCGCCGCGGTCAGGGTCGCTGCTCCACCAGATGAAGATTGGCTTGCCCACGATGTGATCTTCGGGCACGAAGCCCCAGTATCGCGAGTCGGCCGAGTTGTGGCGGTTGTCGCCCATCATCCAGTAATAGTCCATCTTGAACGTGTATCGGTCGGCCTGCTTGCCGTTGATGAATATCTTTCCGCCGCGCACCTGCAGGTCGTTGCCTTCATAAACGCGTATCGGGCGCTCGTAGACGGCGATGTTCTGCATCGTCAGGCGCACCGTTTCGCCTTTCTTAGGTATCCACACGGGGCCGTAGTTGTCGCGTGTCCAGCCCGTGTTGGCGTTCAGCGGGTAGATGTCGCCCGTTATAGTGTCGGTGTTTAGCGTAATGCTCTCCACCAGGTCCTTGCGCTTCCGCAGCGCGTCCACGGCCCTTGCGGTCAGCGGCATGTATCCGCTCTGGTTGAGGCTCGTAAGGTCTTCCATGCTGATGCCGAGGTCTTTCATGAGGTCGTCGGGCAGCGGCTGCAGCAGCTTCACGTAGTAAGTGTACTGCACGTTGTCGGGTTCCTTGTTGGGTTTGCCGTCAAGATATACTATGCGGTTCTTTATCTGGAGCGTCTGTCCGGGCAGTCCCACGCAGCGCTTCACGTAGTTTTCGCGGCGGTCTACGGGCCTTGTCATGATGTGTCCGTAGGTTGAGGGGTTCTCGATGATGTACTGCCGCCCCGTGTCATACACCTTTTCATACCAGTCGCGCTGCTCCTGCGGGGTCAGCGTGGCCATGTCCGGCCGGTAGTTGAGCAGCTGGCTGCCGAACGAGTAGCACATCTGGTAATAGTCGGCGGCCTGGAATTGCTCGTTTGACACGATGGTGTCGCCGGCAGGGTAGTTGAACACGACGATGTCGTTAAGCTCTACGTTGCCGAGTCCTTTCACGCGGCGGTAGTCCCATTGGGGCCACTCTATGTACGACTTGCAGCCGAACACGGGCAGCGTGTGCTGCGTCAGCGGCATGGTGAGCGGCGTCTGCGGTATGCGCGGGCCGTAGTTAACCTTGCTGACGAAGAGGTAGTCGCCCGTGAGGAGCGACTTTTCGAGCGACGACGAGGGTATTACGTAGTTCTGGAAGAAGAACAAGTTGATGAAGTACACTGCCACGAGGGCGAACACTATGGCGTCGACCCACGACATGACGAAGCGCACGGGCGGCTCGGAGTTTTTCCACCATTGCCAGCGTATCTTCTTGGTTATGTACACGTCGAAGATGAACGGGACTACGAGCAGTCCCCACCAGCTTTCCACCCATAATAAGAAGGTGAGATATAACACAAGGACTACGGCGAACTTAGTCCACTGTTTCTTCATATTGAGGTTTTTTCTTTCCTTGTCTTCCATTGTATGTTGAAAAATAAGAAAATGCCGTCGGCCCTCCTTCTCAAAATAAATAAGTCAGTCAAATACAAGTTTATAACGTAGTTTCACAATTACGCTGAGTAAGGAAGGACCGACGGCGATATTCTGTTCTCATCCGTTTATTATGTTGCGCCGCCGCGCATCAGAACTTGAACATGTCGTTTATCGTGAGCAGGCCGCAGTGGCTTGCCGTATATTCGGCGGCGAGCACGGCTCCGAGGGCGAAGCCCTTTCTTGAGTGCGCATCATGCGTTATGGTTATGCAGTCTGCTTCAGAGTCGTATGTTATCTTATGTATGCCGGGCACTTCGTCGCGCCTTATGCTGTTGATGGCTATCTCGTCGTCGGCGCAGTTGTCGGTGCCCGTCAGGCTGCCGTCAGGGGCGAGCAGCGTGCCCTTCACCCATTTGTCTTTGCGGTCGAGGTTGGCTATTATGTCCTCGGTCAGCGTTATGGCCGTGCCGCTGGGTGCGTCGAGCTTATGGACGTGGTGGGTTTCCTCCACGCTGACGGAATATTGCGTAAAGCCGTTCATTATCTTTGCCAGATACCTGTTGACGGCGGAGAATATGGCAACGCCTACGCTGAAGTTGGAAGCCCAGAAGAGCGTGTGCCCTTCGTCGGTGCACATGCGGCGGACGTCGTCGCCGTGCTCCTTCATCCATCCTGTAGAGCCGGACACTACCTTCACTCCTTTTGCGAAGGCTTTCAGGTAGTTGCCGTAGGCCGCCGCCGGTGTCGTGAACTCGATGGCCACGTCGGCCGAGGCGAAGGCTTCAGAGTTGAACTCCTCCTGGTTGTCCTTGTCGATTATGCTTACGATGTCATGGCCGCGGTCTTTGGCAATCTGTTCAATCATCTTGCCCATCTTGCCGTAACCTATGATGGCTATTCTCATTACGCAAATGATTTATTTCCGACAGCAAAGATAGCAAATATATTTGAACGTGCAAACTTTCCGCTTTGTTTTTTCACTTTTATTTTTATTGGTTATGAGGTTTTTGCGGTTATACGGTTATGGGGTTGTGCGGTTTTAGGGCTAATCGGATTGTGGGGCCTTGCGGTTATACGGTTGTGGGGTTTTGTGGTTTTAAGACGCATGGCCGGTTTGGCGGCAGAAACATCTTATAACCGTAAAACCCCACAACCCCATAACCGCAAGACCCCACAACCGCATAACCGTAAAGCCGCATGGGCCATGCATGCCGCCGTGGCTTACTTCTTAGGCTTGCGGCGTGCCCATCCCTCCTCGCTGAAGTCAGGCTCGTCGCCTATCAGCCTGACGTCTTTGCCGCCGTTGTTGAAGAACTGGCGCCAGTCGTCCTTGCGTCCGCTCTCGCTGAAGCCGTCGTCGGGCCTCTTGCGCCGGCGCTCGCCGCCGTCGTCGGCGCCGCGGCGTGGCTTCCTGTCGTATGCGCCCTGGCGGTCGGCCTTACGTCCGCCGCGCTGCGGCTTCTGGTCGCGGTCGGCGTCGTTGCAGCGCACCTGGCGCCCCTTGTACGTCGTGCCGTCGAGCGCGCGCATCACCTTTGCGGCGTCCCTCTCGGGCACTTCGAAGTATGCCATCTTCGCCATCAGGTCTATGGCGCCTATCTCCTGGCGTCCGCCGCGCATGTTGCGGTTGACGAACTGCATCAGCTCGCCCGGGTAGAAGCCGTCGGCCTTGCCCAGGTTGATGAACAGTCGGCGGTAGCCGGCCTCCGGCTTGTGCGTACGCTTGCGCTCGTCGCTGGGGCGCTCTTTCTTTTTCTTTTCGCCGCGCGCCGTGGGTTTCTCTATCTCTGGCGCGTCGGCGTAGTAGGCGAGGAACTTGCCGAACTCGAGGCTGACGATTTTCTTTATCACGTCTTCTTTGTCGATGTACTCGAAGTAGCGGTTGATGTCGTCCATGAAGGGCGCTATCTCCTCGTCGTTGACGTCGGTCTTGACTATCTGGTCCATCACCTTGTAGAGCTGCTTCTTGCAGATTTCCTCGGCCGAGGGTATGTCGCCCTGGACGAACTCCTTGCCGATGGTCTTCTCTATGGCGCGTATCTTCGACTTCTCCTTCGTGTGCACGATTGATATCGACGTGCCCTTCTTGCCGGCGCGGCCCGTTCGTCCGCTGCGGTGGGTGTAGCTCTCGATGTCGTCGGGCAGTCCGTAGTTGATGACGTGCGTCAGGTCGTCGACGTCCAGGCCGCGGGCGGCCACGTCGGTTGCCACGAGCAGCTGCGTCAGGTGCTGGCGGAACTTCTGCATCGTCAGGTCCCTCTGCTGCTGCGACAGGTCGCCGTGCAGCGACTCGGCGTTGTAGCCGTCGTGTATCAGCTTGTCGGCTATCTCCTGCGTCTCGCGCTTCGTGCGGCAGAATATTATGGCGAATATCTTCGGGTAGTAGTCGACGATGCGCTTCAGCGCCAAGTACTTGTCCTTGGCGTTCACCATGTAATACACGTGGTTGACGTGCTCGGCGCCCTCGTTGCGGCTGCCCACCACTATCTCCTTGGCGTCGTGCAGGTAGTTGCGGGCTATCTTCTCTATCTCGCGGCTCATCGTGGCCGAGAAGAGCAGCGTGTTGCGGTCTTGCGGCACGCCCTCGAGTATCTCGTCGATGCTCTCCGAGAAGCCCATGTTAAGCATTTCGTCGGCCTCGTCGAGCACTACGTTCTTCACGGCGTCGAGCTTTGCGGCGCCGCGGTGCATCAGGTCGATTAGGCGTCCCGGCGTGGCCACGATGATTTGGGCGCCGTGGCGCAGGGCGCGTATCTGGTTCTCTATCGACGTGCCGCCGTAAACGGGCACCACGTTGATTCCGCTCATGTATTTCGAGAAGTCCTTCAGGTCGTCGGCTATCTGCAGGCACAGCTCTCGGGTGGGGCTGAGCACGAGGGCCTGCGTCTGGCGCACGCGCGAGTCGGTGCGCTGCAGTATGGGTATGCCGAAGGCCGCCGTCTTGCCCGTGCCTGTCTGTGCCAGGGCTATTACGTCGTTTCTGTTGCCGAGCAAATAGGGGATTACTTCTTCCTGTACGGGCATGGGTTGCTCAAAGCCCAGCTCCTCGATGGCGCGGCGAATCTCTTCGCTTACGCCCAGTTCTTCAAATGTCTTCAATCTAAATAATGTATGTATAAAAAAACGATCGTTCGGCCAAACATGAAAGGCCTGTTTGGCGTTTCCGGCTGCAAAATTAGTAAATTTCGGCCAACATCCGAGCATTTGCCGCCCGATTTTTTTGATTTTCGTCAGCCGTCGGCCTTGCTTACACATTATTATATATGTAAGCTCGGTATAAGGAAACATCTTTTGTAGGGACATAATTCATTATGTCCGCACGCCGCGAAGGGGCGTATTTCACAAGTAAAATTGTCAAAAACGTTCTTTCAGAACGTGCGGACATATAATGAATTATGTCCCTACAAAGGTTGTTCCCAGATATTCATGAAAAAATATTCTTATATCGAACTCACGTTATATATGTAAACACGGCGCAGGTGCCGCCTTCAGCTGCACTCACGTCAAACCCAAATCGGGCCCGGCCGCCCGCCATGGCGGCGACCGTCTTAAATGCTTATTCCGCCTCCGTTGCAGGCCCAAGGCCCCGGCAACGCTCACGCCGTTGCAACGCTCTGGCTTACAGCTCGTTGCAAAAGGCCGCCTCCGGGCTTGCCATATGCCGCCTTTTGCTGCCCCGTTTGCCGCCTTTCGCAGGCCGAAAGGCGGCCTCTTGCTGTTCATCCGCAAATTAGTTGGATGGCGCAGTCGTGCAGTGCGGACAGCCTAAGCTTGAAATATTTGCGTTCACCAGCAGTTCGGTTGGATAATAAGTGCCTGTTCTCTTGCGTTTGTTCTGAATTTGTTTTTATGACATTCTGATTACAACCGCAGTGAACATCCTCGTCCAAGTGAGGCGCTCGCATATCTCGTCATCCCAAACTTGATTTGGGATCCAGATGAATACACCCTCAATCGCCAACGTTGCTGCATACGACTGGATCCTGAACCAAGTTCAGGATGACAGATACCGAGAGCCTCACTTGGAAGTGGGTGTGCTTGTAAATCAAGAAGATAATGTTTGGACTATACCAACATATTCATCCAACAGATTTGCTGATGAGCCTCTCTTGCCGGCGGACCTCATTCTGCCTGCCCGCCGCTCGGCCGCCGCCGGCCGTTGCCGCGCCGTGCCGCCGCCCTGACGGCGGCAACACCCGTTACACCCGTTTTTCAATGCCATGACGAAACAATTTTACCATCCAAAACACGCCTATAAACCTCCGCCAAGGCACTTGGCTTAAATAATTTTTGTTTCCGGCGTTTATTCTGCGTCCACTTTTTTAGATGTTACACGTTAAACGTAAAGCATTGATTATCAAGCATATCACTAAAAACAGCCATCCACCTAAATCCACTTTTTTATTTTGCACTATTTTTAATAGACATAAATTTACATAAATTTGCAAAATCAAATCCGTGAAAAAACATAAACAAAACCAAATGTTATTAACGACTATGAAACAATTAAAGTTTTTCATTCTCACATTGTTGGTTTGCTTTGTTTCGCTCACAGCTTCCGCGCAGGACATCGTCTGCTCGGGAACCGTCGTCGACGAACAGGGCGAGCCGATAATCGGAGCGTCCATCTTCCAGAAGGGAAGTTCGAAGGGCGCCGTCTCCGACCTTGACGGAGCGTTCAAACTACAGTCAGTGCCCGAAGGCAGCACGATAACCATTTCGTACATCGGCTACCAGACCGTTGAAACGAAGGCCGCTGCCAACATGCGCATCGTGCTGCGCGAGGACAACGAAACACTTAACGAAGTGGTTGTCGTTGGTTACGGTGTGCAGAAGAAGAGCGTCGTAACGGCCTCAATCGCCAAAGTTTCGTCTGACGACCTCAGCCGCACGGCCCCCGTCCGTATGGACAACGCCCTTAAGGGCCTCGCAGCCGGCGTTACGGTAACGTCGTCGTCAGGTCAGCCGGGCGCCGCAGCGCAGATACGCGTGCGTGGTATCGGTACCATCAACAACTCTGACCCGCTCTACATCGTCGACGGCATGCCTATCTCAGGCGGTCTTGACTACCTCAACCCGAGCGACATCGAGAGTATCGAAGTGCTCAAGGACGCAGCCTCAGGCGCCATCTACGGTGCCCGTGCGGCCAACGGTGTAATCCTTGTAACAACTAAAACCGGTAAAGTCGGCAAGACACGCGTAAACTATAACTTCTCTTACGGCTGGCAGAGTCCTTGGCGCAAGCGCGACGTGCTCAACGCCACCGACTACGCCCTCATGATCAACGAAGGCCGCATCAACTCAGGACAGGCACCCGTCTACGACGATCCTTATTCTTACGGCGAGGGCACCGACTGGCAGGAGGAACTCTTCAACGACGGCGCCCCCGTGTCAAACCACGAGGTGACGGTCAGCGGAGCTTCCGAGAAGCTTAACTACTACCTCTCTCTCGGCTACTACACTCAGGAAGGTATCATCGGCGGTGACTACGGACGTTCTAACTATAACCGTCTGACCCTCCGCAGCAACACCAAGTACACACTCTTCGACGAGTCGAAGAAGCGCAACTGGCTCAACAAGTTCGACGTAACGGTGAACCTCTCTTACGCACGCGTTAAGAACACCAGCATCGACGCCAACTCACAGTGGGGTTCGCCCTTGGGCAGCGCCCTGGCCATGTCGCCTATCCTCACGCCGACCCTTACGGGCGAGGCGGCCGACGCACAGAACCAGCAGTACGCCGGCACAGCGTCTTATGTGCCCATGTATGACGCTAACGGCAACCTCTACACCCTTGCCGGTCCCGACTACAACGAGATGACCAACCCGCTGCAGAACCTCTCTCTGCCGGGCGCACACAACTGGAGCCATAAGTTCGTTGCCAACTTCATAGCCGAGCTGCAGATATGGGACGGCCTCAAGTTCCGCTCTTCTTACAGCGCCGACATGTCATTCTGGGGCAACGACAGCTACACACCGATTTACTATCTGCGTGCCAACCAGTACAGCGACTTCACCCAAGCCTCTTCAGAGAGCGACCGCGGCACGGTATGGCAGATAGAGAACGTCCTCACTTACGATAAGACCATCGGCGACCATACGTTCAACGTTGTGCTCGGTCAGTCGGCCATGAAGAACACCGGCTGGACCCTCGGAGCAAGCCGCAACAATCTTATCGACGTCAACAAGCCTTACATCGATTACGCGAACGGTCTGGCCGAGAACGGTGACATGAACGCATGGGGCGGCTACTCTGACCCCTACACCATGGCCTCAATGTTCGCCCGTCTGAGCTACAACTACGCTGAGCGCTACATGTTCCAGGCTACGGTACGCCGCGACGGTTCGAGCCGCTTCGGTGCCAACAACCGCTACGCCGTGTTCCCCTCGTTCTCTTTGGGTTGGAACATCACCAACGAGCCGTTCATGCAGAAGCGTCCCGACTGGCTCTCGAACATGAAGCTCCGCCTGAGCTGGGGTAAGAATGGTAACGACAACATCGGTAACTTCCAGTATCTCTCGCTCACATCGGTCAACAACAACTACATCTTCGGCCGTGACGAGGGCGTAGCCAACGGTACCAAGGCCAGCATTATTCCTAACCCCGACCTCAAGTGGGAGGAGTCAGAGCAGTTTGACCTCGGTCTTGACCTCGGCTTCTTCAACAACGCACTTACCTTCACCGTTGACTATTACATAAAGAAGACCAACGGCATGCTCATGACCCTCGCCATTCCTTCATACGTAGGCGAGAGCAAGCCTTACGGAAACGTGGGCGACATGGAGAACTCCGGCGTAGAGTTCGAGCTTGGTTACAAGTTCAACGTGGCCGACGCGCGCTTCAGCATAAAGGGTAACGCCTCTTATTTGAAGAACAAGCTCGTCAAGCTCGGTAACGACACCGGTTTCGCCAACTACGACTCGTTCCAGACAGCAGGTACCATCACCCGCGGCGAGAACGGCCAGCCGTTCCCCTTCTTCTACGGATATAAGACGGCAGGCATCTTCCAGAGCCAGGCCGAAATCGACTCATACGTAGGCCCGACGGGCCAGCCCATCCAGCCTGACGCAAAGCCCGGCTACGTTAAGTTCGTCGATATCGACGGCGACGGCGCCATCACCACCAACGACCAGACCAAGATCGGTAAGGGCATGCCCGACTGGACGTTCGGTATCAACTTCAACGCCGAGTGGCGCGGCTTCGACTTCAGCATGATGTGGCAGGGCGTAGCAGGCGCCGACGTGTTCGACGCTACGCGCCGTATCGACATAGCCGCCACCAACCTTCCCTCGTGGATGCTCTCACGCTGGACAGGTCCCGGCACCTCTAACAAGTACCCGATGTTCATCCTCGGCGACAACGTAAACTGGGTATCGTCAGACCTCTACGTTCACGACGCCTCTTACTTCCGCCTGAAGAACATCCAGCTGGGTTACACCCTGCCGCAGAACCTCACCCGCAAGGTATTCATCGAGAAGCTGCGCGTTTACGTAGCAGCCGAGAACCTGATAACCTTCACCAAGTATTGGGGCTTCGACCCCGAAGTAGCCTCAAGCGGAACTTCGCTCGGTGTCGACTATGGTGTTTATCCGCAGGCACGCGTGTTCACCGTAGGTTTCAATCTCAGCTTCTGATATTAGTTAGGAAACATTCATCAAGAAACATTTAAAACTGAAATAAAATGAAAGCAAAGATATTGTTGTCAGTCGGGATTGTTTCGGCCTTGACGCTGTCAAGCTGCAGCGACAGCTTTCTCGAACTGACGCCGACGAAGGACACCACCGAGGAGTTCTTCAATAACGAGGAACATATTGAAGAAGCTCTCGTTGCGGCATACAACCCGCTTCAGTGGCCCGATTGGGGCAACGGATACTATTGCCCGATTAACATTATGAGCGACATCATGGCCGACGACATCTGGGTGGGCGGCTCCAGCAAGACCGACAACCAGTTCTGGCACCTCATGATGGACTTCTCCGCCATGCCGAACCAGACTCCCACGGGCCTTTGGATTGACGAGTACTCTGGCGTTAAGCGCGCCAACGACGTGCTGAGCTACATCGACGACGTGCGCGAGGAGCTGAGCCAGGAGTTCATCGACTCCGTTTCGGCGCAGGCACGCGTGCTCAGGGCTTACTATTACAACAACCTCTGGAAGTTCTGGGGCAACATACCCTTCTTCTTCGACAACCTTGAGTCAATGCCTTACACGGCCAAGCAGATTTCGGCCGACGAGGTTTACGACAACGTGATAACCGACCTTGAGGACGTGCTCGACATGAACGAGCTGCCCATGAAGGCCGCCGAGGAGAACCTCGGACGCGTTACTCAGGCCATGGCCTACATGCTTTACACCGAGATGGTGATGTACCAGAACGACGAAACGCGCTACGGCAGGGCATTGGGCTACATGCGTGAGATCATCAATAGCACACTCTACGACCTGCATTACCCCTACGCCGACCTGTGGAAGACTTCTGGCGAATGGTGTGAGGAGTCGATCTGGGAGATCAACTACAAGTCAGACAACGCCGTGCGCTCTTATAGCAACCCGCTCGCTTCAGGCGGAACGGTGCTGCCCCGACTGATCAGTCCGAGCCAGTGGCCCGACGGAACGGCGGGCGTTGCGCAGGGCTGGGGCTTCTGTCCGGTGCGCACCGAGACCTACGAGCGCTACGCCGGCAACGACCAGCGCCGTGATGCTACCTGCTTTAACGCCGCAGCACAGGGCGTAGAGTATGACAAGCGCTATCAGGACACGGGCTTCTTCCTTGCGAAATACATCGCAACCCCCGACGGCAACGCCAACCAGAAGGCCGACGCCGACCTTAACTTCTGCAACAACCTGCGCGTCTACCGCTACGCAGAGTGCCTGCTCAACGCAGCCGAGCTGATACTCCGCACGGGCGGCGACGCCAACGAGGCTCTCGGCTATTACAAGCTGGTGCGCCAGCGCGCCGGCATTTCTACCGACATGACTTCGGTTTCAATCGACGACATCATCAACGAACGTCAGCTTGAATTCGTAGGCGAAGGCAAGCGCTACTGGGACCTCGTGCGCACCGGCAAGGCAGCCCAGGTGCTCGTTCCCGACAAGTACCACTACCGCACGAAGTCGTGGACCGAGAACAAGAAGTATCTGCCCATACCTGACGTGGAGATGTCTTCTGACCCGAATCTTGTACAGAACAATTATTAAAAACAAAGTAAGCCATGAACAAGACATATAAATTATTCGGGGGAGCCATGATGTTGCTGGGCCTTACGCTCGGCTCCTGCACTCCCGACAGCTTTGAGGGAGGCGACATCAACGGCCTTCTCAACGCGGCAGACTATGAGCAATACGTTCACGTGAACGTAAACCAGGAAACCAACTACGCCGTATTCTCGTTCGACGAGCTGCCCGGCGTGACCCCGGTGTGGAACATCAACGGAAGGTACTCTTCTTCTCTTGTCGACTCAAGCTACTACCGCAAGGCAGGCGACTACAGCATTACGATGCGCGTCAGGAACCGCAACGGAATGAGTGACGGGGAAATCACCTTGCCGTTCCATATCGACAATACTAAGATAAGCGGTTTCGGCGGCTTCGTAGAGGACAGCGAGTTCAACCTGTGGCGCACGGCTACCGTGCAAGACCCAACATTCTATTATGCTCCGGGATGGGTTCTGACTAGCGACCCGGTATATAATAAGAATGGTTTTGATTACAGCGTCATATTGCCGACGGCAACCAACGAGCGCTGGCAGGCACAGATGTTTGTCAACACGGACATCGCCCTGTCTTCAGCAAAGACTTACGACTTCTCAGTAATATTGACCTCAAGTGCTGATTTACCAAAGGCTTTGGTGAAGGTTTGTGCTGACAATGACGACAATAATGTGCTTTTCTCACAGGAAATGGATTTGCAAGGCGGCGAGCCTAAGTGCTTGTGGGTAAGCAACGTTCCCGGTGTTGACATTGAGAGGGTGAAGATCGTCTTCGACTTTGGCGGCAATGCCAATAATACGACTGTCAATCTTGAAAGCATCGTGCTGAAAGATCATGCCAACGACGACGGCACCGTAGTGCCCGAAGTTGACACTGACGACACCGTTTATGACTATGACGCCGAAACGAACCTTTGGAAGCCTGTTGACGAGAACAATGCGTTTACGACGGAGTTCTATTATGCTCCGGGTTGGTCGGCCATCGCAGCTCCTGCATTTACTGCCGATAACGGTACTTACCAAGTGGTTCTTACCGAGGCAACATCAGAGCAATGGCAGGCTCAGGTCAAGCTTCACACTGACCTCTCAGCAGAAGCTAATGTGAAGTATGACTTCAGTTGTACGTTGCATGCTTCGGCTGCCACAAAGGGTGTAACCGTGAAACTTACTGACAGCTCAGACGATAACAACTTCTTCTTTGCTGAAAGAGTTGACCTTGACGCTGACGCCGATTACGTATTCAAGGCTCCGGCAAACGTTTTGGCTGAGGGTGTCAATGCTGACAAACTGACTCTTGTCATTGACTTCGGCGGCAATCCTGCAAACCTGACAGCAACTGTCAGCAAGATTGTGCTGCAGAAGACGATTGAGTAACCGTCATGCACATTATCGTGGGAGAGGCATGTGCGCCTCTCCCATTATAATAATAAAACAAGTTTTTAGTTAACAATCTTTTTACCTGCCGATAGCTGTCGCAGAGCTACTTGTGGCTATCCGCAAGCATGTTCTACGACAGCTATTTTTTTGCTTGGCCGGTGAAGGCCGGCGGCCGTGCGTAATGGCTCCGTCGATGATGACGTTTGCCTGCAGGCTGAGGATGTTGCGCACGACATGCGTAAGCGGCCGCGGCGCCGAAGGCAACCTTTCGCGCTCTGAAAGGCCGCCTCCGGCACGGCAAGAGGCCGTGTTTTGCAGGCCGAAAGGCCGCCTTTCGTAACAAGCTGATTGTCAACCTGTTGTGCCGCCGCATGCCGGCAGGCCGCGGATAATACTTTATAGATATGAAGAAATATATGTTTTTGTTAGCGTTTATGGCCTTTGCGCTCAGCTCGTCGAGCTGCAGCGACGAGGGCGGGGGCGAAGCTCCGGCCGGCGTCAAGGTCAGTTGTAATCCCGGTGAGATAACGGCCACGGCCGAAGGCGGCTCTTACACGATAGCCGTAAGCACCACAGGCACGGGCTGGACGGCCTACGCTTCGGACGCTTGGATAAGCGTGCAGACCGACGGCACGACGGCCGCCGATGGCACGGTGACGGTGAGCGTCGGCTCCAACGACGGCGACGCGGCGCGCCGGGGCCTGGTGGTAGTGCGCTCGGGCACGGTGCGCGACACGGTGGTGGTAAGCCAGTCGGCAGCCATGTCGCTCTCGGCCGGAGAGGTTTACGCCCTCTCCTCCGGCGGCACTTACAGCGTGGGCGTTGGTTATCAGGGAGAGTTCACCGCGGCGAGCGACGCCGCTTGGGCTAAGGCCACCGTCGCTGACGGCGGCGTAAGCATATCCGTAGAGCCTAACACGGCGCTGCAGTCGCGCACGGCCACGGTCACCGTGACGTCGGCCGACGGCTCGCAGGAGATAAGCCTCAGGCAAGAGTCGGCGCCGATGACTGCGGTCAACGTGCCCGAGGGCTACAGGCTGGTGTGGCAGGACGAGTTTGACGAGGGCACGACGCTCGACCCCGCCCGCTGGACCCACGAGGTGCAGGGCCCGGGATGGGTCAACAACGAGCTGCAGACCTACGTCGACGGTTCGGCTGCCGGGCGCCGCGTCACCGAGCTTGTTGACGGCAAGCTCAACATAACCTGCTTCAAGGCCGGCTCTACCATTTACTCGGGCCGCGTCTACGCCGACGTCGACAAGGGCTGGAAGTACGGTTACATCGAGGCGCGCATCATGCTGCCCGAGGGCAAGGGCACGTGGCCCGCGTTCTGGATGATGCCCGTTGACAACGACTTCACGGCCAACCCGTGGCCCCACTGCGGCGAGATTGACATCATGGAGTCCGTCGGCTACGACCCCAACGTGGTGGTGTCGACCATCCACTGCACCAAGTACAACAACACGGGCACGGCCATAGAGAGCGCCCGCAAGAAGGTGCCGACGGCCCAGGACGAGTTCCACGTCTACGCCATGGAGTGGACGGCCGACAAGATGACCTTCCTCGTCGACGGCGAGCCGCTGCTCACCTATGCCAACGACGGGACGGGCGAGGACGCATGGCCCTTCGACAAGCCCTTCTACGTAATCCTCAACCTTGCCTGGGGCGGAGCCTGGGGCGGACAGCAGGGCGTCGACGAGAGCTGCCTGCCGGCCGTGATGAAGGTAGATTACGTAAGAGTGTTCCAGAAGTAAAGTGCTTAAGTAAACTTAAAACTCTTTGAGATGAGAAAAATTCTTGCTATATTCGCTTTCTGTTTACTGGCCGCCGCGGCCTCGGCCGGCGGCGGGTTCGTCCGTGTGGAGGGCAAGGACCTCGTCAGGCCCGACGGCTCCAAGCTCTTCATCACGGGCACAAACCTCGGCAACTGGCTCAACCCAGAGGGCTACATGTTCGGCTTCAAGAAGACTAACTGCGAGTGGATGATAGACCTCATGCTGCGCCAGATGGTCGGACCCGACGAGGCCGCCGCCTTCTGGAGCGCCTTCAAGGACAACTACATCACCCGCGACGACATACGCTTCATCGCCTCGACGGGCGCCAACACGGTGCGCCTGCCCTTCAACTACAAGCTGTTCACCGACGAGGACTACATGGGCCTCACCGCACGTCAGGACGGCTTCGCCCGCGTTGACAGCGTGGTGGAGTGGTGCCGCGAGAGCGGGCTTTACCTCATCCTCGACATGCACGACTGCCCCGGAGGCCAGACGGGCGACAACATCGACAACGGTTACGGCTATCCGTGGCTCTTCGAGAGCGAGGCCAGCCAGCGGCTGTTCGTCAAGGTGTGGCGCGACATCGCCTCGCGCTACAAGGACGAGCCGGTCATCCTCGGCTACGAGCTGATGAACGAGCCGATAGCCCACTACTTCGAGAACAAGGACGAGCTTAACGCCAAGCTCGAGCCGCTATACAAGCGCGCCGTAAAGGCCATACGCGAGGTTGACCCCAACCACGTCATACTGCTGGGCGGGGCGCGCTGGAACAGCGACTTCTTCATGTTCACCGACTGGAAGTTCGACGCGAACATCATGTACACCTGCCACCGCTACGGCGGACCGGCCACGGCCGAGGCCATCAAGAGCTACATCGACTTCCGCGACAAGACCGGCCTGCCGATGTACATGGGCGAGACGGGGCACAACACCGATGAGTGGCAGGCCGACCTCGTGAAGGTCATGCGCGACAATAACATCGGCTATACCTTCTGGCCCTACAAGAAGGTTGACAACTCGTGCATGAACGCCGTGGCGCGCCCCGAGGGCTGGGACAGCATTGTGGTGAAGTTTGCCGAGGCCGACCGCACCACCTTCGACGACATACGCCGCGCCCGCCCCTCGCAGGCCGAGGCGCGCCGGGTGCTCGCCCGCTATATCGAGAACATCAAGTTCGCCAACTGCCGCCCGCAGACGGGCTACATAAAGTCGATAGGCCTCAAGGCCGAATGACGCCCGGCGGCGATTAACCGATAATAAACCAAACATCTTTAGCTGTATGAAGAAAACACTTACGACAGCCTTCATGGCTGTATGCGCGGTCGCCCTGTCGTGGGGCCAGGCCGTGCCCGTCTACCTTGACGACACCAAACCCATAGAGGAGCGCGTCGAGGACGCCCTCGGACGCATGACGCTCGACGAGAAAATCGCCGTCATCCACGCCCAGAGCAAGTTCAGCTCGCCCGGCGTGGCGCGCCTCGGCTTCCCCGACTTCTGGACCGACGACGGCCCCCACGGCGTCCGTCCCGACGTGCTTTGGGACGAATGGATGCAGGCCGGACAGACTAACGACTCGTGCGTGGCCTTCCCCGCGCTGACGTGTCTTGCCGCAACGTGGAACCCCTGCATGGCCGCCGCCTACGGCCGCGACCTCGGCGAGGAGGCTCTCTATCGCGGCAAGGACATGATTTTGGGTCCCGGCGTCAACATTCTGCGCACTCCGCTCGGCGGACGCAACTTCGAGTACATGGGCGAAGACCCCTACCTGGCGTCGCGCATGGTGGTGCCCTACATCCAGGGACTGCAGTCTAAGGGCGTCGCCGCCTGCGTTAAGCACTTCGCCCTGAACAATGACGAGGAGTACCGCAACCAGGTCAACGTCATCGTTGACGACCGCGCGCTCTACGAAATCTACCTGCCCGCCTTCAAGGCCGCCGTGCAGGAGGGCGGCGTGTGGGGCCTCATGGGCGCCTACAACCTTTATAAGGACCAGCACAACTGCCACAACCAGTACCTGCTCAACGACATCCTGAAGGGCGAGTGGGGCTATGACGGCGTGGTAGTGTCTGACTGGGGCGGCACCCACGACACCCGCCAGGCCGTTGAGAACGGCCTCGACATGGAGTTCGGAACGTGGACCGACGGCCTTTCCTTCGGCGCCTCGAACGCCTACGCTAACTACTATCTTGCCCGTCCGTACAAGGAGCTGATACAGAAGGGCGTCTACACCACCAAGGAACTTGACGACAAGGTGCGCCGCGTGCTGCGCCTCTTCTTCCGCACGACGATGAACCGCAACCGCGGCTACGGCTTCATGAACTCCGAGGCCCACTATGCCACGGCCCGCCGAATAGCCGCCGACGGCATAGTGCTGCTGCAGAACAAGGGCGGCGTGCTGCCCATCGACACCCTGAAGACGAGCACCGTGCTCGTGGTAGGCGAGAACGCAATCAAGATGATGACCGTGGGCGGCGGCAGCTCGTCGCTCAAGGTGCAGCGCGAAACGCTCCCCCTGGAGGGCCTCAGGCAGTTCTTCGGCGACAGGGTGAAGGTTGAGTACGCCCGTGGTTACGTCGGCGACACCACCGGCGAGTACAACGGCGTCGTTGCCAAGCAAAAACTCTACGACACACGCTCGGCCGGCGAGCTGCTTGACGAGGCCGTAGAGAAAGCTAAAACGGCAGATTACGTCGTCATGTTCGGCGGCCTTAACAAGAGCGACTACCAGGACGCAGAGGGCCACGACCGCAAGAAGTACGGCCTGCCCTACGGACAGGACCGCCTGATAGAGGCCTTGACAAAGGCCAACAAGCGCTTCGTCTACGTCAACATATCGGGCAATCCCGTTGAAATGCCGTGGAAGGACAAGGTGCCCGCCATCGTGCAGGGCTGGTTCCTCGGCTCTACGGCGGGCGAGGCCCTTGCCGACGTGCTGACGGGACGCGTCAACCCGTCGGGCAAGCTGCCTTACTCTTGGATGGCGAAGCTTGACGACTACGGCGCGCACAAGCTGGGAACGTATCCCGGAACGTGGCGCGACGGCAAGAAGATAATCGACGAGGAGTATAAGGAAGGCCTCTTCGTGGGCTACCGCTGGGTCGACAAGGAGAAGCTGCAGCCCCTGTTCGCCTTCGGCCACGGCCTCAGCTACACCACCTTCAAGCTCGGAAAGGCCACGGCCGACAAGGCTTCGCTGGCCGCCGGCGACAGCATTTCGTTCACGCTGAGCGTCACCAACACTGGCAAGAAGGCCGGCGCCGAGGTGGTGCAGCTGTACGTCCGCGACTGCGAGTCGTCGCTCGTGCGCCCCTACAAGGAGCTTAAGGCCTTCAAGAAGGTTTACCTCCAGCCGGGCGAGAGCAAGGACGTCACCCTTACGATAGGCCGCGACGCCCTCAGCTTCTTCGATGACAAGGCGCACCAGTGGAAGGCCGAGCCGGGCGACTTCGAGGCCCTCATCGGCAACGCCTCTGACAATCTTACGCAGAAAGTGAAGTTTACTTTAAAATAATACGACTATGAAGATAATCAAGAAGACGGCGCTTGCCCTCGCCGCAGGCCTGCTGGCGCTCGGCGCCCAGGCACAGGACGCCGGCATGGACAAGTTCGTCGGCGACCTGATGTCGCGCATGACGCTGCAAGAGAAGATAGGACAGCTCAACCTGCAGGTGGCCGGCGACATCACCACCGGCCAGGCCCAAGACACCCAGGTGGCCGGCATCATCAAGGCCGGAGGCATGGGCGGAGTGTTCAACCTGAAGGGAGTTGAGAAGATACGCGAGCTCCAGAAGATAGCCGTAGAGCAGAGCCGGCTGGGTATTCCGCTGCTCGTGGGCATGGACGTGATACACGGTTACGAAACGATATTCCCCATTCCGCTGGCAATGTCGTGCTCGTGGGACATGCAGGCCGTGGAGGAGGCCGCCCGCATAGCCGCCAAGGAGGCCTCGGCCGACGGCATTAACTGGTTCTTCAGCCCGATGGTCGACATCTGCGTCGACGCCCGTTGGGGCCGCATATCCGAGGGTAACGGCGAAGACCCCTACCTGGGCTCGCAGATAGCCCGCGCCATGATATGCGGATACCAGGGCGACTACTCGAGCCGTGAGAACGTCATGGCCTGCCTGAAGCACTTCGCGCTGTACGGCGCCGTTGAGTCGGGACTCGACTACAACACCGTAGACATGAGCCGCCTGCGCATGTTCAACCAGTACTTCCCGCCCTACAAGGCCGCCGTCGAGGAAGGCACGGGCAGCATAATGTCGTCGTTCAACATCGTCGACGGCGTGCCAGCCACGGCCAACCGCTGGCTGCTTGACGACGTGCTGCGCAAGCTGTGGAAGTTTGACGGCTTCGTCGCAACCGACTACGGCTCAATCGGCGAGATGATGCCCCACGGCGTTGGCGGCGACCTGAAGCGCGCCTCGGCCATGGCGCTCAACGCCGGCACAGACATGGACATGTGCTCGATGGGCTTCATCGGCACGCTGGAGCAGTCGGTCAAGGACGGCACCGTCAGCGAGGAAACCATCAACACGGCCTGCCGCCGCGTGCTCGAGGCCAAGTATAAGCTGGGCCTCTTCAAGGACCCCTACAAGTATTGCGACCCCAAGCGCCGCAAGACCGACATCTTCACGGCCGAGAACCGCGCCGCGGCACGCCGCATAGCCGCCGAAACCTTCGTGCTGCTTAAGAACCAGGACAACCTCCTGCCGCTCAAGAAGCAGGGCAAGGTAGCCCTCATAGGCCCGCTGGCCGACACGCGGGCTAACATGGCCGGCACGTGGTGCGTGGCCTACACGCCCGACCGCTACTCTACGCTTAAGGAAGGCTTCGAGCGCGCCTTGGCCGGCAAGGCCGAGCTGCTGTACGCCCAGGGCTGCAACCTCATGGCCGACTCCTTGCGCCAGCGCGCCGCCGAGTTCGGCAAGACCATAGCCCGCGGCGACGACTCAAAGCTCAAGGCCGAGGCTCTTGAGGTGGCCCGCCGGGCCGACGTCATCGTGTGCGCCATGGGCGAGAGCGCCGACATGTCAGGCGAGTGCGCCAGCCGCACCGACCTTCGCCTGCCCGACGTGCAGCGCGAGCTGCTCGCCGAGCTTGTAAAGCTGGGCAAGCCCGTCGTAATGCTCAACTTCGCCGGCCGTCCCACGGTGCTCACCTGGGAGCAGGACAACGTCGACGCAATACTTAACGTGTGGTTCGGAGGCAGCGAGGCGGCCGACGCCATCTGCGACGTGCTCTTCGGCGACGTGGCCCCCGCCGGCCGACTCACCATGACCATGCCCCGCACTACGGGTCAGGTGCCCATCTATTACAACCACTTGAACACCGGCCGTCCCGTTCCCGCCGGCACGAAGGACTTCCGCAAGTACGCCACCAACTGGCTCGACAACGTCAACGACCCGCTATATCCCTTCGGCTACGGCCTGACGTACACCACGTTCGCCTACGGCAAGCCGTCGGTTACAGGCTCGGGCCGCGCGTTCAAGGCGTCGGTCACCGTCACCAACACCGGCTCGCGTGACGCCTACGAGGTGGTGCAGCTCTACGTGCGCGACCCCGTGGCCTCGATAGCCCGCCCCGTCAAGGAGCTTAAGGGCTTCAGCCGCGTGCTGCTGAAGGCAGGCGAGAGCAAGCAGGTCACCTTCGACCTGACCGAGAAAGACCTGTCATACTACGACGCCGAGGGCCGCATGGTGTTCGAGCCGGGACAGTTTGACGTCATGATAGGCCACGACAGCTCGTCGCTCCAGACGGTAAGCATAACGGCAGAGTAAATCGGCAACGTAACACCTTGGCGTTCAACGCATTATAAAAGGCCGCCTTTCACAGCGTGAAAGGCGGCCTTTTGTCGTCTGATATGCGGCCTTCGGCGGGGCCGAAGGTCATCTCTTCCTTGCGTCCTCCTTGGCGGCGCACTCGGGGCAGAGGCCCTTTATGACGTAGTTTATGCTGCCCATGCGGAAGCCCTCGGGCAGCTCCACCACGGGCACGTGTATGCGCTTGAGGCAGAACGTGCGGCGGCAGCGCTCGCAGTAGAAGTGCGTGTGCTCGTCGTCAACGCCGCAGTCGCAGTCGTCGCCGCACACGTTGTACTTCAGCGAGCCGCTCCCGTCGTCTACGGCATGTATCAGCTTGTTCATCAGAAACACCGACAGCGTGCGCGAGATGGTGCTCTTGTCCACCGTCGGCAGCAGCTTCTCCAGCTGCGGCAGCGACACGGTTTCGTCGCCCCTGAACATCTCGCGCAGGATGAGCAGCCTCGTCGCCGTAGGCTTAATGCCGCGGTGGCGCAGCTTGTCGATGAAGAATTGTTCGTCAGCCATACTTCTGCAAATGTAATGATATTTGCCCGAACGGCAAAGGATAACGCCCTTTTTCAGCCTGTAAGAAGGTGATTAAGGCCGGTAGGCATCGCATCGCCGGCCTTAATCACACGTGAGTTCGGTTAAATTTTTATGCCTAAAATTCAAGCGAGCACCCTCGCGTAGGGACATAATTTATTATGTCCGCACGCCGCAAAGAGGCGTATTATACAGTAATATTGCCAATAACGTTCTTTCAGAACGTGCGGACATAATGAATTATGTCCCTACGAAGGGTGTTAACCACGCTTCGTCCTAATCCTTCACGAAGAACACCCTCGTGGCGTTGAGCACCGCCAGCAGGGCCACGCCCACGTCGGCGAACACGGCGGCCCATAGGTTTGCCATGCCGGCCAGGCCGAGTCCCATCACCAGCACCTTCACGCCTACGGCCAGGGCGATGTTCTCGCGGGCTATGCGGCGCGTGCGTCGGCCCGTGCGTATGGCGTCGGCCACCTTCGAGGGCTGGTCGGTACGTATCACCACGTCGGCCGTTTCAACGGCCATGTCGGCGCCCGTCGCGCCCATGGCAATGCCCACGTCGCTCAGTGCCAGCACGGGGGCGTCGTTTATTCCGTCGCCCACGAAGGCCACGCGGCGGCCCTGCCGCCTGATGTCCTCTATGCGGTTGACCTTCCCTTCGGGCAGCAGGTCGCCGCAGCCCCTGTCAACCTGCAGCTCTTCGGCCACCTTGTCAACCAGCGCCTGCTTGTCGCCCGACAGTATCTCTATGCTCCCCACGCCGGCGGCCCTTAGCGCCCTCACGGCCTCGCGGGCGTCGGCCTTCGGCCTGTCGGCCAGCAGCAGGCAGCCGGCGTAGCGCCCGTCCTTGGCGCAGGCCACTATCGTTTCGGCCACGTCGGCCAGCTCCTTCGGGTAGTCTACGCCCTCGCGGTCGAGCAGCTTCAGCGTGCCCGCCGCCCAGCGGTGGCCGTCTACGGTGGCCGTCAGTCCGTATCCGGCAGCGTCCTTAAGGTCGGCCACGTCGGCGCCGGCGTCCTTGGCGTATGCCGTCACGGCCCGCGCTATCGGGTGGTTGCTGCCCCTCTCCATCGAGGCCACGGCCCGCGTCAGCGCGTCGGGGTCGTCGGCCATGACCTTTACTACCGAGAACTCGCCCCTGGTGAGCGTTCCCGTCTTGTCGAACACCACGGTGTCAACCTGCGTTATGGCGTCAAGATAGTTGCCGCCCTTGAACAGTATGCCCTGCCTCGACGCCGCGCCAATGCCGCCGAAGTAGCTCAGCGGTATGCTTATGACGAGCGCGCAGGGGCACGAGATTACGAGGAAGATAAGCGCGCGGTATATCCACGTGCCGGCGTCGTAGGCGAACCCGGCGTCGGCCAGCGACCACAGGTAGGGCACCGCGGCGGTGAGCGCCGCCAGGGCTATCACCACGGGCGTGTAAACGCGCGCGAACTTGCGGATGAACAGTTCGGCGGGAGCCTTGCGCTCGGCGGCCTGCTCCACCATCTCAAGCATGCGCGCTATGGCGCTACGGCCTGCCTCGCGCGTCACCCTCAGGCGCACCACGCTGTCGGCCGGCGTCATGCCGGCCAGCACCTCCTTGCCCTTTTCTATCGTGCGGGGCGCGCTCTCGCCCGTCAGCGCCGCCGTGTTGAAGGCCGCGTCGGCCGTAGTCAGTTCGCCGTCGAGCGGCACGCGCTCGCCCGGGCGCACCTCTATGATGTCGCCCGGACGCACGTCGGCAGGGTCTTTCGTCATCGTTGTGCCGTCAGTCACCACCGTGGCGTGGTCGGGCCTGAACTCCATCATAGCCTTTATGTTGTCGCGTGCGCGGTCAACGGCCATGTCCTGCAGCGCCTCGCCGATGCAGTAGAACAGCATTACGGCCACGGCCTCGGGATATTCGCCTATGGCGAAGGCGCCTATCGAGGCCACGCTCATCAGCATGAACTCGCTGAACACGTCTTTCTTAACGGCGCACTCCCATGCCTCGCGCATCACCCCGAGCCCCACGGGCAGGAAGGCGGCCACGTACCACAGCAGCCTCACCCTGTCGTCGGCGAACAGGCTGAAGGCCGTGGTGCTCATCACCATGCCGGCGGCGAGCATTACCAACGACACCGCCGGCCTAAGAAAACTTCTTACTTCCATATCATATTCGTTTTTGACGTCCGTTTTACGATGGCAAAATTACCCCGAAACGGCTGCAACCGGGTTGCAATTTGACCGTCATGCAGGCTAAAGTGTGAATGTACGTTAAAACAAACGTAACCCACATGTCGGTTGAATTGTGAAATAAGGTTTACCCGTGGCTTAGTATGGCGACATTCGGAGAACACCAAATGTGTACACCCTCTTCCGAGTGAGGCTCTCGCTAATAGTCATCCCGGACTTGATCCGGGAACCAGTCGAATACACCCTCAAACCGACAACGTGGCGGAATACAACTGGTTCCCGGATCAAGTCCGGGATGACTATTAGCGAGAGCCTCGTTTGGACGAGGGTGTATTCGTAATCCAAGACGATGAATCCGGATTAGATTGACATCTAATTTCATCTAAATTGCGATTAAATACGAAATAAATGAAAAACGCTTTATCCCTTATGTGGGTTAAATTGTGAACGCGGATTAACGTTGCCTTAACCCACTGTCGGTTAAATTGTGAAATAATCGGAAACGCTTTATCTCTCATGTCAGTTAAATTGTGAACGCGGGTTAACACTGCCTTAACACCCATGCGGGTTAAAGTGTTAACATGCTTGAAAGCCGTTGCTATGCGGAAGGCGGCCTTTCGGATGATGAAAGGCCGCCTCTTGGGCGACAAAAGGTAACCTTTCGCAGGGCGAAAGGCGGTCTTTTACGATGCGTGTCGTAACACATTGAAAATCAATGGGTTCACGGCGGCGCATCGGCGGCGGGCGGCGCACGTCACGACGGCCGCGTGTCGCAGTCCGAAATGTCGCAACGGAAGTCCTGAAAGTAAAAAGTTTTATCAAAAATAGTGCAGTATGTCTTGAAAAATTTGGCGCAAACCGCTTTTTAGATTAATTTTGCACCCTATTACATTATATAGGTATTAAGATTATGAAGATTACGAACCTGCTGCTCGGCGCGGCCTTGTGCTGCTCGCTCACGTCTTGTTTCAAGGATGAGCCGCTCAACGCCGAGTGCGACATCGAGCAGGCTTACGTCCACGCCGACGTTCCCACAGACATATTCTTCGCGGCCAGCGACACGCTCGTCAACGTGCTCTCAGACGTCACCGAAGTAACGTTCCGCGTAAAGCCGGACGCCGACCTCTCGGCCATGGCGCCCGTGTTCCGCGTCACCGAGGGCGCCACCGTCAGCCCGGCCAACGGCTCGGTGCACGACTTCAGCGACGGCCGCGCGGTCACGTACACCGTCACCAGCCAGGACGGGGCGTGGAAGCGTGAATACAACGTGTCGTTCAAGACGTACAACCCCATAAGCAAGTATGACTTCGAGCACTACAAGCTGGTGCCCGGACAGAACGGAGGCGAGTTCTACCAGTGGACCGACCTCAACCCCGACGGCAGCGAAGCCGGCAACTGGGCCACGGGCAACGGCGGCTTCAACCTGAGCATGAGCACCGCCGCGCCCGACGAATACCCCTCCGCCACGACCGAGGGCCACACGGGACAGGGCGTCAAGCTCGTCACGCGCGACACCGGCCCCCTGGGCAACCTGCCCGGCATGTACATGCCCATTGCCGCCGGCAACCTCTTCTTGGGCTACTTCGACGTGAGCAAGGCGCTTACCGAAACCATGCAGGCCACCAACTTCGGCCTGCCCTTCGACCGCCGTCCGCTGCGCCTCACGGGCTGGTATAAGTACCATCCGGGCGAGAAATTCATCGACAAGTACAAGAACGAATACCCCAAACGCACCGACATCGGCGACATCTACGCCGTGCTCTACCGCAACCACGACGACCAGGGCAACGCCTTCGTGCTGCACGGCGACGACGTGAAGACCAGCCGGTACATCGTGGCCATGGCGCAGGTGCCCGAGATAAAGACCACCGACGACTGGACATACTTCGAGGTAGACTTCGAATACACTGCCGACATCGACCCCGAAACGCTCGCCAGCCAGGGCTACAGCCTCGCCGTAGTATGCACCTCGAGCATCGAGGGAGCCACCTTCAGCGGAGCCATCGGCAGCACGCTCTACGTTGACGAGATAGAAGTAATCTGGGACCAAACAAACGAATGACAATGAAGAAAACCATACTGACACTGCTACTGGCCGCTACGGCGGCCGTACAGGCGCCGGCCGGAGGCCTGCTCGACGGCCTTACATACTACCTGCGCTTCGGCTACAGCATAGGAGGCACCGCCCCCATGGGCATGCCCGCCACGATAAGAAGCATGGACAAGTTTACGCTGTCGCCCAACTTCAACCTCGGCCTCGGCGTCTACCGCGACCTCAACCGCCACTGGGGACTCACCACCGGACTCTACCTCGAGAACAAGGGAATGAAGGTCGACGCCACCGTTAAGAACTACCACATGGCCATCGTGCGCGGAGGACAGAGCCTCGAGGGCAACTTCACCGGCGGCGTCAAGATGGACGTGGAGCAGTGGATGCTCACCCTGCCCCTCATGGCTACCTACTCGTTCAGCAACAACGTCAGCGTCTACCTCGGCCCCTACCTCTCTTACGTGCGCTCGCACAAGTTCACCGGCTACGCCTACGGCGGCTACATACGCGTTGGCGACCCCACGGGAGCCAAGGTGGAGATAGGCACCGACGAGGGCAGCCGCGGCTCTTACGACTTCTCCGACGACATGCGCTCGTGGCAGTTCGGCATGCTGGCCGGCGTCAACTGGACGTTCTACAAGCGCTGGGGCGTCTTCGCCGACCTGTCGTGGGGCTTCACCGACATCTTCGACAGCGACTTCGAAACGATTGACATGAGCCTGTATCCCGTCTACGGAACCATCGGCATATCGTACAGGATAAAGTAACAGCATATTAACGACAACATAACCAAAACATTAACGACATGAAGAAAATCTTTACACTTATGGCTGCGGCCGTCATGGCCATGACCGCCGGCGCCGAGGACTACACCGACCAGTTGGCCATAACGCTCAACGGCTCGGCCCCGATGAAGAGCGAAGCCACGATAACCGTCAACCCCGAGGAAGGCGCTGACGGCACATACACCATCGTGCTCAACAAGTTCAGCTTCCAAGGCCTGCTCATCGGCGACGTGACAATCACCGGCGTGAAAGGCACTACGACGAGTGCCGCCGGCGGATACACCTTCTTCAACGAGGTGGTAGACCAGGAGGCAGCCATCACCAACGGCGACATGATTGCCACCCTGCTCGGCAACAAGGTTAACGTTTCAATCAAGCCCGGCTCGTGGATGAACGCCGACAAGATGCACCTCGTCATCAACCTGCCCGTCAAGATAGCAATGCTGGGACAGGACTTTGACGTCGTAGCCGTGTTCGGCGACGGCGGATACCAGATTCCCAACTCTGACTTCGAGGCTTTCCATACGGCCACGTTCACCAAGGAGGGTATCTTCGGCGGCGAGCCTACCGTCTATACGAGCGACGAGCCGAACGCATGGCACTCTTTCATGAGCAGCACGGGAGCTTTAGCATCCTTCGTAAGCGACACGCCTCACACGTTCATCTCCGACGACGTGCGCCCCGGCTCTGAGGGCACGAAGAGCGTGATGGTTACGTCAGGCCTGGTCTTCGGCTCCATTCCCGCCAACGGAACAATCACCACAGGACAGATGCAGGCCGGCGCTATAGACGCTGCAAGCACTGACAACTGCGCCTTCCTCGACTTCGCCAACGAGGACGTCGACGACAACGGCGACCCCTTCTACACCGTGATGACCGGCACGCCCGACGCCATCTCGATGTGGGTTAAGTTCAAGCAGGGCACGATAAAGATTGAAGAAGGCGCCAACCCCGACGACTATAAGTACGCTACCGTCAGCGCAATAATCACCGACGGCACCCGCACGCAGGACCCCGCGCCCGCCGACGCCTCTACCGACAACATCGTAGCAAAGGCCCAGAACGCCAAGATAGAGAGCAACGGAGGCGAGTGGCAGCAGATAGTAGTGCCCTTCGACTATGACACTTACGCCGGCAACGACGCCCAGGCTAAGGCCATCCTCGTAACCGTTTCAACCAACGCTCTGCCCGGCGTGGGCAGCTCTGACGCCGATAACCCCGACGTTTTGTATCTCGACGACGTAGAGTTGGTTTACAATGCCGGCCTGAGCAAGCTCACCTGCAACGGCACCGACGTCGAGCTGGAGGAAGGCAAGTTCGATTATGAGATTGAAGACCCGAGCATCGCAGAGGCCGAGCCCGTGATCGAGGCCGTTTCAGACGGCCGCGGAGCTTACGTAGCAACCGACGTCGTGCCGACTTCAACCGGCTACAAGGCTACGATCTACGTTAACTCTAACGACATGAAGACGTCAAACACTTACACGCTTGCCGTAAACAAGACGGCTTCAGGCATAGAGAACATCGACGCCGAGGGCGCCGACAACGCCGTTGAGGCAATCTACAACGTTAACGGCCAGCGCGTAAACGAGCTGCAGAAGGGTATCAACATCGTTCGCAAGGCTGACGGCACTACCGTTAAGGTGCTGAAGAAATAAGGCAAAGCAGACTTTTACGAAGTTTTTACTGATAAAAATCCCGGACGTCATGCGGCGTCCGGGATTTTTTCGTAGCTTTGCATTGCGGCGGCGAACGGCCTGCCGCGCGGCGGCCGCCGATGGCAATACGTCTGCCGTCAGCCGCCTTTACGACCTTAACTCCTTAAATTACTGATGATATGGAAGCCCTCCTGCAATATGTCTGGAAGCACAAGATGTTCCCCCTCGGACAGCTCGCGACGGTCGACGGACGCGCCGTTGAGGTGATAGACACGGGCCTGCAGAACACCGACGCGGGGCCCGACTTCTTCAATGCGAAGGTGAAGATAGGCGGCACCGTGTGGGTAGGCAACGTCGAGTTGCACGATAAGTCGTCCGCATGGACGGCCCACGGCCACGACCGCGACCACGCTTACGACAACGTCGTGCTGCACGTGGCGACGGAGATTGACGCCGACGTGGCTACGGCCGGCGGCCGCGTGGTGCCCCAGATGAGGCTTGAGGTGCCGCAGGCGGTGGCCGCCAACTACGAGTCCCTGCTCTCGATAGACCGCTATCCGCCGTGTTTCGCCGTCATACCCCGGCTCGACCGCCTCACCGTTCACGGCTGGATGAGCCGCCTCGTGGCCGAACGGCTCGAGCTGAAGACCGAGGCCATCATGCGCAGGGTGGAGCTTTGCGACGGCTCTTGGGAGTCGGCGCTGTTCGTTACGATGGCCCGCAACTACGGTTTCGGCGTCAACGGCGACGCCTTCGAGCGCTGGGCGCTGGGCATACCCTTGCAGGCCGTGGCCCGTCACCGTGACGACATCTTCCAGGTTGAGGCCGTGTTCATGGGTCAGGCGGGGCTGCTCGACCCCTCGGCGCTGCCCGCCCGCGGCCGTGACGAGGCCGAGGGCGACGGGTATTACCTCCGCCTGAAAGGCGAGTACGAGTATCTGGCCCATAAGTTCGGGCTTAGGCCGATGGACCCGGGCGCATGGAAGTTCCTGCGCATGCGTCCGCAGAACTTCCCTCACATACGCATCGCGCAGCTGGCCCGCCTCTACCACTCGCGTAGGGCCGACCTTAGCCGCCTCGTAGAGTGCGCCTCGGCCGAGCAGATGCGCGGCCTGCTGGCCACCGAGGTGACGCCTTACTGGGCGACGCACTACGCCTTCGGCAGCCCTTGCGGCCGCTCGCGCAAGAGCCTTACGCAGGCTTCGCTCGACCTTATTATCATCAACACGGCCGTGCCAATGCTCTTCGCCTACGGCCGCCACAGGCGCGACGAGGCCTTGTGCGCCCGCGCTTTCGACATGCTGGCGCAGCTGAAGGCCGAGAACAACCACATCGTGCGCCTGTGGAGCCGGTGCGGACTGAAGGCCGACAACGCCGCCGACAGCCAGGCGCTGATACAGCTTAAGAAGGAGTATTGCGACAGGAAGGACTGTCTGAGGTGCCGTTTCGGCTACGAATATTTAAGGTATAAGCCTCAGTCGGCGGGCCGGTGATGGCCGCGGCGGCTGAGGCTTATCTTGTTTTTCAATGGTTTTTATTCTTGTTCAGGCACCGTAAGGCTCAGGCCACGCTCGTCTTGAGGCGCCTTATAAGGTGCAGGTAGCGGTCGTACACCTCGTCGGCTATCTCGCTCCAGGGGCGCGCTATGGTCTTGCGTGCGTTGCTTCCGGCGGCCGTCAGCAGGGCCTTGTCGCCCATGAGGGCGGCCAGCCGCTCGGCCAGGGCATGCTCGTCGGCGCGGCAGGTGAAGCCGTTCATGCCGTCGGCCACGACGCCCGCCGCCGTAGAGCCTGCGGCCAGCAGCGCCGGTGTTTCCATGGCGGCTGCCTCGCGCACCACGAGCGGCGCGTTGTCGTAGAGCGAGGGGAACACGAATAGGTCGGCCGCGGCGTAGCAGCGCTTCAGCAGCAGGCGGTCGGCCACCTGCCCCATGAACGTTATCCTGCCGTCAAGTCCTTTCGATTTGGCGAGTTGTTTCAGCTCCTCGGCGGCGTAGCCCGTGCCGATGAAGAACATGTGCCAGCGGCGGTCGCGCAGGCGTGAGAGGGCTCGGATTATCAGGTGAGGGTTCTTTTCGTAGATGTGCTGCCCCACGAAGAGCAACATCGGCTCGTGGGCCGACACGCCCAGCATGGCGCGCCCCTCGTTGCGCAGGGGCGTTATGTCGTCGGCCGTAGCCATGTCGTTGCCGTTGTCAACCACCTCAACGCGCCCTCGGTAGCCGTATTCGCGCAGCGTTTCGGCCACGCCGGCCTGCGGCACCCACACCTCGTCGGCCTGGTTGTAGAAGTCGACGATGTTCTTGACGAGGTAATCTACGATCGTCTTCGACGGCACCACCCGCTCGAAGTCGGCGCGGTATTTAGAGTGGAACGTGGCTACGAGCGGCACTTTCTGCTGCCGGGCCAGCCTCAGGGCCAACCGTCCTGACGAGAACGGGCTGTGGGCGTGCACTATCGAGAAGCCCACCCGGCTTATGCGCGAGCGGAAGTCGAGGTCGACGTAAGGCATGCCCATGCGGTAAGGCTTGCGCATGGGTATGGGTACGGAGAAGTAATCGTAGACGGGAAAGTCCTCGTCGTGCTTCGCGCCGGGCACGGCCGGCGTCACCACGCACACGTCGCCGCACTTGCGGTTGAGCCACCGGGCGTAGTTCTGTACGGTTACCGACACCCCGTCGATTACCGGGGGATAGCAGTCGTTGAAAATGCCAATCATATACTGAGTGTTTAGTTAAGGTCCGCGCAATGGGCGCGGCGTCGCGGTTGCGGGCCGTCAAGCGGCTGTGCCCTTAGCCTTGTCAATCCGTCAGGTGCAAGCTCTCGCGGCCGTCGCGTCTTGCCTGCCCGTAACCTCGGCGCCTGTCGTCCGTCTGATGCAAAGTAACAATATCATAATTACCAAACGGTTGCAACGGGGTTAAGATAGTTTTATATTACGCACGGGCGGCGTGAGCTGGCTCATCCGCAAACCTGTTGGATAGTATGACTTTGTTTTTGACAAGTAAGCGCAAACAGAAGACACCCATTGTAGGGGCATAATTTATTATGCCCGCACGCCACCAGAGGGGCGTATAAATATCCGAACATCGATGAAAATACGTTTCTTTGAAACGTGCGGACATAATAAATTATGTCCCTACAAGGACGGTGTTCTTTTCAATACTTTAATCATCTGCTTATTAAAAACCATCCAACTGACTTGCGGATGACCCCGTGAGCTTATCTTTTACGCCGCAAAAGGTGTCCTTTTGCGGCGCGAAAGGCCGCCTTTCACACGGCGAAAGGCGGCCTCTTGCAACGCGCTGGCCGTCAGGCGGTTGCACGGCCGGGCGGGGCGGGCGTGAAAAAAGGGCAGGCGCCCGTGGCGTCTGCCCCTTTATCGTGTTGCGGCCAGCCTTGGCCGCGTGCCTTGGCGGCGTGTTTAGTTGAAGTAATACTTCACTCCGATTTGCAGCTGCCAGCACTGGTTGTAGTTGCGGTTGAACTCCCACGTGTTCACGGGGGCGTTGCCATCGCTGTCTTTCCACAACGAGAAGTAGGGAGTGTTGTTGGCGTCGCGGCCGTCGTATTTCAGTATGCGGCCGTTGTTGCAGCTGCTCATGTTCTTCTCCACGCCCCACTTCGAGTTGAACAGGTTGCCTATGTTCATGAAGTTGGCGCTGAGCTGCAGCTTGTGCATGGTGTTGCCAATGCGCAGGTTGAAGTCGTGAGCCCAGCGGAAGTCGAAGCGGTGAACCCACGGTGCGTAGGCCGAGTAAGCCTCGGCGTACTCGCCCTTGTGGCTGCTGAGGTAGCTGTCCTGGTTGACGAACTGCCAGAAGGCCTGGCGGTCGGCCTCGTTGGTGAAGTGGATCTCGCTGTCGTCCTTCGGTATGTACATCAGGTCGTTCTGCACGCCGTCGCCGTTCATGTCGTTGGTGTAGGCGAAGCTGTAGCCGTTAGGGCGGTAGCCGGTGTAGAACAGTGTGAAGTGGTCGTTGTGGTAAGTGTAGCTGGCCGAGGCTATCACGCGGTCGGGGATGACGTACTCAGAGTTCTGCACGGTGCTGAAGTTGGCTCCGTTGACGGTGATGTTGCCCGTCCAGGTAGAGTAGGGGTCGTTGCCCGGCATGCCCGACACCTCCTTCATCACGGTGTGCGTGTAGGCCGCCATGAGCTGCAGGTTCTTTACGGGCTCGGCGGTGGCGGTGAAGTTCAGCGTCCATCCGTGTCCCTTGCTTGTGTTGGCCAGCACGCTGGCGCCCTGCTTAATGTCGTACAGCTTGTAGTCGGCAGGGTAAATCCAGCGGTTGTCGGCGCCGTTGAACCTCTGCCATGTCTGGTCGGGGTCCTTGATGTTGTAGTTAATCACCTTCACGTCGTTGATTTTACGTATGTAGGTGAACTCGCCCGTAAGCGTCAGCGGGAACGACACGGGCAGCTGGTAGTCGACGGCTATCGACGACTTCCACACCTGCGGCATCTTGAAGTCGTGCTCCACGCCGGCTATCTTGTCGGGGCGGTTGCCCTGCTCGGGGGTTATCGTGGCCGGCGCGCCCAGCTTGTCCCTGATTTCGTTGACGTCGGTGTATATCTTGCCGGCGAAGTTCTGCAGCAGCGGGTCTGACGAGGCCACCGTCCCGTCGTCGTTATACGTGGTGACGGCGGTTACGAGGTTCTGTATCATTCCCGAGTTGGTAGGCATGTTGGTGAAGAACACCAGGGGCAGACGGCCTGCGAAGAGGCCCGTGCCGCCGCGCACCTTGAGGGTCTTGTCGTTGAACACGTCCCACGTGAAACCTATGCGCGGAGAGTACTGTATGTTCGACTTCGGCCACTTGCCGGTGTCGATGCGGCGGCCGTTGAAGTTGAGGTCGTATATCGCGTTGTTGCGCATGAGGTCGTCGCTGTCGAACGTCAGCAGGTCGAAGCGTATGCCGCCCGTCAGCTTCAGGTTCTCAAGCACGTTCCATTCGTCCGCACGTACCATCCGTATTGGTTGAAGGCCACCTGCGCGTTGGGGTTCTGCTCGCCGTTGTAGCCGTAGCTCAGGGCCACCGACTCGGGAGCGGCGCCGCTGAGGAAGTCGTCAAGCGAGCGGTAGCGGTAGTAGCCCGTGCCGTTGCGCATGTAAGAGTTGTTTGCCATCTGGTGCTCGAACTTGAAGCCCGCCATCAGCTTGTGGTCGCCCAGGTAGTAAGTGAAGTTGTCGTTGATGGTCAGTATCTTGTTCTGCACGCGGTTGTTATGCGTGAACAGCTCGTAGCCGAGGCTCATGTAAGGGGTGAGGTCCTGGGTCACCGTTCCGTTCTCGACGGTGTAGCCGTTCATGATGTCGATGAAGGGGAAAGGCTTCGAGTCAGAGCCGCGCTTCTCGTCGATGTCGGTGTAGGTGAAGAGCAGCTGGTTCGAGATGTTGTTGCCGAAGCGGCTGTTAAGGTCGGCCGATATGGTGCTGATGGAGTTGTTCTGCGAGTAGAGCGAGTTAGAGAAGGCCATCGAGTACTGCGAGAAGCGGTTCATGTCGTAAAGGCGGTAGCCCGTGTCGCACGAGCTTCCGCTCGTCGAGTTCCATGCCGTGTTCTTCGTGTAGTTGTATCTTACGGCCAGATGGTGGTTGTCCGTGATGTTCCAGTCGATGCGGGCGAGCAGCTTGAGGTTGTCCTCGTCGGCCGGGAAGTCGGTGAACGAGCCCGGGTCGTAGCCGTAGTTGCTTATCATGAAGTCGCGCACGCGCTGCATGTCGGCCACTGTAGTGCGCGATATGTAGTTGGTTGCGTCGCCCGTTCCGTCCTCAGACGCGCGCCAGCGGTTTACTACGGTAGGTATCTTAGAGTATTCTGCGTTGGCGAAGAAGAAGAGCTTGTCCTTCAGTATGGGGCCGCCGAGGGTGAAGCCGTAGGTGGTGTTGCGGTTGGTTCCGCGCTCGCCGAGGTCTTGGTCGGCCACTCGGTTGCCGTGCATGTTCTCGTTGTTGTGGTAGACGTAGGCCGTTCCGCGGAACGTGTTGGTGCCCGACTTCGTCACGGCGTTGATTCCTCCGCCTATGAAGTTGGTCTGGCGCACGTCATACGGGGCCACAACCACCTGCACCTCGTCGATGGCTTCCATCGAGATCGGGTTGCCGCCGCCGGGCAGTCCGTCGGTCAGTCCGAAGTTGTTGTTGAGGTTCGCGCCGTCGAGCGTGAAGTTGGTTGAGCGTCCGTCGCCGCCGGCGAGGCTCATGCCGTTGGCGTAAGGCGACACCCTTACGATGTCTTCAATGCTGCGGCTGACGGTCGGCAGGGCCTGTATCTGCGCGTTTGAGATGTTCGTCGTGGCGCCGGTCTTCTCGGCGGCGAACTTCGACGCGCTGCCCACTACCACCACTTCGCCCAGCTCGTTGACGTCTTCGGAGATGGATGCGTTGAGGTTGTAGGTTTCGCCGAGCTGCAGGTTAATGCCCGTATAGTCCCTCTCGGCGTAGCCGATGTACGAGATTTTCACGGTGTAGGGGCCTCCTACGCGCATGCCTTGTATGGCCCAGCGTCCGTCGGCGTTGGTCACGGCGTTGTAGGTCGTGCCCGACGGTTCGTGCGTTACCCTGATTGTAGCACCGATGATGTCCTCGCCGTCGGTGCCGCTTACCTGTCCGGCCATCGACGAGGTCGTGATCTGTGCGTTCACTGCTGCCGCCGTTACGAGCATGAGGGCGGCAAGTAAAAGTCGCATTCGTCTTAACATAGTCTTTAATAAATTTAATTATTATCTTGAAAACACGGGCAAAATTAGCGATTTTCGAGTGAACGGATGTTACGATTGGTTTAAAAGTGCGTAAAATCAGGTGTGTGTCGGCCTTCTGTTAACCTAAAATCCCCCGCACGGCGGGCTGTCGTCGGCCGTGCGGGGGATTGTTGTGTTATGCTTTGTCGGGTTGCTGTTGGCGCGCCGTCAGTTGAGCAGCGCCTGCAGTTCGGCGTCAAGGTCCTTAATCTGCGCGTCGCGTTTCTGCAGCGTGTTGCTCCTGTCGATGAGGAAGAACGTGGGCAGCGAGCTTACGTTGTAGAGCGCGAGGTTCTTCGACTGCAGTCCCTGCGGGTCGCGCACGCTTATCCATGGCAGGGCGGCCGTCTGCGTCTTCCAGAAGTGTTCGTCGGGGTCGAGCGACACTTGGTAAATCTCCAGTCCGCGCGCATGGTACTTGTTGTATATTTCGCGCATCTGCATTATCCGCTTGGTTGAGCCTTCCGAGCCGAACACGTGGAAGTCGAGCAGCACCACCTTGCCCGTAAGGTCGGTCAGCCGGCGGGTGTGTCCCTGGTTGTCGAGCAGCGAGATGTCTATCAGGTTGGCCTCGTGCACCTTGCCTGCCTCGACGGCCTGCGCTGCCATCTGGTTGCGCACGATGCGCACGTTGCGCATGCCCTGTATGGCGATGTTGTGCAGGTTCTCGCCGCGAACGGAGTTAGGGTGGTAAGTGTCCCAGCTGGTGGCCACGGCGGCGAAGGCCTTTATGTCGTCCTCGCTTTCGCGCGGGTTGAATATCAGGCGGTTGCCTAACGTCTGGAAGAGGGCGAAGTAAGACGACGGACGCATCGGCGCCTTGAATATGTAGTTCATCTTCACGTCGTGCTTGTATGCCTCCACCACGCGGGCTATGCTGTCGCGCGTCAGGTCGAAGCTGATGTTGCCGTTGCGCTCGATGGCTATCACGCGGCCGAGCAGGTCGATTTGCTTCAGGGCCAGCTCCTTTATGACCTCGCACTCGGGCGAGCCTTCCACGGTGTAGGCCGTTGCCATGGTAGGGTAGGCGGCCTTCACGGTGACGGTTTCGGTAGAGTCGATGCTCAGGTTGATTATCTGTCCGGCTATGCGCAGGCGGTAGAACTCGGGCGCCTCGGGCGCTTTCTGGCTGAAGCTGAACGTTCCGTCGCCGTCGAGCTTCACCGAGTCGACTGTCACGGGGCCGTCGAGGCTCATGTTCTCGAAGTAGAGCACCGAGTCCTTAGCCTCGGTTATGGCTCCGCTTACGCGGAACTTCTTGTTGTCGCACGAGCCGAGCGCCGCCGCCAGCAGGGCCGCCGTGGCGCAGGCGCAGAGGTTTGATGAAATATGTTTCATTGCTATACGATTTTTGTCAGATGTAGTCCGGCCAGCACGGCCAGCAGTCCCAAGGCCACGCTCGCGCCTACGTAGAGGGCCGCCGTGAGGGCGTCGCCTGCCTTGACGAGCGTCAGGCTCTCGTTCATGAACGTGCTGAAAGTGGTGAAGCCGCCGCAGAAGCCCACGGTGAGCAGCAGCTTCAGGTCGGCGCCCACGGGCGCGCCGTCGCCTTCGGCCAGGCCGTAGACGACGCCTATCAAGAGGCACCCCAGCAGGTTCGCCGCCATTGTGCCTAACGGGAACGTGCCCATGGCCGAGCCTTGCAGGGCCTTCGACAGCAGGTAGCGGGCCACGCTGCCCGCCGCCCCGCCTGCCGCCACGAGCAGGATGTTCTTTATCATGGTTGCAAAGTTAATGCAAGTCTGAAAAAATACAAAATCGGAGTAGTTAAAGTTGTTAAACCTTAAATCCTCAGGGTGTCGCCCGCGCCGCGGGCGTGATATATTATTATAATAAGGTGTAGCACCGATGTGTGCCGCGGCCGGCGTGGCTTGGCGGGGAGCGGGGCGGCTACCGAGAGCCTCGTTTGAAAGAGGGTGTTTCAGTAAGTATCGTCATAAACTCATCATCTGATTTGCGTATGAAATCCCAGAGGCGGTTCATCTGCAGTTTGTTTGGATGATAATAGCTTATTCACTTACATTCGTTCGGATTTTTATTTCATGCCATTCTGATGACAACCGCAGTGAACACCCTCTTCCAAGTGAGGCACTCGCACATTCCGTCATCCCGGACTTGATCCGGGAACCAGTCGTATGCTGCAACGTTGGTTGTATGAGGGTGCTTTCATTCTGGTTCCCGGATCAAGTCCGGGATGACAATTAGCGACTGCTTGGATTGGAAGAGGGTGCGCTCATAAATCAAGAGAACATACTTAAAGAAGATTAAACCCAGTCATCCAAATAAATTGCTGATGCACTGCAATAGGCCGCCTTTCGCCCTGCAAGAGGTAACCTTTTACGCTGCGAAAGGCCGCCTTTTGCAGGCTGAAAGGCGGCCTGTTGTAATGCGTTGACGGTCAGCACGTTGCGCGGGCGGCGGACGCCGTGGCGGCCGCTTCGGGCTGTTAGCGTAAACACCGCCGCGCGCCGCCTGCGCTGTCACAAAGCGCGCGGCGCGGGCTTCTTAGCGTTTCAAGTGTAAGCCCTTGAGGCGTTTATCGGCGGAATATGGCGTAACACACTTTACGTTTTGTTAAAATCGTTTTGATAAACACATTTTTTTCATTTTTATTTCGTTTATATTGAAATAATCTTTATTTTTGCAAATCGTTAAAAACATAACTTAAATCAAATTTTAATTAGAGAGAGTATTTATGGAAAAAAGACTAACAATGATTTTGGCCTGCCTTTTCCTCTCACTGGGAATGGCTTTGGCTCAAACGTCAGTTACGGGAACGGTCGTGTCCCACGAGGACGGTCAGCCCGTCATCGGAGCGACCATCCGCGTTGCCGGGTCGGATGCCGGCACCGTGACCGACATTGACGGTAAGTTCACCGTCAACGCGCCGCTGGGAACGGAGCTTACCGTGTCGTACATCGGTATGCAGACTGTTACCGTGAAAGCCGCTAAGAACCTTGTCATCGAGCTGTTCGCCGACGACACGTCACTTGAAGAGCTCGTCGTTACGGGTTACGGTTCGGCACGTAAATTAGGTACCATAGCCGGTTCGGTGACAACCGTGGGCGGTGACAAGCTTACCAACAAGCCCATCGCCAACATCGGTGACGCCATGCAGGGCCAGGTTGCCGGTCTTCAGGTATTCACCTCTTCAGGTGAGCCTTCAGCCCAGGCCTCAATGCGTATCCGCGGCCAAAGCTCTATAAATGCTGCCTCTTCACCGCTTATCATCCTCGACGGTAGCGAGGTTTCGAGCGAAACGCTCCTCGCCATCAACCCCAACGACATCGAGAACATGACGGTGCTTAAGGACGCTTCGTCAACCGCCATCTACGGTGCGCGCGCCGCCAGCGGCGTCATCGTCATCACGACGAAGCGCGGTAAGTACGGCGAGGCTCCTACGGTGTCACTCTCTGCACAGTACGGTATCAGCCAGGTGGCAGGTGACTTTGCCGACATGATGGACGCCAACGAGTGGCTCCAGCTGCAGGAGATCATGACTCCCTCACTTGCTAACGACGCCAACTTCCAGGCACGCAAGGCTTACTACAGGAAATATAACATCGGTACCGACTGGCACGACGTGTTCCTCGGCGGCACCGCTCCTACCTACCAGGTTGACGCCAGCGTACGCGGCGGTTCGGAGAACGTCGCCTACCTCGTTTCGTTCAACCACTACGACGCCGAAGGTCTTATGCCTAACTCAAGCATGCGCCGTGAGGCCATCCGCGCCAACATCGAGTCAAACGTTGCTCCTTGGCTGAAGATAGGCGCCAACAGCTCGCTCTCTTACACTAAGACAAGCTCTTACCTGTTGGCCGGCAACTCACAGACTTCTACCAACATGAACAACCTCTCGTTCGCTGCGCGCGCCTACAGGCCCGACCAGTCGCGCTACGAAATCATCGGCCTCGACCCCAACGACTACGCTAACAGCACCTTCGAGGGCTACGGCGACAAGCTTGTTTATTATGACCTCGTTCGCACTTATGACCCGTTTGTTGTTTCTGACTATCAGCCGCAGTGGCAGAACACTATCCGCATCTACGAGAACGCCTTTGTTAACATCAACCCCATCAAGGGCCTTAACATCCGTTCAGCCGTAGGTCTTGAGGCTGCTGACACTCGCTACACCTTCGTTCAGTACAATACTACCGACCTAGGAGCCGACATCATGCAGAACAATTACACTGGTACACGTATCGAAAGGTCACAGTGGGAGTATGAGTGGACTGTTACGAACACAGCCGAGTACAAGTTCAACCTCGCACGCAAGCACGACTTCACCGTCCTCCTCGGACAGGAAACCACTACTGAGAAGCAGGACGCTTTCGGTGTTACCGCAATGGGATTGGTTGACAACAGGCTTATGCTTCTTTCTTCTGCCGTGCAGACAGGCGTACAGGTGCCCACGCAGTCAATCATCGACCAGGTGCGCAACTCTTGGTTCGGTATGCTTAACTACAGCTACGGCGACCGCTACTTCATCGACCTCTCTATCCGTCGCGACGGTTCTTCACTCTTCGCTGAAGACCACCGCTGGGGTACGTTCGGCGCAGGCGCATTCATGTGGAACATCACAAACGAGAAGTTCATGGCCAAGACAAGAAAGTGGCTTAACGACCTCCAGTTCCGCATCAGCTACGGTTCTACCGGTAACTCTGGTATCGCCGCTTATACGGCTCTCGGCCTCGTAGGTACCGGCGGCACTTATGACAACACGTCAGGCCTCGGCGTTGCCAACCCCGCTAATCCCAACCTGACATGGGAAACCGTTAAGACCCTCAACGTTGGTGTTACAACCAAAATGTTCGACAGGCTCTCGCTTAACCTCGAGTACTACCACAAGACTACCTCTGACATGCTTCTCAGCATACCTTACTCTTACACCACAGGTTTCTCTGGTGGTTGGGGTAACGTCGGTGAGATGGTTAACCAAGGTATCGAATTCTCTTTGAGCGCAGACATTATCAGGAACAAGGACTGGTACTGGATGGTAAGCGTTAACGGCAACTACAACCACAACGAAATCACCAAGCTGTATCAGAACACCGACTATTACACCGTTGCAGGTACAGGTACACGCTATGAAGTAGGCCACCCCTACGGTGAGTACTACCTCGTTCGCCGCAGCCGCATCGACCCGGCCGACGGTCAGATCATCTGGCTCGACAAGAACGGCAACGAAACAAAGCAGTATTCTACCGACAACGCCGTGATGACCGGCAAGCAGATGATTGCTCCTTGGTCTGGCGGTCTTAACACTACGCTCGCTTGGAAGGGACTCCAGCTCGACGTTCAGTTCACCGGTGCCTTCGGCCGCTACATCCTCAACAGTGAGCGCCAGTTCACCGAGAACCCGATTTACGCAAGCACCCTCAACCAGAGCAAGGTTATGCTTGACATGTGGCAGCAGCCCGGCGACATCACGGACATCCCTGCCGCCAACGTAACTAACGTAGGTATGGACACCCACTTCCTTGAGAACGCTTCTTACGTGCGCCTCAAGATGTTGCAGCTCTCTTACACTCTGCCCAAGAAGTGGATGGACGCTACTCACATTCTCAAGAGCGCCAAGGTGTTCTTCGTAGCACGTAACCTCTTCACGATTGTTCACTCTGACTTCACAGGTTACGACCCTGAAGTTGACTCTAACGTAACAGTTGGTAACTACCCGAACACGCGTCAGTTCTCATTCGGCGCACAGATAACATTCTAATAACCAATGACAAGTAAAATGAAAAAGATAAAAATATATTTGCTTCTTTTGCTGGTAGGCGGCGTCGTAGCGTCTTGCGATATGGATAAGATGCCTTATGACTCTATACCCGATGGCGAAGCGTTCACTACGCCTGAAGACTTCTCGAGGTTCGACGCCACCCTTTACGCTTATCTCCGCAGCACGACTTACGGCGATTCTTACACCGCTCCCGAGCTTCAGTGCGACGGCTTCAACGCCGTTACCGGTTTCACCGGCAGCCTGAACTCTATGTACAGCTGGTCGTTCACCGACGAGGAGAGCACCGTTAGCACCGTTTACGGTAACTACCAGGCAATCATCGCCAACTGTAACTTCATCATCGAAGGCTACAACAACTGCGATACTACTAACACCATCATCTTCACCGAGGAAGGAAAGAAGGAGATGAAGAACGTTAAGGGCGACGCTTTCTTCCTGCGTGCCTACTCTCTGTACAACCTCGCGCAGTATTTCTGCCGCGACTATGATGACGCTTTGCTCGACCAAGCCAACAGCGGCGTATCTTACCGCCTTGACTACAACCCGTCATCTGACTCGCATACATACCCCGCCCGCAAGACAATGCGCGAGACATACAAGCAGATAACCAACGACATCGACAGCGCAGCCAAGTACATTACGCGTGAAGGCGAGATGGGCGCGATATACGTTACCCGCGACGCCATCTTGGCTTTGACTGCACGTGTCGCTCTTACGATGGGTGATTATGACCTTGCCATAAGGTCAGCAGAGGAGCTTATCAACGGCGGTAACTATTGGATTGCAAGTAGCATTGCCGACCTTGAGGATATGTGGCATAACGACGGAACACAGGAGAGTATCCTCCAGCTCCGTACCTCTAACCAAAGTGAGCTTCCGCTGCAGACCGGCGTAAGGTATCTTCCTACTGAGGAAGGCTCTGCTCCCGACTATGTGCCGACTCAGGCTCTTCTCGACTTCTTCTCTGACGAAGATTTCCGTAAGGATGTTTACTTCATGCGTGACGAGATAACGACTACTCGTGGAACTGGTATGGTTTACATGTTCAACAAGTATGAGGACCGCGGTAAGCTTTATGACGACTATCAGCGCGAGGCTGCCCGCTTCACCGTAGAGCCGAAGCTCTTCCGTATTACGGAGATGTATCTCATCGCCGCAGAGGCATACGCCCAGCTTGGCGAAACGCAGAAGGCTAAAGACATGCTCGACGCTGTTATGATTAACCGTATCGGTGACTTCGATCCGTCTAACACCGCTCCTTATTACACTGACGTGATGCAGGGCATTAAGGACGAGCGCCGCCGCGAGTTCTTGGGCGAGGGCATGCGTCTGTTCGACCTGAAGCGCTGGAACGACGGTGTAACCCGTGGTACTCCGCAGCAGATGGATGTTGAAGGTGAGTTTGTTGACATAGCACAGTCACCCGGTGCCAACACCACCCAGCTTGTAAGGGAGGCAGGTAACGACCGCTTCGTATGGCCTATCCCGAGGCAGGAGATTGACGCCAACCCGCAGGTTGTACAGAATCCTGGTTATTAATCAAAAATTTTAAAATAGCAGAATCATGAGATATATTAAATATGTAAAAGTATTCATGCTGTTGGCCGTTGTTTCGATGTTCGCCGCCTGCTCTGACGACGACGTGAAGATCAACTCCAATCAGGGTTGCACCGTCGGTTTTGCCAACACCGAGCTGACAGTTTCGGAGCCTGCAGGATATGTTAGCATCCCCATCAATGTTACGGGAAAGCGCAACGGCAACGTGCAGATGACAATCGAAACGGCACCCGTTGGTACTAACGGAGCCGTTGAGGGAGTGAACTACCGCATAACGGATAAGACGCTCAACCTCAACACTGACACACTCTCGTCAACTTCTCTCAATCTTGAGTTGCAGGTAATTGACGACTATGATATTAACGAGAATCGTCAGTTTACCCTTACTATAACTAAGGCTGATGGTGCAGAGGTGACTACGAGCCAAATGATCGTGACGATTCGTGATAATGACGCTGTGCTTTATGAGCGTTTCGGCGGTACGTGGACCCTTAGCGCAAATAATGAGGCAACTGGGGCAACCATGACTCAGGATGTGACTTTCACTTGCGCTGAGCCGGGCGGATTTGGTTATGAAAGGACTATTTCTGCAACTACAACGAATATGATAGGTCTTAATGAAACTCTGAATTGGAACTTCCAGTACTCTTATGACGAGGCCAGCAACGAAGGCAACCTTACGATTACAGCAGGTACGAGAATTGGAAGTGCGACAATCTCAGATGTTGAATACGATCTTATGTGGGCTTCTTATGTTCCCGTAACGGCAGATCAAGGTATGGTATCGCTCGAGCCAATTGTCGGAACATGGAATATCGAAGAGGATGGCAAGACTATCAGTCAGATATCTTTCGGCAGCACGCAGATAGGTGTGACTTATGTTGACGCTTCAGGTTATTACAACTTTGCCGGCTTGTACAGCAACGTGACTTTCACGAGAAAGCAATGACAATAATCGCTCTTTGAGTAGGATTATAGACGGAAAGGAAGTATGTTAGGCATGCTTCCTTTCTGTCGTAGTTTGACAATTTAAAAACAACAGACGATATGAAGAAAGTTTTATTCTCATTGTGCTTCCTCCTGGCCTTCACGAGCCAGGCATGGAGCAGGCAGCGCAGCCTCGACGAGATAAAGGCAGCAGCAAGCCAGGTAATCAATAAGAAGGGCACCGCCCGCAGCGCCGCAAGGATGGGCGTCATGAGGCAGAACAGCCAGCTCACCGTTGTGGGCTACAATGACGGCGGCTTCGCCGTTGTTGCCAACGACGACCGCTTCCCCGCCGTGATGGGATATTCAGACACGAAGTTCACCGACAACATGCCCCCCGCCCTCGAGTGGTGGCTCACCAACATGGAGGCTACGCTCAGCGCAAAGGCTGCAGCCGGCGAAACGGTTACGAGAAGCGCCGTGCCCGAAGGCTACAAGACAGAGGTGCCCGAAATGTTGACTACGCGTTGGGACCAGAGCACTCCCTACTGGAACCTCTGCCCGACCTACGTTGACCCGTCATCGAAGGCCGAAACACACTACCTTACGGGCTGCGTGGCTACGGCAATGGCCCAGGTGATGTATTATCACAAGCACCCCGTGAAGGGTACCGGCCGCAAGGTTTACCGCTACACTCCCGACGACGGTTCAGCCCCGACTATGAACCTTGCCGTTGACTTCGGCTCTACTACTTACGACTGGGCCAACATGCTGCCCGAGTATACCGAGGGAGCTTACAACGACGCGCAGGCCGAGGCCGTGGCAACGCTGATGTACCACTGCGGCGTAGCCGTAGACATGAACTACCGCATGGCTGCCAGCGGCGCCCTGCTGGCTAACGGCACGAGGGCTTTGCGCCAGTATTTCGGCTACGACGAGTATGTGAAGTACTACGTGCGCTCTTACATGAACGAGAAGGAGTGGATGGACATCGTCTACAGGGAGCTTAACGACAACTGCCCCATCCTCTACGGAGGCGCTGACGACAATATGGGCGGCCACTGCTTCGTGCTCGACGGTTACGACGCTGACGGCAAGGTGCACGTCAACTGGGGATGGTCAGGCGACGGCAACGGCTACTTCGACATTGCAACGCTGCACGTTACGGGCAGCACCTTCGACTATACGTTCGACGACATGCAGGAGCTGGCCATCGTGCGCCTGCCCGACGACGACCGCTATAACGAAACCTATTGCTCTATCTGGGCCTTAGGCGCCGACCTCGAGGTAAGGCGTTCGGGCTCTACGCTGAACTATTCTACGGCCGGCGTTGCCAACCTCGACGTTGACGACTTCACCGGCGAGATTGCGCTCTTGGCCGTTAACGTAAATGGCGGCGAGCCTATTGAAATCGACAATGCTCCTTACAGGGTTCGCAACGTTGAGTTCACTGCAGGATTCCAGCTCGCTGGTACGGCAAGCATATCTTCGCTCGAGGACGGCACGTACAGGATTTACCTTGCGTCGAAGTCTGACGACGAGTCGGCATGGCAGCCCGTAAGGAGCCACGAGGACATCAACAACAGCTGCATCCTTACCATCGCAGGCAATAAGATTACTATTAAGCCCGAGGGCGACTCAAGCTGGACTTCAGGCATTGAGGGCGTTGCCGTAGAGAGCGCCGAGGGCGACGGCGTGGTGCGCGTCTACAATGCTTCAGGCACGCTGGTTTACTCTGCCGAGGCTTCAGAGTTCAATGTTGACGACGTTCCTGCCAAGGGACTCATCATCGTCAACAACGGCGGCAATGTAACTAAGGTTATGAAGTAACATCCCGGCCGGTTTTTACGGCATTAAGGCTGCCTGCCGTAAGCGGCGGGCTGCATATTGGGCGGAGGCGCGCGGCGCCTCCGCTTTTGTGTTTGCAGGGGCCGCGGCGCGGTTGTCCGCCGCCTTCGGGGCGTGCCGCCATGCGTTCGGCGTGCGCCGTCATTCCACCGTCATTTGTACCGGAGTGGAATATCTTGATTTACAATGCGTTACAAAAGGCGGCCTTTCACATCGTGAAAGGCCGCCTTTTGCGTTGTAATAGCTTGCCTTTCGCGCCGCGAAAGCTTGCCGTTAACGTTCATCCGCAAACCTGTTGGATGATGTAGTCGTGCAGTGCGAACAGCCTAAGCCTGAAATATTTGCGTTCACCAGCAGTTCTGGTGAATGATAAGAGCCTGTTCTCTTGCGTTCGTTCTGAATTTTGTTTTATGACATTCTGATTGCAACCACAACGTACAATCACTCGTCCAAGTGAGGCTCTCGGTAATCGTCATCCCGGACTTGATCCGGGAACCAGTCGTATGCCGCAACGTTGGTTGTATGAGGGTGCTTTCATTCTGGTTCCCGGATCAAGTCCGGGATGACGACAAATCAAGTCCGGGATGACAATTACCGAGAGCCTCACTGGGACGAGGGTGTTCATATCCAAATGAGAGGGTGTATTCATACGTATGTTCTTATACCGAATTTACGTTAATTATGTCCCTACCGTGGGTGTATTCTTATACCGAACTTGCGTAATAAATCATGCAATCGCTTTATCAAGTGGAATATTTGCATTATCTTTGCATAAGATAAGCTGCACTCGGGAAACTGAAAGTAAACTTTCTTTCCTCTCGTTTGCATTATCTTTGCATAAGATAAGCTGCCCTTGGGAAGTGGTTGTCCCGTGTGCGGTGATTAAGTTTGCAACAACCTCATGACATCAAACACATCATATATGGAAAACATTGAGCTTAAGGAATCCTCAATAGCCGACGTGTTAAGATACGGCCCGGTGAGCCATGTCGACGACGACCTGCTGCTGATTGAAGACCTCTCACAAGTCCCAAAGGCCAGCATGCCGAGGCGTAACCACGACATAATAATAGGCCTGTGCCTGGCAGGCGAGTCGGACTATACGCTCAACACCGAAGAGCATATTGTCCGTCCTGACGACGCCCTCATAATACCCAACGGACAGGTGATTGACGCTTGCCTGCGGAAGCCGGGCACTACGGGCGTTGGCATAATGATGTCGCCCGACTTTTTTCAGGAGGTTGTAGGCGACATGCGTGAGATTTCGTCGCTCATCCTCTTCTCGCGCAACCATCCCGTGTTCAGGCTTTCGGCCCGCGAGCGCGTCAGCATAATGAACTATTTCAGGTTGATTAAGGAGAAGGTTGACGACGACGGGTTGCTCTTCCGCAAGGACGTCGTGCGCCATCTCGTGGCGGCGATGATATGCGAGATAGGCAACGCCATCGACCGCATACAGCACAACAGCGAGCCTGCGGCCACCCGTGCCGACGCCATCTTTACCGACTTCATCCGTCTGGTGGAGCAGAACTATAAGCAGGAGCGCCGCGTCAGCTGGTACGGCGAGCAGCTGTGCATAACGCCGAAGTACCTCTCCGAGATGGTGAAGCAGGTGAGCCGCCGCACGCCCAACGAGTGGATTGACACTTACGTCACGACGGAGCTGCGCGTGCAGCTGCGCAGCACCACCAAGAGCATTAAGGAGATAGCCCGCGACATGAACTTCCCCAACCAGTCGTTCCTCGGCAAGTATTTCAAGGAACATGTGGGCATGTCGCCCATGACATACCGCAAGCAGTAGCCGCCGGCCGCGGCGGCCGCCGCGCTCAGCACGTAACAAAATGGGTTCATCCGCAAATCGGTTGGATGGTTTTAATAAGCAGATGATTAAAGTGTTGAAAAGAACACCGTCCTTGTAGGGACATAATTTATTATGTCCGCACGTTTCGAAGAAACGTATTTTCATCGATGTTCGGATATTTATACGCCCCTCCGTGGCGTGCGGGCATAATGAACCAAAGGTCAGCGTTAAGCTAATTATGCCCCTACAATGGGTGTCTTCAGTTTGCGCTTACTTGTCAAAAACAAAGTCATACTATCCAACAGATTTGCGGATGAACCACAAAATGAGGGTGTATCAAAACGTAGTAAACAGGAGTCAGACGCTTCGCGTCGGAGTTATCGGGAGTTAACGGACAAATGCCAAGTTGTGTAATTCAAGCTGTTGTCAGTTAACTCCGGGCGGGCAAAGCGAGCCTAACTCATGTTAACTCCTGCTAACTTCTTAATTTTGATACACCCTCGTCTTATTGATTGTTTGTATGAGGCCTGCTGCAGGGCTGCGCGGCTATTTCGAGGCCAGGTCTTGCCGCCCGTCGGCAGCCTCGGGGCGCAATTGCAGCAGTTCGCCGTCGGTCATCTTGCGGTAAACGCAGTACATGTTTGCGGCCTTCTGCCCGTCGGCGGGGCGGAGGCGCCTCACTATGCGCATTTCGGCGTCGTCAACGGATATTATCTTGAAGCCCGCCGCCGGGCCCGTAGAGAGGTAGAAGCCGTTGGCGTGGTAGGTGTATCGGGCGTCGGCTCCCTTTGCCGTGACGGAGCCGTCAGGCGCGGCGTAGGTGGTGATGGTGTCCGCCGAGATGTACATGCAGTCGGCCGTAGCCCGCGCGGCGGCCGTCACGGGCTGCGCGGCGTCATAGCGGCCGGCCGTTTCCATGCGGTAGGCTTCGGCGCATTTCCACCCGCTGCCCACGGCGTAGCGGGCGAAGTCGGCCGCCGTGAAGTTCTCCTGTTGCGGCAGGGCGGGGTAGCGCTCGTTGAACGTATCGAGGTCGTAGGGGTGTCTTGACTTGCATGCGGCCAGCTCGTCGGGCGTCATGGCGCGGTAAACGGCGTAGACGTAAATCCTCGTTCCGTCGCCGTTCATGGCCTGGTTTCTCACGATGTGCAGCTCGTCTGGGCTGACGGAGATGACCTTAAACACCTCTTCTCCGTCAGACATGAGCCTGTTTGTGCCTTCGTCGTAGGTTACGCCGCGCCTGTTGTAGCCCCTTATCGGGTAGGCGTCGATGAGCCTGTAGGTGGATATTGAGTCGTCGCTGAACGAGTATTGCTCGGGCGAACCGCCGAAGAGGCCCTCCCAATAGTCTTTTTTCTCTATCGTGCCGTTGGCTTTTATCTCGTGCGACTCTACGTATTGCCAACCCTTGCCGCCTACGCAGCTCTCGAAATATTCGGCCGACACGGGTTCGGGCACGGGCATGCGCGCCTCGTCGTCGTCGCTGCACGCCGTCAGGAGCGTGGCCGCGAGCACCAGCGAAAGGGCGTGGCAAAAAAACAATCGCTTCATAATTAAGTCTTTTAGGTAAACGTTTACAAATATAGCTTATTTCCCGATAAGTTGTACGAAAAACGGGAAGAAATCGTATAAATTTTGATTTCTTCCCGTTGTCGGCAGTGTTTTATGTCGTCGCGGCCTGTCGTCGCGGCTCCGGCCGGCGGCCGTCAGAAGCTGCGCAGCCAGGCTTTCAGCTCAAGTTGCATCTCGTTGTGGTAGACGAAGCTGTCGCGGTTGCCCCATCCGTGGCCGCCCTTGGGGTAGACGTGCAGCGAGGCCGGCACGTCGTGGCGGTAAAGCTCTACGTAATAGTTGACGCCGTTGGCCGGCAGCACGCTCTGGTCGTTGTCGCTCAGGGCTATGAAGGCGCGCGGCGTTACGCGCGAAACGTGCAGGTCGTTGCTGTACTCCTGCTGCAGCCTTTTCTTGGGCTTATGGCCCAGGAAGTTGTCGTGAGAGCCTTTATGCGTTATGTCGGGCATCATGGTTATCACGGGGTAGAAGAGTATCTGGAAGGCGGGCATGGCGTCGCCCGTGGCGTGGGTGGCTACGGTCGAGGCCAGGTGGCCTCCGGCCGACGAGCCCATTATGCCGATGTCTGTGGGGTCTATGTTCCAGTTCTTGGCGTTGCGGCGCACCAGCCTCATGGCCTCCTCGGCGTCGGCTACGGGCACCTCGTGGTTGCCTTCGGGCATGCGGTATTTCAGCACGATGGCCGCTATGCCCATGTTGTTGAAGAACGGCGCCCAGTCGTGCCCCTCGTGGTTCATCGCCAGGTGCGAGTATCCGCCGCCGGGGCATATCACCACGGCGCGGCCCGTGGCCGTAGCCTTCTCGGGCAGGTAGACCCACACCTTGGCCGTGTCGGCCGGGTTGCCGTTAGAGTTTGGCGCCCCGTCGGGCCAAAGGTTCACGTTGAAGCTCTGTTGCGCCGCCAGCGGCAGGGCGAGGGCCGCCAGGGCGGCCGTGAGTAATGTCTTTCTGAGTTTCATTTTCTTGATTTGCGTTGTCAAGGTTTAACGTTCCCGCGGGGCTGGCGCTTTTTGCCGGCCTTGCGGGTTAATATTTTCTCGGATGTTTGCAAATATAACCAATTTTTTTGTAATATTGCATGCTGTTAGGTATTTATAACAATCAGCGCCTGCGGCGCTTGCCTGCCGGGGTCTGCCCGGCGGCGCGGCGCGTGCCGGCGGATAAAGACATTCAGATATGAACATATTGGATAAATTCGGCAGCTGTCCCGTTTGCGGCAGCAGCCACTTTGAGCTGAACTCTAAGAAGAGCAGGAAGTGCGCCAACTGCGGCTTCGAGTTGTTCATGAACCCGGCTGCGGCCGTCGTGGCGTTCATCACCAACGGGCGCGGCGAGCTGCTCGTAGAGCGGCGCAAGCTTGAGCCTGCCAAGGGCACGCTCGACCTGCCCGGCGGCTTTGCCGACGTGCTTGAGACGGCCGAGGAGAGCCTGGCGCGCGAGGTGAAGGAGGAAACCGGGCTTGACGTGACCGCCGCGCGCTACCTCTTCAGCCTGCCCAACGTATATCATTACTCGGGCCTCGACGTGCCCACGCTCGACATGTTCTTCGCCTGCGAGGTGGCCGACGACGCGGCGCTGATGGCCGGCGACGACGCCGCCGAGTGCTTCTGGGTGGCTCCGGGCGACATCCATACCGAGCAGTTCGGCCTGCGCTCAGTGCGCCAGGGCCTCTACCAATATCTTAATATGCAGTGACGACGGCCGCGCGCGGCCGACGTTTGCGCCGGCGCACCGCTCCGCCGTGTAACCGACTGATAGTCAGGCGTATTGCAAAAGGCGTCCTTTCACCACGTGAAAGGACGCCTTTTGCCGTATGATAGGTAAGCTTTTGCGTGCCGAAAGACGGCCTGTCGGGTGGCCGCAAACCTGTTGGATGATTTTAATAAGCAGATGATTAAGGTATTGAAAAGAACGCCGCCCTTGTAGGGACATAATTTATTATGTCCGCACGTTTCGCAGAAACGTATTTTCACACCCTCTTTCAAGTGAAAACCATAGCGGTTATGCCAAACTCACGGCGTTGAATTTACATCCAATGAAACTGCTGATTAACCGCCTGTAGGCATAAGAAAAGTCCGCCCGAGGCGCGAGGCGACGGGCGGACTTTCCTGTCTTTCCTACCGGAAGGTCGGTTTACTTTGACCTCCAGTGGCCGTGCAGGTTGCAGTATTCGCGGGCGTACACGTCCGTGGCGTCGGTCATGAACACGGCCTCGGGCTTGTCGCCGGGCTTGAGGTAGCGGCGCTGCGTCTTGTCGCCCTCAACCAGCTCAATCCATTCGATGTAGTGGTTGTCGAGCATGGGGTGCTCAACGTCGCCCACCTTAACCTTGTAGCCGCCGTCGATTTTCTCGATTACGGGCACGTGCTTTTCGGTTGCGGCGTCAACGCTGTTCTCGCTCAAGAGCTGCATGGGCTGGCCGCAGCAGGTCAGCGTGCCTGCGCCTGCGTGCATTACTTCTACGATGTTGCCGCACACGGTGCAGCGGTAAACTTCTTTACGGTTTGTCATAATCTTGTTCCTTTCCTTGTTAGTTGTTGTTATTCGTTGTGACTATAGGCCATGCGGGGCGTGCCGCGCTTATTGCTCGTCGTCCTCCATGGTGTCGTCGTCGTCGTTCTCTGCGTCGTCCTCGTCGGCGTCAGGCTTATAAGTGCCGTCGAGTATGGCGTTGTATTCCGCCGGGTTGTTAATCAGGCGGAAGGCCTCGCCGGCCTGCTTGTCGTGGCGCAGGCTGTTCTCCACGGTGCCCCGCTGGAAGTAGTAGGCCGCCACGATGTCGTTGGATATTATCTGCTTGAGCATGTCGCGGTGCATGTCGAGGTCGCGGGCGATGTTGTGCTTAAGCTTTTTCTCGAGCGCGTCAAACTCGGCCTTGGCGTCGTCGTAGTATCCCTCGAACTTCACTATCTTCTTAAGCGTGCCCAGGGCGCGCTCGCTCTCGGGGTCGTAGGTGAAGCCGCTGGCTATCACGCGCCGCTTGAACTCCTCGTAGTCCTCGTCGGATATCTCGAACTCGGCCGCCGGGGCGATGGCCGGGTGTGAGGCGATGTAGTCGATCTCGTAGTTGAGCAGCACCTCCGTAGAGTCGAGTCCCGACACGGTAAGGTAGTAGGCGATGTTGGGCAGCGAGTCCGGGCGCACGGTGATGTCGGGTTTTATGCCGCCGCCGTCGCGCACCTCGCGGCCGCCCGCCGTGTGGAACACCTTTGTCAGGCTGTCGGGTATGTGCTCGGTGTAGCCGCCGCGGGCGTGGCGGTAGTTGATGGCCTGTATGCAGCGTCCGCTGGGAATGTAGTACTTGCCTGTGGTGAGCTTCAGCTGGCCGTTGTACGACAGGTCTACGGGCAGCTGCACGAGGCCCTTGCCGTAGGTGCGGGTGCCAAGTACGACGGCGCGGTCGAGGTCTTGCAGGCTGCCGCTGGTAATTTCGCTGGCGCTGGCGCTCTCGCCGTTGACGAGCACCACTATGGGCATTATTGAGTCAATCGGGTCGACGGTCGTCATGTAGTCGTTGTTGGCGCGCTTGAGCTTTCCGCGCGTCTTCACGAGCGTTATGCCCTTGGGCACGAACATGTTGACTATCTGCACCGCCTCTGACAGCGAGCCGCCGCCGTTGCCGCGCAGGTCGAGCACGAAGCCCTTCATGCCCTTGTGCTTCATCTCGACGAAGGCGCGGCGCACGTCTTTCGAGCAGCCGTCGGTGAAGCTCGTCAGGCTTAGGTAGCCGATGCCGTCGGCGTTGAGCCCGTAATACGGTATCGACGGCATCGACACCGAGCGGCGCGTTATGCGGAACTCCATCTGCTTGCCCGTTGACGGGCGCTCTATCTTCAGCACGAAGGTGGTGCCGGCGTCGCCGCGCAGGCGGGCGCTGACCTCGCTGACGGTCTTGTCGGTCATGGTAGAGTCGTCAATGCTCAGGATGATGTCGCCCTTCTTAAGGCCCACCTCGGCCGCCGGGTTGCCCAGGTAAGGCTCGTCGATCACCACGCGCTTAAGCTGCTGGTTGTAGCGTATGACGGCGCCTATGCCGACGTAGCGGCCGGTTATCATCGTGCGCAGGTCGTTGACCTTGTCCTCAGGATAATAAACGGTGTAGGGGTCGAGCGAGCGCAACATCGAGTTGATGGCCGTGCCCATCACCTCGTCGGCGTTGAGCGTGTCGACGTACATCAGGTCGAGGTAGCTGTAAATCTCGTTGAACACCTGCATGTTCTTGCCCACGTTGAAGTTGTGGTCCTTGCCCTCCTGCGCTCTGACGGCGGCGAAGGGCAGCGTTAGCAGCACGATGAGCTGCATGATTCGTATCTTCATTTCTTGCCTTTTGTTTTTACGTGTAATGTCATTGTGCATGCGCAAGGATAACGCAGACGGGCGGAAAGAATGTTCGCTTCCGGTTTCCCGAGTGCAGCTTGTCTTATGCAAAGATAACGCAAACGAGCGGAATGTAAGCTTGCTTACACATTCCCGAGTGCAGCTTGTCTTATGCAAAGATAACGCAAACGAGCGGAATGTAAGCTTGCTTACATATTCCCGAGTGCAGCTTATCTTATGCAAAGATAGCTTTTTATGGCCGTAATATGCCGCCTTTTGCATGAAAATTATCTTATTTTGTCCGAAAATTCAATTTTTTTGCGAAAATGTTTGGCGGTTTCAGAAAAACATCTTACCTTTGCAACGCATTTGAGATACAATGCTACACTGCTTCAATAGCTCAGTTGGTTAGAGCACCTGACTGTTAATCAGGGGGTCGTTGGTTCAAGCCCATCTTGAAGCGCTGTATGAAACAAGTGCCGATTACTTAGGGAACAAGTAGTTGGCACTTTTCTTTTTGTGTATGCACATGTTGGAAAAGGATGGACATATTTCCCGTTTCTTGCCGTTATCGGCAAGAAAATGCTTGTATTTGCACTGAACATCAAAAGTTTTATGCCGATGGATTTTATTTCAGTAAAGGAATATGCTGCGGCGCATGGGCTTGCGGAACGCACGGTGCGCAACTATTGTGTGCAGGGTAAGATACCCGGAGCACGGCTTGTAGGCAAGACTTGGAGCTTGCCCGCTGATGCAGCGTTGCCGCAACGGAGGAATGTCCGCAATAAGTTTTCGCCGCTTCTTGAAAGCCTGCGCAGGGAGAAAGAAGCGAAAGTCAAGGGAGGTATTTATCACAGAACCCAGATAGACCTTACTTACAACTCCAACCACATAGAGGGTAGCCGGCTGACAAAGGAACAGACCCGGTATATCTATGAAACGAACACCATTGGGATTACGGATGAAGCGGTAAGGGTGGACGACATCATCGAAACGACAAACCATTTCCGTTGCATCGATTACATCATAGACCATGCCACGGAGCCTCTTTCCGAAAGCATGATAAAGCAGTTGCACGGATTGCTGAAGTCGGGCACTTCGGATGCGTCGAAGTCGTGGTTTGCCGTAGGTGAGTATAAGCGTCTGCCGAATGAAGTGGGAGGCCTTGAAACCGTAGCTCCTGAAAATGTCGGTACGACAATATGTGCCTTGCTGAAAGGATACAGGGCAAAAAAGACAGTGAGGCTGGAAGACATCCTCGACTTTCACCAGCGTTTCGAGCTGATACATCCGTCTCAAGACGGCAACGGGCGTGTTGGAAGGCTAATCATGTTCAAGGAGTGCTTGAAAAACAACATAGTGCCTTTTATCATTACGGACGAGCTGAAGATGTTTTATTACCGTGGTTTGCATGAATGGCCGCAGGTGCCGGGCTGTCTGACGGATACTTGCCTTGCTGCGCAGGATAATTACAAGCGCGTGCTTGACTATTTTAAAATCAAATATTGACGGGTTGTTTTACTTGTGTTTGGGCGGACTTGCATTGTTTTAGTGCGGTTCTTTGCTGATATTGCATCCGTTTCGTGCAAAATCATTGTGTCTATGCCGGCCTTGACGCGAAAGGCAAACGCCATTCCTCTTCGGGCGTTCGGGTTGAATTATTGACGAATATGTAGATGGAAATCCTGCGCGTTGACCATTTGCGGGTTATTTGTTACATTTTTTATAAAAAAAGGAAAAATATTTGCAGGGCTGCGAATTAATTACTAATTTTGCAGCGTTCAGAGGAATGAGGGGCTTAGGTTAAGCTCCTCATTTTATTTTAAATACCCGTTATGATAGACAAAAACGTAGTAAGGAATTTAGTTGAAGAGTGGCTGAAGGACAAGGAGTACTTCCTTGTCGACGTGGAAATCAGCCCCGATGACAAGATTGTAGTCGAGATTGACCATGCCGACGGAGTGTGGATTGACGACTGCGTGCAGCTGAGCAAGTATATCGAAGATCGTCTTAACCGTGACGACGAGGACTATGAGCTTGAGGTGGGAAGCGCCGGGCTCGGCCAGCCCTTCAAGGTGCCGCAGCAGTATGTCAACTTCATCGGAAAGGAAGTGGAGGTGCTCGACGCCGACGGGAAGAAGTATCGCGGCGTGCTGAAGGCCGTTGACGGGCGCGACTTCACCGTGACCGTGAAGGAGAAGGTGAAGAAGGAAGGCGCCAAGCGCCCTACGATGGAAGACGTCGACAGGACGTTCTCGATGGACGGGGTGAAGTACGCTAAGTACTTGATAAGCTTCAAATAAAAAGCCCGGCCCGGCCTCGCAGGCGGGAATGGGGCGCGCCCGGATGGGCGGATACATTCAGGATACTCCCCGACGGGGATTTTACTTACGTGAAAATAACAATAAACATATATGGCAACAAGAAAGAAAGAGGAAGAAACCGTAAGCATGGTTGACACCTTCAAGGAGTTTAAGGATACGAAAAACATCGACCGCGCCACGCTGATGAGTGTGCTGGAGGAAAGTTTCCGCAACGTCATAGCCAAGATTTTCGGCAGCGACGAGAATTTCGACGTCATCGTGAACCCCGACAAGGGCGACTTCGAGATTTACCGCAACCGCATCGTAGTGGCCGACGGAGAGGTGAAGGACGAAAACAAGGAGATATCGCTTACCGACGCGCTGAAGATAGAACCCGACTACGAGGTGGGCGAGGAAGTCAGCGAGAAGGTTGATTTCAGCAAGTTCGGACGCCGCGCCATCCTTAACCTCCGCCAGACTCTGGCGTCGAAGATACTCGAGCTTGAGCATGACAGCTTATATAATAAGTATAAGGACCGCGTGGGCCAGGTCATCAGCGCCGAGGTTTACCAGGTGTGGAAGCGCGAGGTGCTGCTCGTTGACGACGAGAACAATGAGCTTATCCTGCCAAAGTCAGAGCAGATTCCGCACGACGTCTACCGCAAGGGTGAAACCGTGCGCGCCGTCATCAAGGACGTGACCAACGAGAATAACAACCCGAAAATCATACTCTCGCGCACGAGCAACATGTTCCTTGAGCGCCTGCTCGAGGCCGAGGTGCCCGAGATTGCCGACGGACTTATAACCATCAGGCGCATAGCACGCATGCCGGGTGAGAGGGCCAAGATAGCCGTTGAGAGCTATGACGACCGCATCGACCCCGTAGGAGCCTGCGTCGGCGTGAAGGGAAGCCGCGTGCACGGCATCGTGCGCGAGCTGTGCAACGAGAACATCGACGTCGTTAACTATACGTCGAACATCAAGCTGTTCATACAGCGCGCCCTCAGTCCGGCCACGATATCAAGCATAAACGTAGACGAGGAGAACAAGAAGGCCGAGGTTTACCTGCGTCCCGAGGAAGTGTCGCTGGCCATCGGCCGCGGCGGACTCAACATCAAGCTGGCCAGCATGCTGACCGAATACACCATCGACGTGTTCCGCGAGCTTGACGAGAGCGAGGTTGACGAGGACATCTACCTTGACGAATTCTCCGACGAGATAGACCAATGGATAATCGACGCCATAAAGGGCATAGGCCTCGACACGGCCAAGGCGGTGCTCAACGCTCCGCGCGAGATGCTTGTCGAGAAAGCCGACCTTGAGGAGGAAACCGTCGATAATGTGCTGAAAGTCTTGAGGGCAGAGTTTGAGTAAAAGTGAAAAAGTAAGAAAGGTAAAAAGGTAAAAAAGTAAAATGAAACATATCACAAGTAACATGCAGTGACGATATGGCTACAAGAAGGTAATGAAATACAGGCATGAAGCAAGTCTTTACTTTTTTACCTTTTTACTTTTTTACTTTTAATTAAAAAGAGTATGAGTATCAGATTAAATAAAGCAATCCGTGAATTGAATATAGGACTTCAAACGGCAGTTGAATTCCTGAAAAAAAGAAGTGACTTGGGTGAAGTCAGGGACGATTTGAGCTTCAAGCTTAGTGACGCGCAGTATGGCGCCCTTGTTGAAGAGTTCAAGTCGGACAAGGAGGTCCGCAGCCAGGCCGAGAAGCTCTTCCCCAAGCACCAGAAGGAGAAGAAGCGCCCATCGGAGCGCAAGGAACAGAAGTCTGACGCAGGCGCAAGGGTCACCCAACCGCAAAAATATACGGTTCTGGGCAAGATTGACCTTGACAGCATTGGCAAGAAACCGGCGTCAGCAGCAGCGTCTTCGGCAAAGTCGGCGCAGGCTGACGGAAAGGCTTCTGCCGTGAGCCATAATGCCGAACCGCAGAAGACGGCCGCCTCGGATGCGGCTGCCAAGGCTGCCGCAGAAGGCACGCCGAAGGCCGTGAAGCAGAATAATGAGGCCCCGGCGGCGCAGGCGAAGCCCGCGGCCGACGTTCAGCCTAAGGCAGAGGCTGCGCCCGTTCAGACCGAAAGCAAGTCCGACGTGGCCGCCGAAGCTCCCGCCGCAGATAAGAAGGAGGCGGTTGCGGGCGTAGGCTCGGCTGACAACGGCAGCAACATCTTCACGCTGAAGAGCGAGAAGAAGCTTGCACCCAAAGTGAACGTGCTGGGCAAGATCGACCTCGACTCGCTCAACCAGAGCACCCGTCCGAAGAAGAAGTCGAAGGAGGAGCGCCGCAAGGAGCGTGAGGAGAAAGCCGGACAGGCCCGTCCCGACGGAGCAAAGAAGAAGCGTTCGCGCATCACCAAGGAGCGCGTAAACATAGACCAGGCCGTCAAGCAGAACAACGGCGGCGGAGCAGCGCAGGGCGGCGAGAAGGGCAGCGCCAAGAAGAAAAACCGCAAGCGCGGGCATAAGCCGTTGGAGGTCAACGAGGAGGACGTTGCACGCCAGGTAAAGGAAACGCTCGCCCGCCTCACCAGCAAGGGCCAGAACAAGAAGGGCGCCAAGTATCGTAAGGAGAAGCGAGAGGCCGTGCAGGAGCACCTGAAGGAGCAGCGCGCCGAAGCCAAGGCAGAGAGCAAGGTGCTGAAGCTCACCGAGTTCGTAACCGTGAGCGAGCTTGCAAGCATGATGAACGTGTCGGTCAACCAGGTCATAGGCACCTGTATGAGCGTTGGAATCATGGTGTCAATCAACCAGCGCCTTGACGCCGAAACCATAAACCTCGTCGCCGACGAGTTCGGTTTCAGCACAGAGTACGTCAGCGCCGAAGTGTCTGAAGCCATAACGGAGGAGGCCGACGACGAGAACGACCTCGTGCCGCGCGCCCCCATCGTCACCGTGATGGGCCATGTAGACCACGGAAAGACGTCGCTGCTCGACTACATCCGTAAGTCTAACGTCATAGCCGGCGAGGCCGGAGGCATTACCCAGCACATCGGCGCCTATAACGTCACGCTGGCCGACGGGCGCAAGATAACCTTCCTCGACACCCCGGGACACGAGGCGTTCACCGCAATGCGTGCCCGTGGTGCGCAGGTTACCGACATCGCGATCATCATAATCGCTGCCGACGACAGCGTCATGCCTACCACGCGCGAGGCCATCGCCCACGCCCAGGCCGCCAACGTGCCGATGGTGTTCGCCATCAACAAGATTGACAAGCCGGGAGCCAATCCCGACAAGATACGCGAGGACCTGGCCAACATGAACCTGCTCGTAGAGGAGTGGGGCGGAAAGTACCAGTGCCAGGAAATCAGCGCCAAGAAAGGCATAGGCGTAGACGAACTGCTCGAGAAGGTGCTCCTCGAGGCCGAAATGCTCGACCTCAAGGCCAATCCCAACCGTAAGGCCACGGGTAGCATAATCGAGTCTTCGCTCGACAAGGGCCGCGGCTACGTGTCGACGGTGCTTGTGAGCAACGGAACGCTCAACGTCGGCGACATCGTGATAGCCGGAACCAACTACGGACGCATCAAGGCGATGTTCAACGAGCGCAACCAGCGCATCGACCACGCCGGCCCGGCCGACCCGGCCATCATCCTCGGACTCAACGGAGCGCCCACGGCGGGCGACTCGTTCCACATACTTGAAACCGAGCAGGAGGCGCGCGAGATTGCCAACAAGCGTCTGCAGCTGCAGCGCGAGCAGGGTCTGCGCACGCAGAAGCGCCTGACGCTGAGCGACATCAGCCACCGCATAGCCCTCGGTTCGTTCAAGGAGCTGAACATAATCGTCAAGGGCGACACCGACGGAAGTATCGAGGCCTTGAGCGACTCGTTCATCAAGCTGTCTACCGAGAAGATAAAGGTCGACGTCATCCACAAGGCCGTAGGCCAGATTTCAGAGAGCGACGTCACGCTGGCCGACGCTTCTGACGCCATCATCGTGGGCTTCCAGGTGCGCCCGTCGGCTGCGGCGCGCAAGCTGGCCGAGCAGGAAGGCGTAGAGATCAACACCTACTCCGTAATCTACGATGCCATCGAAGACGTCAAGTCGGCCATGGAAGGCATGCTCGACAAGGTTGTCAAGGAGGTTGTCACGGGCCAGGTTGAGGTGCGCGAGGTTTACCACATCTCAAAGGTCGGCACCGTTGCCGGAGCATACGTCAGCGAGGGCAAGGTTCACCGTTCTGACAAGGCGCGCGTCGTTCGCGACGGAATCGTGGTGCACACGGGCGAAATCAACGCCCTGAAGCGCTTCAAGGACGACGTGAAGGAGGTAGGCGTCAACTTCGAGTGCGGTATCAGCCTCGTCAACTTCAACGACATCCAGGTGGGCGACATCCTCGAGACGTTCACCGAAATCGAGGTGAAGCAGAAGCTCTGATTGTTTTAAAGTCAATAAATAGCGTTGCGGCGCGCAGGGATTATCCTTCCCTGTGCGCCGCTTTTGTTTTGCGCCATTTCATCGGCCGTGCAACATGTTGGCGCCCAGCGTGTTGCCGAAGGCCGCGTTTTACGTTGCAAAAAGTGCCATTTCATCGTGCCGTTTGCGGCCTTTCGCACGGTGAAAGCATAGCTTTTCCAAAACCGTCATACTTCAGGCCTAATCGGGTTGAATGTCGTTAAAAGTGCGTCAGTTCGGTTAAGGCTTATTTACTTGTAAATATTTTAAACAACAGGGTAGGGACATAATTCATTATGTCCGCACGTTCTGTAAAGAACGTTTTTATGTGCAAAGTCAACTGAATACGCCTCTTCGCGGCGTGCGGACATAATGAATTATGTCCCTACGGTGGTTGTTCTCTTATATCGAACATACGTTAAAAGTGCGGTTTTTTGACGGATTGACCGTTGCTTTTTACCATTTGACATTTGCCGCGGCGCAAAAGTGCGGGCTGACGGGCGATAATTCAGTATATTTGCGTTGTGCGAAACAGGCAGACCATGTGGCATCGGCTTTTGTCCGCCGCTGTGTTGGCGGCGTCGACGGCCGTCTTCGGTTGCGGCGGCGGCGTCCGGCCTACGACCATATTGCCCGACGGCGTAGAGCTGCGGGCGGGCGACGTGGTGCTGCGCCGCGGCGGAGGGATGGCCAGTAGGGCCGTGCTCGTGGCCGACGGAGGCGACTATTCGCACGTAGGCATAGTGGTTGATTCGGCCGGGGTGATGATGGTGGTGCACGCCGTGCCCGGCGAACCCGACTACGAGGGCGACCCCGACAGGGTGAAGATGGAGCCTGCGGCCGAGTATTTTGACGGCGGCCGTGCCAGCAGCGGCTGCGTGTTGCGCTGCGCCCGCGACTCGGTGGCGCGGCGGGCGGCGGCCAAGGCCGTCGAGGTGTACCGCCGCGGAACGCTGTTCGACCATGACTACGACGCCGCCGACACCGTCAGGATGTATTGCTGCGAGCTTGTAGAGGCGGCATATCTGTCGGCCGGGGTGAGCGTGGCTCCCGGTCCGCGCCACGACGTCAGTCTGCCCGGGCTTAGCTTCAGGGACGTCATCCTGCCCTCAGACTTCTGCCGTTCGCCCGTGTTGAGGCTCGTGGCGGCGTTTTAGGGGCTGATTGTTACCAACCAAATCATTAACATATAAAAAACAAAAGTTATGAAGAAGATTATCGGATTTGTGGCCGTCGTGGCTTTAATGCTCGTGGCGGCTTCGTGCGGGGGCGGCAATTCGCCCAAGGACGTGGCTGAAAAGGCCGTGAAGTGCATCCAGAACAATGACTACGAGGGCTACGTTGACCTAATGCTTCTCACGGCCGACGAGGGCGAAGACCTTGAGGCAAAGAAGCAGGCCGTGACGGGCATGGTGCAGTCGAAGGCCGCCACGACGCTGGCCAAGATGGGCGGCATTAAGAGCTACGAGATTACTTCTGAAACCATTGCCGCCGACGGCAAGACGGCCGAGGTGGGCATGAAGATCGTCTACGGCAACGGCGAGGAGAAGGACGACAACATCAAGCTCTGCAAGGACGACAAGGGCGACTGGCGCGTGGACGCTGGCAAGTAAGTATTAACCTTAAAAAACATGAACGATATGAAGCATGCAGTTAAGACGCTCATCGTGTGCGCGGCGATGGCGTTCGCCGGACAGGTGCCGGCCAATGCGCAATTGGGCAACCTGCTTAAGAAGGCCAAGCAGGCCATAGAGAACGTTACCGGCAAGACCGAAGCCGAGGGGCAGGCCGGGCAGGCGGCGGCCTCGGTGGCGATACCGTCGGGCGGAACGATGCAGAACCCATTCTCTGACGCTGCCGACATAGAGCTTGTGGGCGCTTACGGCAAGAGCACGTCGGCCAATTACGGCACGGTGTATCTCGTGCTGAAGGTCACGATGAAGGCCAACGAGTCGCGCATACTTTTCGGCGGCGAGATTAACGGCGCCAAGACGATGGCCGTCGACCAGGACGGCAACGCCTACGTAACAACCGCCTTCGGGCAGTTCCCGAAGGACGTGGTGGAGGGTGTTGCGGTGAAAGTGGCCTTGGACGGCAAGGAGGAGCAGTTCCCCGACGTTAAGAAGACGGCCAAGACGCTGCAGCAGATAAGGCTGGGCTGCCATATCAACGCGCAGAACCGCGGCATGATAACCTTCAAGGACGTGCCCGTGCAGTGGGACGTGCAGCCGCAGTGATGTTGGTTATTTGTTAGGGATTAAGGCCCGCAAGCGCCTAATCCCCTTTACATTTAATTCCGATAAATTTGCCCGGCGTCGTGCCCGTGTACTTGCGGAAGGCGCGCTGGAAGGTCGACAGCGAGTTGAAGCCGCTCTGCCGGGCTATGTAATCAAAGGCGTACTCGGGGTGCTCTTGCATCAAGGGTACGCTCTTTTTGTGTATGCGCAGGGCGTTGACGTAGTCGTAGAACGTCGTACCCTTCACGTTGTTGAAGTATTTGCTAAGATAGGTGCGGTTGGTTCCGAGCCTTTCGGCCAGTTGGTTGAGCGACAGCTTCGGGTCGAGGTAAAGCTCCTCGTTCTCCACGATGGCCTCCATCTGTACGGCGAAGGCATACTCAGGCTCGTCGCCGGCAATGTCGCCCGTGCCCGTTTCGGCGTAAGACTCGGGCCTCACGGGCTTCATGTCGGCGCAATAGTGCAGCGTTATCTGCCACAACACGATGCCTGCTACGTAAATAAGCGAGTCGGCAGCCGGCACGTTCACCAGCGACACAATCACCCAGAGCGACATATAGACGAAGTCGGCCACGTAGACCGACTTCAGCCACGATATGTCCATGCGCTCCACGTCGGAGAAGTTTTCGTAGATGTAACTCATGTAGACGGCCGCCTTGAAATATCCCGCCAGCAGCACCGCCAGCCCGAACACCGCCAGGAACGCCATGTAGGCCGAGGCCACGGCGGCGCACGGCGCCAGCGCGTAGACGGCCGTGAAGGCTGCGAAGGGCAGCGCCAGCAGGGCCGTGCGCCGCCACGTCACCCACCCCGGCATGGCAAGTTCGAACAATACGCACGCGAAAGTCACGGCGCTCCACCCGTCGGCAATCAGCACGGCGTCCAACATCCGCTGCGTGTAGCCTCCCGGCACGAGCAGCAGCATGTCCTTTGCCGTGGCCAGCGTCCAGTAGACGCACACGGCGCCGAGCAGCTTCTGCAGCCTTGTGGGCTTCGGTCTGGCCAGCAGGTTGAAGGCGTTAATGGCGAAGTAGGCCGTCGAGGCGCCGTTGAAAAATGTGGTGAGGCTTAGTTCAGGCATGTGTTTCAGGGTTAAGGTTGATGTTTATATTATGCGGCATATCTTATGCAAAGATAGCGCAAACGAGCGGAAAAGAAAGCTTGCTTTCAGTTTCCCGAGTGCGGCTTTATCTTATGCAAAGATATCTGCAAAGATAGCGCAAACGCCATTCTTGGCAAAATAAAACGTGCGTAAAAACGATGTTGCGGCATGCGGGCTTATATATTCGTGGCTTTTCTTGTATAAATGTTAATGTTTTTCATTGTTAAAGTTTGTTGGATGGTTGAATTTTCTTACCTTGCAATGCTGCATGAGCCGAAGCCCAAAGAGGGCGGAGGGCAAGCGGCGGACATTTTACGGAAGGCGTTTACTATGTTAACGCCTTGTTCTTGACCATTCCGAATCTGGCAGTTCGATTTTCCGTCAAAGACAAGGCAACGGTAGATGCCCAGTGTGGATATGTAATGCATACCGCGCGGGAGGCGCGCCATCATCACCGATGGCGGCCTCTGGGCGCACGGCTACATACGTATCGGCGTGGGCTTCGGCGTTGCTCGTCCTGACGGAAAGGGCAATGCCAGAGCCTTGGAGTGGTGGGACGGGCGACAGGTAAAGTTCCCATGCTTTTTTGTTTTATGTTCCTTTTCGTCCTAACCAATGATTTGTTTACCGCGCATAGGGAGCATGTGCAATAAATCAAGCAAGTGAAATGATGATCAAGAGTTTATGCAAATCCGCGTTCCTCATGGGCGCGCTTGCGTGCGCCCCGCTGTTTACGTCGTGCAGTGATGACGCCGCAGCTGGCCCAGGGCGTGTCGGTCTATAGCCCGATACTCTACTGCCTGGCCTTCTCGGGCTTCATGGGCAACGCCAGCGCATTCCTGCCAACCAAGTGCACTTACCGCTCTTACAGCGATTACGGCGGCGAAGACCCCGATTATAACGATGTGGAAGTTTACGACATAACCTATACCTTCTGGGACAACAACAAGATACATACAATGGTTTCGACCATGCCGACGGGTGCCAAGAACGAGTATAGCTACACGTATTTCGACAAATGACGGCACGGCGGCGGTCATTGATTGATTAACCGGGAATGTCCGCTCTTGCAGGGACATGATGGGCCAAAGGCCGGCGAAAGCTGGTTGTGCCCCTGCAAGAGCGATGTTCCCGAATTTGACATACCTTTAAAAACCATAGAATTATAAAACAAGTTTACTTAAAGAACGTATTGCTGGCGGCAGGACTGCTGCTCGGCATGGGCGCCTCGGCGCAAGACTTTACGGTCGACAACATCAATTACAACGTGACGTCGGAGGCCGACATGACCTGCGAGGTTGCTGAAACGTCAGGGCTGACGGGCGACGTGGCTATTCCCGAGCAAGTGACGGCCGACGGCAAGACTTACACCGTGACCGCCATTGGCGACATGGCGTTGGATGATAGTCAGTTTACAAGCGTGAAGTTGCCAAGCACGGTGACGGCCATCGGCTACGGAGCTTTTTACAATTGCGGCAACCTGACAAGCATCGACCTCGGCGGCTCTGTAGAAACGATAGGTTATTCAGCATTTCAGTATTGCGAAAGTCTCAGCAGCATAGAATTGCCGAACACGCTGACGTCGATAGGTGATTTGGCTTTCATGGGCAGCGGTCTGACGTCAGTCGTCATACCGGAATCTGTAACTACGGTTGAAATGGGCGCGTTCAGTGTGTGCGGTCTGATGAAAAGCGCGGTGGTAAACTGCGCGGTGACAAGCCAAAGCATGTTCCTTTTATGTTCTGATTTGGAAGAAGTGACCATCGGCGGCGGAGTTACGTCTATTGCGTCAAATATGTTCCAATCGTGCCCGAACCTGAAGACCGTGACAATGCTCGGTGCGACTCCTCCATCTATCGGCGATTATGTATTTTACGACGTGCCGCTCGAGAACGCAACGCTCCGCGTGCCCGAAGGGTCAGCCGGTGCGTATAAGAGCGCGTCGGGCTGGAAGGACTTCGGCACGATAGTAGAGTACACGCCTACGGGTATATCCAATGTTGAGGCCGGCGCCGGCTTTACGGTTAAGGCTGCCGACGGCGTAATCACCGTTGAAGGCGCCGAGGGCGAAGTGGGCGTTTACGACATGTCGGGCGCAAAGGTTGCCGCAGCGACTGCAGACGGCGGCGCTACGATAGCCGTTCCCGCGCGCGGCGCGTATATAGTAAAGGCTGGCGGCAAGGCCGTCAAGGTGGCAATGTAAGAATGAATGAAGATAAGCGTGACGGTCGTGATGTTGTGTCCGCTTCATAATGTCACCACGTAACGCCGTGGTTCTTAACGCTTTACGCAGGATGTGACATCGTGACGTTAAAACCGTCAATGAAAATCATTTTCGGTTTGTAAAATGCCGCTTTTCGCATCCCCGTTTGCCGCTTCTTGCAATGTAAAAGGACACGTTTTACATTGTAAGAAGCCTTATACCGAACCCATGTAAAGATTAACCTGCGCCGGGGCTGAATACGCTCCCGCCGCAGGTTTTAGTTTTTTTATACCCTGATTTTTGCTTCCGTTCTTATTATTCATTATCTTTGCAGACTTGCAGGACGTGTACGCCAAACGCGTGCCGCCAAGCACGGAAAAAGAAAATGGAAACGACAAACAACAATAAAAACGAGTTTGTGCGCCAGGTGGCCGAGCAGAAATATGAGTTCGGCTTCACCACCGACGTGCATACGGACATAATCGACACGGGCCTTAATGAGACGACAGTGCGCCTCATATCGCAGAAGAAGGGCGAGCCGGAGTGGATGCTCGACTTCCGCCTGAAGGCCTTCCGCTACTGGCAGACGCTGGAGCAGCCGACGTGGGGGCACGTCAACGTGCCCGACATCGACTATCAGGCCATCTCTTACTATGCCGACCCCTTGGCAAAGAAGAAGGACGAGGGCAAGAAGGAGATTGACCCGGAGCTGATGAAGACGTTCGACAAGCTGGGTATTCCGCTTGAGGAGCGCCTCATTCTGAGCGGACAGACGGCCGTCGACGCCATCATGGACTCGGTGTCGGTGAAGACCACCTACAAGGAGAAGCTGGCCGAGATGGGCATTATCTTCTGCTCCATCGGCGACGCCATAAAGAACCATCCCGACCTCGTGCGCGAGTATCTGGGCACGGTTGTGCCTTACCGCGACAACTTCTTCGCCGCGTTGAACAGCGCCGTGTTCAGTGACGGCTCGTTCGTCTACATACCCAAGGGCGTGCGCAGCCCGATGGAGCTTAGCTCGTATTTCCGCATCAACGCCCG
>CALUKU010000016.1 GCA_944321295.1 uncultured Prevotella sp.
ATTCTTTTCCATAAAGCAAAGGTCGGAATTATTAGGGATTTTGAAAAATAAATCCCCACTGAATTTCTACTGCCCCAAAAAGCAAGCCTCCATGGCGCGCCTAAGGCATGGAAGCAAGCATAAAAACAAACGAAGAGCGGACACGTCATACGACGCTGTCCGCTCTTCGTTATTGCCTTTCTCAAAGATTTAGTCCTCTTTCTTAGCGACAACCTTCTTCTCAGCGATGCGGGCCTTCTTACCCGTAAGCTTGCGAAGGTAATACAGCTTAGCACGGCGAACCTTACCATGTTTGTTCACCTCAATGCTGTCAATGTTAGGAGATTCCATCGGGAAGATACGCTCTACGCCGACAGTTCCTGACATCTTGCGAACAGTGAAGCGCTTCTTGTCACCGTGGCCGCATATCTTAATAACTACACCACGATAAAGCTGGATACGCTCTTTTGAGCCTTCAATGATTTTGTAAGCGACAGTTACGGTGTCACCTGACTTGAACTCAGGGAACTTCTTGCCGGTTGCAAATGCTTCTTCAGCAACTTTAATTAAATCCATTTGTACTTGATAATTAAATTTGTCCATTGTTCCAACGTAACATAACGAGGCAACTCTTCTTCCTGTCAGCGATTACGCGGAAAACGGTGCAAAGTTAGTCATTTTCCGTTTGTCGGCCAAACGTAACCTTATTTTTTTACGTTTTTCTTTGCCCGATTTACCTTTTTGGCTACCTTTGCATGGTTTTTCAGGCAAAAAATATGTGTAAAAGATTGATTTACTGCGGACTATTGTCCGCCGCACTGATGGCGGCGTCATGCTCGTCGGGTTATAAAATCACGGGCTTCCAGAGGTCGCGCATCCTCATCGACAGCACCTTCGACACCGCAGCCGACAAAGATTTAGCCCAATTCATCAAGCCTTATAAAAGGCAGGTTGACAGCATTATGAGCCCCGTTGTAGGCAGGACATCAGAATACATGTATGCCGACAGGCCCGAAAGCAACCTGTCAAACCTGCTGGCCGACATCCTGGTGTGGTGTGGTAAGGACTACGGCGAGCGGCCGGACTTCGCAATATATAATATAGGTGGCATACGTTCGGCGTTCGCCAAGGGTGACGTTACCTACGGCGACGTGCTCGACGTGGCCCCGTTCGAGAACAAGATTTGCTTCGTAACGCTTACGGGACGCGACGTGACAGAGCTGTTCGGCCAGATTGCGGCCGTAGGCGGAGAAGGCGTAAGCCATGAAGTGGAGCTGGTGATAACCAAGGACGGCAAGCTGAAATCGGCCAAGGTGGGCGGCAGGGCGATTGCCCCCGACGCGCAATACCGCATCGCCACGCTCGACTACGTAGCCCAAGGCAACGACAACATGACGGCATTTAAGAACTCTACCGACTTGAACTCGCCCCAAAGCAAAGACAACAACGTGCGCTTCATCATAATGAGATACATGCAAGAGAAGATGTCGCAGGGCGAAAGCGTTGGTTCACGCATTGAAGGAAGGATAAAAACTGAAGACTGATGAAACGACTTTTCATAACGCTGATAATGGCCGCCGTCATGCTGACCGGCGCCTCGGCACGCGCCAAACAGCTCGTGATACTGCACACGAACGACACTCACAGCTGCATTTTCCCACTGAACCCGAACCTTGCCGACACGCTGCTGGCCGGCCGAGGCGGCTTTATGCGCAGGGCCGAAATGATAAGGCGGGAACGCATCAAGCACCCGAACCTGCTGCTGCTCGACAGCGGCGACTTCTCACAGGGCTCTCCTTATTACACCTTATACAAAGGCGACGTGGAGATAGGACTGATGAACATGATGGGCTACGACGCCGCAACGATAGGCAACCACGAGTTCGACTTCGGCGTGGAGAACATGGCACGGCTGTTCAGCAAGGCCGAATTCCCCATAGTCTGCGCCAATTACGACTTTACGGGAACCGCGCTTGAAGGTATCGTAAAGCCTTACACTACACTCAAAAGGAACGGACTGAAAATAGGAATATTCGGCCTTTCGCCAAAGCTTGACGGCTTAGTGCTGGCAAAGACATGCGCCGGCGTGACCTATAACGACCCCGTAGAGGCGGCCAACAGAACGGCGAAGTTGCTGAAAGAACAAGAGAAATGCGACATCGTGATATGCCTTTCACACCTCGGATGGGACATCCTCGGGACTGACGACACCGAGATGATGGAACAGACACGCAACATTGACATCGTGCTTGGCGGCCACTCACACTCTTACTTCGAACAGCTTGAATACAAGACCAACCTTGACGGCAAGGCCGTGCCCAACGACCAGAACGGCAAGCACGGCATATACGTCGGCAAGATAACCATCGACGTGACGCGAAAGTGACGCTCACGACAAAGCCCGGAAAGGCCACTTATTTTGTATAATCACAAAATATTATACCCATTGCTCCGTTATATCAAATAATGAGCAGACTGTTTTCGATAATAATCTTATTGGCCACCGCGCTGGCTGTCCGCGCGCAAGGCAACGCCGTGCAGAACAGGCCGTACACAGACCTGCGCCCGTTCCACCTGGGCGTAGTCGTCGGCATGCACTACCAGGACATGGAGTTCACCAATATCGGCCCGCAGATGATTATGAACGACGACGGCACCCAGAGCGAGAAAATCATCACCTGCGACCAAGACCGATGGGACATGGGGTTCAACGTGGGCGTGCTCGGCGAGCTGCGCCTTAGCAACCACTTCGCCTTCCGCGTGGCGCCGACGATGTATTTCGGCAACCGCCACATCACCTTCTACAACCACACGGACAAAATGGAGAACGGCCAGCCCATCACGCAGAAACAAGACATGAAGACGGTGTACATCGGCGTGCCGCTCAACATCATCTTCAGCGCCCCCAGGCTCGACAACGCGCGCCCTTATCTCATGGCCGGACTCGACCCGATGATTAACCTTTCGGGCGGCGACAACGACTACCTGAAGCTGAAGCCTTACGACATATTCCTCGAAATCGGCCTCGGATGCGACATCTACCTGCCGTTCTTCAAACTGCGCCCGGAGCTGAAATTCTGCTACAGCCTGATAAACAGCCTCGACAAGAAGCACCCCGACCAGCTCAGGGACGACAACATGATTATGTACGCCAAGTCGGTAAACGACACGCGCAGCAAGATGATTGTGCTGTCATTCTATTTTGAATAAGCGGCCCGCGCCTGCCCCGCCGACCTGAAATCAGGCTAAAACCGACCGCCGCAACGGTCACTAAGAGGAGCGAACCACAAAACAATACGGCAAAGAGGGTGTATCAAAATGTAGTAAACAGGAGTTAGACGCTTCGCGTCGGAGTTATCGGGAGTTAACTGACAAATGCCAAGTTGCTGTAACTTAAGCTATTGTCAGTTAACTCTGGGCGAGCATAGCGAGCCTAACTCCCGTTAACTCCTGCTAACTTCTTAATTTTGATACACCCTCTTTTTTATGCAATATCAGCCGCGCAAACGTTAAACAATCTAAAAACAGATACCTAATAGTAGGTATTAAGGATAAATATATTACCTTTGCAAGGTACAAATTTAGGTACAAAACATTATTAATTAACATAAAACAGATTATTATGGCTTACGTAATTGGTGACGATTGTATCGCATGCGGTACATGTATCGACGAGTGTCCGGCAGGAGCAATCTCTGAAGGCGAAAAGTATTCAATCAATCCTGACATGTGCACAGAGTGCGGAACATGTGCGGACGTATGCCCGTCAGAGGCTATTAGCTTAGGCTAATTCCCAATTTAGAGTTACAACTTAGGGCCGCCCATTAACTGGGCGGCCCTTATTTTTTGCCCATTCCGCCGCCATCACGGGCCGCACCTCACACATCCCTCGCAACGCACTGACAGCCAACAAGATACAATACGCCGCCTTTTGCAGCGTAAAAGGCGGCATATTGGAAGCCGAAAGGTAACCTTTCGCACCGTGAAATGCCGCCTATTGCAATCACGGCCGCCAAACAGCACCCACGGAAACGTCTGCAATTATTACCTAAAAGAAGCAGCAAAGGAGAAAAAATCTTTATATTATCATAAAAAATAACTACCTTTGCAGCCGTTAAAAACATATCATCGGCACAACCTATGATAAAAGGAAAAAATACATACGCAGTTTATATAGGATTGTGCGTAGCCCTTTTGCCCGTGCTACTGCTGCGCGACTTCACGCCCGACAACGAGTTGCGCTACCTCAGTATAGCAGACGAAGCCCTACGCAACAACACATTCTTCACTTTCACCAACCACGGCGTGCCCTACGCCGACAAGCCCCCGCTCTACCTGTGGTTCGTAATGCTGGGCAAATGGCTGTTCGGTTCACACCAGATGTGGTTCCTATCGTTATTCTCATTGGTGCCCGCACTGGTTACGGTGCACGTCATGGACAGATGGACCGGCCGCTCGCTCAACAGCGAGGGACACGCTACGGCGCGCCTCATGCTGCTTACGTGCGCATTGTTCGTGGGCATGGCGGTGACGCTCAGGATGGACATGCTCATGTGCATGTTCATCGTCCTGGCCCTAAGGTCGTTCTTCAGGCTGTACTCCGCTCAACCGGAGAACGCAAGGACGGCAGCCTGCGGCGTGGCAGGCGGCATGGCGGGAGCAGCCGTCAGCGCGGAGGCGGCCGCAAGGGAGAAGTGGCTTTTCCCTATATACGTATTCATGGCCGTGTTCAGCAAAGGCCCTATCGGCATACTGGTGCCGCTGTTGGCGCCTACGGTATTCCTTATTTATAAAAGGCGCCTGCGGCAGTTCGGCCGTTATTGGGGCTGGCGCACGTGGGCCATACTGATAGTGCTGTGCGCCGGATGGTTCGGAGCGGTCTACGCCGAGGGCGGCAACGAATATCTTGACAACCTGCTCTTCCATCAGACTCTTGACCGCGCCGTCAACGCGTTCCACCACGAACGCCCGTTCTACTTTTACGCCATATCCGTCTGGTACTCCATAGCGCCGTGGTCGCTCGCGGTCATCGGCCTAATCGTGGCTGCCGCCTGCAAGAAGCTTATAACGACAGACCTGCAGCAGTTCTTCGTAACAATCATGCTGACGACGTTCGTCATGCTGTCATGCATCAGTTCAAAGGTGCACATCTACCTGCTGCCGGCCTTCCCGTTCATGGTCTACACGGGCATGATGTTCATGCCCGCGTTCAGCCGCACTAAGTGGCTCAAGCTGACGATAGCCATCCCCTCGGCCGCCATAGCCGCGTCGCTGCCGGCCCTGGCCGTAATTGCCAACGGCAAAGACACAAGCTGGCTGGGGCTGCCAGCCTTCTACGCGGCCGCCGCAATACTGTCGGCAAGCGGCATTTACGCCATAATCAGCCTGTACGGAAAGCGCGGCGGAGCCGACAAGGCCGTGCGCACGATAGCCGTAGGCATGCTGGCAGCAGTGTTCGCCGGCGGTTGGGCGCTGCCCCAGGTCAAAGAGCAGATAGGCTACGGGGCGCTGTGCGAAAAGGCGCTCAAAGTTAGCCAGGCGACGGGAACGACCGATTTCTGCACGTGGAACATTAAGCGGTCGGAGAACATGGACGTCTACCTGCACCGCGACGTTGAGATAATACCGAAAGAAGAAACGCCCAAGGCCGAAGCCGGACGCACGAAAGTGCTGATGACCCGCACGCGCGACGCCTCGACATTCAAGGGCTGCAAGACCTACACCGTAGGCAAATACGCCGTCATTGTGCTGAAATAACGGCAACGGCCGAAAGACAACGGCCATTCACGGCAATCAACAACATCAAGCAAAACAATGCAAGGCAGCAGGCCCAGGGAGGCCTGCGCCGGCGAAAGACAGGCACATAACATTCACAACAATGAACAAGACATCCGAATATCAACTGACAATAATAGTGCCAGTTTACAACGAAGAAGACAACATCAGCGCCCTCGAGGAACGCTTGGGAGGCTTCCTGCCCAAATCGCTCGTTAAGGCGTGCGTGCTGTTCGTCAACGACGGCTCGACAGACGACAGCTTCCGACGCATAAAGAGCGTGTGCGACGCGCACGAAGACTTCTTCTACTTGTCACTGCTTAACAACGGCGGACTGAGCGCCGCGATGAAAGCCGGCATTGACGCGGCCGCATCGCCATACGTAGGATACATCGACGCCGACCTGCAGACGGCGCCCGAAGACTTCAACCTGCTGCTGGCCGACATCAACGACTACGAGCTGGTGATGGGCATAAGGGCCAACAGAAAAGACTCGGGCTTTAAGAAACTGCAGTCGAAAATAGCCAACGGATTCCGCCGCATGATGACCAACGACGGCGTGCAGGACACCGGCTGCCCGCTGAAGGTGATGCACACCGACTACGCCAAGCGCATACCGTTCTTCACGGGCATGCACCGCTTCCTGCCGGCGCTCATTCAGTTGCAGCACGGAAGGGTGAAGCAGGTGCCCGTAAGGCACTTCCCGCGCACGGCGGGCGTGTCGAAATACCACCTGTGGAACCGCCTCGTAGCGCCCTTCGTTGACTGCTTCGCATACCGGTGGATGAGGAAACGCTACATCAACTACACCGTGGCACAAACCAACTTCATACAAAAATAAGCGCAACACACATCATACGGACAAGAAATGAACAATCACATAGCCGTCTTGGCGATAGGTTTCCTTGCGCAGGGGTTCTTCTCGGCGCGCATATTGGTGCAGTGGATACTGTCTGAGAGGGCGCGCCACGTGCTGTCGCCGTCAATCTTCTGGGTGCTCAGCCTTGCCGGGGCGTACCTGCTCTGCTTGTACGGCTGGCTGCGCGACGACTTCGCCATAGTGCTCGGCCAGTTCATTTCATACTACATCTACCTGTGGAACCTTAACATGAAAGACGTGTGGCGCCACATCTTCTGGCCGCTGCGCGCTGTGCTGCTGCTGACGCCCGTAGTGGCGATAGGCTTCGTGATGGGCAACGCGGGCGAGTTTGCAGCCCGCTTCTTGCGCAACGACGACGTGCCGCTATGGCTGCTGCTGTTCGGCTCGGCGGGCCAGGTGCTGTTCACGCTGCGCTTCGTCTACCAATGGATATACTCCAACCACAAGGGCGAGTCGCAGCTGCCGGCCGGTTTCTGGATAATAAGCCTGATCGGTTCGCTGTCGATTGTGACCTACGGCTGCATCCGTCTTGACCCAGTGCTGATAGTAGGCCAGTCGTTCGGAGTGGTGTCATACGTAAGGAACCTGTGCATACTAAAGAACGAGAAGAAGGCGCTTGAACAGCAGACGGACGTGAGGCAGGATTAGAAAGAGGCCGACATTCTGAACGAAAAAACACATAAACTGCAATAAGATGAAAGTTTTAGTAACGGGAGCGGCCGGCTTCATAGGCTCGGCCGTGGTGAAAGCACTGCTCGCGAAGGGACACGAGGTGATAGGAATGGACAACATCAACACCTACTATGACACCTCGCTGAAGTACGCGCGACTGGCCGACGCCGGCATACTTGAGGCCGACGTGCGTGACAACACGGCCGCGACAAGCGTCAAGACGCCGGCCTACAGGTTCATAAAGGCGGACCTTGCCGACCGCCAAGGCATTGACAGGCTGTTCGCCGACGAGCAGCCCGACATCGTAATCAACCTTGCCGGACAGGCAGGCGTGCGCTACTCGATAGAGAACCCCTACTCTTACGTAGAGAGCAACGTGCTCGGCTTCCTGAACATACTTGAGGGCTGCCGCCACCATAAGGTGAAACACTTGATCTACGCAAGCTCGAGCAGCGTGTACGGCATGAACAAGCACGTGCCTTACAGCGAAGGCGACATGACCGACAGCCCCGTAAGCCTGTATGCCGCGACAAAGAAATCAGACGAGCTTATGGCCCACGCGTACAGCCGCCTGTACGGAATACCGGCCACGGGCCTGCGCTTCTTCACCGTGTACGGCCCGTGGGGACGCCCCGACATGGCTCCGTTTCTCTTCATGAAGGCCGTGATGGAAGGCAAGCGCATACGCGTGTTCAACCACGGCGACATGCAGCGCGACTTCACCTACATCGACGACATTGTGAACGGAATAATGCTGCTGCTTGAACATCCGTCTGCCGACGAGGTGCCCCACAGGGTGTACAACATTGGCCACTCGTCGCCGGTGAACCTGCTGGACTTCATCAGGACGATAGAGAAGATAACGGGACGCAAGGCCGACATGGAGATGACGGGCATGCAGCCGGGCGACGTCTACTGCACATACGCCGACACGTCGCGCCTGCAGCGCGACTTCGGCTACCGGCCGTCGGTATCGATTGAGGAAGGCCTTACAAACTTCTACAACTGGTATAAGGAATACACCAAGAACAATAAAGCCTGAAGACAGCCCTACGGCTGTCGGCGCACGAAGGCGCTACCGGCAATGCCGGATAAGATGAAGGGACGCAACCAATCATTTTATCCGGCATTTTTATTATTACAGACTGCTTGAAAATAGTGAACCACACGTATGAAAGAACTCGACCTTACTAAAGGAAGCGTGCCCAGGGTGCTGCTGAAGTTTGCCATGCCTTACCTGCTGGCTAACGTCCTGCAGGCGCTCTACGGCGGGGCGGACCTGTTCGTCGTGGGCCAGTTTGACGACGCGGCGAGCGTGGCCGGAGTGGCCATAGGCAGCCAGGTGATGCAGACCGCCACGGGAATAATACTCGGCCTGACGGCCGGAATAACGATACTCATAGGCATATCGAAGGGCGCCCACGACGACAAGGAGCTGGCCGCGGTCATCGGGTCGTCAGTATGGCTGTTCGCCATAGTGGGCATAGTGCTGACCGTGGCGGCCACCCTGCTGCACACGCCGATAGCCGTGGCGATGAACACGCCGCCCGAGGCCATGGCCGACACGCGCCACTATCTGCTGATATGCTCGCTGGGCATACCCTTCATCATCGGCTACAACGTGGTGTGCGGCATACTGCGCGGCCTGGGCGACTCGCAGACGCCGCTATACTTCGTGGCCCTGGCGTGCGTGATAAACGTCGCAGCCGACTTCGTGCTCGTAGGCGCATGCGGACTGCGGGCCGCCGGAGCGGCCATTGCCACCGTGGCGGCGCAGGGCATAAGCTTCGGCGCGGCGCTGTGGTTCATGCGCAGGCGCGGGTTCAGCTTCGCCTTCACGAGGCACGACATACGCCTTAACGGAGCACTGTCAAGGCGTGTGCTGAAGTTGGGCGCGCCCATAGCGCTGCAGGACGCGCTGATAAACGTGTCGTTCCTGCTGATAACCGTGATAGTAAACCGCATGGGCGTGGTGCCGTCAGCAGCGCTCGGCGTGGTAGAGAAGATCATCGTCTTCGCCATGCTTCCGCCCGTGGCGATATCGTCGGCGGTGGCCGCCATGACGGCGCAGAACTACGGAGCCGCGCAGACGGAGCGCATGGCGAAATGCCTGCGCTCGGGCATAGGCATGGCACTGGCCTTCGGACTGGCGGTGTGTCTGTACTCGCAGTTCCTGCCCGAAACGCTCACCGGCATATTCACAACTGACGAGGCGGTAGTGGCGATGGGAGCCACCTACCTGCGCGGCTACAGCATTGACTGCGTGATGGTGAGTTTCGTGTTCTGCTTCAACTCATATTTCAGCGGACAGGGCAACTCTTGGTTCCCGATGGTGCACAGCATGATAGCCACCTTCTTGTTCCGCATACCGCTGTCGTGGGCGTTCAGCCACGTCGACGACGGGTCGCTTACGTGGATGGGCTTCGCCCCGCCGCTGTCGACGCTGGTGTCACTCCTGATATGCGTCTGGTACATACGGCGCAGCCGGCGGAAACGCACTTGCTCATAGAAGAAAACCACACACTCTGCAAAAGGTCACCTTTCACGCTGCGAAAGGTGGCCTTTTGTCGTTTAAAAGGCCGCCTTTTAGAAGCCAAAAGACGGCCTTTCAGAAATCGCCCGGACGCAGGCCAAAGCAAAATCGAAAATCAGCCGAGGTAAAGAAGCAGGCTAACCCGGATTATTCGGCTGTTACACAGATTTCCTGTAAGTTCGCATAAGGGATATACCTCTTTGAAATCAAGAGAGTTAGAAGATTATGCCGTCCTCAGCTTGATGCAATTGACAAGCAAGGAAGCCATGGTAAAAACAACTCCTACACCTGCCACGCCTGCCCATCCGTAATGTTGCCAAAACAGACCTGACACGAATGTACCGGCAGAACCACCCAAGAAGTAAATTGTCATATAAACGGTATTGACACGGTTGATGGCGGATGTATCAATGGCTACCACGCTGGTCTGATTTGACAAATGAATGCATTGCATTCCTGCATCAATTAAAAGGATGGCAATTATCATCCACAGATAGCTGTCATTCCCCCAAAACGCCAACAGCCACGCAACCAATATTACGCATCCTCCGACAATAGAGAAGAACTTTGCACCGTATTTTTGGATATAGCCACTAATGAATACAACCGTGGACGCCCCTGCCAATCCGCACAAACCGAGCGCCCCGATAATGTCGTCGCTTGCGAAGAAAGGTTCTTGCTTCATTCTGAAAGCAAGGCAACTCCACAAAGCGAAGAACGAGCCGTAAGCCAATGCCGCCCTTAATGAAGCGATACGCAAGTAGGGGTATTGGGAGAACAGACGCAACAATGATTTCATCAGCCCTGCATAAGTTTCTTGAGAACGGACGGAAAGCACGGGCAGCATCTTGTAAATCATCAGAAAGCACCCGAGCATAAACACACAAGCCACGAAATAGACGGAACGCCATCCACATACATCAGCGAGAAAGCCACTGAACACCCGTGAACCAAGAATACCTATGAGCAGGCAGGATTGTATAATCCCAACGTTGCGTACCTTATGTGCAGGTGCTGAATGATAAGACACCAGCGGGATGAAAAATTGCGGCATGACCGAAGATGCTCCGGCAAGCAAGGAGGCGCCCCACACACAATAAACGTTCGGGGCAAGGGCTATGGCAAGCAAGGCGCACGCTGAAGCGATATAATTGGCTAATATCAGCTTCTTTCGTGAAACCAAATCACCAAGCGGAATGACGAATACAAGTCCGGCCACATAACCTATTTGGGTCAATGTCGCCACCATGCTGGCAGAAAAGTCGCTTACCGCAAAATCCTTTGCCATGCTGCCCAACAAAGGTTGGTTGTAGTAGCAGTTGGCGACGGAAAGTCCGGTAGCGACCGCCATCAGAGCCAGCAGAGGTGCCGGAACACCTTGGTTCTCCCTCAATTCATGCTTCATCTGTCGCCTCCTTTTCAGTATGACACGACTTTCAGTCCTATCAAGGACGCGATGAGCGTGAACAGGAAGAAAAGCCGGACGGGAGTGGCCGGTTCCTTGAAAACGAATATCCCAATCAATACCGTGCCTACCGCCCCAATGCCCGTCCAAATGGCGTATGCCGTTCCCAAAGGCAAAGTCTGCACAGCCTTGGCAAGCAAGGTCATGCTCAATACGGTGGAAGCCAAGAAGCCGCTTCCCCACAGATAAAACGCAAGTCCTGACGCAGCTCTCGTTTTACCTAAGCAGAATGTAAGGCTCACCTCAAACAATCCTGCCAACAATAAGATTATCCAATTCATACCTACGATTAATTAAATTCGGGCGCAAAAGTAAGCAAACAATCCATCATATCTTTTTGCATTTGGCAAAAACGCATTTTGCATTTGACAAAAAACAGCAGTTCATACTCGTTTCGGTGTCCTATATTTTATAATTTTGCACACCGACAACAGCAATGAGCTTATGGATATAAAAGAAATCATCAACTTGAGATATGCCATGCCGGAGGCATCTCTCGACAGGTTGCGGCAATGCCTGACGGAAGTTTCATACCCAAAAGGGTTCCGGGTGCTGGAAAGCGGCAAGGTGGAAAAGGACATCTTTTTCATCAAGCAAGGCATTGTACGCGCCTACACTTCGGTGGACGGGAAAGAAATTACTTTTTGGGCAGGCAAGGAAGGGGCGACAATTGTTTCCATGAAAGGATACGTAAACGACGAGCCTGGATATGAAACGATGGAGCTGATGGAAGATTCGGTCTTATATGTATTGAAAAGGAAAAAACTGAAGGAGTTGTTTTCGGAAGACATTCACATCGCCAATTGGGGGCGGCGTTATGCGGAGATGGAGCTGCTTGCCATTGAGGAACGGCTGATTTCCATGTTGTCCGCCATCGCCTCTGAACGATATAAGGAGCTATTGGAGAAAGAGCCTGATTTGTTACAGCGACTGCCGTTGGGAAGTATTGCTACTTACTTAGGCATAACGCAAGCGAGTTTGAGCAGAATCAGGGCAAAAATAAAGTGACGTTTCAACCAACGGGAGAACTGCAAGCCGTTTATGTCTGCCCCGAACACTAACTTGCAACCATTGAGGGACTGTTAAATCTGCATTTCTGACGGGCTACGAATATGGAACCGTTCTCTTGCCGCAATCCGCATAGAAACGCCTTTCAACTCTTTACCAAACTTCCGCTATCTTCTTCTAACTGCTTAATCCTCAATTCCAAATTCGCATTTCTGCCGATTTTCGACAATTATTACGCAGATTTATCGTAAGTTTGCATAAATCTTAAAAACTAACGGTATGGCAATAAAGATAGCATTTTTCGACGCGAAGACATACGACCGCGAATCGTTTGACAACGAAGCGGCAGGGCTTGACCTTGAGATACATTACTATAAGGACCGTCTGTCACGACGGACGGCACAACTGGCGCAGGGCAAAGACGCCGTGTGCATATTTGTCAACGACGAGTGCGACAGGCAGGTGATTGACTTGCTGGCAGAGTATGGAATAAGGCTGATAGCCCTGCGCTGCGCCGGCTTCAACAATGTTGACATGACTGCGGCAAGGGGCAGGATACCCGTAGTGAGGGTGCCGGCATACTCGCCGCACGCCGTAGCCGAATACGCCGTGACGCTCATGCTTAGCCTTAATAGGAAGGTGTACCGCTCGGTTTACCGCACGCGCGAAGGCAACTTCAAGCTGAAAGGGCTGATGGGCTTCGACATGTACGGCAAGACGGCGGGCCTGATAGGCCTGGGCAAGATAGCCCGCGAGCTGGTGAAAATACTGCGGGGCTTCGGCATGAACGTAGTGGCCTACGACCCTTACCCCGACAGGCTGTTCGCCGAGGAGCAGAGGATAAGCCTCGTAACGCTTGACGAGCTTTACGCCAAGAGCGACATAATATCGCTGCACTGCCCGCTGACAGACGACACGAAATTCATCATCAACGCAGAGAGTATCGGCAAAATGAAACAGGGCGTGATGATAATAAACACTGGACGCGGCAAACTCATCCGCACCGAGGACCTGATAGAGGGCCTGCGCACGGGACGGATTGGCTCGGCCGGACTCGACGTTTACGAGGAGGAGCAGAACTTCTTCTACGAGGACCGCAGCGACAAGATGATTGACGACGACAAGCTGGCCCTGCTGCTGATGATGCCCAACGTCATCGTGACGTCTCACCAGGCTTTCTTCACACGTGAGGCCATGCACAACATTGCCGTAACGACGCTGCAGAACATCACCGACTGGACTGCAGGCAGGGAACTGAAGAACGAGGTGAAATGAAAAGAGGCGGCAACACACAGGCAAAGATGAACAACGGACATAACGGCTGCAGTAAGACATTAAAGCGAGAACTGACATTAGGCCTTGGCCTTATAAGCAAAAAGGTGACAGGAATAATGCTATGCTCCTGCATTGTCACTTCGTCACTCGCGCATCAAGCCGTGAACGACAGCACGTCAACGGATGACCATTCATGTGAGTTCAAGGCAAGACAACTAATCGTTCCGTCAGCATTGATAGCAATCGGTACGGCCGGAGTATACAGCGAATGGTTTAACTCGCTCAACCACGACGTCAAAGACGGCATGGAAAGATGGAGAAAAGACAAATATTGCAAGGCTGACGACTACCTGCAATATCTGCCCGTAGCCGCTAATCTGGGATTGGGACTGACTGGGATGAAAGCCCGACATCCGCTAAGGGAACGCATCGCCTGCACGGCAACGGCATACTTGGCAATGGGCATTATGGTTAACGTGACAAAATACACCGTAAGGGAGAAAAGACCTGACTCGGGCACCAGGAACTCTTTCCCGTCAGGGCATACAGCCACGGCGTTTACCGGAGCTGAGCTTGTACGCAAAGAATATGGCAACATTCCAGGCTTGTGCGCATACACGCTGGCTACGGGTGTGGCCGTAATGCGCCTGTATAACAACCGCCATTGGCTTAACGACGTGTTAGCCGGAGCTGGCATTGGCGTCTTATCGGCTAAAATAGGCTTTTGGCTGTTGCCATGGGAAAAACGGCTTTTAGGATGGAATGACAGCAACATGAACATAATCGTGCTGCCCGGCATTGGCACTAAAGGGAAACTAACGCATGTTGACGTTTGCGTTACGTTCTGACAACAACATCATTGTGACCATCAGGCCTTCTTTACACGTGAGGCCATGCACAACTTTGCCGAAACGACGCTGCAGAACATCTCCGATTGGGCTGCGGACAGGGAACAGGTGAACGAGGTGAAATGAAAAGAGGCGGCGATGAACGACAGAAATGGGAAAAGCTATGAAAAAACCAAGAAACTAATGATAGTCGAACATATCGGACCGACAGCAAAAAGACTGGACAAACTTTGCTTCTATAGTTATTTTAACTATCTTTGCATAAGATAAGCTGCACTCGGGCAATTGAAAGTAAACTTTCTTGCCGCTCGTTTGCATTATCTTTGCATAAGATAAGTTGCACTCGGACAATTGAAAGTAAACTTTCGTGCCGCTCGTTTGCATTAATCTGGAACATAAGTATAACTTTAAAACACAACGAAGAAACAGACAGAAACAGACGAACACTTAACGGGACACGCACCGCAAAGCAGTGCGCTCCGAAGAAAACAGAACTAAAAGGAGAAAGCGTTCCCGTCTGAATATTTTTAAAGGATTTTGAGCTTTCAACTCTTGTTCTCTCTTATATGAATACCGCCAATATTCGCCACACGAGAACAAGCAGAATGGAAAGTTCACGCCTTAAGGCGTGGGCTGTTCTAATGCTTGTGTGTGGCAGGTCACTTGGCGTTAACCTATATAAAGGACAAGCATTTGACGGTTGCACGCCTTTTCTTATTAATTTAATTAACCATTTAAAACCAAACAAAAATGAAAAAATCAGTTATCGCAGGCATAATGCTTGCAGCATGCACAGGTGCTAACGCACAAAACGTCCAAGACCCGGTAGCGTCAATTACCTACGATGAAGAAATGTGCCCAATATTGCCAGAATTCACAATTGATAATAAGGCACAATTCATGGTACAAACCGGCGAAAGTACAAATATGGCCTATATCTACAACGACGACATCAAACAAATTGCCACAGTCACATTGGAAGGTAATCCAATAACATATTCAGTCATAAGGGAACGTGAAGCCGTAGAAATTGGCGGATATATAACATTCACTGGAAACTGGAAAGAAGAAAGGGATGAGGGCATGACAAACAATATGTCATTAAGCATAATGGACTTTAACACCAGCGTTGACGGAGAATCCATTGATCTGACACAGACTCTTTTCAACAGTGATGAAGCGTATGAATATATAATGCCCATTATTACAAGTACTTCAACCTATCGTGAAGAAGACCGTGACGGCGACGGCGAAATAGACTATAAGAAAACAGATTACACCAACGATTACACGGGCTTCCAAATAAAATCGAGCAACGGGCAGATAATACAGACGATAAATATCGACAACGGCTACAGTCTTGATTACTTATACCTATTTAAGATTAATGACAAAAATTATCTGATGGCAAGAATACATAACGAGGATTATGAAGAGGAGATGCTGTTTTACCCGATAAAAAGTAATACGTCTGGCGTAAGTCCGCTCGGCACACCGACAACAGTTAAGGTTGCCCCGCGCATAGCAAACAGGTCGGAAAGCTTTACCGTAGAGATTGATGGTGAAAACAACGCCCCGCGCATTGTCGAGGTGGCTAACATGGCCGGACAAATTGTGTGGAAACAGAAAGTTTCTGCCGGCCAAAACACTTTAAGTATCAGTGCTGACAGACTTAGCAAAGGAGTCAACATAATACGTGTTAACGGAAAACAAACAGAAACTTGCAAGGTTATCGTAAAATAACATCGTGAGTTTGATATGAGAAAACGACCTCTGTAGGGACATCATTTAACGTGAGTTCGGCATAAGAACATACGTATGAATACACCCTCTTTCAAGTGAGGCGCTCGGTAACCAGTCATCCCGAACTTGATTCGGGAACAAGACAAAAACACCCTCATACAACCAGCGTGGCGGCATACGACTATCCCAAATCAAGTTTTTATACAATGACGACAAATCAAGTTTGGAATGAACGATTAGCGGCTATCTGAATTGAAAGAGTGAATTCATATCCACATGAGAGAGAGTCTTCCTTATACCGAATTCACATTGATCTTTACATTTATCATCAAGAATAATGAATGTAAAGAAAACATCAATAAATAAAAAAGGCACCCGGAAAATTCCGGGTGCCTTTTTTATTCTTATAACCGATAATTACTGCAGCACGCTAAGAGCCTGAGTAGCAAACTGGTTCTGAGGATCAATAGCTATTACCTTCTCATAATATGACTTTGCGGTAGCGTTATCCTCCTTAAGGATGTAATAGTAACCAAGGTAGAGGTAAGGCTCGATGAGAAGCTTGGGGTTATCAGCCTGCTCGGTCTGTGCTATCTGAACATATTCCTCATAATAAGGCTTTGCAAGACCCTGTGTTGACTCGGGGTCAAGCTGTGAGTTGATACGTGCACGCATCATTGCGGCATACATCTTATTGCTGGGTGATTCAGTAGCAATCTTGCCGTAAATCTCGTCAGCCTTCTTAAGGGCGGCAATCTTAGCGTCGTTCATTGAATCGATGCTTGCAGCCTGCTGGGCATACAATCTTGCAAGACCATCAAGATCGGGCACAGACGGCTTCTCAATCTTGCTGAGATATTCATCATAGAAAGCAAGACCGTTAGTGAAGTCGCCCTTAGAAATGTATGCGTCTGAAAGCTGCTTGCGCACGTCGTTAAGGTCTGAGTTAAGCTCCAAAGCCTTCTTGAACTGCTCAATAGCCTGATCGTAAGCGCTGTCGCCCATCAAGGCATATCCGTAATACTGGTGGTCACGAGCGGAAATCTTGGCGCTGTCAGACTTGTTGAACAATGCGTCAGCATATTTCAAAGCGTTCTTGTAATCCTTCAAGTCAGTGTAGTTGTAGAACGTGATACGGTTCATGGCTGCGCTGCGCGGGTCTTTCTTCACACCGAACAAAGCAACCTCGAGGCTCTTCTTTGAATTAGCCAAAAGAAGCTCGGCCGTAGCATATTCAGTGAGGTAATTGTCCTTCAGCTGGTTCATGTCAACCTTTCCGAAATACTCAACAGCCTTATCAAGCTTATTGGCACCATAGAAGAAGTGACCTGCCTCGGCGTCAACAGGATAAGAAGGGTCTATCTCACGCAGCTTCTCAAGCATCTGCACAGACAGCTCGGGGCTGCGCTTGCGGTAAACGCTTGCGTACTTGATGTATCCCTGCGGCTCCTGCGGATCCATGACGGTTGCCTGCTGATACCATGTTGCAGCAGCACCGCCGTCGTTGTTCAAAGCCTCGATGTCACCAAGAAGAATATATCCTTCGGCATCCTTCTTACCACGCTGTACGGCCATCTCAGCATATTTCTTTGCGTTTACCGTGTCCTTGATGTCAAGGAAAGCACGGCCAAGACCGGCCAAAGCCACACCGTTCTTCTTGTTTTCCTTAACGAAATCCTTAACCTGATCCTCAATTGCCTCAGGATTTGACTTGTTAGCTTTTACTACTTTAGTTATGGCGTCAATCTGAGATTTCACATCTTGAGCCATAGATGGAGCTGATACAACCGATACCAAAGCTCCTGCCAATAAATATTTAATTGCTCTCATAATCGAAAAGTTTTTATTATTCCAAAATACATTTCAAAAAATCATCATTGCGAACATGTCAAAGTGTTAATCATTGACATTAACCGACCTAATCGTTATGTCGCCTCGCATAGGCAACAAGCCGGACTTGAATATAATCAATTGTCCCTTAGGCTGCTCAATAAAATGGGCGAAGCCCCAAGGAAGCCCGTTGATAGGATCGTTCAACAACGCATATATCGTGCGCACTAACGGGTAACGCCCGTCAAGCAAATATGCCTGGTAAGGTTTCCAGCTGTTCCAGTATGCAGCTGTATCCATCTTACTTACCGACATAACCGTTATATTCTTCTTGAATGTGGTGTTGGTGGTGTCACGTTTGTCGTTCAACCAATTTGAGCCGATAATGCCGATTGCGTTCGGAGTGTCCTCAACAAAGTCGATAACTTCCTTACTTGTTTTAGTAGCTACGATGTTAGGACTGTTTATCGGCTTTCCGCCAAGTATTGAATCAACGCAAAAGTGCACGGCACTCGATTTGTTGTTATCGAAAACCACCAATATGTCACCTCGCTTAGACCCAGGAACAATATCGCTCCATTTCGTTGCCTGACCGCTCAAGACACGCTTGATGTCCTTAACGGTTATGCAAGAGTCTTTATTCTCCTTATTTATAATAAGTGACAAGCCGTCGTATGCCAAAGGTATTGCTACCGGCAGATAATTACGGGCTTTAAGGTTTTCAAGTTCTTCCTTAGTAAAATTCCTTGAAGTAATTGCCAACTGTATGCTATCTGTCATAAGCATATTGACAGCATCCAGTTCGTTGGTGTAAATGGGAGTAAGTTTTGCCTCCCGATAAATACTTTCAAAAACTTGTATTTGCTCGTCAATTATAGGGCTAAAACTTTCGTCAGAAGCGAATGAAATCGCTCCTGACGAATAAGTATCGGTCCTACCGTTCTTAGGTTTGTCCGTACACGCCGAAACAAGTCCTAAGAGCAGGGTAAACCCTACAAAGCGGTAGAAAAGTTCTTTTCTCATGTGTTGATTACTGTAATTTAAATGTCACAGGCAAAGTGTACCTAACGTTTACAGTAGTACCGTTCTGCTTACCCGGAGTCCAGTTAGGCATGGCCTTCACAACGCGAACAGCCTCCTTATCCAATGACGGGTCAACACCGCGAACTACGTTTACATTAGATATTGAACCGGTCTTGCTTACAACGAACTGAACGATAACTCGTCCCTGTATTCCGTTTTCAGCTGCAATAACCGGATACTTGATGTTATCACTGAGCCACTGCATCAAGGCACCCTGGCCACCAGGGAACGAGGGCTGCTCCTCAACAACGTCGAAGACCTTGCTTTCCTCTTCCTTGGGAGGTTCAGGCTGAGCAATCTCTTCCTTAGCCTTGAGCACTTCGCCACCGATATCATCATTACCTACCACATTAAACGCACCAATCGTAGTCTTAGTCTTCTGAAGATCGTCCTGATTCTTCATTTCTTCCTCAGGCTTTACATCCTCGTCCTTCTTGATGACAGGAGCAGTAAATTTGATAGAGCTCTTAACCCTTTCAACCTGCTTCGGCTGTTCAATCTTGACGGGTGTCTTCTCAACCTTAGCCTTCTTCTTAGGCGCTTCAATCTTAGAGAGCTCAACCGCGGTTGTCACTGCAACCCTCTGATTAGCTTCAATTACGTTCTTGATCGCAATGGCAGAGAAGATGACAACAGCAGCAATAAGCACAATCACGATTGACAACACATTACGCTTGGAAGTTCCCTTACGAAGCCTGTAAGCTCCGTAATTCTGGTTTCTTCCCTCAAACACAAGGTCACACCATGCATTTGATATCAAATCTATTTTTGACATTGTCTTTCCGTTTTAAATGTTAATCACGACTAACAATCCTTAGTTGATACGAACGCCCTTCTTCTCAAGGAGCCTCTTATCATCGGGATTGACATTGTCGATGACATACTTACCTATACTGCATATCTGCATCTCATCCAGAGCGTCAACCAAGTTCTTATAAGAAGCGTTGTCTGTTGCCTTGATAATGATAGTAAGCGTAGGAAGTTTCTCTCCGCCCACTTCACCATTCTTCAGCTTCTCAAGCTCCTTATTATAAACTGAGTCAGGGTACTTTGCAGGATTCTCCAACTTTTTCGCATCAAGTTGCTTCTTGGCGTTCATTATCGCAGCAACAGGCACCGAACCATCCTCGGTTGCGTGATTGATAAGCACGCTACGGATACCATCCTTACCCCAAGTAGTTTCCTTCAAGCAAGTAGGATCATCATAGTTAGGTATACCTGCGATGTAATAAATCTTGTCGTTACCAGCAACATAGATGGTAATAGTCTGTGAAGCCTTGGTTGCAGTCTTATCTTGTTCTTGCACATTCTGGTCGTTACTCGGCATGGTCAGCTGCATAGTCTGAGGCTTGCTCAAAGACGTACAGAGCATAAAGAACGTGATAAGAAGCATCATCATGTCCACCATCGGGGTGAAGTCCACGCGAAGGTCGACCTTTTTCTGCCTACTTGTATTCTTTTTTGCCATGACTTATTCCTCCAGTTTTTTGTAAGAAGTGATAAGGTAATAACGGTTCTGACTCATGTCCTGAAGCTCCGACATTACTTTCTTTATAACTCTGTAAGGAGTCTTCTCGTCAGCCTTGATGGCCAACTTCATATCAGGATTAGCGTCAGTTACAGTCTGCACCCAAAGTTGGAACTCACTCATACCGCCGTTGATACTGTCAGTGGGAACGCCCTTATTCTGCTGGAAAGCGTTCATCTGGGATGTTTCCTGATTAAGGAATGTTCCCATGTCATCCATTGACACGCCGATATTAGTTGCGCTACGCACATTTTTCATCTGTGTCCCGTTCAAAGATACTCCGAACTGGTCAGCCATAGTGCTGAGGGCGGTTTCCATGTCGCCCGGCTTGTCCCAGCCCAAGAACACCTTACCCTTATTGTCGATAAGGATTGTCAGGACATCGTTCTCTGGAACTTTGATCTCCGATACCGAGCCAGGCGTAACGACTTTCACGGCCTCGTTCTTCACGAATGTTGACGTCAACATGAAGAATGTCAGCAGCAAGACCATCACGTCGCTCATCGGCGTCATGTCGATCCAGGTGGATTGTCTCTTAATTTTTACTTTACCCATAGTAATGAAAATTTAAAGGGTTAGTAAAATTAAGCTTCTTCCGTGTGATTGGCTTCGTATGTCTGAGCAATAGTATAACCAACCTCATCAAGTGCGTATGTCAGCTTGTCGATCTTGTTTGTGAATGTGTTATAAGCAATAACCGAGCACCAAGAAGTCAAAATACCGAATGCGGTGTTAATCAACGCCTCAGAAATACCTGTTGACAGTGCGAGAGAGTCGCCACCACCACCAGCAGCCAAAGCCTGGAATGAACGGATCATACCGATAACGGTTCCGAGAAGACCGGTAAGAGTACCAAGTGTTACGATAGTTGCGAGAATCGGAAGGTTCATCTGCAGAGTAGGCATTTCGAGCTGAGTAGCCTCCTCGTGAGCCTGCTGGATCTTAGCAACCTTCTGAGCCTTCTTCAGACCTGAAGCAGACTCCATCTCCTTGTAAGCGCGGATTGAAGCAGAAACAACGTTTGCAACTGAACCCCTCTGCTTGTCGCAGATGTTCTGAGCTGCATTGAAGTCGCCCTTAGCAACAGCAGCCTTTACATTCTGAACGAACTTAGCCAAAGAGCCCTTACCGAAAGCGGTGCGGAGAGCGAGCCAGCGCTCGATACTCAAAGCGATAACGGTGAGCAGAAGAGTCTGGATGATAGGAACGATGATACCACCCTTGTAGATTGTACCGAGCAAGTTTGTCGGGTGACCTGCGGTATCATTTCCTGCGAAGTTTTCAGGATTGCCAAGCAGGAAGTTGTATATGCAAATCGCGATGATAAGACATACAACGATAACCCAAATCGCTGCTCTAATACCCTGGAAGCCCTGGCTTTTCTTAGGGCTTGCTGCATTTTGTGTAGTTGCCATAATTTTTGAATTTAGTTTTTATTAGTTAATTAATTATTAAGTTATAAAGTTTCGATTTATTATTAAATTAGTAATTTGTATCAGGTTGCAAAAGGCCTCTTCTAAAAACAAGCACACAAAGATAACAATTTATAGGTAATAACCGAACTAAATCATTTGATTTTAACAATGTTTTTGATTTTACCTGCATCTTTGGCTTCTCGCGTTGCCCTACAACCCGCCCAAATCATCATTTCAATTTCGACAAGGCTTCCTTTATCCTTCTCATTGCCTCACGTATGTTTTCATCGCTCGTCGCATAGCTCATACGGAAACAATCCGGATCGCCGAAAGCGTCGCCGCCTACCGTTGCCACGTGTCCGACTTCAAGCAGATACATGGCTAAATCAGTTGAGTTATTCACCGTATGCACTCCGTCGCTCTTGCCGAAGAAGCTGCTGCACTTCGGGAAAAGATAGAAAGCGCCTTCGGGAACTTTAACTTCCAGACCGGGAATGTCCTTGGCAAGACTGACAATCAGGTCACGGCGGCGCTCAAATGCCTTACGCATTTCCTCAACACACGTCTGTGAAGCGGTATAAGCCTCAACGGCTGCCTTCTGGCTCACAGAACATGGGCCGCTGGTGTATTGTCCCTGCAGCTTGTTGCATCCCTTAACGATCCACTCGGGAGCTGCAATATATCCAATACGCCAACCCGTCATGGCGTATGCCTTTGAAACACCGTTGACAACGATTGTCCTATCTTTCATGCCCGGCACGCTGGCCATGCTGTTATGCTTGCCTATATAATTAATGTGTTCATATATCTCGTCGGCAAGCACGAACAGGTCATCATGTTTTTTAACGACCTCGGCAAGCGCCTCAAGCTCTTCTTTCGAATAGACACTGCCTGTAGGATTGCTCGGCGAGCACAATATTATCATTCTGGTCTTCGGCGTTATGGCAGCCTCAAGCTGTGCCGGAGTCATCTTAAAGTTCTGCTCGAAGCCGGCGTTTACTATAACAGGAACACCGCCAGCCAACTTCACCATCTGCGGATAACTTACCCAATAAGGAGAAGGTATTATGACCTCGTCGCCGTCATTGACGAGTGCCATCACCGTGTTGCAAACGCTCTGCTTGGCACCGTTAGACACCAACACTTCCTTAACACTATAATCCAAGCCGTTCTCCTTCTTCAGTTTTGCGACTATTGCCTCGCGCAAGTCCATGTAACCGGGAACGGGAGAATACCTTGAATAGTTTTCGTCTATAGCCTTCTTCGCAGCGGCCTTGATGTGGTCGGGCGTATTGAAGTCGGGCTCTCCGACGCTCATGTTGATAACATCGATACCCTGGGCTTTCATTTCGCCGCTTTTCTGCGACATAGCAAGGGTGGCAGAAGGTGCCAAACGATTAAGACGATCAGATAAATGTGCCATGATATAAAGATTTATTTCTGCAAAATTAATTAAATTATTCGTTCCAATGAAATAAAAGATATGATATTTTCATCTCATTTACAAAAAACATTGCACAGCGGAACCATTGCTTCACACTCTACAGATGCAGGGTGTGCCCCATGCGTTCCTTTTTCGTCTTAAGATACCTGTAATCATACTCGTTGGGCGTTATCTCGATAGGCACGTTCTCAACGATTTCAAGGCCATATGCCTCAAGTCCGACACGTTTTGTCGGATTGTTAGTCATCAGCCTCATCTTATGCACGCCGAGATAGCGCAACATCTGCGCGCCGCAACCGTAGTCGCGCTCGTCGGGCTTAAAGCCGAGATGCACATTGGCGTCAACCGTATCGTAGCCTTCCTCCTGCAGTTTATAAGCCTCAATCTTGTTCATGAGTCCTATGCCGCGTCCTTCCTGCTGCATGTAAATCAGCACGCCCTTGCCTTCTTTTTCGATCATTTGCAGCGCCTTATGCAACTGTTGGCCGCAATCGCAACGCTTGCTTCCGAGGATGTCACCGGTAGCGCACGACGAATGTACGCGGACGAGAATAGGCTCATCCTCCTTCCATTCACCTTTTATAAGGGCCATGTGCTCAAGTCCGCTGCTGGTCTGGCGGAACGGTATGAGCTTGAAATGGCCGTATTCCGTAGGCATGTCGACTGTTTGTCCGACCGTTATGAGCGATTCGCGCTGCAGGCGGTAAGCAATCAGGTCCTTAATGCTTATGATCTTAAGGCCGTATTGCTTGGCAAACTCCAGCAACTGGGGCAGACGCGCCATGGTGCCGTCGTCATTCATTATCTCCATCAGCGCTCCGGCAGGATACAATCCCGACAGTTTACACAGGTCGATGGCAGCCTCAGTGTGTCCGCTACGGCGCAGCACGCCGTTGTCTTGGGCGTACAATGGATTGATGTGTCCCGGGCGTCCGAAAGTCTGCGGCGTTGAGGCAGGGTCAGCCAAGGCCCTGATTGTTTCAGCCCTGTCATGGGCCGAAACGCCCGTGGTGCATCCTTCAAGCTTATCTATAGTCACGGTGAACGGCGTGCCGAGCATAGACGTATTTTCAGACACCTGCCGCGGCAGGTCGAGTTCGTCACACCTGCTAAGCGTAATCGGCGCGCACAGCACGCCGCGCGCATGCTTCAGCATGAAGTTCACCTTCTCCGCCGTTATCTTTTCAGCGGCGATGATGAGGTCGCCTTCATTCTCACGGTCTTCATCGTCAACAACGATTACAAACTCACCGGCCTTGAAGTCTTCAAGAGCTTCTTCTACCGTATTGATTTTCATGTTTCCCATAATTCGGTTTCACCTTATTATATTATAGGCAGCACACTACGCGCCACCGTTCTTCATTTCACCCACACGCCTTATAATGGCGTCGTTGGTCTGCTTCACCACTTTAAGGTCGTGCAGCAGACGCAGCCTGAACCTCCACATCCTTAAATACAGGAACACGCCTACCGGCACCACCACAGCGGCCGCAATGTTAAGCCACTTACGCTCGAACGGACGTGTATGCGCCTTCACGGCCATGAAAGGATAATCGTTGAGCAGAGCCAACAGCTGTTTGTCTTTCGTGTTCGACAAGTCTTCGATGACGGTTTCCATCCGTCCGTCAATATCCTCTATGGTATGGTCGGGACTGTATTTAAAGAACACCTTCACCACGTTAGGCGCCAACAGCAGGTTGTGTTCACGGGCGTAGTCGGTTATCTCGACGTTTATACGTTCAAGCTCACGAGCGTCGTCCTCATATGCCGGATCGTTTATAATCACTTCCTTCCTGGAAACGGAGCGCTTCATCCTCAATCCCAACAGCTTCATGAAGAGGTTGCGGTAGAAGTCTATGTTGAACACGACGGAGTCGTTGTTAGCCTTATACGTAAAGAACACGGCAAGAGGGGTCAGCACGGCCAGCGATATAGTCTTGCCGAACCATATCGTCCACTCCCCTATCCTCGCCATTCTGTAGCCGGAATTGTCGAAGATGAAGAATACGATGAACACCAGCACCGATATTATCACCGGCACGCCCAAGCCGCCCTTCCTTATGATAGCTCCGAGCGGAGCGCCTATGAAGAAGAACAATATACACTGCAACGCCACCGAAAACTTGTTGATGGCCTCTATCTCATGCAGCCTTATCAGCCTGTCGCCGTCGGCTGTGAGCATACCCTTGAAGTCAAGCTCGTTCATCTCGTCCCTCACCTGCCCTAAGGCATGGTCAACGGCGGTAAGCTTCTTGTCGGCCGTAAGGCGCCCGTAAATCGAGTCGAAACTGAAAGTCTGCGTCGACGCCATCTTCACCGCCCGCAGCGAGTCGGCCTTCGGCAACGACGGCGCGGCGTAACGCGTCTGGCGGGCCTCGGTGTAGAAGTTGCGCCCTATGCTGTCATACACATGCGTCAGCGAGTCAATGTCAAGTCCTATCTGCCTTACGCTCTTGGCCTTGGCGTTGTTTGAAAGCGAGCTGGCGTCGGCAACGTTGAAGTCGGAGTCGAAATCAAGCAATATGGTTTTCTTCACGAACGTTTCCCTGCGGTAAGGCACGCCTGTTCCCCTCATCACCTGCTGCGACCTCATGTTCTCAAACCATTCGCCGCTGTGGAGCGTCAGCAGGAGGTGTTTTTTCTCCGCCGTCGACTGCAACATGCCCGAGTCCGCCAATATTATGGCAGCGTCTTCATAGCTGTTGGTCATCTTATAAATCATAATGCCGTACAGCTTACCCGTTTCAAGGTCTTTTTTTTGGACGTAGAGGTTGCATCCCGGTATGCCGTCATAGAACACGCCTTCGGGTATTTCGAGCTCGGGACTCTTTTGCTTCATCGACAGCAGGAGCCTCGAGAACGACATGTTGGCATTAGGCCCTATGACGTTTTGGAAGTAAAACGAGCCGAACGCAATGAACACCACCAGCACTATAAGCGACCTGAAGGCCTGCATCAGCGATATGCCGGCGGCCTTTATGGCGGTAAGCTCGCTGCTCTCACCAAGGTTGCCGAACGTAATTAGCGACGACAACAATATGGCCAGCGGCAACGCCTGCGGCACGAGCATGAGGCCCATGTACCAGAAGAATTGCGCCAACACGTCCATCGACAAGCCTTTGCCTATCAGTTCATCGACATACTTCCAAAGGAACTGCATCATCAATATGAACTGACAAATAAAGAACGTGCCGAAGAACAACAGTCCGAACTGCTTGGCGATGAACTTGTCTAACTTCTTTACTATTACCATTTATCTATCCCGGCTCGGGCCGGCGTTGGCCTAACCAGGCTGCAAAATTAGCACAAAAATATCAGAAAACAATATATAATAGGTGAAAAAAGGTTCGCTTAAGCAGCGTGCAAATTCCAACCGGTGGAAAAAAGGCTCTTTCCACCAAGGTTTTTCATGTCCGCAAAAAAGTCAGCCGATTTGGGCTTAAAGTCCCGTAGAGCGGTGCAGCGCCTCCATGTTGGCGTCCCAGATGTCTTCAAGCACAGCCGTGTCGCCGTCGGGCGCATAGTCGGTAATCGTCAGGATGTAGTCGCCCGTGATGTCGCTCTTGTTCATCTTCAGCTCGAGGTAAGTGTCGTTATACTCCATCTCGCTCCAGCGCAGGCGTATATAGTCAAAGGCTTTCTTGTCGATTATGTCCGCCGTCCTTACCTCGTGATGGCTCCATACGTTGCCCCAAGTGAAAACGAAAGTGTCGCCGTCACGCTTCACCTCGTCGGCGAACCACTTGGCAAGCCCCTCGGGAGTGCTCATGAGCGACCATATTATACCGGCCGATTTTGACCTAAGTTCGCGCTCGATACAGATTTTGTTACGTTCCATAACACATGTCCTGTGGGTTTCTCGGCACAAAAATAGCAAAAAATGTACAACTTTACCGCAAAAAGTTGCGATAATTTTTGGTATGTAAAGAAAATGTATTACCTTTGCACCCGCAAACAACGATTAATGGCGGGATAGCTCAGCTGGTTAGAGCGTCGGATTCATAATCCGGAGGTCGTGGGTTCGGGTCCCACCCCCGCTACAATCACAACCAACGCCCCTATGGAACGATGTTCCGTAGGGGCGTTTTCTTTATCGCATGACTAACGTCCGACCGTTTATCCCCAATCGGTCATTAGACTTCTGACTGCTTATGTGTTCATGTCTGACAGATTGCTTATCGTTTCGGCGAAGGCGTAGCGGGCTACGTCAAGACGGAACGATTAGCAAGATGGCGGCAGGAACGCGTAAGCAGGCGAAGAGTTTGCGAAATACATAAATATTCAGACATATACGTTATAATGACCGATTTGGGGTTATTACATACGCATTGGCAACAACCACCGAAACAATCCCAAACCACATACAAAGCAAAAGACCGTCAATTGCGGGTTAATCCGCAAACCTTTTGGATAGTATGACTTTGTTTTTTGAAATTAATCGCAAACTGAATACGCCCATCGTAGGGGCATAATTTATTATGCCCGCACGCCACGGAGGGGCGTATAAATATCTGAATATCGATGAAAATACGTTTCTTACGAAACGTGCGGACATAATAAATTATGTCCCTACAAGGGCGGCGTTCCTTTCAATACTTTAATCATCTGCTTATTAAAAACATCCAACTGATTTGCTGATGAACTTCTATCACGCTGCAAAAGACCGCCTTTCACAACGTAAAAGGCCACCTATTACCATCCAATTTGCCGCCTTTTACACCACAAAAGATAAAGTGTTGAAAATCAGGTATTTACAAAACACGAAAAGAACGTATGCAAACACCTTGTCAGTTGAACGTCAGACGGAAGGTTGTCAGTTTGTTGCAGCGGTCCTGCACAAGCTGTATCGTGCCGTTGCTAACCCTCATTATCTGCCTCGAAATTGACAGGCCGACGCCGCTGCCGTCCTTTTTCGTCGTGAAAAACGGCACGAAGACGTGCGCCGCAACGTCGTCGGGTATAGGTTCGCCGTCGTCCGTCACGTCGACAACCACCTTGTCGTCATCGCCCGTATATGCCCGCACGCTCACGCTTCCGTCGCCGCCTACGGCTTCGACGGCATTTTTAAGCAGGTTTGACACCACCCTTCCTATCAGTCCCTCATCGGCATATACAAGCAAGTCTTCAGGACTTACGTCTACGCCGACCGTACATCCGGGCTTCATCCGCTGCTCGGCCAGCCTTGCCATGCGCTCAAGGAACGGCTTTACGTAAAACAACTGCGGCACGGGCGTCGGCACATGGGTGAACTTACGGTAGTTCTCAACAAAGCGCACAAGCTCCTTGCTCGTGCGGTTGATAACCTCCAACTCTGCCTTGCGGCCGCCTTCCGCCTGCGTTAACATCACCTCGCTCAGCGACACTATGGGCGTGATGGTGTTCATTATCTCATGCGTCAGCACACGTATAAGCTTCACCCACGAGTCAATCTCCTGGTTGGCAAGCTCCCCCTTGATGTCGCTTATGGCCACAATCCTCACCCGCCGCCCTTTCAGCGTGGTGTACGCGTCGCGCACCGACAGGCTTTCCAGCCTGTCCTTTATCTGGTTGACATGCGTCACGACCTCCGTCTGCAACAGTTTCATGGCGGCCTTGTTGCATCTGAGCACAACGCCCCGCTCGTCGTCGAGCACGAGAATACCCGTGTCAACCGAGTCTATTATCAGCTCGAAGTATTTCTCACGCTCTATCTGTTCGTCGCGCGCGTGGCGCAATATCTCCTTCACACGGTTTAACGAGGCGTTCATCAGCTTGTCGTCGTCATACTTTCCGTTCTCAGGAAAGCGGAAAGTATAATCGCCGTTGTCCAAGGCGTCGAAGAGGAAAACCACCTTCTTCACCGTCTTCCTGTACCTCCGCCACTGCCACACGCAGACCGCCGCCAGCACAACCACGGCCGCACCGAGCGTCAACACATCATAGCCCATACTTCCTTATCTTGTTATACAACGTCTGCCTGGTCACGCCCAGCCTGGCCGCCACGTGCGACATGTTGCCGCCGCAGTCGCGTATGGTCTTGGCAATGAGCCTGCTCTCCATCTCGTCGATGGTCTGCGCCTCCTCTACGGGCTTTCCGCCGACGGGCGTTTCGCCGCTTATGGCGTCCTCGTCTATCAGCGGCCCGTCGCTGAGTATCACCGCTTTCTCCACCGCGTGCTGCAGTTCGCGTATGTTGCCGCGCCACGGCAGAGCCTTCATTTTCCGTTCGGCGGCCGGCGTGAAGTCCATTTCGGGCCTGTTATACATGTCGGCGTAACGGCCGAGGAAGAGCCTCGCCAGCGCCGGAATGTCCTCGCTGCGCTCGCGCAGCGGCGGCAGGTGCAGCTGTATCGTGTTGATGCGGTACAGCAGGTCCTCGCGAAACTCGCCACGGGCCACCATCTGCGCCAGGTCGCGGTTTGTGGCGCAAACCAGCCTTACGTCTATCGGGATAAGCTCGTTGCCGCCCACGCGCACAATGCTACGCCGCTGCAGGGCCGTCAGCAGCTTGGCCTGCAAGGCGTATCCGAGGTTGCCTATCTCGTCAAGAAACAGCGTACCGCCGTCAGCCAGCTCAAACTTGCCGGGCTTGTCAGCCTTCGCGTCGGTGAACGCGCCCTTCACATGGCCGAACAGCTCGCTCTCGAATAGCGTGTCGCTTATCGCTCCCATGTCTACGGGCAGCAGCCTGGCTCCGCTGCGTTTCGACAGTCTGTGTATCTCGTTTGCCAGCACTTCCTTGCCCGTACCGTTCTCGCCGGTTATCAGGATGTTGGCGTCGGTCGCCGCCACCTTCTCCACCATGGTCTTAAGTTCGAGCATGCGCGGCGACACGCCCCACAACATGCGACTCGCCCGGCGGCCTGCCGCGCCCTTGGCCGACTGCGTTTTTCGGTAGGCATCGGTCAGCACGGACAGCAGCTTGCCGTTGTCAAACGGCTTCACCACGAAGTCCGCCGCCCCTTCCTTCAGTCCGGTGACGGCCAGTTCGATGTCGGCGTAAGCCGTAAAAAGCACAACCTGCGCCTGCGGCCTCAGTTTCTTGATTTGGCGCAGCCAGTAAAGTCCCTCGTTGCCGTTGTTGACGCCGCTCTTGAAGTTCATGTCAAGCAGCACAACGTCAGGCTTATCCTCGCGCAGGCGCGCCGGAATGTTATTAGGATTTGCCACGGCCACGATGTGCTCGAACGTGTCTTCGAGCAGCACCTTTACGGCTGTCAGTATGTTGCGGTTGTCGTCTGCAACCAGTATTGTTCCTTGTTTCATCGCAATGCAAAAGTAGCTTATTGCCGCGAAACGCACAAACAACTGTCTATTTTTTAGACAAAAAGCCCCACCCGAATATCCACGAAGCCCCTCCCAACCTCCCCAAAGGGAAGCTTTGGATTGCTTTTGCTATCAGCAATACCGTTTTTCCATCTTCTTTTTTATAGTTAAGCATCCATCGAAGCAAGCTTGAGCCTCCCCTTGGAGAGGTTTGGTGGGGCACCTTTTGTATATGCTTGATTATCAACGGTTTACCATCCACTTTGCAAAAGGTCGTCTTTTAGCCTCTAAAAGATGGCCTTTTGCACGCTAAAAGGCCATCTTTTGCAACGCCGTTTGCCGTCTTTTACAGCCCCACCAACCTCCCGAAGGAGAGGCTTGGGATTACTTTTGCAGTGGGAAAACATATTATTTTATCTGTCAGAGCAAGCTTGAGCCTCCCCTTGGGAAGGTTGGGAGGGGCTTCGGTATTGTCCAATTATTTGTCAGCAGGTGTCTAATAATTAGACATCCTGCCCGGTGAGCTATTACATTAAGCCTCTGCCTTTCAGCCGATTACGCTTTTTGGCACGGTCTTGGCATTACATTCAGTGTATGAAAATTACTATTTCCATAATACTCTTAAGCCTCGCAGCACCGATGGTTGGCGCCGCCCAACGGGCATGGACGATGGACAGATGCGTCAGTTACGCCCTGAAGCACGCCACCGAGGTGCGCAGGCAAAACATCGAGCAGCGGCAGAAGCGCGTCGACTACAGCACCGCCCTGCTCGACTTTCTGCCCCAGGTGTCAGCCCAAATAGGCGGACAATACAGCTGGGGACGTAACATCGACCCCGAAACTAACACATATAATAATGTGACGACATTCAACAACAACTATTCGTTAAGCGCCTCAATGCCTTTGTTTGACGGCGGACTGACGTGGAACGCGCTACGCAAGGCGCGGCTGGCAAAAAACTCCTCGGCCACGGCCGTGCAGAAAGCGCGCGACGACAAGGCCATAGACGTGATGCGGAAGTTTGTAGAGGCCGTCTACGCCGTCAAGTCAATCGGCCTCATGCAGGCAAAACTTGACGACTCGCAGGCGTTGCTGCAGAAGACGCGCCGCCTATATGAATTAGGTGAGAAGAGCCGTCCCGACGTGGTACAGATGGAGAGCCAGGTGGCCGAAGACGACTACAACCTGCTTCATCAGCGCAACACGGCGCGCCTGGCTCTCCTCTCGCTTAAGTCGGCCATGAACTATCCGGCCTCCGACACGCTGACGTTAGACACCGCACTAACGGCCGAACCTGCCGTCATGCCGCGCCGCGAGGCCGTAGACTTCACGGCCATTGCGCCTAAACCGGACGTCGCAATAGCCGAAGCCGACGCTGCTGCGGCCCGCCTCGACTGGAAGATGCAGCGCGCCACGCTGCTGCCGTCACTCTATCTCGGCGCCGGCGTGTCTACGAGTTATTACAAGAACCTGTCAAGCGGCATGGCCGCCGACGGCTTCCGGGCGCAGATGCGCAACAATCTCGGCGAGTATGTCTACCTTACTTTGTCAATTCCGATATTCTCGCCCGCCTCTTGGCGCAGCGTAAAGCGTGCCAAGACGGACTACCACCTGGCGCTGCTCGACGTCGAGGACGCCCGCCGTAAGCTGGAGGACGACGCCCGCCAGGCCGTTACCGACTATGAAGGATACGCCGCCGAGGTAAGGCAGATGAGGCGAAAATCGGCTTCCGACTCGCTGGCCTACCGGCTGTCTTACCGCAAGTATGAGGAAGGCATGCTGTCGACGTTCGACCTTCACGAGGCGTCGCAGGCCTATCTGGAAAGCCGCCTCACACTGCTGCAACTGCAGATGATGGCCACCATAAAGCTAAGGCTTGTCAACTATTACATCAACAACACACCGTTATGGACATCAGATTAGAGAAAAAGAAATACCGCATACCCAAGAGATACCGCCCGCTGGCCATTGGCGGAGCGGCGGTAGCGGCCGTCATAACGTGGCTCGCGCTTACCGGCACCTCGTCAACCCTGCGCGTCAAGAGCCGCGCACTCAGCATAGGTGAGGTCAGGGCGGCGCAGTTTGACGACTACGTGAGCGTAGACGGCAGCGTGGCACCCATCCAAGTGGTGCAGATTTCGCCTGAAGAGGGCGGCATCGTGGTTGAAAAGACTCTCGAGGAAGGGGCGCACGTGAGCAAGGGCGACGTCATAATACGCCTGAGAAACTCGAACCTTGACCTTGAAATACTCAACGCCGAGAGCGAGCTTGCCGAGAAACAGAACATGCTGCGCAGCACGCAGCTGTCAATGGAGCAGGACAACCTGAACAACCGCAACGAGGCCTTGCAGCTTAAGATGGACGTGCAGGCCAAGCGGCGGGCCTTCAACCACCAGGCAGCACTATACAAGGAGGAGCTGAACTCGCGCGAAGAGTACCTTAAGGCGAAAGAAGACTACGAGCTGGCGGTGCAGAAGAACGAGCTGATAAGGCAGCGACTGGCGAAGACAAGGGAACTAAACCGCGCCCAGACGGCACAAATGACCGACGACCTGGCCTCTATGCGCAGAAACGTAGAGCTGGTGCGCGAGCGCAAGGCGAAGCTCGACGTGCGCTCGTCAATCGACGGCGAGATTGGTATTCTTGACGTTGAGCTGGGACAGAACATCGCGCCGGGACAGAAAGTGGGCGTCGTCAACGATCTGAGCGACTACAAGGTGGAGGCGACGATTGACGAGAATTACATAGACCGCGTGCACCAGGGCCTGCAGGCCACGTTCGAGCAGAACGGTAGTAAGTATCAGTTACGCGTGCGCAAGGTGTACCCGGAAGTGCGCGAAGGGCGTTTCAAGATTGACCTAACCTTCACCGGCGCGCGGCCCAAGAACATCCGCACGGGCCAGACATACTACGTAGACCTGCAACTTGGCGAGGCCAAGAAGGCAATAATAATCCCGAAGGGCACGTTTTACAGCGTGACGGGCGGCTCGTGGATATTCGTCGTCGACAATGACGGCCGCAAGGCTTACCGCCGAAAGATAAAAATCGGACGGCAAAACCCGCTGTATTACGAGGTGCTCGAGGGCCTTGAGCCGGGCGAACGGGTGATTGTGAGCGGATATGAGAGATACAAGAACAACGACGTACTGGTGCTGGAATAAGATGAAAAGGAACAGATAAAAGTAAAAAGGAAAACGGTAAAAAGACAAAAGGCGGCAAACGGCGTTGCGAAAGCTTACCTTTCATGACGTAAAAGGCCACCTTTTAGAGGCCAAAAGACGGCCTTTTGCAAGACGGATGGTAAACTATTGATAATCAAACATATACAAAAGGAGCCCCACCAAACCTCCCCAAGGGGAGGCTCAAGCTTGCTTCGATGGATGTTTAACTATAAAAAAAGAAGATGGAGAAACGGTATTCTGATAGCAAAAGCAATCAAAAGCCTCCCCTTGGGGAGGTTTGGAGGGGCTTTGAGGATGTCGGTAGGGGACTTTAAAACATCATACAACTATGGCAAAATTCAACATTAAAAGTTATATGACGTTCCTATCGAGGAACAAGGCGTACACGGCGGTCAACGTGTTCGGCCTCGCCGTGAGCCTAATGTTCGTCATAGTAATCGGCCTTTACGCGTGGCAGGAGTTCAGCATAGACCGCCAGCACAGCAAGGCCAGCCGCATTTACGCCATAGGAACGCAATTCAAGGACTCGCCGCAGCCCATGGCCAACTGCCACCACGCAGTGTTGCGGTACATGCAGAAGCACTATCCCGAGATAGAGCTGACCTGCGGTTTCGTGAAAGGAAACCTGCGCATACCCGACCGTGGAAACACGGTCAACGCCTCGGTGCTGGAAGCCGACTCGACGTTTTTCTCGATGTTCGACTTCAAACTGCTGCGCGGCGACCGCCGCACATGCCTCGCGCAGAAGGGCAATATTGTCGTTACAGAGGGCTTTGCGCGCCGCTTCTTCGGTACGGACGACGTTATCGGGCGGCCAATTATTACCGAAGACAAGCTACGTTTCCGGGTAACGGGCGTGGTGCAGGACTTCGACCACACCATTATTGACAAGGACGTGGACGCCATCATAGACTTCTCCTATCGCGAAAGGGAGAACCAAGCCGACATGGACAAGTATTTTCCGCGCTCCGTAAGCCTTGGAGGTGCAGCCGCGTTCGTGCAAGTACGCGAAGGACACGACTTCATGCAGAAGGAGAAAGACGTGCAGCGGTACTTCCAGGAGTTCTGGCCGAGGGGCAAGGACTACTTCTTCCAGTTCGAGCCCATGCTCATTCCGCTCGACAAGCTATACTTCTCCGGCTGCAATTACACCGGCGGCCTCGTCCTCGGCAACTACAAGCTGGTGAGCATATTGGCCGCCGTCGCGCTGGTAATCCTGCTCTTCTCCATAATGAACTACGTCAACCTGACCGTAGCGCAGAGCGGTTACCGCGCCCGCGAGATGGCTACGCGCCGCCTCTTCGGCTGCACCAAGAGCGGCGTAGGCGGCAACATGTTCGCCGAGTCGCTGGTGATGTGCCTGCTGTCACTCGCCATCGCCGTGGCCTTTGCAGGCGTCTTCGCGCCTTACATGGGGCGTCTGCTCGAAACGTCAATCAGCCTCAAGCCGCTCTTTAGCCCCGGAGGCTTGGCCGTAATAGCGGCCTTCGTGCTCGTGGTAAGCTTCCTCGCCGGTGTGCTTCCTGCCACAATACTGTCACGGGTGAAGCCTATCGAAGTGGTGCGCGGCACATTCACCAAGCAGACAAAGATGGTGTTCTCGCTCATTTTCATAACCATGCAGAACGTAATCACCATCACGATGCTCTCATGCGCCTTCATAATGTCGATGCAGATGCTGCATCTCACGAAGGCACCGCTGGGTTTCAAGACGGAGAACAACCTCGTAATATACAACCGTGCGGCGTTTGCAGGCAGCGGATTAGACGTGTTCCTTGACAAGCTACGCGCCCTGCCGGAGGTCAAGGCGGCCGCTCCGTCAATAGGAAATCCGGCCGACGGCGGCAACAACAACACCATACGGCTGGAAGGAGACAAGGAGGATACCAGCTTCCAGATGTTCACCGCCACACCTGAATTTATGAAAATATACGGCATTACGCTGAAACATGACCTGCACGCCGAGGGCGACAGCATACTGTACATGAACGACCTGGCCCTCAAGGCGTTCCACATGAAGCCGACGGACACGCACATGAGCGACAGGTATGACCACGGTTACTTCTGGCGTTTCCCTAAAAACCCGACGCTCGGAGGCGTCATCAACGACATACGCCTGCGCAACATACTAGAAGAGCAGCAGCCCATAATGCTCCTGATAACAAAGAAGATGGTAGAGCCGTGGGTGGTTTCGGTGCAGGTGGAGGGCGACCCTGTGGAGGCTTACGCCAAAATCAAGGACATCTATAATGAGGTGTTTCACGAGGAGTTAGAGCAATATTGGCCGCCGTTCGTTGACAAGCAGGTGGAAGTATATTTCGAAGACGAGCTTCGCACTAGTAAAATCGTTTCGCTCTTCGCCTTCGTCGCCATAGTAATATCGCTGCTCGGACTTGTCGCAATGTCAACTTACTTCATACAGCAAAGGGCTAAAGAGATAGCCATACGCAAGGTGTTCGGATCTACGGGCAACCAGGTGCGCCGCAGGTTAATCCGCACTTTCCTCGTATATGTTGCCGTGGCGTTCGTCATAGCTGTGCCGATAGTAGTCCACTTCATGGGCAACTGGATAGAGCAATACAACTACCGCATAACGTGGTGGCCGTGGATTATAGCGGCAGGAGCGGCGGTCATGGCGATAAGCTACGCCGCGGTGGCCGTGCAGAGCCGGGCGGCGGCAAACGAAAATCCGGTGAAGAACATCAGGCAGGAATAAAGAAAAAGCCCCACCAGACCTCCCCAAAGGGAGGCTCAAGCTTGCTTCGATGGATGTTTAACTATAAAAAAAGAAGATGGAAAAACGGTATTCTGATAGCAAAAGCAACCCAAAGCCTCCCATGGGGAAGGTTGGGCGTGGCTTCGGGGTAATTGGGTTGGACTGCAAAAGACGGCAAACGGCGTTGCGAAAGCTTACCTTTCATGACGTAAAAGGCCACCTTTCAGAGGCCAAAAGGCAAGCTTTTGCAAGACGGAAGGTAAACTATTGATAATCAGATAGATACAAAAGGAACCCCACCAAACCTCCCCAAGGGGAGGCTCAAGCTTGCTTCGATGGATGAAACATTGGATTTCAACCGCAAAGGTCATCAAAAGCCTCCCCTTGGGGAGGTTTGGAGGGGCTTCTAAATATTAAAAAAATAATAACAAATATGTCAAACTTCAATCTTAAAAGCTACTTCACGTTCCTGTCGAGGAACAAGGCCTACACGGCTGTGAACGTCTTCGGACTGGCCGTCAGCCTGATGTTCGTCATAATAATCGGCGTGTACACATGGCAGGAAGTAAGCGTAAACAGCCAGCACCGCGATGCCGACCGCATATATAACATCGGTAATCAAGGCGGCGACAAAGGCTCAGGCATGGCCAACAGCCATCACTACGTGCTGCGTTACCTAAAAGACAAATACCCGGAAGTAGAGCTGACATGCGGCTTTGCGGCAGGAGGCCTGAAGCTGAAAGACAAGAACGGCTACACCAACGCCTACGTCCTGACTTCCGACTCGACGTTCTTCAGCATGTTCGACTTCCCGCTGTTGCGCGGCAACCGCGCCACATGCCTCATGCAGAAGGGCAACATCGTGCTGACGGAGAGCTTCGCACGCCGCATGTTCGGCACGATAGACGTCGTCGGACGCACCATGACAACCGTCGACAACACGCATTTCAGGGTGACGGGCGTCGTGGCCGACTTCGACAACACCATCATCGACAAGAGCGTACAAGGCATTATCGACTTCTCGTTCAACGAAAACCCATTCAACAAGGACGAGTATTTCCCGAAGTATATCAACTCTTGCGGTTCGACAATATTCGCCAAAGTGCACGAAGGCTGCGACCTGAAGACCAAGAAAAAGGAGATTGACGAATTTTTCAAGAAGTGGTTCATGGACGGCCGTTGCGTCATAACCCGCCTTGACAAGCTGTATTTCTCTGACCTTGACGCTCTTCACCTGCAAATCGGCAACTACACGCTGGTGAAGGTTCTCTTCACCGTAGGACTGGTGATACTGCTCTTCTCGATAATGAACTACGTCAACCTGACCGTAGCCCAGAGCGGTTACCGCGCGCGTGAGATGGCCACGCGCCGCCTCTTCGGCTGCCGTAAGAGCGCCGTAGGCCTGAACATGTTCGCCGAATCGCTGGTGATGTGCGTAATATCACTGGCCGTAGCCATTGCCCTGGCATACGTCTTAGCCCCTTACGCCGGCAGGCTGCTCGACACGAAGCTTGACCTCGGCGTGCTGACCCGACCATTCACACTGGCCGCAATCGCAACGCTGATATTGGCGGTGAGCCTCGTTGCGGGGCTGCTTCCGGCCACAATACTGTCGAAGGTGAAGCCCATCGAGGTTGTGCGCGGCACGTTCCGCACGAAGACGAAGATGGTGTTCTCACGCATATTCATAACCGTGCAGAACGTGATAACCATCGTCATGCTGGCCTGCTCAGTCATAATGTCGATGCAAATGCTGCACCTCATAAAGGCACCGCTGGGCTTCAACACGGAGAACGTCATCAACATAGAGTATTCAGATGGCAACATCAGCGTGCTGTCAAAAACGTTTGAAGACCGCCTGCGCGCCCTGCCGTTCGTCAAGGCCGTAGCCCAATCACAAGGAACGCCGGCCAACGGCGGCAACAACGCTATCACAAGATTCGACGGAGAGAAATCGCCAAGCTCGTTCCAGTTTATCAACGCCACGCCCGAACTCTTGAAAATATACGGCCTGAAACTGAAAACCGACATGCACGTCAAGGGCGACAGCATTGTCTACATTAATGAAAAGGCTATGAAGCAGCTGAAGATGAAACCTACGGACACACACCTAAACAACAGGTACAGGCGAATAAGATACAGTTACTTAGGCCGTAACCCGCGGCTGGGAGGCATCGTAAGCGACTTCCGCATACGCAACATACTTGTAGAACCGTGCGCAATGATAATACAGCTGTGCAACAAGGTGGAGGCGCCTTGGGAGGTGTCGATACTCGTTGAGGGCGACCCTGTGGAGGCATACGCCAAAATAAAGAAGGTATATAGAGAGGTTTTTCACGAAGACGTGACAGAATATTCAGACCCGTTCGTAGACAAACAGGTGGAGGCTTATTTTGAAAAGGAAATACAAACGACAAAGATCGTGTCGCTGTTCGCCGTCGTAGCCATCATCATCTCCATGCTCGGACTGGTGGCAATGTCGACATACTTCATACAGCAACGCGCGAGGGAGATAGCCATACGCAAGGTGTTCGGCTCTACGGGCAACCAGGTGCGCCGCCAGCTGATAAGCACTTTCATGACATACGTTGCCGTGGCGTTCGTCATAGCAGTGCCGATAGTAGCCCACTTCATGGGCAACTGGATAGAGCAATACAACTACCGCATAACGTGGTGGCCGTGGATTATCGCGGCTGGAGCGGCGGTCATGGCGATAAGCTACGCCGCGGTGGCCATACAGAGCCGGGCGGCGGCAAACGAAAACCCAGTGAAGAACATCAGGCAAGAATAAAGGAAAAGCCCCTCATAACCTCTTCGAAGGGAGGCTCGGGGCTTGCTTCGATGGATAAAATAACAACCGTAAAACCATAAAACCTCAGATATATGATTAAAGTAGACAACCTAAGTAAATCGTTCCGCACGGAAGAGGTGGAAACGATAGCGCTCGACAACGTATCACTAAGCGTTGACGACGGCGAGTTTGTGTCGATAATGGGCCCTTCGGGCTGCGGCAAGTCAACCCTGCTAAACATCCTCGGACTGCTTGACAACCCCACGGACGGACAATACTGGCTGGACGGCCAGGAGGTGGGCAAGCTCAAGGAGAAAGACCGCACGAACGCGAGGAAGGGCAAAATAGGCTTCGTGTTCCAGAGCTTCAACCTCATTGACGAGCTTAACGTCGAAGAAAACATTGAGCTGCCGCTGACCTATCTCGACATGGGGCGCGCCGAGCGCAAGCAGAAAGTGCAGGAGGTGATGAAACGCATGGGCATAAGCCACAGGGCCAAACACTTCCCGCACCAGCTGTCGGGCGGGCAACAGCAGCGCGTGGCGATAGCCCGCGCGGTGGTGTTCGGGCCGAAAATGATTCTCGCCGACGAGCCGACGGGCAACCTCGACTCGAAAAACGGCTCCGGCGTGATGGGCCTGCTGACCGAGCTTAACCAAGAAGGCACCACCATAGTGATGGTGACACACAACGAGCACGACGCCCGCATAGCCCACAGGACGATAAACCTGTTTGACGGAAGAATCGTAGAATGAACCGCAAGAGGCAACCTTTTACGTTCCGAAAGCTTACCTTTTACACCGCAAAAGGTAAGCTTTCGCACGTTAAAAGGCTGCCTTTTATAACACACTGATTATCAAACCGTTACACGACCTATTGCAAACAACATGAAAGAAAGCCCGAACCTGCCGCAAAGAAGGCGCGCGACAATGGCCGCGGCGGCGGCTCGACAAGCGGCGGCGGGATTAATCGTGTGCGCAAACAAATATTCCACTTTTTGAAAGAATTATATTGCCCAATCAGTGTTTTTTCTTAACTTTGCAGCCTAAAACTAATTAGTTTACCAAAGAAATGGCCGGAACAAAAAAAATCAAGACAGCCCTTGTTTCTGTATTCCACAAAGACGGGCTTGACGAGCTGCTTGCAAAGCTCAACGCTGAAGGTGTTAAATTCTTATCAACGGGCGGAACCCAGAAGTTTATCGAATCACTCGGCTACGAGTGCCAGACGGTGGAAAGCGTCACGACGTATCCCTCGATACTCGGCGGCCGCGTGAAGACGCTGCACCCGAAAGTATTCGGAGGCATACTGGGACGCCGCGACAACGAGGGCGACCGCGAACAGATGAAGCAATACGAGATACCCGAAATCGACCTCGTAATAGTAGACCTGTACCCCTTCGAGCAGACCGTGGCAAGCGGAGCTTCGGAGGCTGACATCATAGAAAAGATTGACATAGGCGGAATATCGCTGATACGCGCCGGAGCAAAGAACTTCAACGACGTGGTAATCGTGCCGAGCAAGGCCGAGTACGGCGTGCTGCTCGACATACTCAACAAGAAGGGCGCCGTGACCGACATCGAAGACCGACGCATGCTTGCGGCACGCGCCTTCGGCGTAAGCAGCCACTATGACACGGCAATACACAACTGGTTCAATTCATAATTCATAATGCATAATTCATAATCGGGCTGACGCCGTGATGCGCTTTGCCTCCCGATTATGAATTGTGCATTATGAATTATACCCTAACAAAGGCGTCAGCCCGATTATGAACTGAAAGTCGGCGCATAGCCAATTATGAATTGTGAAACGAAGTTCGGCGAAAGCCAATTTATGAAATTAGAAAGTTATGGGATTTTTTTCATTTATCCAAGAGATTGCAATGGACTTGGGCACGGCCAACACAATCATTATCAGTGATGACAAGATTGTGGTTGACGAGCCTTCGGTTGTGGCCCTCGACCGCCGCACGGACAAGATGATAGCCGTAGGCGAGAAGGCCAAGATGATGTATGAGAAGACTAACGACAACATACGCACCATACGCCCGCTGCGCGACGGCGTGATAGCCGACTTCACGGCATGCGAGCAGATGATGCGCGGACTGATAAGGATGGTACACACGGGCAGGCGCTTCTTCTCGCCGTCGCTGCGCATGGTGATCGGCGTTCCGTCAGGCTCTACCGAAGTGGAGCTGCGCGCCGTGCGCGACTCGGCCGAGCATGCCAACGGCCGCGACGTGTACTTGATATTCGAACCGATGGCGGCCGCCATCGGCATTGGCATTGACGTAGAGGCCCCCGAGGGCAACATGATTGTCGACATAGGCGGCGGCAGCACCGAGATTGCCGTAATATCACTGGGCGGAATTGTGTCGAACAACTCGATACGCACCGCCGGCGACGACCTCACCGCCGAGATACAGGAATACATGAGCAAGCAGCACAACGTGAAAGTGAGCGAGCGCATGGCCGAAAGAATAAAGATACATGTAGGCTCGGCGCTGACCGACCTCGGCGAGGAAGCTCCCGAAGACTACGTCGTGCACGGACCTAACAAGGTGACGGCGCTGCCCATGGAAGTGCCCGTATGCTATCAGGAGATAGCCCACTGCCTCGACCGCACAATAGCGAAAATTGAGAACGCCGTGCTCTCGGCCCTCGAGAAGACGCCGCCCGAGCTGTATGCCGACATCGTGAAGAACGGTATCTACCTCACGGGCGGAGGCGCCCTGCTGCGCGGACTCGACAAGAGGCTCACCGATAAGATTAAGATACCATTCCACGTAGCTGAAGACCCGCTGCACAGCGTGGCCAAAGGAGCGGGCATAGCGCTCAAGAACGTTGACCGCTTCTCATTCCTGATGAGGTAAGCAATGCGTAACCTGATTGATTTTTTAGCGAAATACAATCACTGGTTTGTCTTTGTCATACTTGAAGTCATAAGCTTTGTGCTGCTTTTCAGGTTCAACAGTTACCAGGGCAGCGTGTGGTTCTCGTCGGCAAACGTAGTGGCCGGAAAGGTCTACGAGGTCGATTCGGCCATCAAGAATTACTTCAGTCTGACAAAGATAAACCGGCAACTCAACGTGCGCAACCTCTACCTCGAGCAGACCGTAAGGCGGCTGTCAGAGCAAATCGGCACGATGACCGGCGACTCGGCGAAGCCGGGCAGACAGACATGGCTTGCCAAAACGCAGGCACAGGTGCTGAAAGACTACAAGATGATACCCGCCAAGGTGATATCAAACTCGCTCGACAAGAAGGATAACTTCATAACAATCGACAAGGGTGAGGCCGACGGCGTGCGCAAGGACATGGGCGTAGCCTGCGGCAACGGCGTCGTAGGCGTCGTGTACATGGTGTCGAAGCATTACGCCATAGTAATCCCGCTGCTAAGCTCGAAGTCAAACGTCAGCGTAACAATCAGGAACAGAGGATATTACGGTTACCTGCACTGGACGGGCGGAGCGGCCGACCTGGCCTACGTGGACGACATCCCGCGCCATGCGCATTTCCGCCTTGGCGACCTCGTTGAAACAAGCGGCTACTCGTCGATTTTCCCTCCCGGCATAATCGTCGGACAGATACTACATGTTTATAACTCGCGCGACGGCCTGTCATACCGCGTGCAAGTGAAGCTGACGACCGACTTCGGCAACCTGCGCGACGTCTGCGTGATTGACAATAGCGCCATGCAAGAACGCATAGATCTGCTCCGCAACGCCGAGGACTCGTTGAAACTAAAGCAGAATTAAGAGCGACAAGGTATGAAGATTGAAACAATAAGACACCTCTTCACGTTCATTATTCTATGCCTCGCGCAGGTGCTGGTGTTCAACCACGTCACCCTGCTCGGCTGCGCCACGCCGTTATTGTACGTCTACTTCATAATGATGTTCAGGCGCGACTTTCCCAAATGGGCCGTGCTGCTTTGGAGTTTCAGCCTCGGAATAGTCATAGACATATTCTCAGACACGCCCGGAGTGGCCGCTTCGTCAGCCACTTTCCTCGGCCTGCTGCAACCTAATCTCGTCAATTTGTTTGCCACAAAAGACAGCGCCGAAGACCTCACGCCCACCATTAGGTCGCTCGGCATGGCGAAATACGTTTACTACACAATAGCGTGCGTGCTTACTTTCAACATTATTTTCTTCACCGTCGAGTCGTTCAATTTCTTCAATTGGCAGCAATGGGCGAAGAACATAGGCGGCAGCACCTTGCTTACGGTAGTACTAATACTTGCCATCGAGAACGCAAGAAAAAGGTAATTAGGCGCAGAAAAGCGGATATATGGATAAAGATTACGGACTTGAAAACAGACAATATGTAATCGGCGGAGTCGCCGTATTCATCGTCGTGGTCTACATCATACGCCTTTTCACCCTCCAGATAATGAGCGACGACTACAAGAAAAACGCCGACAGCAACGCCTTTCTGAAAAAAGTAGAGTATCCGGCGCGCGGCGTTATTTCCGACAGGAACGGCCGCCTGCTGGTCTACAACCAAAACGCTTACGACATAATGGTGGTCATGAACGAAGAGAAAGGCCGCCTCGACACCCTTGACTTCTGCCAGTCGCTCGGCATAACGAAGGAATACTTCGACGAGAGAATGAAGCAAATAAAGGACAGGAACAAAAATCCCGGCTATTCTCCGTTCACCCAACAGACCTTCATGAGCCAGCTCTCTGAGAAGGAATTCAGCGTTTTCCAAGAAAAGATTTACCGCTATCCCGGCTTCTACGTCAGGCGACGGAGCGTCCGTCAGTACACAACGCCCTACGCCGCGCACGTCCTCGGCGACGTTGCAGAGGTGTCACAATCAGACATCGAAGACGATTCTTATTACCAACTTGGCGACTATATCGGCAAGCAAGGCGTAGAACGCTACTACGAAAAGCAACTGCGCGGCGAGAAAGGCATACAAATCCTGCTGCGCGACGCCCACGGACGGATACAAGGCAGCTACATGAACGGCCAGCTGGACCGCCGCCCCGTGCCCGGCAAAGACCTCACCCTGAGCATCGACGTGAAGCTGCAGGCACTGGGCGAAAGGCTGCTTGAAGGCAAAATAGGCAGCATTGTGGCGATAGAACCGTCAACGGGCGAAGTGCTGTGCATGGTTTCATCGCCTACTTACGACCCGAGAATCATGACCGGGCGCAAACGAAGCAAAGCCCACGCCATGCTCGCCAAAGACCCGTGGATACCGCTTCTGAACCGCTCCATCATGGGAATGTATCCCCCAGGCTCCACATTTAAGACCACACAGGCACTCACGTTCCTGAACGAAGGCATAATAACGCCGGGCACGATGTTCCCCTGCAACCACGGTTTTTACTACCGCGGACTCCACGTCGGGTGCCACGGCCACGCCTCGCCGATAAACCTTGTCCCGGCGTTGGGCACCTCGTGCAACGGCTACTTCTGCTGGGGATTATACTACATGCTCGGCAACAGAAAGAAATACAAAAGCGTGCAGGAGGCCATGAACACATGGCGCGACTACATGGTGAGCATGGGTTTCGGCTACAAACTCGGCATTGACCTGTACGGAGAGAAGCGCGGACTGATACCGAACGCAAAGTATTACGACAAGGCCTACCGCGGCTCGTGGAACGGACTGACCGTAATAAGCATTTCGATAGGCCAGGGCGAAGTGCTGCTTACGCCGCTGCAAATAGCCAACTTGGGCGCAACGATAGCCAACAGGGGCTACTTCTATACGCCCCACGTAGTCAAGAAAGTGAAAGGCGAACCGCTCGACACGGCATATACAAAGAAGCATTACACGATGGCAAGCCGCCGGGCTTACGACTACGTGGTAGCCGGCATGCGCCGGGCCGTAACCAGCGGCACGTGCCGAGCCGCCGACCGGGCCGACTACGAGGTGTGCGGAAAGACGGGAACGGCGCAGAACCACGGACAAGACCACTCTATATTCATGGGCTTCGCGCCGATGAACAACCCCAAGATAGCCGTCGCCGTATATGTTGAGAACGGCGGTTTCGGTGCCGAATACGGCGTGCCCATCGGCGCGCTGATGATGGAACAATACATAAAAGGCAAGCTCTCGCCCGAATCGGAGAAGAAGGCGAACGACTTCCAGCACAGACGTATAGCTTATGGCACATCAAGCAGATAAACAGCCGAGCGTGCTCCGCTCGTTAGACTGGTGGACGATAGGTATCTACCTGGCGCTCCTCGCTTTCGGTTGGCTCAGCGTTTGCGGAGCCAGCTACACCTACGGCGACACCGACATACTGAGCCTCGGCACGCGTTCGGGCATGCAGATCGTGTGGATAGGCACGTCGATATGCCTCGGCTTCGTGCTGCTCATGCTCGACGACCGGTTTTACGACACCTTCGCCTACGTCATTTACGCCTTCCTGCTGCTGCTGCTGTTCATCACGATATTCAACCCCCACGAGATTAAAGGCTCGCGCTCGTGGCTCGTGTTAGGGCCGCTCAGGGTGCAGCCGGCCGAGTTCGCCAAGTTCGCCACGGCCCTGGCGGTGGCCAAGCTGATGAGCACTTACGGCTTTAACATCCACCGCTGGAAAGACTTTGCGGCCGCATGCGCCGTCGTGCTGCTGCCGATGATATTCATCATAGCCCAAAGGGAAACCGGCTCCGCCCTCGTCTACATCGCCTTTTTCCTAATGTTCTACCGCGAGGGAATGACCGGCAGCGTATTGTTTACGGGCGTGGCAATGATTATTTACTTCGTCGTAGGCATACGCTACGAACAGAACCTGCTGCTCGACACGGGCACGTCAGTGGGCAAGTTCGCCGTGCTGACGCTCGTGCAGATATTCGCCTCCGGCATGGTTTACACCTACTGCAAGGACAAGCGGCAGGCTCTTACCATGCTGGGATACACACTCGGCAGCACCCTTCTGGCGTTTCTCTTCGCCGAATTCGTCATCCCCTTCGACATCGTGTGGGTGCAGCTTGCGGCATGCGTGTTCCTTGTGGGCCACCTATTATATAACGGCCTCAACAAGCGCATACGCCATTATTTCTTCATCTCGCTGTTCACAGTCGGCTCAATAGCCTTTTTCTATTCGGCCGACTACGTGCTCAACAACATCCTCGAAGACCATCAGAGGGTCAGGATAAACGTGCTGCTGGGCCTCGACGACGACCTCTCGGGCGCCGGATACAACGTGCATCAGAGCGAAATAGCCATCGGCTCGGGCGGACTGAAGGGCAAAGGCTTCCTCAACGGCACGCAGACCAAGCTGAAGTTCGTGCCCGAACAAGACACCGACTTCATCTTCTGCACCGTAGGCGAGGAAGAAGGCTTCCTCGGTTCGGCGGGCGTGCTGCTGCTGTTTCTCGCCCTAATACTGCGCCTCATCAAGATGGCCGAGCGCCAACCGTTCAAGTTCGGGCGCGTCTACGGCTACTGCGTGCTGAGCATATTCCTGTTCCACGTGTTCATCAACGTGGGCATGGTGCTCGGCCTGACGCCCGTTATAGGCATCCCCCTGCCCTTCTTCAGCTACGGCGGCTCGTCGCTCTGGGGCTTCACCATCCTGCTGTTCATCTTCCTTAGGATTGACGCCGGGCGCAATCTCGTCAGGACTTAACGCGGCTTACCTTAATATATAAAGCCAAGCCATGACGCCACATTCACGACAAGACCTTTAAATCAACATAATCATGAACAAGCTATTATTATCGCTGGCCATGCTCCTCATAGCGGGAACGGCCGGCGCACAGAACCCACAAGTAAAGACCCGCAACGGTATCCTTGAAGGACTCGAGGTGTCGGGCGTTAAAGTTTTCAAGGGCGTACCCTTCGCCCAACCGCCCGTCGGCGACCTGCGCTGGAAGGCTCCGCAGCCCGTCAAGGCATGGAGCGGAGTGCGCAAGGCTCACGAATACGGACCGAACCCCATGCAGCAGCCCATCTTCGGCGACATGAACTTCGGCACGAAGGAGATGAGCGAAGACTGCCTCTACCTCAACATCTGGACTCCCGCAAAGACGATGACCGAGAAACTGCCCGTGCTGATATACTTCAACGGCGGCGGCCTTGTGGCAGGCAGCGGCAGCGAGCCGCGCTATGCCGGCATGTCCATGGCCCGCAAGGGGGTCGTTTCGATAACGGCCAACTACCGTGAGGGCATTTTCGGCTTCTTCGCACACCCCGAGCTGTCGGCCGAAACGTCATATAAAGGCTCTGGCAACTACGGCTTCCTCGACCAGGCAGCAGCCATAAAATGGGTCAAGGACAACATCGCTGCCTTCGGCGGCGACCCCGAGCGCATAACAATCGCCGGCGAGTCGGCCGGCTCAATGTCGGTCAGCGCGCTGATGGCCTCGCCCGTAAGCAAGGGCCTCTTTGCGCAAGCCATAGGCTCAAGCGGCTCCGTTATTAGGAACGGCGCACTGAAAACGCTGAAGGAAGCCGAGAAAGAAGGCAAGAAAAAAGCCGAGGAACTGGGCTGCAAGTCGCTCAAGGAGCTGCGCGCCATGCCCGCCGAGGAGCTGATGGAGCGCGCCGCCGTGACGGGACTGCCCGGCTATAACATCGACGGCTGCTTCTTCACCGAACAGCCCTCAACCACCTACGCCGAGGGCAGACAGGCCAATGTGCCCCTGCTGGTAGGCTCAAACTCGTTCGAGATGGCGCCAGCCTTCCTGCTCGGCGGCAAGCCCGCCACCATCGAAAACTTGCACGAGGCACTTAAGAACATGTTCGGCAACCAGGCCGACAAGGTGATGCAGCTGTACGGCATAAAGACCGACGCCGACGTAAGCGGCAGCGCCGCCGCCCAGCTTGCCGGCGACATGTTCATCGCCCAGTCGACATGGAAGTGGGCCTACGCCCACGCCAAGAGCACCAGCCAGCCCGTTTACCGCTACATTTACTGCCACGCGCGCCCCGCGATGAGGGTCAAAGGCCTGAGCGCAGCACTGGCTGGAGGAGTGGTTAAGAAGGACGCCGACGCGCCCGAAGAGCCGCTGGCGCCCGGGGCCGTGCACTCGGCCGACATTGAATACGCCATGGGCACGCTGCCCACCAACCGTATTTACGACTGGCAGCCCGAAGACTTCATCATGTCAGACGTATTCTCAAGCTACTACGCCAACTTCATAAAGACCGGCAACCCCAACGGCCTCGGCCTGACCGACTGGCGTCCCTGCACGGCCGGCGACACCACGCCGCTGCTGCTGCTCGACGTCGAGTCGCGCATGACCGACGACAAGCAGCTTGAGGAACGCCATCTCTTCATGGACACCCTAACGAACGGCAAATAAACGTCAGCTTTAACTTTATGTAACACGCTGACATTCAACACGTTATAAAAGGCGGTCTTTGAGGCTGCAAAAGGTAACCTTTTGCAGCCTCAAAGACCGCCTTTTGGCGTCTGAAAGGTAAGCTTCCACAAGCTGACTACATTCCGCGCAAAAGGCCATCGCCCCGCAACCGAACACCCGCCGGCGCAAACCCGCCGCACTACCAAAAAGCAATGGAGGCTTGTTTTCTTTTTTTATAAGTTTTTTCTTGCGTTTTTTATGCAAATACACTAACTTTGCAGGTTGGAGCGTATAGACGGCGCTAAGCCGCCGACACGCCGCAAAACAAAATCGTACACCTTAAATATTAACGACTTATACAAATTAATGCTATGGCAAAAACAAGGCAGATAGTAGAGTGTGTGCCCAACTTCAGCGAAGGGCGCGACAAGGCAGTTATCAAACAAATCACCGATGTGATTGAGAAGAGCGAGGGCGTAAAGCTCCTTGACGTCGACCCGGGCGAGGCCACCAACCGCACGGTGGTGACGTTCGTAGGCGAACCCGACGCCGTAGTAGAGGCAGCGTTCAAGGCCGTAAAGAAAGCCGGCGAGGTGATAGACATGCGCCATCACCACGGCGCCCACCCGCGCATGGGAGCCACAGACGTGTGCCCGCTCGTGCCCGTCAGCGGCATAACGCTTGAAGAGTGTGCCGAACTGGCCCGCAAACTGGCCGAGCGCATAGCCGCCGAAACAGGCATACCGTGCTATTGTTACGAAGCCGCAGCCCTGAAACCCGAACGCCGCAACCTGGCCGTATGCCGCAAGGGCGAGTATGAGGCGCTGCCCGAGAAGCTCGCCGACCCCGCCGGCTGCCCCGACTTCGGCGCACGCCCGTTTGACGAGGGCGTAGCCAAGACAGGATGTACGGCCGTCGGTGCGCGCGACTTCCTCATCGCCGTGAACTTCAATCTCAACACTACATCTACGCGCCGCGCCAACGCCATAGCGTTCGACGTGCGTGAGAAAGGCCGCCCGAAGCGCACCGGCAACCCCATAACCGGCGAGATATGCCGCGACGAGAACGGCAAGCCCATCAACATCCCGGGCACGCTTAAGGGCACGAAAGCCATAGGATGGTTTATCAAGGAATACGGCATAGCGCAGGTTTCGATGAACATCACCGACATCAACGCCACCCCGCTGCACGTCGCCTTCGACGAAGTGTGCCGCGCCGCACAAGCCCGCGGACTGCGCGTGACGGGCACCGAAATCGTTGGACTTGTGCCCGAACGTGCCATAATCGACGCCGGCAAGCATTTCCTGCGCAAGCAGAACCGCTCTACGGGCATACCAAAGCAAGACATACTGAACATCGCCATAAAGTCTATGGGACTTGACGACCTGCGCCCGTTCGTACCCGAAGAAAAAGTGATAGAATACCTGCTTGACGCCGACAACTGCAACGGCGACAAGCTGACGGCACTCACCGTGAAAGGCTTCGCCGACGAAACCCTGCGCGAGTCACCCGCACCCGGCGGCGGCTCGGTGGCCGCATACATGGGCGCTTTGGGCGCAGCGCTGGGCACGATGGTGGCCAACCTGTCGGCACACAAGCCCGGATGGGACGACCGCTGGGAAGAGTTCAGCCGCTGGGCCGATAAGGGAGTGGAACTCGAGGAGGAGCTTCTGCACCTCGTCGACGAAGACACCGAAGCCTTCAACCGCATAATGGCGGCGTTCGGCATGCCTAAGAACACCGACGAAGACAAGCGCCTGCGCTCAGAGGCCATACAAAGCGCCACGCTGTTTGCCGCACAGGTGCCCCTGGAAACGATGAAAGCCTCGTTCAAGGCCTTCGAGATATGCAAGGCGATGGCCGAAACCGGCAATCCAAACAGCGTTTCTGACGCCGGCGTAGGTGCGCTCGCCGCACGCGCAGCCGTGCTTGGCGCAGGCCTCAACGTCAAGATTAACGCTTCTTCATTGAAAGACAAGGCGCAGGCTGAAGCACTTGTTTCAGAAGCCGGCAGGCTCATGGCAGAGGCCGACAAGGCGGAAAAGGAAATTATGACAATCGTTGAAGGAACAATAAATAAAAACATATAATCATGACAAAAGAGGAATTTGCAGCGGACATCCGCGCCGGGATACCCGACGTGCTGCCCGAACCGATGCCTTACGACACCGAGATCAACCATGCGCCGAAGCGCAAGGACATACTTACGAAGGAAGAAAAGAAGCTGGCGCTGCGCAACGCCTTGAGGTATTTCCCCAAGAAGTTCCACGCCACGCTGGCGCCCGAGTTCGCAGAAGAGCTTGAGAAGTACGGCCGCATTTACATGTACCGCTTCCGTCCGCGCTACGAGATGCACGCACGCCCGATTGACGAATATCCCCACAAGTCGCTCCAGGCGGCTGCCATCATGCTGATGATACAGAACAACCTGGACCCCGCCGTGGCACAACATCCTCACGAACTTATTGTATATGGCGGCAACGGAGCCATCTTCCAGAACTGGGCGCAGTACCGTCTGACGATGAAATACCTCAGCGAAATGACCGACGAGCAGACCCTCGTGATGTATTCAGGCCATCCGCTGGGCCTCTTCCCGTCGCACAAGAACGCTCCGCGCGTCGTCGTAACCAACGGTATGGTAATACCTAACTACTCTAAGCCCGACGACTGGGAGCGCATGAACGCCCTCGGAGTGAGCCAATACGGACAGATGACGGCCGGTTCTTACATGTACATCGGCCCGCAGGGAATAGTCCACGGAACCACAATCACCGTCATGAACGCCGCCCGCATGCAGCTGAAGAAGCAGCCGGAACGCACGGACATACACGGAATGTTGTTCGTTTCGTCAGGCCTCGGAGGCATGTCAGGCGCACAGCCTAAGGCCGGCAACATAGCCGGAGTGGTTAGCGTAGTGGCCGAAATCAACCCGCTTGCAGCAAAGAAGCGCTACGAACAGGGATGGGTTGACGAACTGCACGACAACCTCGACGAGCTTATTCCCGCAATACGCAAGGCCGTAGAAGAGCGCAAGACGGTGTCAATGGCCTACGTCGGCAACGTTGTCGACCTGTGGGAGCGCCTCGCCGAAGAAGATATCAAGGTTGACTTGGGCAGCGACCAGACCTCGCTCCACAATCCTTGGGCCGGCGGTTACTATCCCGTCGGCATGACGTTGGAGGAGTCAAAGAAGATGATGGCCGACGACCCGGACGAGTTCCGCAACCGTGTGCAGGCTTCATTGCGCCGCCAGGTGGCAGCAATCAACAAGCTTACGGAGCGCGGAATGTACTTCTTCGACTACGGCAACGCCTTCCTTCTCCAGTCAGAACGCGCCGGAGCAGACATCATGGGAGCAGACGGCAAGTTCCGTTATCCGTCATACGTGCAGGACATTATGGGCCCAATGTTCTTCGACTACGGTTTCGGCCCGTTCCGTTGGGTGTGCACTTCAGGCGACCCGAAAGACCTTGAAACGACCGACCGCATAGCTGCGGAAGTGTTGGAGGAAATCAAGAAGACCGCTCCCGACGAGATAATCGGCCAGATGGACGACAACATCCACTGGATAAAAGAAGCCGGAAGAAACCACCTCGTGGTAGGTTCACAGGCCCGTATTCTTTACGCCGACGCCGAAGGACGCTCGAAGATAGCCCTTGCTTTCAACGAAGCCATAAAGAAAGGCGAAATCAGTCGTCCCGTAGTTCTCGGCCGCGACCATCACGACGTGTCAGGAACCGACTCTCCGTTCCGTGAAACCAGCAACATCTACGACGGCTCGCAGTTCTGCGCCGACATGGCCGTGCAGAACGTAATCGGCGACTCTTTCCGCGGCGCCACTTGGGTATCGCTCCACAACGGCGGCGGAGTCGGCTGGGGAGAGGTTATCAACGGCGGCTTCGGAATGATGATTGACGGCGGCGAAGACAGCGCCCGCCACATCCGTGAGATGCTCTTCTGGGACGTGAACAACGGCATTGCACGCCGCAGCTGGGCACGCAACGAAGGCTCGATGCACAGCATTGTGCGCGAGATGGAGCGCACGCCGGGATTTAAAGTCACAATGCCCAACCTGGTAGACGACAACATCATAAACGAAATTATATAATTTAGGGTTAAGAGTTAAGGATTAAGAAAACCACCATTCATGAATGGAAAAGCGATAAAGCATATTTTCTTAGTTCTTAACTCTTAATTTTTAATCAAGCATATTAAAACATATAATATTATGGTTCACCAAATATCGGCCGAGCACTTGACAATCGAGCGCATCGGTGAAATAATCAAAAACGGTTATAAAATTGAGTTGAGCGACGACGCGAAGCAACGCATCGTGCGCTGCCGCGAGTATCTTGACAAGAAGATAGCTTCAACGGAAACACCTATCTACGGCGTAACCACGGGCTTCGGTTCGCTCTGCAACGTGTCAATAGGCAAGGACCATCTGGCCCAACTGCAGATAAACCTGATGATGTCGCACGCCTGCGGCACCGGAGACCGCGTGCCCAACGAGATTGTAAAGATAATGATGTTGCTGAAAATTCAGTCGCTCAGCTACGGATATTCAGGCTGTAAGCTCGACACCGTGGAGCGTCTTGTAGACTTCTTCAACAACGACGTTTACCCCATCGTTTACATGCAAGGCTCTCTCGGAGCGTCAGGCGACCTCGTGCCGCTGGCCCACATGTGCCTGCCTATTGTCGGCTTAGGCGAAGTAGAGTTTAAAGGCAAGGTGATGACGGGTGCCGAAGCGCTCAAGAAGAACGGTTGGAAACCAATACAACTCGCGTCGAAGGAAGGCCTCGCGCTGCTCAACGGCACGCAGAACATGAGCGCCTTCGCCGTTTGGGCAATACTTAACAGCCAGCGACTGAGCGACTGGGCCGACGTGATTGCAGCCATGTCATTGGACGCTTACTGCGGACTTGTAGAACCGTTCACCGACGCCGTTCACCAGGTTCGCCCCCACAAAGGACAGATTGAAACGGCGCGCCGCATGCGCGAACTGCTCGAAGGCAGCGAGATTGTGGAGAAACCGAAGTCATACGTGCAAGACCCGTACTCGTTCCGCTGCGTTCCGCAGGTGCACGGAGCGATGAAAGACACCCTGGCTTACGTCAAGTCAGTGATTGACACCGAGATAAACTCTGCCACGGACAACCCCACCGTATGCCCAGACGAAGACCTCGTGATATCGGCCGGCAACTTCCACGGCGAGCCGATAGCGCTGCCTATGGACTTCCTGGCCATCGCCGTGAGCGAGCTTGCCAACATCTCGGAGCGCCGAATCTACAAACTCGTTTCCGGCACGCGCGGACTGCCGAGCTTCCTCGTTGCCAATCCGGGCGTCAACAGCGGCTTCATGATTACTCAATACACGGCGGCGTCGGTAGTAAGCCTCAACAAGAGCCTCTGCACACCGGCGTCGGTAGACAGCATTCCGTCAAGCCAAGGACAGGAAGACCACGTCAGCATGGGCGCCAACGCCGCCATCAAGCTGTATAAGGTGGTGCTCAACACGGAGCGCGTGCTCGCCATCGAGCTGTTCAACGCAGCCCAGGCGCTCGAGTTCCGCCGCCCGCTTAAGTCGTCAGAGGCCATCCAGCAGGTTTACAACGCTTACCGCAAGGTGGTGCCGTTCATCGTGAACGACGAGGTGATGTACCCGTATATCAAACAATCAATTGACTTCTTAGAGAACAATGCGCCTGCTTGTAAGTAACATAAAGACCCTCGCCGGGATAACCGGCGAGGGCGTTTTGCGTCTGCAAGGAGCCGAGATGAAGCGCCTCGGCACTATTAACGACGCCTGGCTGCTCGTGGAAGACGGCAAGATTTCAGCCTTCGGAAGCATGTCGGACATGCCCTCCGGAGGCTTTGTCGTTGACGCCGAGGTCGACGCACAGGGCGGAACGGTGCTTCCGTCGTGGTGCGACCCCCACACGCACATCGTCTACGCGGGCAGCCGCGAGGGCGAGTTCGTTGACAAGATAATGGGCCTCAGCTACGCCGAGATAGCCAAGCGCGGCGGCGGAATACTCAACTCGGCCGACCTGCTGCACACCCTCAGCGAAGACGAGCTTTACCGCCAGGCCATGCGCCGAGCCGAGGAGATAATGCGCAAGGGCACGGGCTGCGTTGAGATAAAGAGCGGATACGGACTCAACACGGCAGACGAACTGAAAATGCTGCGCGTCATCCGCAGGATAAAGGACAGCGTGCCGATGCGCGTGGTGCCAACGTTTCTCGGGGCGCACGCCGTAGGCCGCCAATACGGTCACGACGAATACGTCAACCTTATAATCGACGAAATGCTGCCCAAGGTGGGGCGCGAGCGCCTGGCCGACTACGTAGACGTGTTCTGCGACGAAGGTTTCTTCACGCCCGAGGACACCGACCGCATACTCGAAGCCGCCGCCAAGTGGGGCCTGAAGCCGAAAATCCACGTTGACGAGCTGGCCGCAACGGGCGGACTTCCCGTCGCCGTAAAGCACGGCGCGCTGTCGGTAGACCATCTTGAGAACATGCCCGAAACGGAGTTTGACATCCTGCGCGGCAGCTGCACCATGCCGACCGTGCTGCCCGGAACGTCGTTCTTTCTCAACATGCCTTACGGCCCGGCGCGCAAGATGATTGACGCCGGACTGGGCGTTGCCGTCGCCAGCGACTACAACCCAGGCTCAACGCCGTCGGGCGACATGAAGTTCGTCGTTTCGCTCGCATGCATCAAGCTGCGCCTAATGCCGGCCGAAGCCATCAACGCGGCAACGCTCAACGCGGCCTACGCCATGGGACTGAGCGCCGACTACGGCTCGATAGCGCCGGGCAAGGCGGCAAACTTCTTCATTACCGAGCCAATACCGTCAGTCGACTATATTCCTTACGCCTACACGTCGCCCATCGTCAAGCGCGTGTTCCTCGGCGGAAGGGAAATCGTTTAAGTGAAAAACGAAAAGTGAAAAGTGAAAAATCCATGTGTCTTTCAAATGAAAAGGCACATGGATTTTTCGTTTCTTGACCCGCCGCCGTCAGCACACAACGTAACGGCTTGATACCCAATAAATTATGAAAGGCCACCTTTTAGCGTGTAAAAGGTGGCCTTTTGTTATTCGATAAGCGGCCTTTTGGAAGGCAAAAGGCAGCCTATTAGATTTACTTCACTAAAACCTTAGTCTTCACGTTGCCTGAAGTTACGACGTAAATGCCCGGCTCAGCGAACGTGTACTGCGTCACGCCGGCAGCCAGCACCTGTCCGCCGATGGTGCATACGCTGAACGCGCTGTTGTCCGTCAAGCCGATGCAGCGGCCGTTAAGTGTCACGCCAACCTGTGCGGAAGCCTCTACCGAGATTACTCCTGACGCCTCGTTGTAGACGTACTCAAGTTTGATTTCCTCGGTGCGCGTGCCGTCCTCGTCCACCTCAACCACGGTCTTGCCCGTCAGGCGGCCGTCGTTGTCATACACGTAGGTTATCTCGTCGTAAGGCTGTCCTGCCGGAATTGCTGCCGCAAGCATGGCCGGCTGGTTTTCGTCAGGGCTTTGCGTGCCGCCAGCATCATACGAAACGTCGTAATACTTGTACTCCTTCGTCAGGCGGCCGTCGGTCAGGACGTATATCGGCAGACCGTAAATGTCGCTGCAGATGGTTTCGTTGCCGTCATGCTCAACGGTGAAATAGGTCGAACCTGACATCGTGTTGGCGTAATAAGCCATGTTGTCAAAGTCGGTTTCAACATATCCGAACTGCGTGTTCCATTCGCCCTCATGAGCGCAAACCACGCGGCCTGCCACCGAAACTACAATCGTGCTGTCGGCCGTCATGCCGTCGACGTCGGCCGCAAGGTTGGGCCTTACGAACGCGATGTCCTCCGTCTGCACGTAGCGGGCTATGTACTCATTCTCCGTCGTGCCGCCGTTGTGCCGGCTGTAGCGCACCTTACGGGTCGTGCCCTGCTCCTCTACAACGGTAGTAGTGGCAGGCTCGGTGCTGTCGTCATAATACGTCTTGACCGTCACCTTGCCGTCGCCGTAAGCATATGTAGATGACGTCTTCACCTCGTAGTCATAGTTGCCGTCAGGCGTTTGCTCCTCATAGCTGTCAGTCATGACCTGCTTCACGATCTGTCCGTCTGTCCAGGTGAAGTCCATAGACATAACGCTGGTGTATGAAAGCTTGTCGTCTTCGTATGAAGATTCTTCCTTAATGTTTACTATCTGGCCGTCGGCGTTGATGGTTGCGGTCTGCTTCGCGTCTACACCCGGGTCGGCGTCGGTGCCGAAGTCGATGCCGGTCAGCTTGCCGTCGGCGTCGCGGTTGTACACGTCGGACCTCTTAAAGCCATACTCGGTAAAATCAGTGCGCGCCAGCGGGCCGTCCATGCCGAATACGTCGTGCCATGAGTTGCCCATGCCGTAAACGTCGTCGTTGAAATAAGTGTACAGCTCTTCATAGTCAAGCTCCCACTCCACGTCGCCGTCGGCACGTGTCACGGCCTGCGGTGTGGCGCCGGCGCTACGGCTGCCGTCCATCGTGCCGCCACCGACATCAATGCTTGGCACGTCATCATCGTCACCTACCTCGCCGTATTCCCTTATCGCCAAGAGTCGGCCCAGTGCGTCGTAGGTGTATGTCACCTTCCTCTTGTCGTAATATTGCCTGTTCTCGATGTACTCAACGAGCTTGCCCGTAGCGGCGTCATACTTGTAGGTTTCCTGGTAGTCCTGCACCCATGACGTGTACGACCCGGTTTCGTCGTCCCATCCGTCGCCGTAAAAGTAAGTCACGGTCTGGTTGTTAGGCTCGCCGTCAAACGTCATCTTAGTGCTGTAGAAGACGAGGCTCGTGTTCAAGCCGTTCCTGTCGAAGGTCGACTCACGCGTGTCTAAATAGCGGCTGTATTCGGTAAACGACGCCAGCACGCCGTTGTCATAGTAGCTCCATTCTTGGCGCAGATAGTACTTACCGTCAGAGTCGCTCCAACCATACTTCTTGTATTCGGTAATGCCGTCGCCGTAAGTCACCGTCACACGGTATGTCTCGAAGTCGTCATTCTCGTCATACGTCACGGTCTTTACCGACAGGCGTCCATGCGTGTCATACTCGTAAGTGTAGCGGCCTACGGTGTAAAGCCTTTCGGCGCCCCACTTGCCGTCGGTCTTCTCCTTCATGTATATGGTTTCAGAGGAGCGCATCTTGTCCTTGTCGTAGGCGTAAACGTAGCGGTAGATGCGGTCGTCGACCTTCTCCTCATACTCGTCGAGGGCGCCGCCGGCGCTCATGTTCAAGGCCTTCGTTTCCTTGACGGCTGCCGCGGCGGCCTGCCTTGCGTCGGCCAGCTTGTGCGCCTCGACGCGCTGCTTCATGTAGCGGCGGCCGAACTTAACGCCCTGCGCATTGGCTGATTGCCCCAACAACAAGGCCGATAACAATGTCAGTGTAAATGTTTTTTTCATATCTTATTGTTTTGATGAATCTTGATTGATGGTTATTGTTTAAAGTCACGTGCCATTGAAGGTTAGGCGGTAAACAAACGCTGGCCTACGGCTTTGCCCAGCCATGCGGGATGACGCAAAGCCGACGTTTATTTATCATTTGCCTTTAGGTGGTTTTATGCCATAAGCCCGACGGTTTGGTTACACTTGCAAATATACGAAATTCGGGCCGTTCGGGCAAACATTGTAATACAATTTTACCGCAATATTGCGCCCTGCCGCAGCCGCCGGTGTAACGCGCTGACATCCAATGCGTTACAAAAGACCGCATTTTGCCGTCTAAAAGGTGGCCTTTCAGAGCGTAAAAGGTAAGCTTTCGGCAAGCAAAAGGTTAGCTATTGCGGAACGGCAAACAACTTTTCACATTAATAATTTCAGCAGACGGGAATTTTGTTGTACTTTTGCCACGGCTAAATTACGGACTGAAATTATATTTAATCAACAGGAAACATCCCTTTTCAAGTCAATTCAATGAACGTAACCAAGATTTTACTGACGGCCGTGCTGCCGCTGCTCACGGCCGCGGCCTGGGCCGAGGGCGACACGCTGCGCTACGAAATAGAGCTGTCGGGCAACGCTTCCGACGGCAAGTACGCGCCGCTGTGGTTCACGGCCAACCGCTACGGCCTGTCGTCAGAACGGCCTAACAGCGGCTACACGCGCGCCGGCGTGGAATACGGACGCCGCCTCGGACGCCGCTGGCGCATTGACGCCGGGCTCGACCTGGCGGCGGGCATAGGGCAGAACGCGCCTTTCATAGTGCAGCAGGCTTACGCCGACGTGACGTGGAGCGTGCTCACCCTGAGCATGGGCAGCAAGGAGCGCGGCTCATTCCCGTTAGAAAAGGACATGCGCCTGTCGGCCGGAACGATGGTCGAGGGGCCAAACGCGCGCCCCGTGCCGCAAGTGAGGCTCGAGATGAAGCGCTACTGGGACTTGCCGCTGACACGCGGATGGCTCGCCGTGAAGGGGCACATAGGCTACGGCGTGCTTACCGACGGGCGCTGGCGCAAGAACTTCACGGCCGTAGGCAACAGCTATACGAAGAACGCCGTGTACCACACAAAGTCGCTCATGCTGCGCGTGGGCAACACCGAGAAGTTTCCGCTGACGATGGAAATAGGCATGCTCGAGGCCGCGCAGTTCGGCGGGAGCAAGTGGCGCAACAACGCCGACGGCACGTCAACCTGCACCGAGAACATGCCCAACGGCATTAAAGACTTCTTCAAGGCCTTCATCCCCAAGCAGAAAAGCACGCTCGAGAACATCGAGGGCAACCACGTGGGCAGCTGGAACTTCGCGCTTAACTACACGGCACCGACGTGGAAGGCGCGCCTGTATTACGAGCACTTCTTCGACGACCACTCGCAGCTTACGTGGCAGTACGGACGATGGAAGGACGGACACATAGGCGTAGAGCTGACCGTTCCTAAGAACCCGGTGGTTAGCAAGGTGCTGTGGGAGGGCCTGTGCACGACAGACCAGACCGGCCCGATACTCTACGACGGCGTCGGCGGCTCGTTCAACGACCTGCAGATGAGCGGCAGGGACAATTATTACGAGCACGCCACATACCCTTGGACACACTGGGGGCAGAACATGGGCATGCCCTTCGTCACCGGCCCCGTTTACGGCGGCGACGGCCGGCTGACCTTTGTCAGCAACCGCATAAAGGCCCACCACATAGGCGTCAGCGGCGACCCGTCGGACGAAGTGGCCTACCGCGTGCTGCTGTCGTTCACCCGCCACTGGGGCACTTACAGCGTGCCGTTCGACGAGGTGAGGCGGCAGAACAGCCTGCTGTTCGAGTTTACTTACAAGCCCCGGCAACTTAAAGGATGGCAGTTTGAGGCCGGCTGCGGCATTGACGACGGCAACTACCTCGGCTGCAGCTTCGGAGGAATGTTTACGATAAGAAAAAGCGGAATATTATGGACAGACTGATAAGACTTTGCGTAATGGCCGCAGCCGTGTGCACGCTGTGCTGCGCCTGCGACTGGAAAGACCCGATAGACGAGGACGTGGAGGGCTTCTGGCGCCTGGAACGATTTGAAACCAACGCCGACGGACGCATGCACGAGTGCGAACGCATATATTACAGCATTACGCGCATGGTGGTCGAGGTGGCCGAGAAACAGGGGCCTAATGGCTACGGCACGTTCATTGGGCGCTTCAACTATAAGGACGGACGCAGGAAAGTGGTGATGAGCGACTTCAAGCAGCGCGCCGCCACGAGCGACAACGGCGTTGACGCCACCGTAGACGACATGCTGCCGTTCGGCATGAACGCCACGACGACCGAGTTTGAGGTGGTTGCGGCCGACGGCGACAACCTCATACTGCGCTCCGACTACGCCACGCTGCAGCTGAAAAGATTCTGACATACAAGGCGTGAGGCCGCCGGCAGCGGGGCCTCACGCCTAAAAATAAAAGTCCGTTTCAGAGCCTTTTATTTTGCGTTTCACCCGATTTGCACTATCTTTGCACGCAAAAGAAACGTAAAATGAACCGCATCAACCCTATATTAAAATATGTGGGACGCCACAAATACCTGATTGTGGTGGCGCTGGGCGTCGTCATCATAGGCTTCGTCGGCGAGAACAGCATACTCAAACACGTGCAGAACCGCATGCTGGTGCGCGAGATGAAGGCTGAAATCAACGCCTACAACGAGCAATACGAGAAAGACAAGCAAACCTTGAAAGAACTGATGCACAACCCCAAAGCCATAACGAAAATCGCCCGCGAACAGTATTTCATGAAGACGGAAGACGAAGACATCTTCGTGCTCAGCGACGACAAGAACGACAAAACTGAAGAAAATGAAACAGCTCAGTAAGTTACAGACAATAATATTCCTTGCCGGCGCCGTGCTGATGGTTGTCGGAGCGGGCATGTACGTGCTCGGAGTGCAGACGGCGTCGCCCGTGATATTCGCCGTCGGCGCTGTGGCCTTCGCAGCCATGCAGCTGCAGCAGACCTACCTCGGCAACAACCCTACGGTGCGCCGTCTGCGTCGCATCATGTCAGTAGGCGACGCATTGTTCATCCTCGCGGCCGTCCTGATGCTCGAAAACTCGTTCAGGTTCCTGCTGCCGCTGTTCGTCAACAACATCAAAAACGGCTACTACCTGTACGTCAATTACATCCACAACAACTGGGTGGTAGTACTGCTCGTTGCCGCGATAATCGAAATTTACACCACGCACCGCATATCGCACGAGCTGGGAAAAGAGGCAAAAAAACTCTAAAAGGCAACGCATTTGTTTTAAATTGCATAAAAATTTTTCCGTACATCGATAATACATTGTACATTTGTGCCGGTTTTTACAAATACATATATGATAAGGACACTTTTCGCATTGTTCACCTTATTGGCGTTCACGTCATGCGCAAAAACGTACAACATACAAGGCTCGTCAAGCGTTCCGACGCTCGACGGCAGGATGTTATTCCTCAAGGCGTATGACGGTTCGGGCTTTAAGAACATCGATTCGTGCGACATCGTACACGGCGAATTCAACTTCAACGGGGCTCTCGACTCAACAAAGATAGCCGTGCTCTTCATGGACGACGAGGGCATTATGCCGATAGTGCTTGAAAGCGGAGAGATAATGATAAACATCGGCGACGCCAAACAGACCGTAAGCGGCACCCCGCTCAACGAGAAACTGTTCTCGTTCATCGAGAAATACAAGCAGCTCGAAAGCGAATACAGCGAGCTGGGCCACCTGCAGAGCCAGGCAATCATGGACGGGAAGGACCTTAACGCCGTCAACCTTCACCTCGCGGAAAAGGCCGGAAAGATAAGCGAACGCGAAGACAAGCTGGTGACATCGTTCATCGTAGAGAACTTCGACAACGTTCTCGGGCCGGGAGTGTTCTTCATGATTACGGCCAACCACCGCTATCCGGAACTCTCACCGTGGGTTGAAGACATCATGAGCAAGGCTACGGACAAGTTTAAGAACGACCCGTACGTAAGCGAATACTACAGGAAAGCGCAGCAGAACCAGGCAATAATGAACGGTACGGCCATGCCGGGCGACGTTACGGCGCCCGTAAGCGACGTGCCCACGCCCAACGAGCTGGCCTCTCCGGGATTGGCGGGAGCCGACTCTGTGGCCTCAACCGCCGCCGAGTGACACTAAAACAAGCAAGCAGCAGGTTTATTTTTCATTATGAGATTATTGATAAAAGGCGCTACGATTGTAAACGAAGGCAAGGCGCTAAAAGGCTCAATCGTCATTGAGGACGATTGCATATCAGGCATTTTAAATGAAAATGAAACACCTCGTGGACGTTTCGACGACGTTGTCGACGCCACGGGGTGTTTCGTTTTGCCAGGAATAATAGACGATCATGTCCACTTCCGGGAGCCCGGATTAACGGCAAAAGCCGACATCGAAAGCGAAAGCAGGGCGGCAATCTACGGCGGAGTGACAACGTTTTTCGACATGCCTAACACCGTTCCGCAGACCACTACGCTCGAAGCTTTGGAACAGAAGTTCGCCGCCGCGGCCCGCGAAAGCCACGCTAACTACTCTTTCTTCTTCGGAGCAACCAACACGAACGCCGACCTCTTCGGCCGTCTTGACGTCCACCGCATACCCGGAATAAAGCTGTTCATGGGCTCGTCGACGGGCAACATGCTCGTAGACCGTGAGGAAGCGCTCGACAAAATCTTCGCAACGGCTCCCGTTCCGGTTATGGCCCACTGCGAGGATACAGGCATAATAAACGACAACATGCGTAAGGCGAAAGAGCTTTACGGCGACGATCCTGACGTCATCCACCATCCCGAGATACGCAGCGAGGAGGCCTGCTACCGCTCAACCGAGCAGGCCGTAAGGCTTGCAAAGAGGCATGGCGCACGGCTGCACGTGGCCCATGTCACCACGGCCCGCGAACTTTCGCTGTTCGAACCGTGGACAGACGCCATGCCGAAAATAACCGCCGAGGCTGTCATAGCACACCTGTACTTCGCAGACAAAGACTATAACAGGCTCGGAACGCTCATCAAATGCAACCCCGCAGTTAAGACTACGGCTGACCGTGAGGCGCTCAGACGGGCGCTGACCGACGGCCGAATAGCCGTCGTCGGAACAGATCATGCGCCGCATCTACCGGCCGACAAGCAAGGCGGATGCTGCCGTGCGGCGTCAGGCATGCCGATGATACAGTTCTCGCTCGCGGCAATGCTCGAGCTTGTTGACGGCGGCGTGCTGACGATAGGGCGCGTAGTGGAGCTTATGTGCCACCGTCCGGCACGGCTGTTCGACGTCCGCGACCGCGGATTTATCCGTCAAGGATACAAAGCCGACTTAGCCGTCGTGCGCCCGGAAAGCCCTTGGACGGTGACAGAATACTGCATACAGAGCAAGTGCGGGTGGTCGCCGATGGCGGGGCACACGTTCAACTGGCGGGTGGAACACACCTTCTGCAACGGCCGCCACGTGCTCGACAACGGCCGTTTCGACGCCTCTTACCGCGGCGAGGAAGTTAGTTTCAGGTGAAATAACAGGCGTTTCGGCAAGCGGCACACTTACCGCCGCGCAACAACCGTCAAACCATAACAATACAACCGCACGCAAATGATAGCACGCATCTTCATATACCTCATCTTATTCATCACCCTACCCGACATCTATCTCGACCTGCGCTTCCTTAAAAAGCGCACCCGCTACCTTTGGTGGCAGCGCGTGTTATGGTGGTTGCCGGGAGCGTTCATGTTCGCCTACACCATCGTGCTGGCCACGTCGCGCAACTTCGCGCCCGACGCCCAGTGGCTGCTGCACCTATACCTGCTGCTCTTAGGCGTCATCGTGGCGCCCAAGTTCGTCTTCGCCTTGTGCTCGTTCTTAGGCTGGGCGCACTGCCGTTACCACCACACACGCACCAACTGGGGCAACCTCGTAGGCCTTGTGCTGGCGTGGGTGATGATAGCCTGCGTGGTCTACGGCGGCACATTCGGCTTCAGCAGACTTGTGGTGAGGAACGAGGAATACTACTCCGCCGACCTGCCGAAGGCCTTCGACGGCTATAAGATAGTGCATTTCACTGACGCCCACGTGGGCACTTACGGCAAGCGTTACGCCCATGTGCTCGACAAGGCGATAGAAAACATCAACAAGCAGGGCGCCGACATGGTGGTGTTTACCGGCGACCTGCAGAACATGGAGCCGAAAGAGCTTTACCCCGTGTTGCAGACCCTGGAGCAGGTGAAGGCTAAGGACGGCGTGTATTCAGTTTTGGGAAACCACGACTACTCAGGATACATCAACGCGAGCAGCGCCACCAAGGTGGCCAACGAGCGCGAACTGATAAGCCTGCAGCGGCAAATAGGATGGGACCTGCTCATGAACGAGCACCGTGTGATACGCCGCGGAGCCGACTCGATAGTGGTGGCCGGCATGGAGAACGACGGCCGTCCGCCTTTCCCGAGCAAGGGCGACATAGCCAAAACACTTGCCGGCGTTGCCGACGGAGCCTTCATCGTGATGTTAGAGCACGACCCGTCGTCGTGGCGAAGGACAATTCTTCCCAAGAGCAAGGCGCAACTTACGCTGAGCGGACACACCCACGCAGGCCAGCTGAAGGTGTTCGGCTGGTCGCCTGCGGCCTTTTCATACAGTGAATGGGACGGCATGTACGAGGAGGGCGGACGTGCCATCAACGTGTCGGCGGGCATGGGCGGCTTCATACCTTTCAGGCTCGGAGCCAGCAACGAAATAGTTGTTATAACGCTGCGCTGCAAGAAATAATAAGCAGACGAGCAGACAGAAATAAGCAGACGAGCAGACAAGGGACAAGCAGACAAGGAGATTTGCAATGTGGCTTTATATTGCCGTAAAAACAAATCTCCTTGTCTGCTTGTCCCTTGTCTGCTCGTCTGCTTTTCTTTTACTCTATTTATATTTCTCGTCAAGGCCGGAATGAATGGCCTTGTAGCTTTCGTCCATCAGGCGGCTGACGTTCTCGGCGCCCTGCGTTTCAGGGTAAATGGGGGCGTGAATCGTAAGAGTCAGCCGGCGGCACTTCACCCAATACCACTTACTCGTGCGCGGCATTACGTCGAACGAGCCGTTAATCGTAAGCGGAACGACGGGCAGCTGCAGCTCGTCGGCCAGCATGAAGGCCCCGCGCTTGAACTTACCCATGCGCCCGTCGTAAGTGCGCGAACCCTCGGGGAACACCACCAGGCTCATGCCGTCTTTCAACGTGTGGCGCGCCTTGTCATAAGTATCCTTCACCTTGCCCGGCGTGCGCCTGTCGACGAATATCTGATGCGACTTCTCGCAGGCAAAACCGACGAACGGTATCTTGCGCAGTTCGCGCTTCATCATCCACTTAAAGTTGCGGTGCAGATGGCCGAAGATGAGGAAGATGTCGAACGCTCCCTGATGGTTGCTCACGAATACGTATGACTCGCCGTGCTTAAGGTTCTCGCGTCCGGTCACCCTTACGGGCAGGAACAGCACCTTAAGCACCCACGACGACCAGATGACGGGCGGGTAATAGCCCCAGAAGTGGCCGTTGCCGAGGGTGCATCCTATGCTCGTTGTTATAGACGTGAGCAACGTAAGCACGATGATTATCGGCAGGGCTACAAAGATTTGGTAAACGCGGTATATGTATTTCATATGTTCAATTCATAATTCTCAAACTACAATTCATAATCCTCAACTCATAATTCATAATCGGACCGACGCCGCAAACGTGTTGACCATGCAGTCAACACATTAACGAATTATGAATTGCCTATTATGAATTAATCTTCGGGTACTTCCTCGTCCAGCCGTCCCAGCGCAGGCGCATTACTCCGAAGAAGGCCTCGCCGAAAATGCCTCCGCTCATCTTCGACACTCCCTCGCGGCGGTTGACGAAGATTACGGGCACCTCCTTAATCTTGAAACCTATCTTATAGGCCGTGTACTTCATCTCAATCTGGAAGCCGTAGCCCTTGAAACGAATCTTGTCAAGCTCGATGGTTTCGAGCACGCGGCGGCGGTAACACTTGAAGCCGGCCGTGGTGTCGTGCACCTTGAAGCCCGTGACGAACCTCACATACTGCGACGCGAAGTAGCTCATCAGCACGCGCCCGATGGGCCAGTTGACGACGTTGACGCCGCTGACGTAGCGCGAGCCTATGGCAAGGTCGTAGCCCTCGTCGTGGCAAGCGGCGTAAAGGCGGGGCAGGTCGGCGGGGTCGTGGCTGAAGTCGGCGTCCATCTCGAAGATGTAGTCATAGCCATGCTCCAGCGCCCACTTGAAGCCCATGATGTAAGCCGTGCCCAAACCGAGCTTGCCGCTGCGCTCGATGATGAACAGGCGGTCGGCAAATTCGGTGCCGATCAGCCTTTTCACGATGGCCGCCGTGCCGTCGGGCGAGCCGTCGTCGATTACGAGTATGTGGAAGCACTTCTCAAGGGCTGCCACCGCGCGGATTATCTTTTCGATGTTCTCCTTCTCGTTGTAAGTAGGTATTATTACAATGCTGTCGCTTTCGTTCATGTCTGTTTCTTTTTCGGCTGTTGTAACATTACGCTATGCGGCACGCCGCATAGTCTATTGCAAAAGTAGTGTTTTTTATTTAATAATGCTACATCAGGCAGCCATTTTTCTGCATTTTAAGTGCCGCCGCACGCCGTCGGCGCGCAGCAAAGGCCGCCTTTTACTCTCCAAAAGGCGGCCTTTCGGCACGTAAAAGGCAAGCTTTTGCTTCGTAAAAGCCTGCCTTTTGGAAGACCATAGATAAAGACTTGGATATCAACGCATTACAAGAAGCGTTTTCATATTCCACAACACGGCCAACATCTTACGCAAAATCATGCTCCGACATATAACCAACGTGAATTCGAAATAAGTGGAACACACTCTCGTAGGGACATAATTCATTATGTCCGCACGTTCTGAAACGAAGTTCGCTGAAAGCAAAGAACGTTATTATTCACAAAACACTAAATACGCCTCTTTGAGGCGTGCGGACATAATGAATTATGTCCCTACCGTAAAGTGTTCTCTTATGTTTTATACATAAAAGTTTATACCGAACTAACTTATGACCGATGAAAATAAAAGCGCGTTTCTCACGTTTTTATTTTGCATTGCTCTCGATTTGGGTTACCTTTACATAAGGTAAACTGCATCTCGGCAATGAAAATAAAAG
>CALUKU010000017.1 GCA_944321295.1 uncultured Prevotella sp.
CGCACTGGCGAGCGCAGGCCGATGGGCATGCCAGAACCGGGCGAGATGGGCGAACGCCGCCGCAGGAGCAACGGAAGATTTTATTAATTCATAATTCACAATTCATAATTCATAATTGGATTATGGATTGTGGATTATTTTATAACAGGATATTATGGGACAAAGACTTGATACATACGACCGCATGCCGCAAGCCGTGGCGGAATATCTTTCGCAGTATGGCTGGCACTTCTCCAAGAAGATGTGCGAATGGGCGGTGTCGAATATGACGACGAAAGACCCGGCAACAGGCAAGGAGAAGAAGCTGGAGCCGATGTCGAGAGACGAGGTGAAAGGGTTGCTGGCACGCTACGGTCTGAAGATAGAGCATGACGCAGGTTATGACTGTGTGTACGTGGCGAACATGGCGAAAAGCGACTTCTACAAGAGCGCGATAACCGACGAGATGCACCTTGCACTGTTCATCAAGGACTACATGGACGACGAGGACGGCTACGAGGGACTACCGTTCACGAGGTTCTATGCCGACTGCATAGGCAAGGGTTGCCCGATACTTTGGGAGGACATGATGTAATTCCAAATTAAAAACTAACAATGAAAAATTAAAATCGGGTGATGTTATGAGGGTGATGATAAGACAGGTGTTTGACATACCGCAGTATGGCTGGAACGTGACTGTATATTATGCTGTGACGGGGTACGATGTTGGGCGCATCATGCAAGAACTTGAAAGGCTGGGATGCGGAGGCGATGACTTGAAACGAGCTTACCGTAACTTAACATCGGGCGAAAGGAACACTGGCATAACGTATTCAAACACGGAGGAACGGCGGACACTTGTCGTGATAGGCAAAACTTCGTCGGCTGCGCAATTCCAGAATTCACTGGACCACGAGAAAGGACACCTGTGCCGACACATATCCCAGGCTTTTGGCATTGACCCATACGGCGAGGATGCGGAATATCTTGCCGGGTATGTGGGGCAAAGGATGTTTGAGGTGGCCAAGATGTTCATTTGCGACACGTGCAGGGAGAAGCTTGTAAAATAAAGACAGGCGGCTGAGTTTTTATCTCGGCCACCTGTATTACAAACTTTCAAGTCATTTTCTTACCGGATTTGGTATTTAACCATATTAATATACCTGCTCATACCAAGCTTCCGATTGTAAAACAACGCCTAACATACTCATATTGTTATTTGCCCCTATTTGCGTCTTGTGTCTTATTCTTGTTGTCTGAATTAAGAGTTATTGCAGAAACAACCACAGCAAATACTATCATTATAAAAACACTAATTATTCCCATTTGTTTTTTCCTCCTTTATTTTTTACTTGTTTTATTAAAATAAATGCCAACGGCAAATGCGGCTGCGAACGAGCACAACACTCCAACAATAACCAAGGGCTTGTTCATGTCGCTGAACAATGACGACAATAAGAATGCTGTTAATATATATTTAGCAACATCTAAAAACCAATCTCCTATTTTTTGCCTCATGTTGCAAATATAGTGCTTTTGTTTGAAAATCAAAAATGATTTACGGGTAATTTACAAATTAAGATTAATGTTGTAAATTAACACTATTAATAAGCAGCTGTTGTATCAGGAATGTTTTCAATAAACGACTTTAATTTGTCTGCATTTTCATCAGATACACATTTAGGACACAATGACAACAAAGGAGTCCTTGCATATTTATCAGCCAAATCTTTAGTCTTTACAAATTCCACCATATGATTTTTATAGATATTGTCGCATTGTTTGTCTATGTGTAATTTGTATCCTCCATTCCACACTTCAACATAGACGTTTTCTCCTATTTTGTTATCACATGACAATAATGACATGGCTACAAAAAATAAGATACAAATTCTTTTCATGTTATAATTGTTCTTGTTTAGATTTAGTCTCGTAACATCATGCGTCTATCCATCAATCTCTCTTGGCTTTCATTGTAGTTGTTACTGATACATCCACATTCCTTCATTAAAATTACAGCCGAGAATATTATAAATACGGATATTAAAGAACACATTATGTTCACAAACAAGCTTTTGTCTTCAATATAATTCGCTATCAGACAATAAGCAAAAAATCCTATAATAGGAGAAGACACTAATATACTTAAGATTGTCCAAATAGAAAAATCCGTGCCAAAGACGAACCAAATTATTATCATAGCAATAAAAGATATTGCTAAAGAAGGCAATGCCTTATGTTTCATTAATTCATCTTTCATTATTGGCTTATAAAATCTAAGATTTACACAGATAATATTAATTACCTTCTTCTTTGCCTTCTCGACTCGACTACGGAGAATATCTGACGCACGTCAGCCAGGTCAAGGACTTCATCTTGATACATGGGGTTAAGGGAGTGGATGGTGATTGTGTGATTTTCGACATCATGGGCTATTATGCGTTTAATCAAGATGCCTTCTTTATGGATTATCACAAAATCCCTTTTGTTGATGAAAAGCTGGCTGTCTTTCCAATAAACAGGTTCTACTTCCCTACATATTAACAGCTCGCCTTCAAGGTAAGAGTCAGCCGAGCCGTCGTTCATGCTATCGCCTCTCACTTCAAATGCAATATAGTTGCCGGTCATATGGCGGTCGGGCGTGAAATCAATTCTTGGCAGTTTGTCGATGTATTCCGGGTCGCCATAGCCGCTAAGATAACCGGCATAGGCATATTGGCTAACCAATGGTATGCCGACAATGACATCCATTGTGCGTGGTAATGCCTCATTCTTTTGAAGCATATCGCCTTCATTGTATAAAAGCCATCTCTGATTTAATTCAGGAAAAACGCTGAGAATTTTCAGCATTTTATCTGCTCCAATACCTTTAGATATGTTATTTACAAACCCATTTGACAATCCTACCAATTGTTCAAATTTACGCTGACTCAAATCTTTATATTTAATAAATTCTATAAGTCGTTGTTTTACAGATGTTTCCATAACTTAGTTATTTAGATTTCGTATAAATAATACATATTATAGAAATTTCTCTGTAAAACATTTTATCAGATGCAGAGATTTTTCTATATTTGCACTCGTAAAGACATAAATACTCTGTAATTAACGAGTTAACACCGCAAAGATACTAAAAAAGATGACAAAGACATTGAAACTTCAAAAAATATTGTGCCGGGTAGACGTGGTAAAGCAGTTGCAAAAAGACTACAATGTGACAAGAGTGTGTGTGTATAATGCACTTGCGTATAGAAGCAACAGTGAGCTTGCCAAGACTATAAGGCGCGACGCATTAGAGAAATACGACGCTGTAGAGGTGAAAATGCCGACATTGGTGTAAAACATTAAGGAGGGAAAGGATATGGTACGAGCAGAGGAGCCGCAATTGGCGGACACTGGTAAATACTCGACTAAGGAGGCGTATGAAGCCTTAGGCGTAAGCAGGAGCGCATTTGCGGCATATGTGGCGCAAGGCAGGATAAAGTACGGCGAACGCAGGGGGCAGAAAGACCGCATGGGTCGTCCGAGGAAGTTCTTTACAGGACGTGCGATAAAGATGTTCTGGAGGACATTGTAGCCTCCCCAACCCCTCCAAGGAGGGGAGAAGAGTGAAAAACATTTTGGATGTTTAGTGTGCGATAGGTGACGGGACGGCTGACGACCGGCAACACGCAGCGAGAGCGGCGTCACCACAAAAAGAAATTAACAATGAAAAATTAAAAATGAAGAATATGAAATCGATAATGCGCATTGCCGCGCTGACGGCGTTAGGACTGGTGGCGGCAGCAGGAATATTCTCGGCTGACACGTCGGACATGATGATGTTTTTCGTACAGAAGGCGGTAGGCTTCGGGGCGGCATACGCCCTTGGACGGCTGTACATGCGATGGAGAAAGACGGACAAGTGGCTGCAGGAGTATGAGGAGATCATGATGAGGAAATGAAAAATGAAAAATGAACAATGAAAAGTGAAAAATTAAGGATGAAACGGGAAATGTAGCATAGATAATATTACTGAAAATCATCAATTCGGAGAAATGCGGCAAGCCGTTGTGAAACGCCTGGGTCGCGAACGGCAGGAAGGTGCGTGGGCACGCATGACGGTGCAGGATGACGACATGAAGGCGGTTCGACCCCGCCACCGGCCACAAGACCCGATAAAAGTGGGTATGATGAGTACGCCCGAACCGGCAAGGCTGACGGCCTAAAACAGATAAATAGCCGGAAGGTAGTCAATCGGGGGATAAGCTCCCTGACACGCAAGTACGACGCTGACATCATGCCGCACGAGCAGTAAGCATGGCTTTTAATGAGGCGTTAAGTCGCCGAGCTGCATAGCGGGAACGATTAAAAATTAAAAATGAAGAATGAAAAATATCAAGTAACATGAGATAAGGATACAGCAACAGATGTGATGAAAACGTAAGCACAACATGCGCCGTGGCCGCTGTGAAGTTCCCACGGCTTTTCTGAATGAAATGTTTTTTCAATCATAGGTTAGTTTTTTAAGTAAGCGGGCCGCCCATGTCGTGATGATACGGCGGCTTTACATGTGGAATGGCGGAATTGGCAGACGCACGGCCATAAGTTACGATTGCCGATGACACACTTATAATGTAGCGAAGGCCGGAGTTGCAGGTTCGAGTCCTGCTTCCACAACAGCATATTACGGGATTTCTTTTCTATTCACAAAATTAAGTTTTTTGCACCTGCTTCGCCGTGAGGCGCGGCAGGCTTTCTTTTAAGAAAGGAATGAAGCCATTTTAATCATACATACTCTCTTACCGTTCATGTTTGATTTGGGGGAGGCCTCACGTGTTGGGGCGGCCCCCCTTTTCAGACGTGGATAACGTAAGGGGAAATTAATTGTTAAACTTAAAAATCAAAAAACATGAATGGAATTAAAATTACGGTTGAGCGCATCAACGCGCTGAAACCAAACGAGGTGGTACACGACGAACTCGTAAGACAAAGGTTCATAAACATTTACGGCGCGCTGTGGGGCGAAGAGTATGCCGAGGCCGTTTACGAACGCGAGGCGATCAACTTCGACAAGATTATAGGCGACAGCGATAATCTTAAGAAGTGCACGTCGTTCTCGGTGTTCATCGCCTTCATAGACCTTGCCGTTTGCGGCTTGACGCTTGAGCAGGGCGTAAAGGCGCTGGCTTACCTGCAGCCGAGGAAATTCAAGGTGGGCGTGAACGAGCGCGGCGGCAACACATACGAAGGACGCTGCACGCTGACCATATCGGGCTACGGCGAGCTGGTGTTGAGGGAACGGGCCGGCCAAATACGCCATGCAGACAACCCGGTTATAGTGTACGAGGGCGACGAGTTCAGTTTCACCGACCAAGGGGACGTTAAGAAGGTGAGATACACGTTGAACATGAACCACAACCCGAACCACATCGTAGCCTGCTACCTGCGCATAACACGCGCCGACGGCTCGATAGACTACTCGGTAATGCTGGAAAGCGACTGGAAACGGCTGGAAGGCTATTCGAGCAAGGCCAACAAGTATTGGGACAGCGACGCGCGCAAGTATGTAGAAAAAGCGAACAGCCTGTACTCGTCAGGCGCGAACGGCGGCATAGACACGGGTTTCCTTATGGCGAAATGCATAAAGCACGCCTTCAAGACATACCCGAAGGTGAGGATTGGCAAGGGAACGACGTTTGAGGCCGACCACGAGCCGGAACAGGAAGAGGACTTTTACCAGGTGGAAGAGAGTTCCGGGAGCACTGGGAGAACCGGAAAAGGAGCGGCGGACAGCTTCGCAGAGCCGAAGAACACAGAGGCGGGCGTGACGGTAGAGCCGGGAGAGGACGACACTTTCTAAATTAAAAATTAAAAATGAAAAATTAAAAGTGAAGGGCGAATTGAGATGCAGGACGTGCACGGAGGCTGTAAACGCCATCAACGGCAGGTATTGCATTAAGCTGAAAAGATATGTGGAGCACATTAGTGTGGAAGCATGCAAAGTAAGCAATAAGTCCAATGTGGGAAATGGGACTAATGGGCCTGATACGACGTGAGTGAAAAGATGAAAGTATCAACGAATAAAAATGAAAGACATGAACGAGATGAAGACAGATGTAGCGGTGGTTAGGAAAGAGAACATCGCTACGATAATAAACAACGCTCCTGCCTCATACGAGGCCAACAAGAGGAGTTACGACAACTGCATGAACGCCGGGCGTCAGTTGCTGGAGGCGATAACCGCCGGAGGCATGACGGACGAGCTGGACCAGCGGGCGGCGGTGTTCATAGAGAAGACGAGAAAGACGGTGAAGAAGATGAACGAAACGCGCTCGGCCGTGACGAAACTGTTCGACACGTTCCGCTCGGAGTTCACCGCCCTTGAAAACGGCATAGACCCGACGAAGGCGGGCACGCCGGCATACCTGATACAGCAGCAGCGCAACCAATACGCGGCCAAGAAACGCGCCGAGGAAGAGGCAAGGCGGCGCGAGGAAGAGGCAAGGATAGAGAAGCAGCGTGCGAGGGACGGATACAGGCTGGCGTGCGAGGAAGACTATGGCAAGGAGTTCAACAACTATGTGACGCAGGAAATAAACAGGCTGACAGATCTGAACATGCGTGTGACGCTGGAGAACTACCGGACCATAGCCGACACAATAGAGGGTACCGGCACGGATCTGCCCGAAACGTGGCAACCGATGTCGTCGGTAAGACTGCCATACAACCTGACACCAGAAGAGTGCAGGGAGATACGCTCGGCGGTGATAGCGGAACTTAGGCCGAAATTCGCCGAACAATACAAGTTTGAGATTGGAGATTTGCGCGCGGACATCCTCGCCAAGCTTCCGAGCAAGAAGATCGAATTAGAGCGTTTGGCGAAAGCGAACGAAGCTGAAGCCGCACGCATAAAGGCGGATATTGAGGCACGCGAAGCCGCGGAAGCCGCACGCAAAGAGAAGGAACGACTGGAGAAAGAAGCCGCGGAGAAGCAGAAAGCCGAACTGGAAAAGCAGAAAAGCGAGATGGCAGGACTATTCGACCAAGCACAGGTGCAATCAGCATACCAGCCGAAAGCGAAGGTAACGAAGAAGATAGTGATAACAGAGGCTCGTGCCTACTTGAACGTGGTAAACACGTGGTGGCAGCACGAGGGTTGCCGCATGACGGCCGACGAGCTGGCAAAGGTGTTCAAGAAACAGGTTACGTTCTGCGAGAAGCTGGCGAATAAGGAAGAGATATTCATCAAGGCCGAAGGGTTAGAGTATGTGGACGAGGTGAAAGCGAAGTGAAAAAGCAGACAAGCAGTCAGCAGACGAGTGACAAGGCAAATCAGCTTGTCTGCTTGTAACTGTGAACTTGTAAACCATAAATTATGAACTGTGAATTGGATTATTACCAACGGCCGGAGGTGAGCAACAGCGACCTGACGGAGCTGAAGAACATGCTGCACCCGAGGATGCAGTACGGCGACAAGGAGGCGGCGTTCAGGTTCGGGTCGTTGGTGGACGCAATAATAACCGAACCGGCGAGGGTGAACTGGTACAGGCTGACGGTTGACGACGAGCAGTACACGGAGGAAGAGTTCAGGCACGCCGAGGAGATGAACAAGGCGTTGAGGCACGAGGCAGTAAGGGACACATTCCTACAGAAGGTGCTTGAGGGTGCCGACACGCAACGCTTCATGGTGAACAAGGGACAGGCGTTCGAGTACGGCGGCTTTGGGTTCACGCTCGACACGCGCTGTAAATGGGACTGGTGGCTGTCGGCCTTCGGCTTCGGCGGCGACCTAAAGACGACCTTCGCAAGCTCGCAGAAAGAGTTTGACGAGGCAGTAGACTTCTTTGACTGGGACAGGAGCCGTGCGTGGTACATGGACATTGCACACAGCGACCGCGACTTCATCTATGGAATATCGAAGAGGAACAACAAGGTGTTCAAGAAGTTCATCAGACGCGGCGACGAAACATACAGGCGCGGAAGGGAGAAGTACGAGGAGCTGGCGTTCCAATGGTGGCTGTTTGTAAAATGAAGCCCCCACCCGACCTCCCCGAGGGGAGGTGAACGGGGAGAGCTGGGAGAACTGTGAAGACTGAAAAAACAGGAGGACCGGGTTATGGAGATATACTGCAAGGTGACGGATGCGGGGCTGGTGCCGATGTATGACAGCGACCTTGACGAGAAGAAACGGCTGAAGAAGGGCGAAGAGGTGCTTTGCGTGATACGCAGGCCTCGGAATTACAAGTTTCACAAGAAGTTCTTCGCCCTTCTGAGGCTCACTCTTGACAACCTGCCCGAAAGGCTTGAACGCAATCTCGGGATAACCGACGAGGAAGACCTGCTGGACTGCCTGAAGCTTGACTTAGGACTGGCAAGGACGGTGGAGATAGGCGGCCGGCGGTATATAAGAACCGAGAGCATATCGTTCGGCAAGATGGACGAAACGGAGTTTGAGAAATTCTACGGCAGGTGTACGGACATCATCCTCAAGAAATACCTGCGGGGAACGGAACGCGCGGCCTTGAATGAAGAGATAGAAAGGTATTTCTAAGCAAATAAGGCCAATGGGCCGGATGGGCCTAATACGCCGAGGCCGATAAGCCTAATAAGGCAGAAGGCTTAATATGACGAGGATGAGTTATGAGTTAACACTAAAAATCGAAACGAGATGGAACCGAAAGAAGGACAATATTACTACGCGCCGTATATGAGCGGGTATAAGATTTACGTCTGGGCGAACGTGACGGAGCACGGGTGCTCGGCGAAAGCCGTAGACGGTGAGCCGTTGTACTATGAACGCGAAGAGGCCAAACGCAGGGTGTATGAGCTGAACGGATGGAATATGAGGAACAGATAAGCCTTATAGGAGAAATAAGACTAATAAGCCTGATTGGCCTGACAAGCCGAGGGTGGTTATAAATTGGAGTAATGACATGGACGGTAAACTGAAACTCAAGGTAGAGCCTTATCCGTACCAGAAAGAAGGCATAGCTTTCGGGCTGGAGAAGAAGCGGGTAATCATAGGCGACGAGCCGGGGCTTGGCAAGACGCTGCAGAGCATAGGCGTGGTTGACGCAGCGGGGGCTTACCCGTGCTTGGTGATCTGTCCCTCGTCGCTGAAAATAAACTGGCAGAGGGAGTTCGCCAAATTCACGGACAAGGAAGCACTCGTGCTCGACAATCAGACGCGCACGACGTGGCCCTATCTGCTGAGGATGGGAATGTTCCAGGTGGCGGTGGTGAACTATGAAAGCCTGCGGAAGTATTTTGTGTGGGACATAAAAGGGAGGACTGAGAGAGCTGGGAGAGCTGGGAACAATGGGACTTTCAGGTTGAAGGACGTAGTGTTCTGCCCCGACATACGGCTGTTCAAGAGCGTGATAATAGACGAGAGCCACAGGGTGAAAGACCCGGGGGCGCAACAGACGATATTCACCAAGGGAATAGCAACGGGCAAGGAGTACATAATGCTGCTGTCAGGCACGCCGGTGGTGAACAGGCCGGAGGACTTGGTGGCGCAACTCTCGATAATGGGACGGCTGCAGGAGTTCGGCGGACGCGGCAAGTTCTTGGCCGACTACGGCGACAAGGACGGCGACTTGGAAGGTCTGTCGCGCGAGCTTTACGACAAATGCCTGATAAGACGCGAGAAGAAGGCCGTGCTGACCGACCTGCCCGACAAGACGCGCGTAGACCTGTACGTAGACATCAGCAACACGGAAGAGTACCGCTTGGCCGCCGAAGACTTGGCCGAATACCTAAGACAGTACAAGGAATGTACGGACTGGGAGATAAGGCGGAAAATGAGGATGGAGGCTCTGGTGAAGTTCATGACGCTGCGCCAGCTCGCCACGCTCGGCAAGATAGCGCAGGCGGCGGACTTCATACGCACGTTCCTCGCCAACGGGCGGAAGCTGATAGTGTTCTGCTCGCTGCACGAAGTGGTGGACGCGCTGCTGAAAGTGTTTCCGGGAGCGGTGACGGTGACGGGACGTGACAGCGCGACGGACAAGCAAGCCGCCGTGGACGCATTTCAGGAAGACCCGGACACACGGCTTATAATATGTTCCATCAAGGCGGCCGGCGTGGGGCTGACGCTGACGGCATCGTCGAGCGTGGCGTTCATCGAACTGCCGTGGACGTTCGCCGACTGCTGCCAGTGCGAGGACAGGGCGCACAGGATTGGGCAGAAGGACAACGTGACGTGCTACTACCTGCTGGGGCGCGGCACGATAGACGGAACTATATACAAGCTGATAAACGAGAAAAAGAACATAGCGGCGCGGATAATGAACAGCGACGACGAGATACCGACGGACAGCATGTATTTCGACGAGCTGGCGGAGGCGTTCCTTCAGAATTAAGAATTAAAAATTAAAAGAGAACATGAAGAATGGAGATATGCAAGACGGATTTCAGAAAGGTGGTGGGCTACCTTGACGACGCGGCAAGACTGTATGACGCGCTGCCGATGCAGAAATGCAAGTGCAGGGCGCACATGATAAGACAACTTATTGTTAAACTTAAAAAGAAAGAAAAATGAAAAAATTTATCGGAACCAAACAAGTGAGTGCAGAGCCAATGAAATTAGGCGAGTTCATCAAAACCACAGGGCGTAATCCTTATGCTAACAGCTCGGATATACACGGAACCAATGAAGAAGGTTATATCGTGGAGTACGAAGACGGTTACAAGTCTTGGTCGCCAAAAGAAGTGTTTGAAAAGGCGTATAAAGTGGCTGAAACATATGTAGACCGTATGCGCATAGAGTTAAAAGAGCTGCGTGAGCGCATGAAGAAACTACAAGACTTCTTGTTATCGGAGAAAAGTTTTGAAGTCAACGAAGATGAACTATATGACCTTAACTGCCAATATGACTTGATGAACAGATATGCGAAGACACTTTTAAAAAGGATACGGTGTGTCGTAAAACCGAAAAGTGAGCCGTGTGAAAGTGAGCTACCGACATGTGATTGTCCGGATTGTAAATCACCTTCAATGTAAATAACGTATAAACTGTGTGTTGGCAACATTTCAACAAAACGTTGCCAACACACTTAAATCAATAATGACATGAACAGATATTTTGAGTGCGGCATACGTTACGAGAAGCTGCTGGAGAACGGTATGCAGAAGAAAGTGACGGAGCAGTACATTGTGGACGCCCTAAGCTTCACGGAAGCGGAACAGCGGATTACAAAGGAGATGGGCTGTTACATAAACGGCGATTTCGAGGTGGTGACGGAGAAAATCACAAACTACTCGGAGGTGATACCATCAGACAATGCAGAAGCCGACAGGTGGTATAAGGTGAAGATAAACATCGTAACCATTGACGAAAGGACGGATAAGGAGAAGAAAAACGCCGTGTACTACCTGATACAGGCGAAGGACATTGACGACGCGCGGCGCATGACAAACAAGTTCATGGAAGGAAGCGTGCTGGACTGGGACTGCGAGGCCGTGCAGGAAACAAAGGTGATGGACGTGTGCTTTTATGCAGCAGACGAGCAGACAAGTTCACAACAGACGAGCCGAGGCTTAAAGAAAGCCGTGAAGGATTTTGTAGATAGTATGCCTGAAGGACAAAAGGTGACGATAAGCGCGACAGGCGTAAGTGAAAAAGTAACCATTGACAAGACCGGAGGCGGAACACGGATAATAAGCGAACCTGAAAATACTGGGAATAAGCCTAATGGGACAGATGAGCCTGATACGCCGTGAGTGATGATCAGCCGCAAAGGATGAAAAAGATTGATTTTTTCCATTTTAACTTAAAGTAAATGACGCTTGAGGAATACCGCGAGCTGGCAGCCAAGACGACAGGTAAGCAGAAGGCGAGCAAGTATCACGCACAGAAGGTGGGCGGCCATCATTCCAAGAAGGAACATTGCCGCTCCTCGGAGCTGGAACTGATGCAGCGCGCCGGGCTTATCTCGGAACTGCGTGAGCAGGTGCGCTACGAGCTTATACCGGCGCAAATGGACGCTGCCGGGCGGCTCGTGGAGCGCGCCTGCGCATACGTGGCGGATTTCGTCTACCGTGACAAGGACGGGAAGCTGGTAGTGGAGGACACGAAAGGCGTGCGCACGAAGGAATACATCATTAAGCGCAAGCTGATGTTGAAAGTACATGGAATAAGAATAAAGGAAACATGACTATGGCGCAGCAGAACAAAGAAAACAAGTCCAACTATTTCAGCCACGACAGCAACGCCCGTAACTCGGACAAGCTAATACGCCTGCGCATGAGATGGAAGGCTGCCGGATACGGCGTGTACTTCATGATACTTGAAAGGCTGAGGGAAGAGCCAAATTACATGAGTGTCAAAGATTATAACATGATAGCCTTTGACCTTCGTGAGGACGCTTCCATGATAAAGTCTGTGGTGGAAGATTTTGGGTTATTTGCCTTTACCGAAGACGGTAAGTGCTTCTACTCCGAGAGCTTCAACAGACGCATGGCCGTAAAGGACGAGAAGGCACGCAAACAGAGCGAAGCGGGACGTAAAGCGATGCAACGCCGGTGGGGAAAGACCAGAGCCGCCGACGCGGAAGTAACAATTAACAATGAAAAAGTAAACGGCGCGGCGGAGGATAAGGCCAATGGGGCTGATGAGCCGAATGTGCAGAAGTGTGAAACAAATACCACCGATGAGGAAAACGGCGGAAATCCTGCGGAAAACGGCGGCGGAAACAATGACGTGAAAGTAAGCGAAACAGACAGCGGTTGTAACTTACTTATAAGTAACTTAGGCAAAAACGATAACAAGAAAAGTAAAGAAAAGGAAAGTAAAGAAAAGGAAAGTAAAGAAATTATTAAAGAAAAACAAAAAGAAAAAAACACGCATGACGCAAAATTGGATTTGAAGGGCGAGGCGGAAAACAAGGCCAATAAGCCTGATGAGCCAAATACGCCGGAGATGATGAAGCCTGCGGAAGCGACGTTGGAGGAAAAATGCCTGCGGACGTTCAAGTATTTCAACGAAATGACGGAATACTACAAGAGCGAGATAAAGCCTGTAAGGGTGTTTACGGAAGAACGGCGGCGCAAGCTGGAAGTGATCCTGCGGCGATTTACATCGAAAGACTTGGCCCACGCCATGCGTAACGCCATGACGAGCGACTACCTGAACGGCAAGACGAAAAGACGTAAGATACCCGCCGATTTTGACTGGATTTTCGACGAGAAGAATTTCATCAAGATTTTCGAGGGAAGCGTGTAGCCGCTGCACGGAATGAAAAAATTAAACATTAACAATGAAAATGTAAACGGCGCGGCGGAGGATAAGGCCAATGAGCCGGATAAGCCGAATACGCCGAAGGTGACGAGGCCTGTGGAAAACGACGGAAAGCCCGCGGAAAAAGACAGGCATGAACTAAGTTTTTTTCGAGCATGAAGAGCGTAACTGAAATAACGGAATGGCTGAAGGAACATAAGCTGTATGAGAAGTTTCGTGTGAACTACAATAAGGCACGGCATAGCTTCAGCTTTACGGAGTTTATGATGAAGTTCCCGTCGAAGCATATAGTGTCGCTTGCCTTCGTGTGGCACGACACGAAAGAAGGGAACGAGTATTGGAACAGAATTAACAATAAATATTTGAAATGGCATGATGAAACATGATTAAGACACACGCAAGCCTGTTTTCGGGCATCGGCGCGGCCGAGATCGCCGCAGACTGGATGGGCTGGCAAAGCCTTTTCCACTGCGAAATACAGGAGTTTCCGCGCAAGGTGCTTGAATACTGGTATCCTAATTCAGTCAGTTATGAAGACATCACTAAGACAGACTTCACCCCGTGGAGAGGCAAAATCGACATCCTCACAGGAGGTTTTCCATGTCAGCCGTTTAGCTGCGCCGGACAGCGGAAGGGAGCGGACGACGACCGCTACTTATGGCCGGAGGCTTTACGAGCGGTATGCGAGATACAGCCCTCTTGGTTCGTTGGTGAGAACGTTGTTGGCCTCCTCTCGATGGTACAGCCCGGCGAGGAGGTTAAAGTGGGACGCACAGACGATATCTTCGAGGAGAATTACGTATATCGAAAGGAGCAGCGGTTCACCCTCGACGAAATCTGCGAGGGTCTTGAGCGTGCAGGATATGCCGTCCAGCCGTTTGTTGTTCCGGCTTGTGCCGTCGGAGCGCCCCACAGGAGGGACAGGGTTTGGATTGTTGCAAGGCTTGCTGCCGACACCGGCTGCGATAGACAGCGGCACGGGCAGGGTGAACAAGAGCCAATCACCGAATGCGAAAGAACGCCCGACGATAGGAATGGCTGCAAGAATGGGCCTTCTTCCCACCCCGATGAGCACCGACATACACCACGGCAAGAGGGTGAAGGAGCTGAAAGCGGCTGGCGGCGACACGTTCCACAGCCGTGCGAACGGGGAGACGAGGCCGAACGGCCTGGACTTGAACAACGAAGCCCTTGCCAATCGGGACAAGGGGAACTTGGAGGAGGCGGTCGCGAAGATTGTTACGAGCTGCCCGCCGACCGATGGCGCGACTTCCCAACTCAATCCCCTGTTTGTCGAGGAGATGATGGCATTTCCGCTCGACTGGCTGGTATCACCTTTCCTCGGTGGAGGGCGGAAGCCATAAAGGCGTTGGGCAACGCGATGGTGCCCGCCGTAGTGTACGAGATATTCAGGGCCATACGACAAGTTGAAAACGAAAAACAAGAAAAACATGAGGGGAATAAAGTTTAGGGGCAAACGCCTCACTGACTGCAAGTGGATTTACGGCGACTTCTTCCGCTACAGGAGAAAGTCATTCATCACCACTAATCCGCTCGCCTCGCCGAGCGACTACGAGGTCAATCCCGACACCGTAGGGCAATTCACCGGGCTGTGCGACTGCAACGGACGGGAAATATATGAAGGTGACGTAATCAAGTCCATGTACAATGACATTTACCACGTCATAGGCTATAACGAAAGCCGAGGCGCATTCACCGCTACGTTGATTAACGAGTATATGAACAACACTGACGGATTGAAAACAGAGTGCAATGCCGAACAAAAATGGCTGGCCGATTGTAAGAAAATCATTGCCGGCAATATGTTTGACACACCTTCTCTACTGAAAGGAGGCAAGCCATGAACTACCTGATAGCGTTCATCATCGCCGCCGTGGCCGTGGGCTGCGTGCTCATAGTCAAGGGCGGCAACCGCTTCGACGTTGACGATTACGACGACATTAAAGACAACGACCAATGAAAGCGAGACACTGCGGCAAGTGCCGCCTCTTCAAGAACGAGGACATCAACGGCGACGGCTGGTGCGGGAAGTACGATGTGCCCACGCACTGCGGCAAGGAGTGTATTGGAAAACAAGGGAAAATTAAGGAAAATTTCCTCTAAATTTTCCCATTTTTACATAAAACGGAAAGACTATGGAAAAGGAAAAGATAGAACAGGCGGCAATTAGGATGTTGCCGTATTCAGACGAGGAATGCGCAGACAGCAATTACGTGCTGGGCAAGAACGTGGGCTTTAAGCGAGGCTTCACGACGGGCGCACGCTGGCGCATCAATGCCGCGTGGCACGACGGCACGGCGTCATGCGAGGCAAGGCGCAAAGCACTCGTCTTATTCAAGAACGGAAACGCCGCCGTCTACAAAGACCTGCGCGACATATCGTTTGAACAATTGTGGGACGAGGTTGACAAGTTCGCTTATCTCGCCGACCTCCTGCCCGACACGAGAAAGGAGGCCGAGCCATGAAGACTGAATACAGACCAAACGCCTACTACATGCGGGGCGCGCTGCCGTCCGTAGAGCAGAGCCGTGACGAGTACATAGGCAGCGTCTACGGGGCGGCCGCCTTGGCCTACATATCCATCATGCACGCCACGGAAGCACTCGACATGCTCCAGGAACGCCTGCCCGGCAACTATAATGAAGTGAGAAGATACGCCTCGCGCATCACCGGCACGAAAGCCTCGATGGGCGAGATACGCCGCCTGGAGCTTGCCATCGGCGACCAGCTGGCGCAAGCCTCGAGCAGGGCGTGGATGGCCGACTTCGGCAACGCCGCCTACGAGCGTGTGCTGCCGCAGGTCACTTCCTTGCAGACGGCCATCGCCAACGCCCTCGGACGCTACCCCTCGCTGCCCGACCGCAACACGTGCGCCGCCGTGGTGGTTGCGCAGAGCCTCGCCCACGAGGCCGTGGAGTACGTCAAGCGGCGTGCCGCAAAGTTCACCAACTTCACCATCACCACCCATGACGGCCGCCGCATGTCGGTATCGTCGAGCCTCGCCTCAATGTCGCCCGCAGGCCTCGACTTCTGCCTTAAGAACATCGCACGTATGCTTATCGAGAAGCACCTGCCGCATGACGTAGACCTCGCCGCCGACCCTTCCGTGATGACTGGCCTCAAGGCCGTGCTCAACACGATGGCCGACCCCAAGACGTGGGCGTATGCAAGGGACAAGGCGGACAGTTTGAACACGAAAAAAAATAATGAAATGCAAAAACGAATGAGCAATGAACGAGATACTGAAGAAAAGGATTGAGGTTATTTTAATAATGCAATAATGGATACAATCAAGGTGGCAATAGCTATTATAAGCGTTAACACGGCAATACGGTGTGATTGTCTTGAAGATTTGCGCATTTCTTTTCTGAAGTCGCGCACATCTTGTTCGTCCACAATGTCTTGATAGGGCTTATAATAGTCCCACGGATTTTGTTCTTTATTTCTCATGATATTTTGCTAAAAATGATATTTCTTGCAAATATACGAAAAAACTAATAAATAAACTATGATAGAGGAAAGTTATGTTTCGTTCGACACTGCCCGTATGTTGAAAGAGGCTGGGTTTGAAGCAAACTTGAAAACAAGGTATGTCGAGGAAGAAAAGGATGAGTGGGCGTTTTGGGAATCAGGCACGAAAAGAAGTGATTACAATTACTTCGATGATACAATAGCTTGTCCCACGCAGGCTTTGGCGGCGAGGTGGCTACGTGAGAAACATAAGATTCATGTAGGTGCTGATATGGCGTACAGCAAGTTAGTGGCGGAGAAATGGATTTATCAAATCAGATTTACTGACAGCATAGGAAATCCATATAAAAGCGTTGGATGGTTTAATGATTACGAAGAAGCCCTTGAAGCTGGCTTGCAGGAGGCTGTCAAACTGATAAGAAGTTAAACGGAATGAGAATAGGATTGATAGATGTTGACGGGAAACTGCCTAATCTTGCGCTGATGAAGATAAGTAGGTTTCATAAACAGAGGGGCAACAAGGTGGAGTTCTGCAATTTCTTTGACCATTATGATATTGTCTATAAGAGCAAGATATTTACTTTTACGCCTGATATGGACTATTATGTTAATGCGGATAAAGTTGAGAGCGGCGGAACGGGTTATGACCTGCACAAGACGCTGCCCGAAGAGATAGACCGCTTACAGCCAGATTATGACTTATATCCCAACATTGACAAGAAAACGGCATACGGCTTTCTCACACGTGGCTGCTCGAATAAGTGTCCGTGGTGCGTCGTGCCCGTAAAAGAAGGCAAGATACGGCCATATATGGATGTTGACGAGATAGCCATTGAAGGCCGCACGCATCTTGTACTGATGGATAACAATATACTCGCCTGCGATTATGGATTACGACAGATAGAAAAGATTGTGGAGCGAGGTTATCGTGTGGATTTCAACCAAGCGTTAGATGCACGGCTCGTGACAGATGATGTAGCAAAGATGTTGGCAAAAGTCCATTGGCTTAATCAGATCCGTTTTGGATGTGATACACCAAAACAAGTAAAGGAATGCGAGAAAGCCATGCTCTTGATTGATAGCTACAGGCAAAAACCTGCCCAATACCTTATGTACACGATGATTGGTACTGATATGAATGAGGCTTATAGCAGAATATCATATTTTAGAAACTATAAGAGAGTACGTATAGTAGCACAGCCTTTTCGTGACTTTAACAATCCACGGCAAATAATACCGCAATGGCAGAGAGATATGGCACGTTGGGCTATGCGTAGGGAAATATATGCTGTATGTGATTATAAGGATTATGAGCCACGGAAGGGTTTTAAATGCAAGGAGTACTTCAATGACCGACTTCGAGCATGAAGCCCTATGCAACGAGATTGACTTCCTGCAAAGGGAGGTTGACCGCTACAGGGAGCAGAACAGGAAACTGGTAAACATAATATTCAAATTAAAAAGGAAATATGAAAACACGCATCGTATGCTTTGACTTCGGACGTTTAATGCCAAGGTATGCAGCCAAACGTTACATTATTGAATGTAAGCCTCATTGGTGGAGCAGGTGGCGCATAAGGGATTGGAGTGACGCAAACATTCCAACGTTTTACAATTCAGAAGAAGAAGCAAGGAGGCATTTATGATACAGAAAGCAATAAATATGTACCATGCCGTATGCGATGGCTGCGGGAAGGAGTTAAAAGGCAGTAACGGAAACACGATGTTTACATATACGCCGCTTTTACTTGAACAAACGGCAATTAAGCAAGGATGGCTTATTGAAAACCACGAACTCTACTGCCCCGACTGCGTGGAGTACGACGAAGAAACAGACAGTTACAAACCTAAAAAGAAGAAACAATGAAATACAGAAAGAAACCAGTAATAATTGAAGCCGTGCAATGGAACGGATTAAATTTCAAAGAGATAGAAGAATTTGTAGGACATAATGTTGCAATTCTTGAAGAAGTACGCAAACCTAACATGGATATGAATATACCCGGTGATTATCGCCTTTGCATCAGAACATTAGAGGGGGTTATGGACGCAAGAAAAGGCGATTACATCATCCGTGGCGTGAACGGTGAATATTACCCCTGCAAGCCCGACATATTCGAGAAAACCTACGAGAAAGTAGAATGACCGACATAGAGCGTGAAGCCTTGTACAACGAAATAGACCTACTGCAACGGCAGGTCGAGCGGTACAAGGAACAGAACAGACAACTGATAAGGTTTATTTTCAAACTTAAAAGAAAAATGAAATATGGGATGTGACATACATTTACGCCTCGAAAAAAGGCTCAAAAAAGGAAAGGTGTGGAACAAATACTACACGGAAAAATGCGAGTGGCAAAGTTGCTCTATAATCCCTTTTGGTAGAACATGGGGTGACAGAATATATGGAATGTTCGCCGCTTTGGCAAACGTTCGCAATCGATGGAATATTGAGCATATCCCCATACGTGGCTTGCCGAATGACGCCTGCATTGACACCTTGGAATGTTATGGTAAACCGATAAAGGATGAAATCAAAGACGCTTACGAAGACGAGGACTTTTTTCTTACTTCCAAAGCGGAAAGTTGGGTGAAAGACGGGTTTAGCAGATATTATGAAGTGAGAGGACGCAAATACTGCTCCAACCCTGACTATCATAGCGCAAACTGGTGTACGACGCAGGAAATGGAAGATTGCATCAACAAAATCTTCAAAGACGAAAAAGGAAACTTCAGCCCGACGGCAGAACCTTATGAATGGCTTGCCCTGCTCGGCGCAATGAAAGGTTACGAAAGCACCGGCGAATATGAGTGCCGGGCCGTTTTTTGGTTTGACAATTAAAATATTACTTACAATGGAACAAGACAATATCACCGTAAAGGAATGTAGCCACTGCCACCGCACGCTGCCCGTCACGGAGTTCTACAAGAAGAAAGGCACGTCAGACGGCTTGCAATGCTACTGCAAGGAATGTTGCGGCGAACTCAACAAAGCCGCAAGACGCAGCAAGAAGGCTTTCGGGGGGGTAATCCCGAACTCTCACGCTTCACGCCCCGTCAGCTCATGGCGGAGTTGAAAGCCCGTGGCTACACTGGCGAACTCAAATACGTACAGACGATAAACATTGAAACATTATGACAACCTTAGACATAATCGTCCTCACCGCGCTCAACCTCTTTTGGGGCTGGGCGTGGTTCGAGGTCGGGAAAATCATAGGAAGAAAAGAGAAAGACAATGCCAAGTGACGGAATAATTGACGGAACTTTAGTCGCTTTTCAGCCGCTTTAATAGCCAAAACGACTAAAACGCGGCTGAAATGACTATCGAAATGACTAAAAAATGACTAAAAAAATGACTAAACCTTTCCAATCCTTTAAGAATTAGAATAATCTATAAAGAGAAATGCCCATAAACAAGCACACTCGTGACAAGCGGTCGTTCAAGCGGCTTTTGCACGAAGCCACACGCCTTAAAGTTTTTGAGGCAAGGCAAGTGCCTTTAGTCCCGAACGTCTGCGTGACTATAACTGACGAAGCTCTGTCTGACAAGGCGCACGTCACGTTCTTTCAGCTCGACTGGAGCTTCAACGACGGCGGCACGTACAAGATTTGCATCTACACGCCCTCTATCGGCAACCGCGCCAACAAACGCTATATTCAGGGTATCGTAGACAATATCAGCCACGCCCTTGACATCCGCTTCGGCCATGATTGTTGGAACGAGTGCAACAAGCAGCTTCTCGAAACATGGCGACCTCTAAGCCGTTTCTCTTATTACGTACAAATACCTAATTTTGATTAAAATCGTAAACATGGACTTACAGAAATTATCACAACAAGCCTATGCAACCGCAAAGGCGCACGGCTGGCACGACACAGAACAGCCCGACGAACATTGGCTCATGCTTATCATAACCGAGATAGCCGAGGCCGTGCAGGCCGACCGCAAGGACAGGCACGCTGACGTCGCACGCTTCAAAGAGTGCATGACGGCGATTGAGCGCACAGGCGACGATTGGTTTATGACAGCGTTCGCGGAACATATCGATGGCACGGTGGAGTGCGAACTGGCCGACGTGGTGATACGTATTCTCGATTTCGCCGAGCTTCGCGGCTTCGGGTTTGACAGCGTGAACGCAAGAGCGCGCAGGACATACGAGTGGTACAGAGGTAACGGCAGGGATGCAGACTACACGTTGCCGATGTTCTGCTACGCTCTTATCTCCAATATTTATGACTGGCGCAAGCCAACGGAATACAATTTGTCGCTTGTGCTTGAACGGTTGTTGGTCTACTGCAAGCTGGAGGACATAGACATCGACTTCTTCGTAGAGCAAAAGATGCGCTTCAACAAACTAAGGGATTACAAGCACGGAAACAGAAAATACTAACAAAAAAATTATGAAACTGATAAAGGAAATACTGAACCTGCTGCTCGGATATAAGTATCGGGCGGTGATACTGAAAGACCGTGGCGTGGAAAGATACTGGATATGCTCGTATGTGTTCGAGGACACGCCGGCTGGAAACGCGAGGCTTGAAAAATATCTTGAGGATCTGGAACGTGGCGTTATAGCGCACACTCACTATGAAACGGTAAGCTTTAGGAGCAGGCGCGAATATGGCGGCATACTGCAGGAGAAAATCAAGGAAAGGCACCGGCGGCGTGACATGGCCCTTAAATATCTGAGGGACGACACGGAGAATATGCGCAGATATACGGGAAGTGAGGAGAAAGAAGAGTAATTTTGAGGAATGAAAGCCCCACCCGTCCTCCCCGAGGGGAGGAGAAAAGCGGGGAACAAATTAAGAGTTAAGAAATATGAGAGTATTGGGAGAGCTGGGACGGATGTTACGCAGGATGTTGCCCGAAAGGCGGCACTACCTGCTGACGGACGGGCTGAACAGCTGCGCATACATACCAAGGCATACTTACGGCTACCTGAACAAGCTGATGTTGAAAGAGCTGGAGCGCAATCATGAAGCGGAGAACTCGTTGCGGTTCGTGTGGGCGAGAATGGGCGACAACTACGTGTTGGCGGTGAACCCCGACGACGTGGAGATGACACGGACGCACGGACTGACGAGGGACTGCATGAAAAGGGTGCTTATACCCTGCCCCTACGTGCAACAGATATACCAGGCATACGGGCTGGAGCCGGAATGGTGCGGAAGGATGTACCTTAAGGAATTAAAAATTAAAAATGAACAATTAAAAAATAAGCCGTGGCTGGCAATTTTTGAGTTGAGAAGCCCCACCCGGCCTCCCCAAAAGGGAGGAGAAAAGCCCGGAGAAACTAATCGTGAATTATGAATTGACAATAGGGATTTATGGAACTGACGATAAACATATTGAAAGCAGACGTGATGGCGGAGGTTGACAAGACTTCCGCCTACGTCGGCGCAAAGACGATAACACAAGACGGCGGCAACTTGTACTACAACATATCGACGATAAAGGAAGACGCGGAGATGTTAGAAAGGTACTGGCGCGAAGCTTGCTCGGACGTGGCGGCCGTGGCGAAAGAGTTTCTGAAATCGGCTGAAACTACGGAAACGGACTGGACACTGACGCTGGAAATGCCTGCAAAATATAAGACGGGCTTCAACGAGGTGCTGAAATACAGGGTGTTCTCGTATATCGTGCGGAATGTACTGATGAAATGGTTGCTGCTGTGTAGTTTCTCTATGGACATGATAAAGGTGTTCGCAGAAGAAGATAGCGAAATACTGCGTGGAATTGAAGACATACTGTATGCACGGGACTTGACGCGCGCCGCCGAAGGGGAAGCAAGGAACAGCAACAGCTTCGGAGGAGATAAACGGCAGAATGTAGGGACGGCGAAAGCCATCTTTATGGGAGTGATGAAATGAGAATAAGCCCAATGAGCCTGATGAGCCTAATACGCCATGGCGGAGCAATTATGAATTGTGAACTGAAAGTCGGCGAAAGCCAATTATGAATTGAAAAAGATGAGGACTGGCGAAGTTAAGGAAATAGAACTGAGGGGGCTGTCGTCTGCGCAGAACGACTATGACTGCAAGGACGGCGAGATGCAGGTGTGCCACAACTGCGTGAACGACGGCGCAGGACTGAAACCGATACAAGAGGCGACGGTAATGAAGACGCTGGGCGCAGGCTGGACGGGGCTGGTGTTCGTGCATCACACGTCGAACGGCGACATCAACATCGTTGTGGACGGTGCGGAAAACGCATGGTGGTATAAGGACGACGAAGAGCCGCAAGAGATAAGCGAGCCTGCAACGGGACTATTCACGAAAGGCGGTTACCAAATAACAAGCACCGGCAACGTGATGGTGGTGAACTTCACGGAAGGCGGGCATAAGGGGCTGCACTACTACAGATGGAAGGACGGTACGTACAAATACATAGGACAGGCTCCGCCCGACATCAAGCTGGAATTTGCGGCCGTGCATTACAGCGGCACGATCGGCGACGACGGCAATCCCAAACCCAACGACGGATACGCGATACAGACGCACGCAAACAACATAACGATAAAGTTCAGGGCCGACCTGCAATTCTCGCAAGGCTCGATGATAAGTTACGGGGCGGCCTTCGAGGACTATCCCTCGTGGCTTGACTACATAATGGGACGCGTGAACACGATAAAGGGCGAAATGCGCAGGCAGGGGCTGTTCATGGACAAGTTCTTTGTGAGGACGGCGTACAGACTATATGACGGGACGTATATCATGCAGAGCGCGCCGGTGATGATGGCGCCGGAGATAGAAGACAACCCGATGATATGGCCCTACGCGATAACGACGAAGCTCGTAAAAGATGACAGCGGTGACAGGTATTGGGAAATAGGCGTGAAGTCGCACATATTGTACAAGCCGTTCGTGCTGTGCGTGAAAACACTGGCCGACGCAGAGGATAAGGAGAGGCTGAAAGACTGGGCCGACGTGATAGACAGGATATGCGTGTTCGTGACGCCGCAGATGCAGAGCTACACGGAAGAGCCGGGACACATGGTGCTGACGAAAAAGGAAAAGATACCGACCTATGAGCAGCAAGGCATAGAGATGGTGGAAGTGGCAGACGAAACGGCCGTAGACGGAGAAGCCATAGGCGACATAATAGGAAGCGACACGGGCGAGGCATGGCGCAAGGGCGCGTACAGGGCATATATGGCCGACAGCGGCTTCTACATGGGCATGACGGTGAGCAAAAGGTATTCGCCGCCGAGGTTCTCGAACGTAGGCGGTTCTCTTGGCGACAACGAATATGTAATGCCGGAAGGCAACGACGCAGGCGACGAGAACAGCGGAAACATGGTGATGGACGAACAGAACTTCACCTTGGACGCACAAGGGCCGAGCGACCTGTCGGCAAAGCTGATGCACCACCAACACCTGAGCGTGTCGTACACTTTCCCGGACGACGAGATGATACAAGACGAGCTGACCCGGGGCTATTACGCACGCATGTTTGCCGAGTTCGGAGGATACAACCATATAGTGCAGTTCGAGCAGAAGCCCGAGGAAGAGGAAAGACAGATAGAGCAGCAATACCTGTTCTACCCGCTAAAGGAGTACAGCATAGACGAGGCGGTGAGGCTGGGCACAGCGGACGACACGGACAACAGAAGCATGGAATGGCCGTACATGGAACTCAACAACTCGTCGAAGATGTGGCCGCGCAAGGGCGAGGTTATACAGGCGCCGACGGACATGTCGTTTGTGAAATTCCCAAAGGATACGTTGGAAAACCTTACGTCGAGGACAGACACACTGGCTGACGACTACAACTCGTGGCAGAATATAATGCCGGGGATAATGCACACGTATAACGGCAGGCTGAACGCGGCGAACGTATCGCTGACGTTCAAGGACATGCCCGAAACGTGGCTGGGAGGACAGCACCTGTCGACCGGCATAAACAAGGTGAAAGCACAGGTGGTGATAGAAACGAACGGCGTGACGACAAAAGCCGTGATGACGGCAGTAACGTACAACGTGCTGGTGAACACGGGCTACTTCTATTACCCTCATCCCGACGCAAAGCGGCTGGAGATAATGACCGTGCCGGGCGGGCCGCCATATACGTCGACGATATACAAGATTGAGCTGAAGACCCACCCCTTCATGCACGGGGCTTACTTTTACAGCGCCGACTTTGACATGAGTGACTACGCCACCACGTACGACACGGAGGCAGAAGCCGAGGCGGCACTGACAAAGGCTGACGGAACGCTGACCTACCCTAACTACATGTACACGAGTGAGGTGGATAATCCTTTCTTCTTTCCATCACAGGGCGTGAACGTCATAGGCTCGGGAGAGATAGTGGCGATAAAGAGCGCGACGAAAGCAATGAGCGAGGGGTCGGCGTTCGGAACAATGCCTCTGTACGCGTTCTGCACGGATGGCATTTGGCCGCTGAGCGTCGGCTCGACGGGGCTGTTTGTCGCTACAAACCCGCCGTCGCGCGAAACGCTGCTGAACAACGACCCGGAAGGAGCGTTGCAGATAGACAACTCGATAATATTCTTATCGGAAAGAGGCATGATGCAGCTCGTAGGCGAGCGCACTACCCTACTGAGCGGCGACCTGCAGGAAAGGTTCTCGACGTTCGACGCGAAAGACTTGCCGAAATGGCAGGAGATAATGACTGCTTTCGGGAGTGCTGGGAGCACTGGGAACTTTGGGAGTTTTCTTGAGGCTGACGACTTCATGGCGTTCATCAAGAAAGGGGCAAGGATGGCGTTCGATTACATCAATTACAGGATAATAGTGTTCAGGCCATACAATGAGGCCGACAAGGCAACGCATACGGCATTCATATACGACATAGGTTCGAAGATGTGGGGCACGATGGACAGCACGCTGACTTCAAGTGTGGAAGGCTATCCGCAGTCGCAGGTCAACATGGTCGGCGCAGGCGGCGTGACGGTTATAGGGCAATACGGCACGGACAACGCCACGCTGGTAGGTGACGGCAAGATGATGTACACGACAAGGCCGATGAAGCTGCAAAAGCCCGACGTGATGAAGACCGTGAGAACGCTGATAGAACGCTCGGTGAGCCACGGAGGTGTGAAATATTTAGGTCTGTGGGGCAGCTGGGACATGGTTAACTGGACGCTGATAGGTGCCGTGCAGGGCGGTAAAATGCCACGTGTGAGCGGTACGCCGTACAAATACTTCATAGTGGGCGGCTGGAGCAAGCTTAATATCAACGGCGACGCGATAAGCAGGCTCACCATTGAGGAGAAAGACAAGTATACGGACAAGTTGAGATAAAAAGCCCCACCAAACCTCCCCATGAGGGGAGGCTTCTGTAAAACAGAGAAAAGTCAGAGGGATTTGGGAGGGAAGGATAAGCCCAATGAGCCCAATTGGCCTGATACGCCGAGGGTGACCGAATGGGGTGACGGGACTAATAAGCATGATGCGCCGTGGAACGGAAGGTATTCATGCTTCGACTTGCGAAGATATACAGGATGAACACGGTGCCTTGCCTATTTTTGCAGGAAAGGAAAAACGGAATGGCATACGAAGCACCATCAGCACCGGGTCTTATGACGAAAGACAGACACGCATACGATATTCTGCTGCAGGCGGAATATTGCTGGGACAACCTTGACAAGTTCCGCCGTGAGCGCAGGCGTGCCATGGCGTACACATACGGTGACCAATGGAGCGACAAGGTGAGGGACGAGCGCGGACGGCTTGTGCCCGAAAGCACGATGATAAGGCGGCAGGGCGGTATCCCGATGAAGAACAACATGATACGCAAACTCGTCAATACGGTGAAGGGACTGTATATCAGCCAGAACACCGGGCCGATATGTATGGCGAGGGACAGGGACGAGCAGGTGCTGAGCGACTGCCTGACGGAGCTGTTGAAGTATGTTGATGATATAAACGACGGGCGGATGCTGTATGCCGACCTGTTTGAGGACTTCGTGATAGGCGGTTTCGTAGGCGCGAGAAAATCGTTCGGCTATATGGGCGACCGCCTGGACTGCTGGACAACGATGGTACAGGCGGACAACTTTTTCGTTGACACGGGCATGAAAGACGTGAGGTGTTGGGATTGTTCGCTCGTGGGAGAAATACACGACATGACGTGGGGTGACCTGCTGACGAATTTCGCAAAGCGTCCGGGCGACGTTGAGCGGCTGAGGCAGATATACCACTACGCCACGGATGAGCACTATCTGACGCAGACGGCGGAGCAATTCGGCTATAGAAGGGACATCAACGCCTCGTTTCTCATTCCGCAGGACACGAACTGCTGCCGCGTGATAGAGGTGTGGAACAAGGAGCGCAAGGCACGATACCACTGCATAGACCAGCTGAACGGCGAGATGTTCAAGTGCGAAACAAAGGATAAGAGAGAGCTTGTGGACGCAGTGAACGAACAGCGCAGGGCGGAGGCCGAGGCCGCAGGAGTGTCGCCCGAAGAGATAGAAGGCAAACTGATAACCGCCGAGTGGTTCGTGGATAACTACTGGTATTACCGATTTTTCGCGCCGACGGGCGAGGTGCTGATGGAGGGCGAAACTCCATACGAACACGGCGAACACCCGTTTATATTTCGATTTTACCCATTCTTTAATGGCGAGATACATTCGTTCGTGGCCGACGTGATAGATGTACAGCGGTACATCAACCGCCTAATCAACCTAAACGAGTACCTGCTGCGCACGTCAGCGAAAGGTTTATTGGCCGTTCCCGAACAAGCAATTGAAGGCACGGGACTAAGTATAGAGGATATAGCCGACGTATGGGCAAAGCCTGGCGGCGTGTTTGTGTTCAAGGCGAAGCCGAACATACCGCTGCCAACGCAAATCACCAACAGCGTACAGAACTTGGGGCTGACCGAGCTTGTACAGATGGAAAAGCAATTCTTCGACGAGATAACGGGCGTGAACGCAGCGTTGCAGGGCAAGAGCGTGGGCAACATTAGTGGAACTTACTACGCACAACAGATACAGAATGCAGTGACGAGCCTACAAGGCATACTGACGACATACAGCTCGTTCAGGAAGGCGTCGGCGGCGAAGGATGGCAAGAACATCCAGCAATACTACACGACGGACAGGATAATGAAAATCGTGGGTAGGGACGGTCAGAAAGTAACCTTCGACCCGTCGCGAATCAAAGACTTTGAGTATGACATCAACATCAGCGAGAGCACCACGTCGCCGGTGTACAGGCAAGTGGCGAACGAGTTCCTAATGCAAGTATGGCAGAGCGGACAAATCAGCCTGAAGACGATGTTGGAGGCAGGAGCGTTCCCGTTTGGCGACAAGTTGCTTAGTATAATCAATGCCGAGGAGCAGAGCGCAGCAATGGCTGCGAATGAACAATTAACAATGAATAATGAACAATTGCCTCAATGAAATTCGAGAAGGGAAGACAGAAGACGGGAGGGCGCAAACCGGGCGTGAAGAACAAAAGGACACGCTTGGGCGGCGACGACACGCTGGCAAAGCTCGTGGAAGCCATGGAAGACCCCGACAGGCTGAAAGAGGAACTGGGCAGGCTGCACGGCAGGGACTACTTTCAGGTGTACTGCAACCTGCAAGGCTATCTGCGCCCGAAGTTCTCAAGCATTGACTTCCAAGGCGAGGTGAAAGTAGGCAACGAGGTGGCAGACGCCTTGAGGGAATTAACAATTAACAATTCATAATTGGGAGATATGAGAGAACTGGGAGAGCTGGGAGGACTGAAAGGGAATGGTGGAGCGAGAAAGTGCGTTGACATTGTGCTGTATGCGAATGATTTGTATGCGGACATCGCCAACAGACTGGCACTGACGGCAGAAAGCATGGAGGCACAGACGGACGCAGACCTGCACACGACGAAAGACGTGCTTGACGATGGAAACAAGGAGATTGTGAATAATCTCGTTGCAAGGCACGTGTACGACTGCGTTGGCTGTCTATATCCGTATAGCAAGACGCCCATCGAGCGTTGCAAACGCAGAAGGGAGGCCAACAACGATGTGGACGCATACGTTATACGCCTGACCTTCGAGCACGATCGGAGCGAAACGAGCATACAGCAGCTGCAGAGGCTGATACACGACTACATTGTTTATAGGTGTTACGCCGAATGGCTGGCGATGACCGTGCCGCAGGCTGGCACATACACGATGTGGGAAAACAAGGCAGAGGAGATAAGGGAGCAAATAACGACCGTGCTCGTGCCGCCTTATAACGCCAAGAGGCTTAGAGTAAGGCCTCATTGGTATTAACGAGATAATTTCTTCATGTTACTTGGATGTTTTCATTTTTATTTCGGTTGGTAGGCCGGTGGCGTTATGTCACCGGCTTTTTCTTTATGGGCGAGTTGCGCAGATATGCAGGTTAAATGGCTGGTAATACGGATATTTGCAACATTAGGGATAAAAACAGCAAATATCATGGCAATATTGGAGATTATCAGAGAAATACTGACGCCCGACGGCGTGATGGCGGCCGCCGTGCTGCCTTGGATAGGCGCAGGAGTATCGGCCGCATCGTCGATAGGAAATGCCATCTTCGGAAGCATATCGGCGAACAGGGAGAAAAGAAAGCAACTGAAGGCACTGCGCGAACAGCAGAGGGAAAATCGCGACTGGTATAACCGCAGATACAACGAGGACGCCACGCAGAGGGCGGACGTTCAGCGCATGCTGTCAAGAACCAACGAGGCCATTGCCGCACGCAACAGGGCCGCTGCCGGCAAGAGGGCCGTTATTGGCGGCACTGACGCATCGCTGGCTTCCACACAGCAGGCCAACGCGGCGGCCGTAGGCGACGCATTGTCACAGGTGTCGGCAGACGCGGAAGCACGAAAAGATAACATTGAAGCGCAGTATAGGGAGCGCAAGGCCGACTTGGACGCACAGGAGGCCGACGTGAAGGCCAACGCATCGGCCGCCAAGAGGGCTGCCACGGCACAGGCCGCCACGACGGCGGCAAATATCGGAGCCAGCGTATTAGCGAACAGCGGCGACGCGACGAAAGGCGCTACAACAAGGGTAAACACACGTACAGGCAACATATTGCCCGACCAAAAGACATATAAAGACCCTTGGGACGACGCAGTAAGGAATTATTGGGGATAAATATTATGGCGACAACAGAGGAAGAGAAGAAAAAGCAACAGCCCGACGCAGTGGAACAGGCCATCAGGAGCATGGAAGAGCGTGCCGGGGAACTGCGCAACTACGCCGCATCACCGGTGAAGACAGACACGAGCGGACAGCCCAACTGGATGGCCGAAGTTGAGCGTGTGAGGCGTGAATATACGGAAACGCCCGAGCAAAAGGCCGCAAGGGAACACAGGGAAAGCACCAACAGGCGCATAGCGGCATTGACGGACGGCATTGTGGCTCTTAGCAATATGGCCGGCGCAATGGGCGGCGCAACACCGATAAAGCCAGCGTCGTCGTTATCATCAGCCCATAGGGCCGCCGTAGAGCGAGCCGCCAAGCACAGGCGCGAAAACGCACGGCTGTACGACACGGCACGCAGGTATTATTCAGGCCTGCAATACAAGCAGGACAAGGACAATGCCGACAGGTATAATGATGCGGTGAAGGCAAGGCTGGACGCAGGAAAGCAGGCAGACACGCTGCAAGGAACGGCTGCACGGTTGAGGCAAACGAAAGCCAACGCCGACAGGGCAGATGAACGTGCACGCCAACGTCAACAGGAACAGGAACGGCACAACCGGGAGAGCGAGGCAACCGCAAGAATAAGAGCAGCCAAGACAGGTAGCAGCCGTAGTGGAGGAAGTGGAAACACACAAGCCGACTATGACGAATATGCACGTTGGGAGAGAGAACATCCCGACGAAGTAAATCAAATCAGACAAGACAATGCACAGATAAATCCTTATACGGGACAGCCGGAGAAAAGCGTAACATCAACCACGGTGAAATTAGTCAATGCAAAAATGAGGCAGAAATACGGAAGTCCGTCAGGAAGTGTAGGCAAGAAAAAGGTGTCTGGTTTTGGTGGAAGTCAGTCCTTGGGTAAGAAAAAAATAGCAGGTTTCGGAAATTAAAGAAAGAATAAAAGCGATGGCACAAGACAATATAAAGAACTTATATGAGGCGTTGAAGAACGATTACGACCTCGGAAGTGAGCAGGAATTTAGAAATTCGTTGAAAGATGCGAACAACAGGCGTAATCTATATAGTGCGATTGAGAACGATTACGACCTCGGAAGTGAGCAGGACTTTGAAAAATCGTTAGGATATGGGAATACAGGGAGTGCTGGGAGTGCCGAAAGAACTGAGAGTGCTGGGACGTTCACGCAGGAGGAATACGGCAAGTTGTCGCCAACGGCGCAGGAAGTGGCGCAGGGCGTAGGCGTAGCACCTCAAACTAATAATAAGCCGAATAAGGCAAATGGGCCTGATACGCCGAGGATGCAGTTTGTGCCGGAAGCCGAGAATGTTGTCATGGCGACACCGACAGCCGAAACATTGAAAAAATATCCCTGGCTGAAAGCAGACGAGGCTGTGCCGTTTGACAGAAATACAGGTGAACCACTGCACACTTGGGTTGACGAACAGGGCAACCCGATATCGCAGAGGGACTTGGACGTAAGGCGTGCGAAGGAAGAGATAACCGGCGAAAAGGAATACATGCGGAAGACACCTGCCTCATTACAGCTGCCCGGCGGAACGACACGAGGCGTAAGGCTCGACGGAAGCATCAGCGGCTATGTTGACAATATGATGAAGCAGCAGTACGGCGACGACTACGCCAATAAGCAATATACTACGAAAGACGGTAGACAGATAAGCGGAACAGAGCTTCTCAACGAAACGGCGCAGGAAACATATAACGAGCTGAACGAGGAATTACGCGCGGCAAGAATAGACATGTTGCTTTCGGATGACGAAGAACAAAAGAAACAACTCGTCGACAATCTTAGCAAAAAATGGAACGGAGTTATCAGTGAACAGAGCTTAAGCGAGGCACTTAACGACAAGGAAACAGCAAGAGAAGACCTTGTAGCAATGGCTGGCGACGAGATAGAAAAAGCCCGTGCGGACGAGCGTCGCATAAGGGCGGAAATGGATAGACGAGGTGCTGAACTTGACAGTCAGACATCACCTTTCGCCGACCAAACGTTCAATGTCAGAGGCGTTGACAGCGAATACAGGTTCTTGACAGCCGAGCTTAACGCCGTGCAAGACCGCATAAAGTCGTGGGAGGCCGTAAGGGACAGCAAGGATGTCGGACTGCTTAGAGGATTGGCAAATACGGCTGGCAACATAAGGACTTGGGACTTAGGCATGTCGGATTTTAACACCGGGCTGGCATTGCTGACTTCACGAGGGGAGAAAAGGCAGGAGCTTGTTAACCTACTTGGTGGTGCACAGAAAGCAGCAAGCTTAGAAGACCAGACGACCAACAACATATACCGCTGGGCGAAGATAGCCGGTGAGAGTCTGCCATTCGCCGCTACATTCATGGCAACCGGCGGCGGTTTCGCCAACATAGGTAAAGCCGCTGGCAATAGGGCGTTGCGAATAGCGGAGAGAAGAGCCATTGACGGGCTGGCAAAGAATGTTGTCAAGAACATGGGCGTAGGTCTTGGCGAGGTTGCCTCTTCTTACTTATTGGCGACAACGGCGCAAGGTCTTGGTACGGCCGGCGACATAATGCGCAGGCGTACAGGAGAGATACAGCAAGGCAGCGACGGCAATTACGAACTTGTGAACGGCAGCAGTTGGGGCGAAGCCGTCTATAAAGGAGCGACAGCCGCGGCTATAGAGAACTACACAGAAATGCTTGGCGCACATATCAATATAGGCAAGAACGTGATGAACTTCTTGCCGAAAATCGGCATGGGGCGTGTAAGCGACTGGTTCTTGAAGGCAGGAAAGCAGAATTGGTACAACACGACAAAAGAATGGCTGTCGCGCATGGGCGTGAACGGCTACGGCGGTGAAGTGCTTGAAGAAGAGATTGCAATACCTCTTAATGCAATATTGGTAGGCGACAATCCGTTGCTCTTCGGCAACGGCGGTCTGCTTGACAAAGACACCCAAATAGACATCTTGGGCGGTATGGCCTTAAGCATTGCAGGCATGAACGCAGGTACGCTTGCCGCATATGGCACACAGCGTGGAGTGTATGCTGCAATGACGGCAAACGACGAAAGACGGCTGAACAATGCAGATGCGACAGCCCTTGAAGTGTTAGGCAACAAATGGAATGATATTAAAGACGACATTGACAACACGCCGAATGATGCAATGCCGGAACTGATGAAAGAGTATGCCGCCGACGAAACGATGAGCAAGGAAGAGAAAGAAGCCGTCGGTGGATATATCACTTCATTACTTAGGTCGAGAGGTCATAATCTCGGCCAAAACGCCGTTATGCAAGCTGACGAGGAAGAACGGACGGTGCTTAACAACAATCTTACGCCCGAGGAACAGCAGAACGTTCATGAGGACGGCATGATACACACGGTGTTGCTCTACCCTACCGCAGAGAACGGCGGAGAGCCGCAGGAGGTGTTTATCACGAAAGGCAACGTGGTGATGCGCGGCGACGGGACGGTAGACACGGAGGCTTCGAGCGACGCGATATATTACAAAGGCTCTGACGGACAGGTGCACATGACCTCGCCCGACAAGATACAAAGCGTGAACGAGCCTGTAAGTATTGAAGAATATGCAGCGGCCGACGCGGTGAATGAGCCTAATATGCCTAATGAGCCTAATACGATGGAAGGTTTTGCAGTAGGCGACGAAGTGAATGTGAATATTGGCGGCAACAATTATACGGCAACGGTGCAGGGCACTGACGGCAACGGTAATGTACAAGTATATTATCAGAACGAAGACGGCATTGACGTACCGGCGACATTCACCATTGACGAGCTTCGGAACATGAACAGGCCGAACGACGAACAGCCGCCGATGGGCGGTGCCGGTGCTATTGTTGAAGAGCCAGTAGTGGAAATCGGCAATAGTGCTGAAAATATTCTGCAAAATGATGGATTTTCCACGGGAAACAGCAACATTAGTGCTGAAAATATTCCTACAGAGGAAGAGAGTACAGAGAGTATTGAGAGTGCTGGGAATGACGCAGAAGAGATCATACCGACAGATGAAGACGGCAATCCGCGTTATTATGACGCGCCTGTAGAGGCTACGATAGCCGACCTGTATGACGGAAGTCTTGACGACGCAGAGGTGCAGGGCTTTATCGACGCAAATATCAATGAGGCGCAGAAGAAGTATGACAACATACAGAAGAAAGCACCGAAGATTGGCACGAACAAGGCAAAGTATCTGGAGCAAAAGCGCAAATGGCAAGCAGATGTAGACGAGGCGAAGCGTGTGCTTGACTATTGGAACGAGGTAAATACACAGAAAGAAAGCATAACGCACACCACACCGCAAGAAATTGAAGCGGCACAGGCTGAACTTAGCGGACAGAACGCACGCGAGGAATATACCGCGATGAGAGAGAACGTGCCGACAAATCCCGTCGCCGTAGCTTCCGACTTCATACGTGGCGCAAAGATTACGCCCGAGAGCTTCAGGGCGGAAACAGGCTATGGAGCTGGCGAGCAACGTCGTTTCGTAGGTATGATAGCCACGGAACAGAACGGTGGCAAGTCTATAGACAGATTGGCCGAGGAGTTGGTAAGCTATGACAATGCAGAGCTTAACGGAGTAACATTCAACGGCGACACGAGCACGGCAAAGGATGCAATACTCGAAGCGTTGCAGGGCGCAAGCACTCGTGGCGAGCTTGCCGTAGACAACACCGCAGAGCAAGAGCGGTATGTTGAAGCACGCCGCGCCGAGCTTGATGCGCAATACATGGAGGCATACGGCATGACATACGAAGATTATTTGGCGTATGAAGAGCAGAAATTGCCCGAAATGTTGAGAAAATATGCTAACTTTGACGAGGTTGAATTTTACAACCTGTATGCGGACGAAATAGAGCAATCATTAAACGCAAGAATAAATGAACAAGGAAATGACACCACAGGAGAAGAGCCGCGAGCTGGCGGAGGCGATGAAGTTCTGCCTGGAGAAAGGACTGATAACGCCCGAGGAAGTGCAGGCGGCACAGAGCAAGGAACAGAAGTTCCAGCTGGCGTGCAAGGCACGGTTGAGGACGGAGCTATATCTGAAGAAACATCGATAGGAAACGGGCAATCAACTTTTATTGATGTAATAAGAACTCTTTATACACGAGGCAAAGAGGTCGCTTCAAGACTTTTTAGCATGAAATTCTTTGATGTTGCTACAACACCAAAGTTTATGAAAGATCTTGGATTGCGTGGTGACAAGTTTACAATCAGATATGGTGTAATATCACGCCATTTCAACAAGGATAATGAACATGATTTGTCAGAAGAAATATGGGAACAGTTGCCAACGGCTATACAAAATCCATTTGCGATAACACGGTATTTTACTGACGAAAACCGTAAACAACAAAAAGGATACCGTCTTTATACAACATTGCAATTGGGCAATGGCTCTTATGTTGTTGTAAGTGCAGAAGTCAAGAATGCTGGCCGTGATTTAGAGGTAAATGCAATCAATACTGTTTTTGGTCGGAATGTATTATCAGACGTTCATGACGAACTGATTTACACGTCAGAAACAATTACTCCCGAACAGCAGTCACTTCTCAACGGGAACAATCCCCGTCAATATCCTGCCAATCGGGAGCTTTCTGAAAGCAAAGATACACAAACTTCCACAAATGAGCAAACCATTGGCGAAAAATTTGCACAAAACGAGAAAGAAGCAGAACATGAAGCGGAACTGGCTTCACGAGTGGAAGTAAGAGATGATGACTGGCAAGAGGGTGACAATGACAAGCCGACTTACAAACGAAGTATTATCATTGACGGCAAACATACCGCCACGCAAGTGGATCAACCTGACAAGTACGGCCATTATACTGGTTCTTATTTCGAGTTTGACAACAAACGGTTTGGCAACATTGCAGAAATCGTTGATTACATAGACAACGGCCATACGCTTGCCTCAAAGATTGCCCAAGCGGAAGCGGAAACCGACACGGAGCCGACCGAAGCGCAGAAAGAGGCTGGCAACTACAAGAAAGGCCATGTAAAGATTGACGGGTTTGACGTGACGATAGAGAACCCGAAAGGCAGCGTGCGCAGTGGAAAGGACGCTGACGGCACGCCGTGGAGTGTCACGATGAACAACACCTACGGCTACATACGCGGTACGGAGGGCGTGGACGGCGACCACATCGACGTATATCTTTCGGACAATCCGACAGAGGGCAACGTGTTTGTCATAGACCAGGTGAACAGCGACGGCAGCTTTGACGAGCACAAGGTGATGTACGGTTTCAACAGCGCGGAAGAGGCACGCGACGCCTACCTTGCAAACTATTCTCCCGGCTGGCAAGGTCTTGGAACGATTACCGAGGTTACAAAGGACGAGTTCAAGAAGTGGGTCGGGTCGTCACATCGCAAGACGAAACCGTTTGCGGAGTATAAGAGCGTAAAGAAAGAAGGAGGACAAAACAAGGGAGAGAACATTCAATCAGACGCATACGATGATGCATATAATAAAACATACGCCGCATTGGCTGATGCACTTAAAGGAAACATCCCTAATATAAAAAACATCAAGTCGAAAATACGTAATTACAAAAAACGTATTAAAATATTGCAAGAAGGAGCGGCCATCGGCGTGAATTCTGATGAAGAATTACATAAGGTTGAAAACAGCGTAGAAAAATTACGTGGAGAACAAAAGGCTTATGAAGATATACTCCAAGAAATTAACGAACGTATGGCGGCTGATGAAAGCCAAACGTTATCAATTAATGACGTTAAAGCTGTCAATGACGGAGATTTGATATTTACCGAGCCGAAAACATCTGCGACGAATGAGGGGCTGGAATATAATCCCATATGGCAATATTCCGTCAGCGTTGACAAACAAACCGGAAGGACGACTTTAAAACGTGATGATGTTAGCGGTCCTATCCCTATTGGCGATGCACGTTTCACTCTTAATGCCGATAGCCCGCAAGAAATGCTTGACATACTTCGTAATCCGAATAATGGTATGCAGGATGTATTGGACGCTGTTGGCGTAACACTTGAGAATAAAGCAAACATACGTGCAATAGAAGAAGAGGAACGCAAGAAAAACAGCTCCTCAAAGAACAGCGGTCAGTTCGGCCTTGTAAGTGACGAGCGCATGGAAGAGCTGAAAAAGCGGTTGAAGCAGAAAGTCCTTGGTCAAATGAACATGGGCATTGACCCGGAAATCCTTACTATCGGCATGGAACTGACAGCAGGCTATATAGACCGAGGAATAAAGACTTTTGCAGACTATGCCAAAGTGATGATAGATGACCTTGGCGATGCAATACGTCCCTATCTTAAATCATTCTATAATGGCGCAAGAGATTTGCCGGAAGTACAGGAAGCCGGTCTTTCGGAAGAAATGACCCCGTATGACGATGTTCGCACGTTTGACGTAGCCAACTTTGACAAAGAGAATGTCAATGCTTTAGAAACAATGCAGATGGCTGTGCAAGAGCGTGAAGCCACAAGGCAAGCAGATGAAGCTAAAGAGCGAATAACGGGAAAACGTAGCGGACGTAGTACGAAAAGGCGCAGTAAGAAAGCGGTAACCCTGATAGCAGACCTTTTCGACCCAACAAGGAACAAGGAAGAAAAAGCTAAAAGTGCAGACGATATAGCAGAGTCAGTAACAGAAGTTACAGGACCTACCTCATTAAAGAGTGATGAGGAGTTGTCAGGAAACAGCATTGACTATCAGAAACGTGCAGAAGAAGAGAAAAACTTCGTAGGTGAAATAGCTGGTGAAATATCGTTCAAAGCTTCACAAAAGCAAGCAGGTAACGAATATACACCGCTGACAATGACATCAATAAAGAAACTTCTGCAAAAATACGATACGCTTAAGGATTTGTCAACAACTGATATTCAAGAGTTGGTGGAATTGGCAATGACACAGCTGTCAAGGCTTGCCGCAAATGACGCAGTGCATAGTAAAAATGCGGGATTACAACGTGCAGGATATGAAAACATCGTAACCTTGTATGAAGCACAGCCTACGCTTAATGCCCGTGACAGCAGCAGAGTAGAACGCCAACAATACAGCACACCTACTCCGTATGGCTATGTCATGGGACAATTTGTCATGGCAGGTAAAGACGTGACGAGCGTATTAGAGCCAAGTGCCGGTAACGGAGCCTTGACAATAGCCTTTGCCCCTGAAATAGTCCATGTAAACGACATAGACGAACGTAGGCTTGCGAACCTGCGTACTTTAGGATACGGCCAAATTACAGGGCAAAACGCATTGTTGCCATTTGAAGGTGAGAAGGTGGATGCAGTATTGACAAATCCGCCTTTCGGGTCGACGACACAAAAAGAGTTTGACGGTATCTTCAAAATATCCTCATTAGAGGGATTGATGGCAATAAATGCCCTTGACTCGATGAAAGATGACGGAAGAGCAGCCATTATAATAGGCGGAAATACCGAATATCGTGAAAATGGCGTGATGAAACCGAAAGATATGCAATTTTTTGGTTATCTTTACAGCCACTACAATGTCGTGGATGTTATCAACATGGACGGCGACATGTACGCACGCAACGGTACAAAGTACCCAGTACGTATCATATTGATAAATGGGCGAAAGACTGGCGATTTTAAGCGAGTAATACCGCCTGTAAGAAATAAGGGGCGTGCAGAACAAGTAAAAACATTCGACGAACTTTATAAACGAGTACAAGATGACATATTACAGCTTCAACAAGTGGAGAATACAACTGCCGGTAGCAATGGAGAAGCCGAAACCACCGACAGAGGAAGCCGTGAGAAAGACGGTGAAAACAATAATAGAGCAAACACTGGAAACAGGACAGAACCCATACGAACAAGCGAGGATGGCGGAAGTACACAATCAAGAAACAATACTGCCCAATCCAGTAAGCAAGAAAGAGCAAGAAGCAGAAGCGAACAAGGCGCAACTGCTCGAATGGATAATGAGCACGGAAGAAATGCAGGAAGCATTGATAATGTTCCGCAACAGCAATCCGCAAGAAGGAACGAGCAACGAAGTGGAAACGTGGACGATGAGCAAGGAAGAAACGGAGGAAATGACGGTAGAAACACTCCTGCTCAACCTGCGTCCAACGGAGGGCGACTGGCAGTAGGCCTGACGGATGAGAAAGTAGCATATCCCAACCGAAGCCAGTCGGCTACATTAATGTCGGTAGTGCCGGCCAATCAAGCACAAGTACTGGCTTCGTCACTTGAAGAGATAGGCGACGTAGACCAGTTCCTTGTAGACCAATTAGGATATTCGAGCAAAGAAGAGCTGTTTTCATATCTCGCAGCAGAACAGATAGACAGCGTGGCTCTTGCCATCAACCAAATGAACAAGGGCAACGGCTTCATTATCGGCGACATGACGGGAGTGGGAAAAGGCCGACAAGGAGCGGCAATTATCCGCTATGCTGTAAGACAAGGTAAGAAACCAATATACTTCACGCAGAAACCGGCCCTATTTGCAGACAATTATCGTGACCTTAGCGACATAGGTAGCGGCGATTTGCGTCCTTTCATCATAGCGTCAAGTAAAGACGGCATTATAACGGATGCGAACGGAAACGTAGTACACAAACTTCCAACAAAGAAGGAAACGGAGCGTGTATTCGATTACGTTCTTAAGAACGGTACGTTACCGGATGAATACGACTACGCTATTACTACATATAGTCAAATACAGAACGGGACAAAAGAATACGAGGCTAAGGGCAATAAAATCGAAGAAAAAAACAAGTCATACAAAAAGACGAAAATTCCCGCTGCCGACGTAAGCGGGCAACAACGCAGAAACGCTATTGAGGCACTATCAAAAGGCAACATCATGATACTTGACGAAAGCCACACCGTAGGCGGTCAAGGTGGAGGAGCCATGTTTATGCAGTATCTTATGCCCGACGTTTCGGGAGTGACGTTCCTGTCGGCAACATTCGCTAAGCGAGCCGACAATATGCCGCTTTACGCTATGCGCACGGCATTGTCAGAGTCAGGAATGAAGCCCAATGAAATGATAGAAGCGATACTGCGGGGCGGCGTGACATTACAGGAAATAATGTCGAAGCAACTTGTACAAAGCGGCCAGATGATACGTCGAGAAAGAAGTTTCCAAGGCGTAACCATAGACTGGATGCCTGTAAGTGAAGAGGCAGACAAAAAACAAAGAGAACAATTTGACGAAGTAGCAAACATATTCAATGACATACGTGCGTTTCAAGATGACTATATAAAGCCATTAGTGACACAGATGTCGGAAGATTTGGCAGAGGTAGGCTCGTTCTCGGACATTAAGAGGGGAACGGAAGCGATGGGCGTAAAGAACACACCTTTTGCCAGCAAGATGTACAATCTTGTGAACCAACTGCTGTTTGCGTTGAAGGCAGATGCAGTTGCAGACCGTGTTATATGGAATTTGCAACACGGCTTTAAACCGGTAGTATCATTTACCAATACGATGGAAGGCTTTTTGGCAGATGCGCCGAAAGACACTCCTATGGATAAGATACCCAATTTCTCGTTGACGCTTTTGAGGGCACTGGACGGCGTAATGCGCTATCAAGTGACTAACGCAGATAATGAAACAAGCGGTTCGGAGTTTAGATTATCTGACTTGTCTCCTGAAGGACGTGCTAAGTATAATGAAATCCACGACCGCATTATGAACATGTCGGCAAATCTCCCTATAAGTCCGATGGACGCAATTAAAATGAAGATAGAGGACGCTGGCTATAGTGTAGGAGAAATAACCGGAAGAACAACAGAATTAACAAAAGACGATGACGGCAAATACATAGTAAGAAACAGAACTGACCGTGACAAGAAAGCGGCCGCACGAGATTTTAACAGCGGAAAGATAGACGTACTGATGATAAACAAGTCAGGTAGTACGGGAATATCGTTACACTCTTCACCCAAATTCGCAGACCAACGTCAAAGAGTGATGGTATTCGCCCAGTTCCAGCAGGACATTAACGACGAAGTGCAAATGAGAGGCCGCATAGACCGCACTGGACAGATTTACAGAGGTAAATATGAATACATCGTATCTTCAATACCAGCCGAGCAGCGTTTGCAAATGATGTTCAAGGCAAAGCTGAAATCATTGGACGCAAACACGACATCTTCACAGAAGTCGAAGTTTAACGAAATGCAAGTTGTTGATTATCTCAATAAATACGGAGATGAAGTGACATGGCAGTATATGCTGGAACACCCGGAACTTTCGGAAAAATTAGGTGATCCTCTTAAGATGTTAAGCGGGAAAGGCGAAGATAATACGAACAATAGTCGTGGCGGAGAAAACATAAAGCCGCAAGACGATTGCGCGGCAAAGATAGCCCGTTATCTCCCGTTCCTGCCCGTAAAAGAGCAAGAAGAAGTGTTTAAGGACATAACGGAAGCATATCAAGTAAAAATACAGCTCTTGAACGACGCCGGTGAAAACGACCTTGAGATAACCACAATGCCTCTGCGTGCACAAACAAAGAAACGCAGTATATGGCGCAGGGGTAAAGCTCCAAATAGCGGAAATGCCTTTGCCGACAATACATATCTGGAAGAAGTAGAAGTCGACGTGCTCAAAAAACCAATGAAAGCAAATGAAATAAAATCAATGGTTTCACGCATGGCAGACGGCAAGGACTTTGAAACGTGGCGAAATGAAAAGCGAAGTCAGATAAGCGACTATTACAACAAAAAGATAAACGACTTACGTTATAAGCTGACAGAACAGGCAGATAAACGTGTAGAGAAACAAAGGGAACGCTTTATTAAAAGTGCGAAAAAAGCACGTGAAAGCGGTAAGAACACATTCACGGACGCAGAAATAGCAGACCAGGCACAGATAGCAGTAGAGAGTGTGAGGAAAGACGCCGATGAAAGAATGGAGAAGCAAATCGGCGCTATCGAGAAGCGTAGAAACGAGCTAATAGAAGTGCTTGACATGTTTACGCCTTTAGAACCGTTGGTAATACCGCTGGATCTCCGTGAGGATGCGGTACAAACTACGTTCACGCCAAGTTACGGTACATTCGTAGGATATAAATTCAGTAAAGAATTTAGTCCAAGCACGTCAACAGCCATATTCGCAACGCTTGACGGTAGAAGAAAGGTGGAGTTACCATTGAGAAGTGAACGAATATTCAACGGCATAAGGATGCAAACAGCAATGAACTCATATTTGCTGGGCGACATCAACATGGAAAACTGGAATAGCAAAGTTCCGACGAAATCAAGGCGTACCGCATACATAGTAACCGGTAATCTATTGCAGGCTCTTGTTGACACGGAAAAGGACGCAAGGACAAAAGGTTATCTTATATCCTACTCGACTATCGACGGCGATACGCGTCAAGGCATATTAATGCCGGAACGCTTTAATCCTAACGACCTGCGTAATAGTGTGCCAATAAGTTCACGCTTACAGCAAATACGTAATGGTGAGAAGACTGAAAGCGAGGACGGAAAGATAAGCGTAGCCATAACCCCGGGCTGGAGAAGCGGTTATATTTTGCGTGTTCCTAAATCAACGCAGGCCGGCGCAAAATACTTTACCGACAATGAACTCCGAAATTTAGTCGACAACAACGAGTTTGAAACAAGAGGCAACAACATGGTGGCTAATTTTGGTGACGAACAGCTACCACAAGTGCTTGACCGTTTGGATAAACTAGGTGTGACGGTATTACAAGAGTCGAGTTTGGAGGAAGTCGGCAATGACGGTATAAGCGTTAACGAGGAAGAAGCTTTATTAAGAAGCGGCGAAGGAACGTTAACAGACGATGAATTGGCAAATGCCAACGACCCTACTTCAAGATTTTTAGGTAGGTCAACCCGGACGGCACGACAGCGCAGGGAATTTGCCGAGCGCGAACGTGGCCGTATGGTGGACCGCGTGAACGAACTTGCCGAAAAAATGCATCTTGACAATGTGGAAATAGTAACTGACGCTTCCATTTTGCAAGGGCGCCGCGCTAATGCAAAAGGTTTCTTTTCAAGGAGTACAGGTAAGATAACTATCGTCATACCGAACAACACGAGCATATTCGACGTAGAACAGACATTGTTGCATGAAGCCGTGGCCCACTATGGTTTACGCAGATTGTTCGGAGAGCATTTTGATACGTTCATTGACAATGTATATAATAATGTAAGTCCTGAATTGAAGCAAAGAATTGACGCCATGTCGCAAGAACACGGCTGGAGTACACGGGTTGCTACGGAAGAATACCTTGCATCGCTTGCTGAAAATACGAATTTCGAGGATATGGATGCAAGCTGGTGGGGCAAGATAAAACAATTCTTCTTGCAAATGCTTCATAAGATAGGTTTTGAGGACTTCTCCGGCGTTACCTTATCAGACAACGAGCTTCGCTATCTCTTATGGCGCAGTTACGAGAATTTGGCAGAACCGGGACGATACCGCAGTATTATAGGCGAAGTAAGGGATATAAGCAAGCAACACGAGATGAAAGTCGGAAATTACAATACAACGGATGATGTCATATCAAATGCTGCGGATAGGGCTAATGAGCCTAATGAGTCGAATACGCCAAGGATGGACGAGGAGAACAGACGGTTTAACGATGAGCTGGACGCATTGAATGAGGAAAACGCCGACAATGTTGCCTTATCGTTAGGCAGACCGTCTGCCATACTTCGAGCGGCAGGTGTTGAGGATAAGCCAATGAAATTGTACGGCAACAAAGTTATTAAGAAGATGAAAAAACATGGCTTTAAATTGGATGAGTTGCATGACTTACCGAAAGCAGTGGCCGACCCAATAGCGGTATTCAATAATTACCAAAAGGATGGCAATCGCTCAATACTTACAGAAATGACTATTGGCGACAAGAATATTCTTGTAAGCATAACAATTGGTAAAGGGAATGACGTAGATTTCAACATTGTTTCATCCGTATTCGGAAAAGGAAAATCCAATATCATAGATTGGATAAACAAAGGCTATACCGCTTATATAGACAAAAAAAGAACTCTCAACTACTTGCACTTCTCCGAGAGAAGTATCTCGGAAGCCTCAAGTAATCGAGAGCTTTTATCTGCTGCAAATATAGTAAAAAACTTTGAAAATCCAAGCTTTGAAAGTGAAAATGTTGACGACGATGTACTTTATAGAGAAGCAGAGGAAGCAGAAAACGATTTGCTGAAAAACTGGAGGGAACAATACGACAGACGTACATTAAGCGCTGCGTTCAAATTCAGGGAAGCCGCTCAAGACGGTATGAGAAGTGTCAGCATATTGCAGGATGTAATCTCAAAGGAAACAGACAGTCCTATAAAAGAAGACGAAAACGTATGGGGACTGCAAAACAGGTTGAGCAGTACGAATAAGTACGAGCAAGACTATTATTATGAGAACTACTATAAGCCGTTGATGCGGGAAGTAGGCAATCTTGTAAAGGCTGGCGCCAAGTATGACGAGTTAGGTCGAAATATGAGCGAGGCCGAAGACGACATACTCAAGTATCTCATATCCAAGCACGGCATTGAAAGAAATGCCCACTTTAGGAATGTTGCAGCAGCCGAAGCAAGACGCCCCTATGAAGAAAGAATAGCGGAAATAAGAAAGTCGGTGGAAGACGGCGAAATAACACAAGAAGCAGCAGACGAACAAATTGACAAGCTGTCAGAGCAAGCAAACGAAGCAGAAGAAAAGTCAAGGATTGATACCATAACGAGGGATTACTCCGGATTGTCCGAATTATATGAAGACAAGATCATGTTTGACACAATGGCACAGGAGTATGTCAATAACTTCGAGAGTAAGTTTGACACAACCGAATTGTGGAACAAAATCAATGCTGCGACAAAAGCCACGTTACGAAAGACATATGAAAGCGGCCTAATATCACGAAAGCAATATGAGGCGACACGTGACATGTATGAATATTACATACCGTTGAGAGGTTGGAGCAATGACGTAGCAAGCGAGATGTACAATTATAAAGGCCAACAAGGCGTTGGCGGCAGGATAATGAAGCGGGCAAAAGGCCGTAAGAGCCTTGCCGAGAACCCGTTGGCCGTAATAGGACGGATGGGACAAGACGGCATACTACAAGCCAACAAAAACAAAGTGAAGCAGCGTCTTTATAATCTTGCCGTTGCACATCAGACATCATTGCTGTCATTAAAGAAACAATGGTATGAAAATGTAGGGACAGATGAAAATCCCGAATGGGAAAGAGTATATCCCGAGTTAAGAGCAGACATGAGCGCAGACGAAGTGTCAGACGCAATAGAAGCTTTTGAGGAAAATATGAGAGAACTGCGTGAAGACGGCAGGGCTACCCAACGGCGTGAAGGTCTTACATTAAGCTATCATACGACAAGTGCACAAGAGCAGCAGCACCGTGTAAACGTAAGCATAGGAGGCCGTGAATACAATATTTACGTAAACGGCAATCCACGAGCTGCGCAAGCGATAAACGGAGAGTTGCGCATGGATGAGGGCGATAGCAGTATAGTACAACGTGTAAACCGTTGGTTGGCAAACGTATATACAAGTCTTAACCCGGAGTTTGTGGTTACCAACTATGAACGTGACGCAGGTTTTGCGGCTGCGATTGTAGCGTCAACGGAAACTCCACAATATCAAGCAGATTGGATAAAGAACATGGCAAGATTTAATCCGCTCACGACAGGCGTGTATATAAATTCACTTATCAACAAGGCAATAAAAGGCAGGGTAAATCCCGACAATACAACAGAGCGATATATGCAGGAATTCCTTGCTAACGGCGGTGAAACGGGATTTACAAACATGCTGACTGCCGATGACTACAAAAAGTTGATTAACAAAGAAATAAAGAATGTAAATACAGGAATTACGGCAAAAAAGGCAGCACGAGTATTCAGCGGTGCAGTGCAAAGAGCGAACCGAGTATTTGAAGATGCGACACGTTTTGCAACGTATGTAACATCACGAGAGCAAGGTAGAAGCATAGACGAGGCGATACGTGACGCAAAGGAAATATCACTCAACTTCAATACCCGTGGGGCGGACGGCATGAGAAATGACGGCATTGTATATAAGTTTTTCAGGAACTTGCGTCATTGGGTGATATTTACCAATCCGAGCATACAAGGTTTGAACAAAGCAGGCGTAGCCTTTAGAAACCACCCCGTAAGAAGTACAATTGCGATAGCCGGATTGCCTGTCCTATTGGGTTATGGCATGGCTGCCTTAGCGTCAGCCTTGCTTGGCGATGATGACGACGAAAAAGTACGTGAGTCTTATATGGATTTACCCAAATGGGTAAGAAGGACAAATATTTGCATACCCATCGGCGGAACAAAATTTGTAACAATACCGCTAAGCTACGAGTTGCGTGTAAGCTATGGAATGGGTGAAATGTTTTGGGAGATAGAGCAAGGTCTTATAGAGCCGAGTGAATTGGCGAAAGAAACGCTGACACAGATAAGCGACTTGCTGCCATTGTCGTTTGCAAGTGGTACTGTCGCACAAAATGTATCACCGACAATTGTAAGGCCGTTGGTTGACATCATACAAAACAAAGACTTTACAGGAAGGCCGATATGGCGTGAAAACACATTCAATCAGAATATGCCCGAATACACAAAGGCGTATGCAGGTACGGCAAAATGGTTTACCAAAAGTGCCGAAGTTTTGAATAACACCCTCCCGAAGTTTTGGATAAAAGATTATCCTTCACCAGACAAATACACTCCAGGAGCGTTGGATATAAATCCGGCCATAGTAGAGCATTTGTTTGACAGCTATTTAGGCGGATTATACACGTTCCCTGCAAAAGCTGCTAAAACCATAAGTATGGTATGGGATGAGGATATGAGAGATGTAAGAAATATTCCTTTTATCAACAGAAACCTTAAAGACAGCAGAAGCGGTAATCCTATTAACAGGAGTGCCGGTGACAGGTATAATACATACATGCGTGAATACCGGTTGTCAAAACAACGATGGAACGGCTACAGAAGGGAAACAAACCACGGCGTGACAGACTTCTTGGATAAGTTGATTAATTTCGGTAATACTCCACAAGGTCAGAGGATGTTTATTATTGACGGTTATAAGAAAAGTTTGGACGACATAGACAAACAGATTAAAGATATGGGTCAATATGAAGGCTACGGCGGTGACGAAGAGCGTAAACGGTTGAAAGAGTTGAGCGACTCGTTGAAACAGGAGCTGGTGAACAAGCTCGACAGCGTGTCGATACAAAATTAAAATTAAAGACTCCACAAACTTGTGCTTGTGGAGCTTTTTATTTATATTTGTGATGCAATAAGTAAAAACGAATTGACTGCCTGCACAATACCTGCACAATAAAAATAATAAAATATAAATTATTGATATTTAATATTTTACAAATATAGTTTTACACCTGGGGGGCGCAGGCCGACAAGAAGCAACAGCAGTACCGCGAGTATGACGACCGCCGCTTCGAGCAGGAATACCGCGAACACCGCGAGGCGGCGACGCGCGGCAACGACGCTTACGGCTATGATGACTACAGCGGTTTCGACCCCGAGGGGCGCGGCGACGACGTGCTTTACGACTTCAACGGCTCCGACTATACGGGCGACTACACCGCCACAAGGCCTAAGGACGTGGTGCCGTCGGTGCGCTACGACGGCATAACGGCGCCCCGCCGGCACGACGCCCTCCCGCTGGAGGTGCGCAACGCGCGCTTCGTTGACGACAACGAGGACCATGCGCTCAACGCAGGCGAGATGGGCAAGGTAATCTTCGAGGTGTACAACAGGTCTGACGAGCCCGTCTACGACGTGCAGCCGATGGTGGTTGAAACCAGCGGCAACCGTCACGTCAAGATATCAAACACCATCCACGTGGAGCGCATCATGCCCGGCAAGGGCGTAAGATACACGGCCGTGGTGAAGGCCGCCAAGCGGCTGAAGGACGGCCGGCTGACGTTCAGGGTGTACGCCGTCAGGGGCAACGACGGCACGGCCTCCAACGTAAGCGAGTTCGACATCCGGGCCAGCAGGCGGTAAGCCTCGGCCCGGATTGCCTTTTTACGCCCGCCCGCAGGCACCTGTCCTGCAGCCTGCCGCATATTTAATAAAAATTGAATTTCCGCAAAGAGCCAAGTAGTTATCGGGAGTTAACGGGAGTTAGGCTCCTGATGGTCGCCGGAGTTAACTGACATTACCTACAAAAGCTATTGTCCGTTAACTCCCTGAACGAACGCAGTGAGTGATTACTTCAGTTAACTCCCGATAACTACACGCATTTGGCAAAATGCGTACATTCATTTAATAAAACATAAAATTACACCTTATTTTATATTTCCATCGGTCTGTTTTTTGCGGAAAGCCGTATTTTTGCACGGAAAATAGACGTAAAACCTATTTGTTTCTGATTGCATTTATGTTTAGACATCTTATTTATTGCATCATTGCGGCAGGCGTGCTGTGCTCATGCGGGACGTCGAGGCGTGCCGCTTATTTCCGCGACCAGCCGGCCGACAGCGCCGTAACGATAGCTCCGCCACAAGAGATAAGGCTCAGACCGTACGACAGGATATCCATCGTAGTGAGCAGCCGCGACCCTAAGTTGGCCGCCTTGTTCAACCTGCCCGTAGTGGCCGCCCTGGCCGCCGGCAACGACACGATAAGCGCGCAAGGGCTGGCAAAATACACGGTGAACGCCAAGGGCTGCATCGACTTCCCCGTGATGGGCGCCCTGCACGTGGCCGGACTGACGCGCGACTCTATCGCGTCGATGATTAAGCGGCGGCTGGCCGACGGGCAGCTTCTGGCCGACGGCGTGGTGACCGTCGAGTTCGACAACCTCTGTCTGTCAGTGCTCGGCAAGGTGAACCGCCCCGGACGCTTTAAGATCACGCGCGACTGCGTCACCATTCTCGACGCCGTAGCCATGGCGGGCGACGTGGCCAAGGGTGCCAACCGCCGCAAGGTGGTTGTCGTCAGGCATGAAGACGGCCGCCAAGTGTCCTACCGCATCGACCTCACCTCGGCCGAGAGCATATACTCGTCGCCCGCATACTACCTGCGGCAGAACGACATCGTCTACGTAACGGGCAAATAACCCGACAACACGCGACCGCACGCGACGGCGGCACAAGCGCTGCCCCGCACGCGGAACAGCATAACACGAAACATCATGGAAGAAAACCATACGATACAAACATACGAAGAGCAACAGGCCGACGTAAGCCTGCGCGACATCATAATATCGTGCCTGAGCCACTGGCGGTGGTACGTTGCAACGGTAATCATAGCCCTCGTAGCCGGCGTAATATACATAAAGAAGACGCAACCGACGTACAAGCGCGACGCATCTATAATGGTGCTCGAGCGCAACCAGAAGCCCACCGTGGCCAACGAGCTGCTCGACGACTTCATGAGCATAGGCATTTTCGCCGACAACATCAACGTCAACAACGTCATCGCAGCCATCAAGTCGCCCGACGTGATGGCAGAGGTCGTCGACCGTCTTGACCTCGACGTGTCGTACACCACGCAGGGAACGTTCTACGACAAGACGCTCTACGGCAAGTCGCTGCCCGTCAAGGTGGTGTTCAGGGACCTGGGAAATGACGATACAGCCTCGTTCCACATCAGCCTCAACGGCAAGGGCGGCGTCAAGATGTCCGACTTCGTGAAGAACGGCAAGCCCCAACACTCGCCCGACCTGACATGCAACGTAGGCCAGACGGTCAGCACGCCGCTCGGCCGACTGACGCTCGAAAGGCAGGCAAACTACGCAAGCGCCGTGGCCGACAACGACGAAATAGACGTAACCAAGACTACCAACCGCGCGGCAACGGGCCGCTTCACGGGCGGCCTGACGGTGGAGATAGGCGACAAGAAGTCAACCATCCTCGACCTGTCTTACAAGGACGTGTCGGGCCGTAGGGCCGAAGACATCCTCAACGCCGTCATCGACATCTACAACAAAGTGTGGATGAAAAACCGCAACGAGGTGGCTGCCGGAGCCACACGCTTCCTCGACGAACGCCTCGCCATCATCGAGCGCGAGCTTGACGAGGTTGACACAGACATATCAAAATACAAGAGCGACAACCTGCTGCCCGACATCAAGAAGGCTTACAGCCTGTCGATGGAACGCTCCGACAAGAACTCGGCCATGATGCTCGAGCTCAATACGCAGCTCTCAGTGGCCGGTTACGTGCGCGACTTCATAGCCGCCCGCGCCAACACAAACCAGCTGATACCCGCCAACGTAGGCCTCGACAACGACAAGATTGACGCCCTCGTCGACAAGTATAACGCCCTGCAGCTTGAGCGCAACCAGCTGATAGCCAACAGCGGAGCGGGCAATCCGCTGATAAAGGACATGGACAAGTCGCTCGCCCAGCTGCGCCGCTCGGTGCTGAACTCGATAAACAACCTCATGGTGTCGCTCTCGACGCACATCAGCCACCTGCAGAACGACGAGCAGAAGACCAACACCGACATATCAACCAACCCCACGCAGGCAAAGGTTCTGCTGTCAGTGGAGCGCCAGCAGAAGGTGAAAGAGGCCCTTTACCTTTTCCTTTTACAGAAAAGAGAGGAAAACCAGCTGTCGCAATCGTTCAACGCCGACAACACACAAATCATAAAGTCGCCCACCGGAAGCAACGTTCCGCTCGCTCCAAAGAAGGGCATGATAATGCTCGTAGCCCTGGCAATAGGCCTTGCCTTGCCAACGGGCGTGGTGTATTTGCTTGAAACCACCAACAACAAAGTGCGCGGGCGCAAGGACGTTGAGGAACATGTCACGGCGCCGTTCATAGGCGAAATACCGATGATTGAGGAGGAACGCCGCGGCCTGAAGTCGCTCAAGCCGCATAAGGAGAAAGACTACGGCATAGTGGTTAAGCACGGCAGCCACGACATCGTAAACGAAGCGTTCCGCATAGTGCGCACCAACATCGAGTTCCTTGCCGCCCCGGGCGACGGCGCAAGCGTGCAAATGCTGACGTCGTTCAACAGCGGCAGCGGCAAGACTTTCCTCGCGATGAACATCGCCGCCTGCCTTGCCGTCAAGGAAAAGCGCGTGCTCGTCATCGACTGCGACCTGCGCTCGGGCGCCCTCTCGCGGTATGCGGGAACGCCGAAGCCCGGCTTAAGCGACTATCTCGGGCGCCATACCGACGACACAAGCGCCATAACATACCCTTACAAAGACTGCAAGGGGCTCGACGTGCTGCCCGTAGGCACCATCCCGCCGAACCCAGCCGAGCTGCTGGCCTCTGACAGGTTTGCGGCGCTTATGGAAGAACTTAGGCGGCGATACGACTACATCTTCATCGACTGTCCACCCATCGACGCCGTCGCCGACACGTCAATCATAGCGCGACAGGCCGACCGCACGCTGTTCGTAGTGCGCGCCGGACGGCTTGAGAGGGCCATGCTCGGCGACTTAGAGAAGCTTTACAAGAGCGGCAGGCTTAACAACCTGGGCGTACTGCTGAACGGAACGAGATGCGCCGGCACGACCTACGCCTACCGCTACGGCTACAGTTACGGCTACGAAACAAGTCCTAAAAAAGCGAGAAACAAACGGTTTGACACTAAATAAACCCGCATAATACATGAAAAAGAAAATCGTCATTGCGGCCGCGGCGGTGCTCATTGTGCTAACGGCGGCCACGTTCGGCGCCGGATGGTACATGCTTGACTACGCCCTGGCGCCGGCTCCCGACGCGCAACACATGGCCAAACGCTACAGCCGGATGTTCAGAGAGTATCCATACATGCGCCATTGGGTTGACAGCCTGAAAGCGGCCGAGGCCCTGCGCGACACGTTCGTGACCATGGCCGACGGCGGACGCCGCCACGCCGTGTACGCCCGCAACGACAGCGCGGCAGGCCGCACGGCGATACTCGTGCACGGATACAAGGACAGCCACATAGGCATGCTGCCCATAGCGAAGGTGTACGCCGACATGGGCTACAACATCCTGCTGCCCGACCTCTACGCCCACGGCCTTAGCGACGGCGACCACATACGCATGGGATGGGACGACCGCAAGGACGTGATGCGGTGGATAGGCGTGGCCGAGGGGCTGTTCGCCACGGCAGGCGGCAAGCCGCAGATAGTGCTCCACGGCGTGTCGATGGGCGCGGCGACGGTGATGAACACCTCGGGCGAGAAGCTGCCGGAGAGCGTCAAGTGCTTCGTTGAGGACTGCGGATACACCAGCGTGTGGGACGAGTTCAGCCGCCAGCTCGACGATCAGTTCGGCCTGCCGCAGTTTCCGCTGCTCTATGCGGCCAGCGCGTTATGCAAACTGCGCTACGGATGGACGTTCGGCGAGGCGTCGCCGGTAAGGCAACTGACCCTGAACGAAAGCCCGATGCTCTACATCCACGGCTCGTCTGACGGCTACGTGCCGTCGGTGATGGTCTTTCCGCTATACAACGCCAACCCCGTACACTTAGCGGCAAACGGCGTCTACCGTCATTTCAACGACATATGGATAACCCCCGGCTGCGAGCATGCCAAGTCGTTCCACGACTATCCGGCCGAATACGCCGCGAGGGTGAAGGCCTTCGTCGGGAAATTCATCAAATGATTATCGTCACGCATAAAACATGTTACCGCCCTTGCGGCAATTGCCTGCAGGCGGTAACATGACCGAATCAAATCAGATACTTCTTCACCAACCTTGCCGTTGCCTTGTGCAGGTTGTCATAGGCCGTGCTCTTGCGCATGGCCTCGGCGTCGTCCATGCCGGCGGGGGTTATCTGCTCCACCACTGAGAAACCGGCTTTCAGCAGCTCGTCGGCGTCGTCTACGCGCCCGGCCAGCAGCCACACGGGCACGCCCTTGGCGGCGGCGCGGCGCATGACGCGCACCGGCAGCTTGCCCATAAGCGTCTGGCGGTCGGCACGGCCCTCGCCCGTTATCACGCAGGCGGCACCGTCTAATGCGTCGTCGAAGCGCAAGGCGTCAAGCAGGATGTCGGCCCCCGGGCGCACGTCGGCACCGAGATACTGCATGAAGGCGTAGCCCAAGCCGCCTGCGGCGCCTGCTCCCGGGAGCACGGAGCGGTCGTAACCGAAGTGCAGGGCCGACATGCGGGCGAACCGCGCGGCACGCTCCTCGAGCACGGGTATCATCTCCTCGGTAGCCCCTTTCTGCCGGGCGAACACCGCCGCGGCGCCGTTTGGACCGCAAAGCGGGTTGTCTACGTCGGAGGCCAGCGTGAAGCGGCACTGCCCAAGGGCGCCATGCAGGGCGTCGTCGATGGTTCCGCCGCGCGGCGCCAGCCTGTCCGTCAGCGCGCGCAGCATGCCAATGCCGGCGTCGCTCGTAGCGCTTCCGCCAAGACCAATCAAGAACTTGCGGCACCCCCGGCTTACGGCGGCGGCCACAAGCTCGCCCACGCCGTAGGTGGTAGCCCGAAGAGGGTTGCGCTCCGGCTCGTCTACGAGGGTAAGCCCGCAGGCCTTAGCCGTTTCAATCACCGCCGTGCCGTCAGGCGTAACGACGTAGCCGGCCTCTACGCGGCGCATCAGCGGGCCGTGCACATAAGCCTTGACGTAGTCGCCGCCCATGGCCGCGACGAAGGCTTCGGCCATGCCCTCGCCGCCGTCTGACATCGGCATGCACACAGCCCAGGCTCCGTCTACGCAACCACGCACGGCGTCGGCCACGGCACGCTCGGCCTCAAAAGACAAAAGACTGCCCTTGAAAGAGTCAAGAGCCACTATTATTTTCACTGCCATATGATAATCATTACCTGCGGCAAATATACGAATTTTATATACAACGCAAGTCATACAATTTCCAAAAGACCGCATTTTGCGCTGCAAAAGGCTACCTTTCAGGCGCCAAAAGGCGGCCTTTTGGCGCCTGAAAGGCCACCTTTTGCAACCCATTGATAATCAAGCCTTAAGACAGGCGGCGGGCCGACGGCCGCAAAACGGGCGCCAGACTGCGTTTTTTATGCCGCCACATGCCGTTTTTACGCTTATTTTTCGTAATATTGCATGCCGTAAAAAATACCATTATTCATAATAAACACATACTTAATGACAATGAAAAACAAGCTTAGAAGAATAGCCGCGGCAGCCGCCTTGTGCGCGGGCGTGTGCCTGACGGCTACGGGACAGACCCCGCCGGCCATCACGCCGGACCCCGAGATTGAGGCAAACATCCAGAAATTGCTTAAGAAGATGACCCTCGACGAGAAGGTGGGACAGATGTGCGAGATAACCATCGACGTAGTGACCGACTTCCCCAAGAGCCGCGACGGCTTCACCATGAGCGAGGCAATGCTCGACACCGTAATCGGCAAATACAAGGTGGGCTCGCTGCTCAACGTGCCGCTGAGCGTGGCGCAGAAGAAAGAGGTGTGGGCAAAGGCCATCAAGCAGATACAAGACAAGTCGATGAAGGAGATAGGCATACCCTGCATCTACGGCGTGGATCAGATCCACGGCACCACCTATACGCTTGACGGCACGCTCTTTCCGCAGGGCGTCAACATGGGCGCAACGTTCAACCGCGACCTCGTAAGGCGCGGAGCCGAAATCTCGGCATACGAAACCAAGGCCGGCTGCATACCCTGGACATACGCCCCGGTGGTTGACCTCGGCCGCGATCCGCGCTGGTCGCGCATGTGGGAAAACTACGGCGAGGACTGCTACGTGAACGCCGAGATGGGCGTGGCGGCCGTCAAGGGCTTCCAAGGCGGCGACCCCAACCACATCGGCCCCTTCAACGTGGCAGCCTGCGTGAAGCACTACATGGGCTACGGCGTGCCCGTGTCGGGCAAAGACCGCACGCCGTCGGCCATACCGCGCAGCGACCTCCGCGAGAAGCATTTCGCCCCTTACCTCGCCGCGGTACGCGCCGGCGCGCTCTCGGTGATGGTCAACTCGGCCGTAGACAACGGCATGCCGTTCCACGCCAACAAGGAACTGCTGACGCAATGGCTCAAGGAAGACCTCAACTGGGACGGCCTCATCGTGACCGACTGGGCCGACATCAACAACCTATGCACCCGCGACCACATAGCCGCAACCAAGAAGGAGGCCGTCAAGATAGCCATCAACGCCGGCATTGACATGTCGATGGTGCCCTACGAGGTGAGCTTCTGCACTTACCTTAAGGAGCTTGTGGAGGAAGGCGAGGTGCCAATGAGCCGAATTGACGACGCCGTGGCACGCGTGCTCCGCCTGAAATACCGCCTCGGCCTGTTCGACAATCCGTACTGGGACATAACCGAATACGACAAGTTCGGCTCGCAGGAGTTCGCCGCCGAGGCTCTCCGCGCCGCAGAAGAGTCGGAGGTGCTGCTCAAGAACGACGGCAACACGCTGCCCATAGCCAAAGGCAAGAAGATACTGCTGGCCGGCCCCAACGCCAACTCTATGCGCTGCCTGAACGGCGGCTGGTCGTACAGCTGGCAGGGACACCGCGCCGACGAGTGCGGCGCAGCCTACAACACGATATACGAGGCGATGTGCAACAAGTACGGCAAGGACAACGTAATATACGAGCCGGGCGTGACTTACGCACCCTACAAGGGCGACAACTGGCAGGAGGAGAACGCTCCCGAGATTGACAAGGCCGTGCAGGCTGCGGCCGGGGCGGACGTCATCATGGTGTGCGTGGGCGAGAACTCTTACTGCGAAACGCCGGGCAACATGAACGACCTGACGCTCTCAGAGAACCAGCGCAACCTCGTTAAGGCCCTCGGCAAGACGGGCAAGCCCCTCGTGCTGGTGCTCAACGAAGGCCGTCCGCGCATCATCAACGACATCGAGCCGCTGGCCGACGCCGTGATAGACATCATGCTGCCGGGCAACTACGGCGGCGACGCGCTGGCCAACCTCGTGGCCGGCGACGCCAACTTCAGCGGCAAAATGCCTTTCACCTACCCCAAATGGATCAACTCGCTCGCAACTTACGACTACAAGCCGTGCGAGAACATCGGGCAGATGGCCGGCAACTACAACTACGACGCGGTAATGGACGTGCAGTGGCCGTTCGGCTTCGGCATGAGCTACACTCACTACACGTACTCCAACATGAGGGTTGACAAGGCCGAGTTCGCGCCGGGCGACGAGCTGACGGTAAGCGTTGACGTGACTAACGCAGGCAAGACGGCCGGCAAGGAGAGCGTGCTGCTCTTCTCGAGCGACGTCGTAGCCAGCTCGACGCCTGACAACAAGCGCCTGCGCAACTTCACCAAGATTGAGCTGCAGCCGGGCGAAACGAAGACGGTTAAGCTGAAGCTGAAGGCCGACGACCTTGCCTTCGTGGGCTACGACGGCAAGTGGCGCCTCGAGGAGGGCGACTTCGTGCTGGCCTGCGGAGGGCAGAACGTAAAGGTAAAGTGTAACGCTACGAAAGTGTGGGACACGCCCAACCGCTAAGCCCGACACCTTATTATATTGATAAAGAGAAGCGCCTTGGCCGTAAAGCCAAGGCGCTTTTTATAGTATCCGCGGTTAAAGGCGCGGCGGCCTGCGGCCGCAGGGAGCGGCAGTGTCAGCCGAACAGCCGGGTGGAGAGGTAGCGTCCGCCGGTGTCGGGCAGCAGGGTGACGACGCGGAGGCCGTCGTCAGCGGCGCGGGAGGCTATGCGCAGGGCTGCGGCGACGGCCGCTCCTGACGACATGCCGACAAGAAGTCCCTCGCAGGAGGCAAGAAGGCGCGCCGTGGCGAAGGCCTCGTCGTCGGTCACGGTGACGACTTCGTCGACGACGTCGGCCTGGTAATTCTTCGGTATGAAGTTGGCCCCGATGCCTTGTATGCCATGCGCTCCGGCTCGGCCTTGGGTTATCAGCGGCGACGAGGCCGGCTCTACGCCCACCACCCGCAGGCCGGGCTTCAGCTGCTTTAGCCGCCGGCCGGTGCCTGAAAGCGTGCCGCCGGTGCCTATGCAGGCCACGAAGACGTCGACGCGGCCCTCGGTCTGCCGCCAGATTTCGGGCCCCGTGGTGTCGTAGTGGCAGCGGGGATTGGCGGGATTGTCAAACTGCCCCAGGGTGACGGCACCGGGGATTGAGCGGCGCAGCTCGTCGGCCAGCCTGACGGAGCCGGCCATGCCCTCGGCGGCGGGCGTCAGCCTGACCTCGGCGCCGTAAGCCCTGACGAGGCGGCGGCGCTCTTCGCTCATCGACTCGGGCATGGTAAGGATGAGGCGGTAGCCCCTGACGGCGGCCACGAGGGCAAGGCCTATGCCGGTGTTGCCGCTCGTAGGCTCAACAATAGTAGCCCCGGGGGCGAGCAGGCCGCGGCGCTCGGCGTCGTCAATCATGGCCAGCGCCACGCGGTCCTTTACGCTTCCGCCGGGATTGACGAACTCGGCCTTAGCCACGACGGGCACCCGCAGGCCGGCGCGGGCCGACAGGCGGTCGAGGCTGACGAGAGGCGTGTCGCCGATAAGTGATAGTGTGTTCATTACGTTGAAATTAAGAATTAAGAGTCAAAAGCCATGAATTAAGAGTTACGAACTATGAGTTGCCGTCGCCGCGGGCCTGCGCCTCGCGCTCCATGTCGCGCCGCGACTTTGACGTAGTGACGAGCCACACGCCGAGGCAGACCAGCACCACGGCCGCGCCCTGGCTGGGCTTGAAGACGCCGAGGCCGGTGAGCACGCTGACGGTGACCGACACCAGGGGCTGCACATAGTTGTAAATGCTGACCACGGTGGGGCGCAGCGTGTGCTGGCCGACCATCATGAGGATGTAGCTGGCATAGGTGCCGAAGAAGACGACGAAGCCCGTCTCGAGCCAGGTGGACGTCGGCACGGCGGCGTAATCTATCGAGGCCACGCGCCCGAAGGTAAAGGGCAGTATCAGAAGGGTGGCGTACGTGAACATCCACTTGTTGACGGTGATGACCGAGTAGCGGCGTATCAGGCGGCTGAATAGCGTCAGGTAGAGCGCGAATGACAGCTGGGCGCCGAGGCAGAGCAGGTCGCCGCGGATGTCGCCCACCTTAGAGCTGCCCGCCGAGGCGCTGGTTACGATGAGCGTCACGGCGCCGGCGCAGCCCAGCAGGACGCCGCCCACCTTCTTGAGCGTCAAGGGTTCGCGGAGGATGAAGAACGCCAGTATCATGGCGAAGATGGGCATTGACGTGGTGACGATGCTCGAGTTGACGGGCGAGGTGATGCTCAGGCCGATGGTGTAGCAGCACTGGTTGGCGACGAGGCCCAGCACGGCGGCGCCTATGAGCAGGAGCAAATCCTTGCGGGGGACGCGCTCGCGGGGCATGAAGAGCGACGTGAGCCAGAAGAGGACGGCGCCGCCCGCCACGCGGAAAGTTACCATGTCGATACCGGTGAAGCCGTGGGTCATGGCGTCCTTGCCGAGGGGCGCCATCAGACCCCAGAACGTGCACGCAAGGAAGAGGCAGACGTGGGCGATGAGAGGACGATTGTTAGTCATGCAGATGATGTTTTTAAGTTTATTCGGCTGCAAAGGTACACATTTTCCATAACAAGCCGCCAAAACGGCGCGGCATATCATATAAAAATCGCACGCAGGCCCCGCGCGCATGCAAAATGTAACCGAAACGACACGTCGGGCGGCAAAACGTCACTTGGCAAATGTCCGCCTTACGGCGCAAACCAGAGCCGGCGCAGGCCGTGCGGCGGCCCAAAAGAGGGCGGAGGGCGGCCTTTCGACGGTGAAAAGGTAAGCCCCCGACGGCCGAAAGCTTACCTTTTGCACGTCGGGAGCTTACCCGCCGCCTCCCGAAAGCTTACCCGCCGACGGGCAAAAGCTTACCTCCCGCACGGGCGGAGGCCTTTTTCGGCCACAGAAAAGCCCGCCGCCGTTGCACACGTCAACCACCTTTCAGCATACAGCGCTAAGCCTCAACGTGTTACGACTGCACACCCGTGACGGGCGTATTCACGCCCGAGGGTGAAAAATTTGCGGCCGCGCCGCCTGTGGAGCGCCATCGCAAATCAAAAAGAAAGCAAACCGCCCCGCCCGGCGACATTATGCCACAAGCGCCCCACGGCCGCCGCCTACGGGGCGAAACGCTAATTAATGCAAAACAATAAGCACCCGATGCACCAACAATCGGAAAAATATGCTATCTTTGTAGCTGGCAGGCCGCGCCCGGGAAACCGAGAGCCAGCCCTCCTTAAGCCCGCCCGCGCAGCCACGGCCTGCGGCCGGCCTCAACGTTAACGATAAATCATACATTATGCAGAAATACGCCGACTACATTGAAAAGATAGAGATAGAGTCGCTCTGGAGCGGCCGCCGCCACGTAGTGTGGGAACTCGACCGCAAGGTGAACATCCTCAGCGGCATTAACGGCGTGGGCAAGAGCACCATCCTGAACAAGCTCGTAAAGAGCATCGGGCCTACCGGCGACCTTACAAGCAACGCCCTCAAGGGCGTGCACATAACGCCCTACCCCGCCGACGCCACCCACGTAAGGCACGACGTGATACGCTCGTTCGACCGCCCGCTGCTCAACGCCGACATGCTGGCGGAGGTCGGCGCCAACCTCGTAACCGAGCTCGACTGGCAGCTGTTCAAGCTGCAGCGCAAGTATCTGGACTACCAGGTGAACATAGGCAACCGCATAATCAACGCCCTGCAGAGCGGCAGCCCCGACGCCGCGGCCAGGGCGCAGGCCATATCGGAGCCTAAACGGAAGTTCCAGGACTTGATTGACGACCTCTTCTCGGACACCGGCAAGAAGATAATACGCAGCGAGAACGAGATACGCTTCACGCAGATAGGCGAGACGCTCTACCCCTACCAGCTGTCGAGCGGCGAGAAGCAGATACTCGCCATACTGCTCACCGTGCTCATAGAGGACAACCGCCCCTACGTGCTCTTCATGGACGAGCCGGAGGTAAGCCTGCACGTGGAGTGGCAGAAGCGGCTCGTTGACCTCATTCTGGAGCTTAACGAGAACGTGCAGATTATCCTCACGACACACTCGCCGGCAGTCGTCATGAACGGATGGATTGACAAGATAACCGAGGTGAGCGACATCACCGACAACGAGTGACGCCCCGCCAAGACGACACCGACGCACAACCTTTGAGCCATGACTAAACGCCTGAAAGACAACATCACGTCAGACTACTTCGGCGCGGCCAACCGCCTGAAGTCGAAGAAGGCCCGGCGGCGCATAGCAGCCTACGTGGAGAGCTACGACGACGTGCTCTTCTGGCGCACGCTGCTCGGCGCCTACGAGGACGACACACGCTACTTCGAGGTAATGCTGCCGTCGCACAAGACGCTGGAGCGCGGCAAGCGCTCCGTGCTGATGAACCTGATATACAACAACGTGGGGCAGGACATGATCGCGTGCGTGGACGCCGACTACGACTACCTTATGCAGGGCGCCACCGAAACGTCGCGCAACATCATCAGCAACAAGTTCGTCTTCCACACCTACGCTTACTCCATAGAGAACCTGCAGTGCTACGCCCCGTCGCTGCACAACGTCTGCGTAATGGTGACGCTCAACGATCACGCCGTGTTCGACTTCGCCGACTTCATGCGGCAGTACAGCGCCGCCGTCTTCCCCCTGTTCGTATGGTCGATATGGCACTACCGCCGCAACATCTACGGGCAGTTCACCATCACCGAGTTCAACAAGGTGGCCGAGGTAGGCGGCTTCAACGTCAACGCGCCCGAGGCGGCCATCGCCAACCTGCGCAACAAGGTGTGGAAGAAGGTGAACTGGCTGCAGCGCAAACACCCCGACGCCAAGGAGTCGTACCTAAAGCTCAAGCGCGAGCTGATACGCCTCGGCGTGACGCCCGAAACGACCTACCTCTACATCCAGGGGCACCACCTCTTCGACAAGATCGTAATGCCGCTGATGAACAAGGTGTGCGGCATACTGATACGCGAGCGCGAAGCCGAGATACGCCGCCAGGCCGTCCACGCAACGCAGATGCGCAACGAGCTGTCGTGCTACTCGCACAGCGTGCAGGACATAGAGCAGATGTTGAAGAAGAACACGGGCTACGTCATGTCGCCGCAGTTCGCCCGGATGAGGCGCGACATAGAAAGGTTTCTGGAAAACAAAGATAAGGAAACGGAAAGTGAAGAGTGAAAAACGAAGAGTGGAAAATCCGCCTGCCGACGTTTGCCGGGTATCGGATTTCCCACTCTTCGCTTTTCACTCTTCACTCTGACTATACGTAAGTTTCAATGAATTTAATAGCTCCGCTGACGTTAAGCACGTCGGTCGTGGCAGGCACGAGCATGGTTTCGCCCTCGCGCAGCGATGTTTCGTTGCCCTCGCCGTCGGTGAACACGCCCTCGCCCTTTACGCCGATGATTATCACGAAGCTGTCAAGCTCGCTGTAGTCGAGCGTCATCGGCTCGTCAAGGTCATACACGGCCGTGTTGAAATACTTACACCTTACAAGCCCCACGCCCTGGTTCTTGGCCGGAATATAGTTTGTGCGGTAGTCCTTGCGCACGGTGTAGTCGATACATTCGGCGGCCTCCTCGGTGTGCAGCTCGCGCAGGTTGCCGTCCTTGTCGCGGCGGTTGAAGTCGTAAATACGGTACGTCGTGTCCGACGTCTGCTGTATCTCCACCAGGAAACAGCCGCGGCCAATGCTGTGTATGCGCCCCGACGGAATGAAGAAACAGTCGTCGGCCTTCACCGGGAAGGTGGCTATGGCGTCGCATATGGTGCCGTCGGCCACCATCCGCTTATATGTTTCGGGCGTTATGTTGTCCTTCAGTCCGCACAGCAGGCGGGCCTCCGGCGCCGAGTCCATCATGTACCACATTTCCGTCTTGCCGTTCTTCAGCCCCTTCTTACGGGCCGTTTCGTCGTCGGGATGCACCTGTATCGACAGGTCGTTACCTGCGTCGATGAACTTGACGAGCAGCGGAAAGTCGTTGCCGAAGCGCCGGTAGTTGTCTGCTCCAACAAGTTTCTCCTTCATATCGGCCACAATGTCGGTCAGCTTACGCCCCTCGTAGGGGCCGTTGGCGGCCACGCTCTCGCTGCCTTCGACGCCTGACACCTCCCAGCTCTCGCCTATCTGCATGTCACGGCAGCTGTCGATATGCTTGAAGCCGGCAATCCTACGGCCGCCCCAAATAGTCTGTTTGAGTATCGGCTTGAATTTAATCGGTTGCATCTATTTCATGTTTTGTGTTAAGAGTAGTGTTTGTATAGTTTTTGGTTTGCTAATTCTCCTTCCAGAAAGCGCGCGTGAACAGCACTATTACGCTGAGGAACTCAAGACGCCCCATCAGCATAAGCGCCGAGCATATCCACTTGGCGGCGTCGGGCAGGCTGCTCCACGACATCGTCGGGCCTATCTCCCCGCCGAGCGCCGGGCCTACGTTGCTCGCGCTGCTTATGGCTATCGTTATGGCGTTGGTGCTCTCAAGGCCCATCATCTTAAAGCAGAAGAAGGCCGCGAGGCACGACACGCCGTAAAGGGCGAGGAACACCAGCAGCGTAGCCTGTGACTGATATGTGATGTTCGTGCCGTTAAGCTTCAGCGGTATGACCGCCCGCGGATGCAGGATATGCTTGAACTCGTTGCGTATCATCTTAAGCAGCATGGCGCCGCGGACACACTTTATACCGCCGCTCGTGCTTCCGGCGCACGAGCCGAACACCATGCAGATAGTCAGTACGACCCACGTCAGGTGAGGCCAAAGCCCCGCGTCGGTGTTGAAAAGGCCGGTAGTAGATATGAACGACGACACCTGGAACAGGGCGTTCCTGAACGCCTCGGCCGCAGGAACGCCGCTCTGCGTCGTAAGGATATAGGCTATGAACAGCGTCGACAGCGAGATTACCATGAGGTAAAAGCGCAACTCCGAGTCTTTGACAAAGGCCTTAAACTTGCCCTTGAACATGAGTAGATAGAGCAAGGAGAAGTTTATTCCCGACAAAATCATGAATATCGCCGCCGTATAATCAATCGCGGCGGAGTCAAAGAAGGCTATGCTGGCGTTATGAGTGGAAAACCCGCCCGTGGCGGTTATCGACATTGAATAGTTCACGCTGTCAAAGACGTCCATGCCGAACAGCCAGAAACACGCGGCGCAACCTGCCGTGAGGATGAGGTAAATGGCCCAAATCCACTTGGCGGTGGTGCTCAGGCGGGGGTGCATCTTGCTCTTTATGGGGCCTGTGGCCTCAGCTGAGAACACCTTGACGCTTCCTCCTACGAGCGACGGAAGTATGGCGATGGTGAAGAACATTATGCCCAAACCGCCTATCCAGTGGGTCAGCGAGCGCCAGAAAAGCAGCCCGTGGGGCAGCGCCTCGACGTCGTCGATGATGGTGGCGCCCGTCGTCGTGAAGCCCGACATTGTTTCAAAGAAGGCGTCAGTGTAGCTCGTCAGGTAACCGCTGACGACAAACGGCAGCGCGCCGATGGCGCTGAAGACGACCCAGATGACCGTTACCAGCAGGTAAGCCTCGCGCCGTCCCATGCTGTTCTCAGCCTGGTAGCCCTTATACTTAAGGCCGATGGCGGCGAGCACGGTCAGGGCTATGGTGGCAAGGAACGCCAGGACGTCGTCCTCGCGGTAATAAACCGACACGGCAAGGCATGCCAACAGCATTATGGCCTCGATGAAAAGCAACGAGCCCATGACCTTGTAAACAAGCTTAAAGTTTATCATCGCTGAGCCTTAATTGAAGAATTTTTCTATCTTCGACATGTTGACGTTGTGGCAGAAGACTACGACTATGTCGCCAGCCTCAATCTGCGAGCCTCCCGAAACGAGATGTCCCTCGCCGCGGCGGACAAGCCCGCCGATGGTGGTTCCGTGCGGAAGGCCGAGCTCGAACACCTTTTTCTTTGTGACCTTGGAGCCTTGCTGGGCGGTGAACTCAGCCACGTCGGCGTTAGCAGTCATAAGGAAACGGGTGTTCTTAACGTCGGCGTCGAGCATCATCTGGTAGATATGGCTGGCCGCAATGGCCTTCTTGTTGATGATGGTGCCTATGTCAAGGCTCTCGGCCATCTTGACATAATCAATATTCTCAACCATGGCGATGGTCTTGCGCACGCCCAGGCGCTTGGCCGTAAGACACGCCAGGATGTTAGTTTCAGCGTTGCCGGTAAGGGCTACGAAGGCCTGTGTGTTCTTGACGCCCTCCTCGATGAGGAGCGATATGTCACGTCCGTCGCCGTTGATCACCATCACGTTGTCGTTGTCAACCACCTCGTTGATGTGCTCACAGCGCTTCTCGTCGGCCTCGAATATCTTCACGCTCATGTATTCGGGCATCATCTGGACGGCCCTTATGGCCGTGTTGCCGCCGCCCATAACCATGACGTTCTTCACGTCTACGTAGTTTTCCTTGCCTACGAGCTTCCTGATGTAAGGTATGTAGTTGCGCGTGGTCATGAAGTAAGCCATGTCATATATCTTCAAGACGTCGTCGCCGCGCGGTATGATGGTTTCGTCGCCGCGCTTTACGGCCACGATGTGGTAAGGCGACTCAGGCTTACAGAGGTCCTTAAGCGGCTCGTTGAGTATTTCGCAGGTTTCCCTCAGCTTTATGCCGAGCATTACGAGTGCTCCGCCGTGCACGTCCCAGCGCTGGCGCACCCAGCTCATCTTCAAGCCGTTGACGATGTCGGTGGCGGCAAGGTTCTCGGGATAGATGAGCGAGTTAATGCCAACCTTCTCGAAAAAGTCCTTCAGGTCGGGGTTCATGAACTCGTAGTTGTTAACCTTAGCCACCGTGCGCCTCACGCCGAGGGCCTTGGCCAGCATGCAACTGTTCATGTTCATGTTCTCATCGGGCGTAACGCCGATGTACAGGTCGGCGCTGCCCGTGCCCGCGTCCTTGAGCGCCTTTATGCTCGACGGCGAGGCGTGAACGGTCATCAGGTCGTAATCGCCGCCGACGCTGTTAAGCCTCTCCTCGTCCTCGTCAATCAGTACGATGTCCTGGTCGTTGCGCGAGAGCAGCTTAGCCAGGTGTGTGCCTATGGCGTAAGCTCCTGCTATGATTATTTTCATCTTATTCCTTATATTTAAAGTTATCACCCCGGCGGTCAGCGTCGGGCGGCCAGCGAGGTTATGACGCCGGCTATCGAGGCGGCGTCGAGGCCTACGATATGGTGCAGCTCGTCGGCCGTGCCATGCTCGACGAAGGCGTCGGGCAGGCCGAGGCGCGTCACCTTGGCGTCAAAACCATGGTCTGAAATCCACTCTAAGACGGCCGAGCCGAAGCCTCCGGCGCGCACTCCGTCCTCAATGGTTATGATGTGACGGCAGCTGCGGGCAGCCTCGTCGAGCAGACTCTCGTCAAGCGGCTTTACGAAACGCATGTCGTAATGGGCCACGCTGAGGCCGGGCGTGCCGGCTTCGGCCATGCGTATGGCCTCGGCGGCCGCGTTGCCGACGGGACCTACGGTCATTACGGCAATGCCGCTGCCGGCCTTAAGGCGGCGGCCGGTGCCGACTTCTATTTCCTCGAACTTGTTGCGCCAGTCAACCAGCACGCCCTTGCCGCGCGGATACCTTATGACGAAGGGGCCCTTACCGTCGAGCTGGGCGGTGTACATGAGGTTGCGCAACTCGTGCTCGTCCATGGGCGACGCTATGGTGAGGCCGGGCACGGGGCGCAGGGCGGCTATGTCGAAGGCGCCGTGGTGGGTCGCCCCGTCTTCGCCCACAAGCCCCGCGCGGTCAAGGCAGAGCACTACGGGCAGCCGCAGGATGGCTACGTCGTGTATGATGTTGTCGTAAGCGCGCTGCGCAAACGAGCTGTATATGTTGCAGAAGGGCAGCAGGCCGTCCTTGGCCATGCCCGCGGCGAAGGTCACGGCGTGGCCTTCGGCTATGCCCACGTCAAAGGCGCGGTCGGGCATTTCCCTCATCATGATGTTCATAGAGCAGCCGGTGGGCATAGCGGGGGTCACCCCCACGATGCGCGGATTGGCCTTGGCAAGCTCAAGCAGGGTTTCGCCGAACACCGTCTGGAACTTCGGCGGCACGCCGGTTTCGTCGGCGACGATGCGCTCCTCGGCAGCCACGTCGAACTTGCCGGGCTGGTGCCACACGGTGGGGTCTTTCTCTGCGGGGGCGTAGCCGTGGCCCTTCACGGTGTGCAGGTGGAGCAGCTTAGGGCCGTGCATGTCCTTCAGCTGGCGCATTATGCGCACCAGCTCAACGACGTTGTGGCCGTCAAACGGGCCGAAATATCTTATGTTAAGCCCCTCGAAGATGTTCTGCTGGTGGCTGATGGCCGACTTCAGAGCGTTGTTAAGGCGTATTATGCCCTTGCGGCGGTCGTCGTCGAGATAGCCCTTAGAGTTGAGCCAGCGCGAGGCCTTGAAGCGTATGCGGTTGTAAGTGTCGTTGGTGTTGAGCCTCAACAGGGCCTGCTTAAGCCCGCCCACGCTGCGGTCAATGCTCATGTTGTTGTCGTTGAGCACGATGAGCATGTCGTTGGGCGTAGTCGAAACGTTGTTAAGCCCCTCAAAGGCCAGGCCGCCGCTCATGGCACCGTCGCCTATTATGGCTACAACATGGCGGCCGTCATTGCCCGTGCGCTTGGCCGCAACGGCCATGCCGAGGGCGGCCGATATGGAGTTAGAGGCGTGGCCGCAGACGAACGAGTCATACTCGCTCTCCAGCGGCGAGGGGAACGGCATTAGTCCGTGCAGCTTGCGGTTGGTGCAGAAACGGTCCTTACGGCCGGTAAGTATCTTGTGGCCGTAAGCCTGATGTCCCACGTCCCACACGAGGCGGTCGTAAGGCGTATCGTAAACGTAGTGCAACGCCACGGTCAGCTCCACCGCCCCTATGCTCGAGGCCAGGTGACCGGGGTTGACAGACAGTTCTTTCAGTATGTCGTCACGCAGCTCGTCGCACAACTGCGGCAGCTGCCCGACCTTCAGTTTCTTTAAGTCTGCAGGATAATTTATGCCGTCAAGGATGTTATGTTCTCTTTTCGCCACTTCTTGTTTTATAATGAATATAATTGCAAAGGTAATGCAAGTTGAGTGAAGTGCAAAATAAAAGCGAGAGAAACGAGCTTTTATTTTCAATTCCGAAACGAAGCTTACCTTATCTAAAGGTAATGCAAGTTGAGTGAAGTGCAAAATAAAAGCGGGAGAAACGAGCTTTTATTTTCAATTCCGAAACGAAGCTTACCTTATCTAAAGGTAATGCAAGTTGAGTGAAGTGCAA
>CALUKU010000018.1 GCA_944321295.1 uncultured Prevotella sp.
CGTATGTTGAAACCCTTGAAAAGGCTGAGGTTTATGTAAGCGTCGCCGAACATGCGCCAGTACGTATAGCGGTTGTCGGCGTTGCGCTCGAGGCGCGCCACGGGGTTCTCCCTGTCGGGATAGCCGCCCACGGGGCCTGCGTAATCGCCGTTGATGTCATACACGGGGAGCGAGGGGTTGAACTGCAGGGCGTTCTCCAGGAAGCCGCCGGGCGCCTGCACCTCCGACGTGCGGTTAAGAGTGAAGTGCTCGCCCACGGTCAGCACGTTGTCAATAAGCTTGTACTCAGAGTTCATTCGGGCCGAGAAGCGGTCGAAGTCGGAATGTTTGATGACACCGAGATTCTTGTAATAACCTAAGGAGAAATAAGAAGAGCCTTTCTCCGAACCGTTGCTGACGGCAACGTTATAGTTCTGTATTACGCCCGTGCGCGTGGTTTCGTCAACCCAGTCGGTGTCGGCCGAGGGCACGGTGTTGGCCGAGTCGAGGAAGCGCGACATCGTAATGCCGTTGAGCTGCGGATATCCGTTGGCGTCGTAGCCCCAATCGTAGCGGTAGCCCAGCGGGTTGGTGTTGGGGTCTTGGCCGCCGTTGACGTATGCCTGCCACATGGCCTGGCCGTACTCCTTGGCGTTGAGCACGTCGAGCCTGTTGGCGTACATCGAGGCTGACACCGACGCGTCAACGTCAATCCTGAGCTGTCCGGCCTTACCTTTCTTAGTGGTAATGATGATGACACCGTTGGCCGCGCGCGAACCATAGATTGATGCAGAGGCCGCGTCCTTAAGCACCTGTATCGACTCGATGTCGTTTCCGTTAAGCTCGTGCATGCCGGCCTTGGTCGGCACGCCGTCGATGATGTACAGCGGGTCGTTGTTGTTGAGCGTGCCGACGCCTCGGATGCGTATCGTAGCCGAGCCGCTGGGGTTACCGTCGGCGGTGATGTTCATGCCGGGCACGCGTCCCTGCAGGGCCTTCATGGGGTTGTTCTCGTTAAGGTCGGCTATGTCGTCCATGCTGACTACCGACACGGCGCCGGTAAGGTCGGCCTTACGCTGCGTGGTGTAGCCCGTCACCACCAGCTCGTCGAGGGCCTGGCTGTCCTCCTGCAGCACTATGTTGAGCGAGGGGCCGGGCGCCACCGTTTCGCTCTTATAGCCGATGTAAGAGATTGTTAGTTTTTTACCCCCGGTGACTTTTAGACGGAATTTGCCGTCAAAATCTGTCACCGTGGCGTTCTTTGTACCCTCTTCCGTCACCGTCGCGCCGATGACGGGCTCGCCATTCGCGTCTTTCACGACACCGCTGACGTCGACCTGCTGGGCCGCGGCAACGGTACTCATGGCGATGAACACTGCGTTTAGCAGTATCCTCTTGATACTTTTCACCATAATTTTCATATTTTTCAGGTTAGTAAATAAATGTTTCTTGTTCGCCTGCAAATTTAAAATAATGTATTAAAGACATATAAAAGATTTATTACATACGGATTGTAAAAAACGTTCATGCAACAAAATTGATACGTTTTGAACGAAAATTCACATAACGGGACACAAGGTTTGAAGAAACGCCTGACGGCCTTTTGGCCATACGACGGCCTACGTCGCCGCCGCTACACATCGACGACCGCCCTGCAAAAGATGGCCTTTCAGGCTGCAAAAGGTAAGCTTTAAGACGACAAAAGGCCGCCTTTCGCAACACGAAAGGCGGCCTTTTGCAGCACAATGCGTAAACGCCTGTACGCCAGGCGGTTGCCGACGTCAGCCTCGGGCCTCGCCGGGCTGCACGCCGAAATGGTCCTTAAAGCACTTTGAGAAGTATGAGGGCGACGAGAAACCCACTTCGTATGAAATCTCTGAAACGGTCTTGTCGGTCGTCTTCAGCAGGTGCTCGGCCTGCTTGAGGCGCGTCACGCGGATAATCTCTACGGGCGACTGGCCCGTGAGCTGCTTCACCTTGCGGTAAAGCTGCACGCGGCTAAGGCCGAGAGCTGAGCTTAACGTTTCAACGCTGAGTGCCGAGTCGCCCATGCGCTCGTCTACGGCCTGCCTGAAGTCGGCCATGAAGCGGCTGTCGGCGTCGCTCACCGTAGTGTCCGCAACGTCGTCGCCCGGCGCCTCGGCGTAGATGTACTTCAAGCGCTTACGGTTCTCAAGAAGATTACGCACGCGCGCAAGCAGCACCTTACTCGAGAAGGGCTTGGTGATATAAGCGTCGGCGCCGCAGTCGTAACCCTCGGCGCGCTGGTTCTCATAGGCGCGCGACGTGAGCAGCACCACCGGCACGTGGCTCGTAGCGGTGGCCTCCTTGACGCGGCGGCACATCTCGAGTCCGTCCATGACGGGCATGAGCACGTCGGTCACAATCAGGTCGGGCACGTCGGCCAAGGCGGCCTCGAGGCCCTCCTTTCCGTCGACGGCCTGGCGCACGTCGTAGCTTCCGGCAAGGATGGATGCCACATACTGCCTCACCTCGGCGTTGTCGTCGACGACAAGCACCATAGGCCTTTGCTCCCCTCCGTCGCCTTCGGCGCCCTCGGCGGCGTCAAGGCCGCCGGCCTCATCAGCCACGGCAGCCGTCAGCACGGTAGCGTCGGCGCCGCTTCCGGCGGCTATGCTCTCGTCGACGGCCGAGCTGTCACCCACCACGTCGGCCGTTATGGTGAGGCTCGGCAGCACTACCGTGAACTCAGAGCCTTCGCCCTCGGCGCTCTTCACCGACACCCTGCCGCCGTGAAGCTCGGCAAACGCCTTTACTACGGCAAGGCCTACGCCCGTGCCTCCGCCTCCGTCCTTCACCCGGTAGAACTTATCGAAAATGCGGTCTACGTCGTTCTTTGACATGCCAATGCCCGTGTCGGCCACCGTTATCACGGCTCCGCCGTCGCCGGCGGCCACCTTGACGGTCACCGTCCCGCCCTTGCGGTTATACTTCAGAGCGTTGCTTATCAGGTTGTAGCAGATGCGTTCCACCTTATTATAATCGGCGTTCATCGTCAGGCTGTCTACGGCGTCAAGCCGTATCGTGACGTCGCGCGTGGCGGCCAGCGGCCTGAAGTCGTCAACCCACATCCTTACGGCCGCGGCAACGTCGAAGTTGCTGACCGTCAGGCGCATCTTGCCGTTCTGTATCTTGCGCAGGTCGAGTATCTCGCCTACAAGCCTCAGCAGCATGGCGGCGTTGCGCCTGACCATGCATAGCATCGAACGCTGCTGCGCGGTAAGGTTGTCGTCGGCGAGTATGCGCTCAACCGGGTCGGCGATAAGCGTCAGCGGGGTGCGCAGGTCGTGGCTAAGGTCGGTGAAGAACGACAGCTTCACCTCGGCCGCGCGGCGCTCCATGCGCCGCTTCACCATGGCCGTACGGTAGAGCGCGGCCAGCGCCACGATGACGAGCAGCAGTATGATTATGCACAATATGCCGTAAACGCGCTGGTGGCTGTACTGCGTGAAGAACACGTCAACACGGCCGTGGAGCATCTCCAGCTGGCCGCTGATGTGGCTCATCTCCTCGGCCTGCATCAGCATAGTTTCGGCGTTGTCCTTCGTCACGAGGGCGGCCTTCATGTAGTTGTCGCGCTCGTAGGGCCGGCCTTCAAGTATGTTGAGGGCCAGCTGCATTACTATGTCGCCGCGGGTGGGGTAAATGTACGAGGCCTCAAGCACTCCGTCGCGCACCAGGCGTATGCCTCCGTCGTCGCCGGGCAGGGCGTCAATGCCCACGAAGCGTATCTTCCCTTCAAGCCCGAAGCGCTTGGCGGCCTGCCAGGCGCCGAGCGCCATGCGGTCGTTTTGTGCGAAAATGTAATCGGGAACAATGCCTTTGGCGAACATTCCGGCCGCCACGTCGTCGCCGCTTTGCTGCGTCCAGTCGCCGCTCAAGTCGGCAACCAGGCTTATGCCGGGATGGCTCTTGACGGCCGACACGAAGCCGCGGTGGCGCTCGATGGCCGGCGACGAACCTTTAAGTCCGCGTATCTCGGCCACCGTGCCCTTGCCTTCGAGGCGCGCGGCGACGTACTCTCCGATGGTGTGTCCTATCTTTTCGTTGTCTGCTCCGACGAACGCCGTGTACTTGCCCGAGCCTGTCTTGCGGTCGAAAAGGATTACGGGTATGCCGCTGTCGTAGGCCCGGTCGATGGCCGGAGTTACCGTATTCATCTGGTTAGGCGAAACTACGAGCAGGTCGACGCCCTCGTCGGTGAAGGCGTTTATCTGCCCCGTCTGCTGCCGGTCGTTGTCGTTGGCCGACACGACGCGCAGCTCTACGTTGTCATGCAGGTAGGTGGCGTCGCGCAACTCGCCGTTAAGCTTCTCGCGCCAGTTGTCCTCGCTGCACTGCGAAACGCCTATAACGTAGGTTTTCTTGCTTTGATTGCAAGCAAGAAAACAAGCAGACAAGCAGACAAGTGACAAGCAGACAAGGAGATTTGTTTTAGCAAACAAACGGCGAGAAGACAAACAGACAAGGAGATTTGGCTTGTGGATTAACTCTACAAGCGTATGTTTTATGCTTTCAGAAATTCTTTTTTTCATGGCAAATCTCCTTGTCTGCTTGTCTGCTCGTCACTTGTCTGCTTGGGCGAAGCCCACTATCTACTAAGGCAGCCGCCACAAGCTGCCGTCCTTTGTGTCGTTAACCTCGAAGCCGGCTGCGGCCAGCTCGTCGCGTATGCGGTCGCTCGTGGCCCAGTCTTTGGCGGCTTTGGCCTTGGCGCGCAGGTCGAGCACCATGTCGACAACCTTGCCGAAGGCTTCCTCGCGCTGCTTGCTTCCGCCGGCGTCGGCCTCTTTCAGGCCGAGTATGTCGAGCGCGAAGAGGCGCATCACGCCGTCGAGCTCGTCGAGGTCGGCGGCAGAAATCCGCGCCTTGTGGTCGAGTATAATATTAATAAGGTGGCAAGCCTCGAAGAGGTTGCTTATGACTATGGGCGTCTGCATGTCGTCGTTCATGGCGTCATAGCACTTCCGGCGCAGGGCGGCGGTGAAGTCTTTCACCTGCGCGTCGCTCTCGGCCGAGGGCTTGATGCGGTTCAGGTCGGCTATGCCCGTCATCAGGCGTGCCAGTCCCTTCTCGCTGGCCTGCAGGGCTTCGTCGGAGAAGTCGACGGTGCCGCGGTAGTGGGCGGAGAGTATGAAGAAGCGTATCGTCATGGGCGAGTAGGCCTTTGACAGGAGCTTGTGCTCTCCCTTGAAGAACTGCTCGAGCGTAATGAAGTTGCCGAGGCTCTTGCCCATCTTCTGCCCGTTGATGGTTATCATGTTGTTGTGCATCCAGTATTTCACCATCTGGCTGCCCTGCGAGGCCACGGCCTGGGCTATCTCGCACTCGTGGTGGGGGAAGACGAGGTCCATTCCGCCGCCGTGTATGTCGAAATGCTCGCCCAGATACTTCCTGCCCATCGCCGTACATTCGCAATGCCAGCCGGGGAAGCCGTCGCTCCAGGGGCTCGGCCAGCGCATGATGTGCTCGGGCTGGGCCTTCTTCCAGAGGGCGAAGTCGGCCTGGTTGCGCTTCTCTCCCACTCCGTCGAGCTGTCGGCTGGCGTCCTTCACGTCGTCGAGGTTGCGGCCTGAGAGTATGCCGTAACGGTGGTCTTTGTTGTATTTCGCCGTGTCGAAGTATATGCTTCCGTTGCTCTCGTAGGCGTAGCCGTTGGCCAGTATCTCCTTTACGAGCTGCTCCTGCTCGATGATGTGGCCAGTGGCGTGCGGCTCGATGCTTGGCGGCAGCACGTTGAGGGCGGCCATGGCGTCGTGGTAGCGGTTGGTGTAATACTGCGCTATCTCCATCGGCTCGAGCTGTTCGAGGCGCGCCTTCTTCTCTATCTTGTCCTCGCCCTCGTCGGCGTCGTGCTCAAGATGGCCCACGTCGGTGATGTTGCGCACGTACCTTACCTTATAGCCGAGATGGCGCAGGTAGCGGAAGAGCACGTCGAAGGTTATCGCGGGGCGGGCGTGGCCGAGGTGCGGGTCGCCGTAGACGGTGGGTCCGCAGACGTACATGCCTACGTTGGGGGCGTGGAGCGGCTCGAAGCGCTCCTTCGTCCTGGTAAGCGTATTGTAGATTAAAAAGTTCTGTTCCATGTGTTTCTAAGTTTATCTTATATGAAAAAGGCGTAGCCGGCAAGCACCGTCGCCGCGCCGTTAAGCCTGTCATCTGATTTGCAGAGCTAACGCAAACGAGAGGAAAGAGAACTTGTTCTCAGTTTCCCGAGTGCAGCTTAGCTTATGCAAAGCTAACGCAAACGAGAGGAAAGAGAACTTGTTCTCAGTTTCCCGAGTGCAGCTTAGCTTATGCAAAGATAATGCAAACGAGCGGTATTTCAAAATAATGAAAAGTTAAATTCAACATTTTCATACGTCCACCGACTATTAAGCGCCGCGCCGCGCGTGGGCGGCCGCAACGCAAGAGGCGGCCTTTCGGCCTGCAAAAGGTCACCTTTTAGCGCGCAAAAGGCGGCCTTTGGGAAGGCAAAAGGTTACCTTTTGCAACACACTGATAATGAGGACGCTACGCAAGCCGCCACGATGAGCGCCGACAAATGCGGCCGGGCACGGGCGAAGACGGCGCCGAATTGGTTTATTTTATTCGATTTATCGTGAAAAAAACATGACAGACAGACTCTTTTCGGATTATTTTTCCTAATTTTGCAACATCGGAATTACAAAAACACATATATACTTATAAACTACAAAACTATGGATTTAGTACAACAAATCATCGCGCGCGCAAAGAGCAACAAGCAGCGCATCGTTCTCCCCGAGGCAACCGAGGAGCGCACATTGAAAGCGGCAGACATGGTGCTTGCCGACGAAGTGGCAGACATCATACTCATCGGCAACCCCGACGAAATCAACTCGCTGGCCGAAAAGTGGGGCCTGAAGCACATCGGCAAGGCTACCATCGTAGACCCGGAGAACAATCCCAAGAGCGAGGAATACGCCGCACTGCTGGCCGAGCTGCGCAAAAAGAAGGGCATGACTATCGAGCAAGCACGCGAGCTCGTTAAGAACCCGCTCTACTTAGGATGCATGATTATCAAGACCAACGGCGCCGACGGACAGATTTCGGGCGCGCTGAGCACCACGGCCGAAACGCTGCGCCCCGCGCTGCAGATCATCAAGTGCGAGCCGGGCATTACCTGCGTAAGCGGCGCCATGCTGCTCATCACGAACAAGGAGCAGTACGGCGAGGACGGTATTCTCGTAGTAGGCGACGTTGCCGTGACGCCCGTGCCCGACGCACAGCAGCTGGCACAGATAGCAGTCTGCACGGCCGAAACGGCCAAGTCGGTAGCCGGCTTCGCCGAACCGCGCGTCGCAATGCTGAGCTTCTCGACCAAAGGCAGCGCCTCGCACGAGGTCGTAGACAAGGTGGTTGAGGCCACGAAGCTGGCCAAGGAGCTTGCTCCCGACCTCAAGATCGACGGCGAGATGCAGGCCGACGCGGCCCTCGTGCCCGAAGTAGGAGCAAAGAAGGCTCCCGGAAGCGACATCGCCGGCCACGCCAACGTGCTGGTGTTCCCCTGCCTCGAGGTTGGCAACATATCATACAAGATGGTGCAGCGCCTCGGCGGAGCCGACGCCATAGGCCCCATCCTGCAGGGTATCGCACGCCCCGTTAACGACCTCAGCCGCGGCTGCTCTGTCGACGACATCTACAAACTGGTGGCCATCACCGCCTGCCAGGCAATGGACGCGAAGAAGTAAAATAAACAATAGGAGTTAAGGAGTTACGTAGTAAAGGAGTTAAGACATCAGTTTATGACGCTGCGTTTTGAGGACATACTGGCTTGGCAGAAAGCTTACGACTTTGTATTACTTACATACAAGGCCCTTTCCGCTTATCCGGAAGAAGAAAAATACGGACTTCGTTCCCAGTTCCAACGTGCAGCAGTATCAATACCAGCCAACATAGCCGAAGGCTATAAACGTATAGGTAAAGCCGACAAGTTGCATTTCCTAAATTTCGCACAAGGCAGCTTGGAGGAATGTAGATGTTATCTGCACCTGTCAAAAGACTTGGGATACATCGAAGAAGATACTTACAGACAGCTCTACATCAGCCTTGAAGAGGCAAGCAAGCTGCTTAACGGATATTGCCGTGGTATCATAAACAACGCTTTCGAGAAATAAGCTATTGTCTTAACTCCTTAACTACATAACTCCTTAACTCCTTATAAATAACCTAACCTATGAAAATATTAGTATTAAACTGCGGCAGCTCGTCCATCAAGTACGCACTTTACAACATGGACGACAAGTCTGTCATGACGTCGGGCGGCGCAGAGCGCGTAGGCCTTGACGGAGCGTTCGTGAAAGTGAAAATGCCCGACGGCACGAAGAAAAAGGTGATGCACGACATCCCCGAGCACACCGAGGGCGTGAAGTTCATCTTCTCACTGCTCACCGATCCCGAAATCGGAGTAATCAAAAGCCTCGACGAGATAGGCGCCGTGGGCCACCGCATGGTGCACGGAGGCGAGAAGTTCAACAAGAGCGTGGTGATAAACGACGAGGTGCTCAAGACCTTCAAGGAGTGCATCGACCTCGCTCCGCTGCACAACCCCGCCAACCTTAAGGGTGTAGAGGCCGTCAGCGAGCTTATGCCCGGCCTCCCGCAGGTGGGCGTATTCGACACGGCGTTCCACCAGACAATGCCCGCCCACTCATATCTCTACGCCATTCCCTACGAGCTTTACGAGAAGTACGGCGTGCGCCGCTACGGATTCCACGGCACAAGCCACCGCTACGTGTCGCAGAGAGTATGCGAATACCTCGGCGTAAACTATGAGGACAAGAAGATAATAACCTGCCACATCGGCAACGGAGCCAGCGTTGCGGCCGTTCAGAACGGCAAATGCGTAGACACGTCGATGGGCCTCACCCCGCTCGAAGGCCTCATGATGGGCACCCGCAGCGGCGACATCGACGGCGGAGCGATAACCTTCATCCAGAAGAAACTCGGCCTCGACGCCGACGGCATGTCAAACCTGCTAAACAAGAAGAGCGGCGTGCTCGGCATAACGGGCATCTCGTCAGACATGCGTGAGATAGAAGAGGCCATCGAGCAAGGCAACGAACAGGCCAAGCTCGCCCTCGACATGTACAACTACCGCATAAAGAAGTACATCGGAGCTTACGCCGCAGCCATGGGCGGATGTGACATCATAGTGTTCACGGCAGGCGTAGGCGAGAACCAATACTCTACCCGCGAGGCCGCATGCGCAGGCCTGGAGTACATGGGAGTGAAGCTCGACGTGGAGAAGAACAAGGGCATCCGCGGCGAAGAGGCCGTCATCTCTACCCCCGACTCGAAGGTTACCGTATGCGTAATCCCGACCGACGAGGAGCTGATGATTGCCACCGACACCATGAACTTGCTGAATAAGTAATACCACCGGGCGTGGAACGCGACCCTCGGCGACAGCCGTCATAGGGGCGTTCCGCGCCTTTTCGTTTAACGTTCAACCAAAATGCAATGGGTAAAAAGATAGTTACATTCGGGGAAATGCTCATGAGGCTCACCACGCCCGGCAACCTCAGGCTGCAGCAGTCGCGCCACTTCGACGTCAACTTCGGCGGCAGCGAGGGCAACGTGGCCATCTCCGTAGCGAGCTACGGCGGAGAGGTGTCGTTAGTGACGGCCCTGCCCGACAACCCGCTGGGCAACGTATGCCTGATGAAACTGCGCGAGCACAGCGTGGGAACGGACGAGATAATGATGATGAAAGGCGAGCGCCTGGGCACGTACATCGTTGAGAAGGCGGCCGACATGCGCGCCGCCACGGTGATTTACGACCGCAAGGACTCGGCCTTCGCGCACCTCGCGCCGGGCATGATTGACTGGGACAAGGCGTTCAAGGGCGCCGGAATATTCCACTGGTCGGGCATTGACGCCGCCCTGACGCAGGGTCTTACCGACGTGTGCCACGAGGCAATAGACGCGGCCGACAGGCTGGGACTGACTATCTCGTGCGACATCAACTACCGAAAGAACCTCTGGCAATACGGCAAGAGCGCCGAGGAGGTGCTCCTTCCGCTGATGCAGAAGAGCGACATCGTGTTCGGCAGCGGCGGCGAATACCAGAAAGCGCTGGGCCTGGAGGCCCCGCCGTTCACGGCCGGGAGCAAGAGCGACAGCATAGACGCCGAGGCCTTCGAGGCCTTCTGCAAGAAGGCGGCCGGGCTGCTGCCGCGCTGCAAGTATATGTTCATGGCCCTGCGCAACGCCATTACGTCTGAACATCACTGCCTGGCGGGCGTGCTTTACTCGGGCGGAAAGCTGAGAACGACGCGCGTCTTCGAGGTGAACAACGTGGTAGACAGCATGGGCGTGGGCGACGCCTTTGTCGGAGCAATGCTCTACGCGTACCAGAATTACGCCGACGACCAGAGGAAACTCGACTTCGCCATGGCCGGCTCGGCCCTCAAGAACACCATCGTAGGCGACTACAACATGGTGACCGTCAGCGAGGTGGAGCAGCTAATCAAGGGCGGCAGCGCCGAGATGAAAAGATGATTTAAAAGGTGAGAAGGTGAGAAAGTGAGAAGGTGAGAATATACAAGCAAATCAAACATACTTGTTTTCTCACCTTCTCACTTTCTCACCTTCTCACCTTTGCCTTATAGTCTGCTCTCTCCTTCGACGTATTCCTCAAGGAAAAGGTGCTCGCCGTCGAAGACAACATAAGTGAACTGCCATATCCAGTCGCCTATGATCATCATCCGCGACTTGCGCGAGAGCATGAGGTCAAGCTCTATGTGGCGGTGTCCGTAGATGAAGTAGTCGATGTCGGGATGGGTCTTCATGTACTGCTTGGTGTACAGCACGAGGGCCTCCTTGTCCTCGCCTTGGTAGGGAGGCTCCTTGCCGTCGACGCGTTTCAGGCGGCTGTGCTTGGCCCACGCCATGCCGAACCATACGCCCCAGCGGGGATGCACGGCGCTGAAGAGGCGCTGGCACACGCGGTTGTGGAACATGCGGCGGATGAAGTTGAACTTAGGGTCGTGGTCGCCGAGTCCGTCGCCGTGGGCGAGGTAGAATATCTTACCGTAAATCTCGGTGGTTATGGGCTTTGTGTGTAGCGTCACGCCGCACTCCTTCTCAAGGTAGCCGTAGGCCCAGATGTCATGGTTGCCGGTAAAGAAGTGCACCTCGACGCCCATGTCCGTCAGCTCTGACAGCTTGCCGAGAAAGCGCGTGTAGCCCTTCGGCACGACGTACTTGTACTCGTACCAGAAGTCGAACATGTCGCCGAGCAGGTAGACGGCGGCCGCCTTCGTCTTTATGTCGTCAAGAAAACGCACAAGGCGGCGCTCCTGCGTGCGGGCGTGGTCGATGGCCCACGAGCCCAGGTGGGCGTCTGACAATATGTAGATGTTTTTACGCATAAGCTGTAATTTTTAATAAGACGGCCGATGGCCGGCTGTTCGCCTGAGCGTGAGCCTACTCCAACCCCAGCTCCAGTCTTGCCTCCTCGCTGAGCATGCTTTGGTCCCACACGGGCTCAAAGACAAGGTTAACCGTAGCCGACTTTACGCCGTCGAGGGCGTCAACCTTCTGCCTCACGTCCTCGAGGATGAAGTCTGCCGCGGGGCACGTGGGCGCCGTGAAGGTCATGTCGATGTCGACGGTGGCGTCGTCCTTAACGTCAATCTTATAGATCAGCCCCAAGTCGTAGATGTTGACGGGTATCTCGGGGTCGTAGACGGTCTTCAGCACGTCTACTATTTTCTCTTCAATCTGTGTCTTTTCTTCTTGAGTCATTGTCAAATAAACGGGTTCATTATTACAAAGATAAGGCTTTTCGAGGGCATGGCAAAATTTATTCGGCCTTTTTTCCGCCTGCATTTCCGCCGACGGCGGCGGGCGGCGGAGGACGGGTCGGACACGTTTTTATAAGATATTGATAATCAACTTTTTACGAAACAACGAAGAGAGCCGCTGCAAAAGGCGGCCTTTCAGCGCGTAAAAGGTAACCTTTAAGCGTGTAAAAGACGGCCTTTTGAAAGCCGAAAGGCCGCCTTTCGCAAAACCATGTTACGCCGTATGGCCGTATGGCAACCATCGGAGGATTGCCGTTTGGTTATTTTTGATTATCTTTGCAGATATAAAATGCACTCGGGCAATTGAAAGCAAGCTTTCTTGCCGCTCACTTGCATTATCTTTACAAACAAGTTATGGAACATAAGGAATATCTTGACGATGCGGTCAGCCTGCTCAGGCGGCTCATCGCTACGCCCTCCGTAAGCCGTGACGAGGCTGCGGCGGCCTCGCTTGTAGAGGAAGCCGTGGCAGCCTACGGCTTCGAGCCGCGACGCGACGGCAACAACGTGTGGGCCGTGGCGCCCGGTTACGACGCCGCCAAGCCGACGCTGCTGCTCAACGCCCACGTCGACACGGTGAAGCCGGTGGCGTCTTGGACGCGCAATCCCTTCAGCCCCGACATTGCGGACGGAGCCCTCTACGGCCTCGGCAGCAACGACTGCGGCGGCGGACTGGTGGCGCTCATGCAGGCGTTCAGGCAGCTGTCACAGCACCGGCAGCCGTACAACATCATATACCTGGCCTCGGCCGAGGAAGAGGTTTCGGGCAAGGACGGCATAAGCCGCGTCCTGCCCGGCCTGCCGCAGGTGAGCTTGGCCGTCGTAGGCGAGCCTACGGGCATGCAACCCGCGATAGCCGAGAAGGGACTGATGGTGATTGACGGCACGGCACGCGGCGTGTCGGGACATGCCGCAAGGGGCGAGGGCGTCAACGCCATTTACGAGGCTTTAGACGACCTCTGCTGGTTGCGCTCTTACCGCTTCGAGCGCGTCAGCAGCCTGCTCGGCCCTACGCTGATGAACGTAACCGTGATTTCGGCCGGCACGCAGCACAACGTCGTGCCCGACGAATGTAAGTTTACGATAGACGTCAGGACAAACGAGCTTTACACGAACGAGGAAGTGTTCGGCTTCATTAAGTCAAAGCTGAAGAGCGAAGTCAAGGCGCGCTCGTTCCGCCTGTCGTCGTCGGGCATTAGCGCTGACAACCCCGTGGTGCGCCGCTGCGTGGCCATGGGCATGCGTCCGTTCGGCTCGCCCACGCTGTCTGACCAGGCGCTGATGCGCTTCCCGTCGCTTAAGCTCGGGCCGGGGCAGTCGTCACGCTCGCACTCGGCCGACGAGTTCATACTCATAAGCGAAATCAACGAGGCGATAAAGACCTACGTCAACCTGCTTGACGGGCAACAAATCTGCTGAAAAAACAAAAGGATAAGGTAGAAAAAATAAAAGGTCGCCGATGTCGGCGACCTTTTATTATAACGTCACATGCGGTTACTTAACTTCCCAAGTGTCGTTTGTTTCGAGCAGTTCCATGAAGTTATGGTACTTCTTCTTTCCCTTAACCTCCTCTATCTGCTCTGCTACGGCTGCCTCGTAAGTAGGAGCCTCAACGTCGCGGATGACGCCTAAGGCCACGGGGAAGCCGTGCTCGTTGTCCATCATGGCGAGTTTCAGCTGCAGGGTGTTGTCCATGCAGTGAGCGTCGTGCACGAGGATGTCGTCAATTGTAACGCCGTTCTCGCCGATCTTTACAACCTTCAGGCCGAAGCCTTCCTGCATAAGGCCGTACTCATTGTTCTCGCCGAACACCAAAGGCTGGCCGTGACGCACGTAGATTGCGTTCTTAGCGCGGCCTTCCTTCTTGTAAATCGAGTCGTAACAGCCGTTGTTGAAGATGACACAGTTCTGCAATATCTCGCATACCGAGGCGCCCTTGTGGTTGTAGGCGGCCTTCAGCACTTCGACTGTTCCTTCCGCATCGGTGGCCACGGCGCGCGCAAAGAAGTGTCCTCTTGCGCCGAAGCACAGCTCGGCAGGCAGGAACGGGTCCTCAACCGTGCCGTAAGGCGACGACTTGCTGACGAAGCCGCGGGGCGACGTAGGCGAATACTGGCCCTTGGTCAAGCCGTAGATGCGGTTGTTAAGCAGAATCATGTTGATGTCGATGTTGCGGCGCATGGCGTGTATGAAGTGGTTGCCGCCGATGGCGAGGCCGTCACCGTCGCCGCTGACCTGCCAGACGGTAAGGTCGGGATTGGCCACCTTGGCGCCCGTAGCGATGGCTGCGGCGCGTCCGTGGATGGTCTGCATGGCGTACGTGCTGACGTAATACGGCAGACGGCTCGAGCAGCCAATGCCTGAAATTACGGCTGTCTGGTAAGGCGGCACGCCAAGTTCCGCCATTGCCTTGTGCAGAGATGCCAGGAAGAAATGGTCTCCGCAACCGGGACACCAGCGCGGTTGTCCCTTCTTATAATCTTGCGCAGTGTAACTCATTGCTTGTATGTTTTGAGAAGTTAAAGGAGTTAGAGAAGTTAAAGAAGTCATAGCCAACACCTTTGCCGACTACAGCCTTGGATGTGACTGACGGGCCGGACGGGCCTGATGAGCCAATGCCGGGCCTTGGAGTCATTCCTGCTTACCGCTTCACTCCTTCTCTCCTTTACTCCTGATTAAACTCTTAATTCTTAATTATTTTAGTGAACGCCTTTACGAGTTCTTCTACTACGAAGGGTTGTCCCTTAACCTCGTTGTACTGGTAGGGGTTGAAGTTGTCGACCTTCATGCGCAGGTAACCTGCGAACTGGCCGAGGTTCTGCTCTGCGACAACCACCTTCTTGTACTTCGTAAGCACGGCGGCGGTGTTCTTAGGCAGCGGGTTGATGTAGCTGAAATGTGCAAGAGCCACCTTCTCTCCACGTGCCCTAAGCTCCGTCATGGCCGAATAGAGATGGCCGAACGTGCCTCCGAAGCCTACTATCAGCAAGTCGGCGTCGTCGGCGTCGCCCATTACCTCTACGTCGGGAACGGGTATCTTGAACACCTTGAGCGCACGCAGATGGCACATCTTGTTGTGATTATCGGGGTCGGTTGATATCGCTCCCGTGTCGCCGTCTTTCTCAAGGCCGCCCAGGATGTGCTCGTAGCCCTCCTGTCCGGGTATCGCCCAATAGCGTGCGCCGGTTTCCGGGTCGCGCTGGTACGGTGTATAGTGTCCCTTCTGCTCAGGAGTTACGTAGTGGGGATGTATCTCCGGCAGCTCGTCGATGTTAGGCAGCTTCCATGCTCCTGAGCCGTTGGCTACGAAGGCGTCGGTAAGCAGCACTACGGGTGTGAGGTGCTCGAGGGCGATTTTTGCCGCAGCGTACACTGCGTCGAAGCAGTTGGTGGGGCTTGTTGCGGCAATCACGGGCATAGGCGACTCTCCGTTGCGGCCGAAGAGGGCCTGCAGCAGGTCTGTCTGCTCGCTCTTTGTGGGCAGGCCGGTAGACGGACCGCCGCGCTGCACGTCGATGATGACGAGCGGCAGCTCGTCGATTACGGCGAGGTTCATGGCCTCAGACTTAAGGCAGACGCCCGGGCCTGAAGTGGAAGTGGCAGCCAGCGCTCCTGCGAACGACGCTCCTACGGCGCTTGCGCAGCCCGAGATTTCGTCTTCGCACTGCACCGTTATCACGCCGCACGACTTGTGCTTTGCAAGCTCGTGCAGGATGTCGGTGGCGGGAGTGATGGGGTAAGAGCCGAGATAGAGTTTCAGTCCGGCCTTCTCGGCTGCGGCTATGAGTCCGTAAGCCGTGGCCTTGTTTCCGGTGATGTCCATGTAGCGGCCCTTCACCTTGTTCTTAGAGTCGATGCGGTAAGTGGCCGGAACGCTTGCGTGAACGTTGTGTCCGTAGTCATAACCGGCGTTTACGACCTTGATGTTGTTCTCTGCGATGGCCGGCTTCTTGTCGAACTTCTCGCGCAGGAACGTTTCAACGTAGCTTACGTCGCGGTTGAACAGCCAGCAGACTATGCCGAGCGCGAACATGTTGCGGCACTTCAGGACGGCCTTGTTGTCCATGCCGCTGTCGGCGAGGCAGTCCTTCACCATCTGCGTAATAGGGCAGGCTACCACGCGGTCGGGATCGATGCCCATCTCGCCGAGATAGTCTTGGGTTTTGAACTCGGCCCTCTCAAGGTCTTTCGGACCGAAACTGTCGGTGTCGATGATGATGGTCGCCTGCGGCTTGGCGAACTTGTACTGTGTCTTCAGCGCCGCGGCGTTCATGGCCACGAGCACGTCGCACTTGTCGCCCGGCGTGTAAGCGCGGCCGCTTGCGATGTGAACCTGGAATCCGGAAACGCCCGTCAGCGACCCTTGCGGGGCGCGGATGTCCGCCGGATAGTCGGGGAATGTCGAGATTCCATTACCTACCGTAGCCGAAACCGTCGAGAAGATGTTTCCCGCCAGCTGCATGCCGTCGCCCGAGTCGCCCGAGAAACGCACTACGACATCATCCAATTGCTTTACTTCCAATTCTTCTGCCATAAAATAAAGTATTTTAACTTTAGCTTGATTTAATGTCCGTTTTCCATATAGCAAGCGGCCGACACCGGCCGCGCCTGCAAGTGGCGTATGGCTGTGTGTTTTTCATCCGCTTACATTTTGCAAAGTTCGGAAAGATTATTGAAATATCAAAATGTTTTTAAATAAATATTTTCATTTATATACAAAGGCGAGTTTTTTAACCTTACAGGCTGACAAAAGCGACGTAAAATGCTGATTTCCCGACACTAAACAACCGCCGGACGGCCTCCGGGCCACACATGCGGCGCGGCACGCCGTTTGGCATTATGTATCGCTTACACGCCCGCCACGCCGCGGCAGCGGGCCCGCGTGCTTACAAAACGAAAGCTGGCATGCGCCGACGCGCCGCGACAAGCCTGCCGGCAGCGCCTTACACCTTAATTATATATAGGCATGACGCAAAACGGCTGATTTTCAGGCAGGTTGCAAAAGGCGGCCTTTCAGCGTGTAAAAGGTGGCCTTTTAGAGCCTGAAAGGTTACCTTTCGCAGGGTAAAAGGCGACCTTTCGCAAAACGGGCGTCGGCCGGCCGCGATTGCTAATAAATGATAATAATCGCATGAGGATGAGCGGCGTATCGTTTTTTTCAGTATTTTTGTGGTTGAATAACGACAACTTAAAAATTAAAAAGCAAGCTTATGTTAAACAAGAAGATTGAAGAAGCTCTCAACGAGCAGATAAACGCCGAGATGTGGTCGGCCTACTTGTATCTTTCAATGGCGGCCTACTGCCACTCAATCGGCCAGCCCGGCATGGCAAGCTGGTTCGAAGTGCAGTTCCAGGAGGAGCAGGATCACGCTAAAATCCTGTTCAACTACGTCAACTCTCGTAACGGACGAGTGGAGCTGAAGAAGATTGACGAAGTGCCGACAGAGTGGAACGGCATACTCGACGTGTTCGAGAGCACCCTCAAGCACGAGCAGAAGGTGACGTCGCTCATCAACGACCTCTACGCGCTGACGCACGAGAAGAACGACTTCGCCACGCAGAGCATGCTGAAGTGGTTTATCGACGAGCAGGTTGAGGAGGAAGAAACGGCCCAGACTATCATCGACAACATAAAGATGATAAAGGACAACGGCTACGGCATTTACATGCTCGACAAGGAGCTTGGAGCGCGCACTTACACGCAGGCCGCACCCCTAAGCGGCGGCGCCGAGTAAACTGCGAAATCGTATAAAAACGCAAAGCGCCCTGGCACCCACCCCGCCCCTCACTCTATCAGTGAGGCTACGGATGGCTGCCAGGGCGTTTTGCGTGCGGGCGTTTACGGCGTTTGCGCCTTCACCTTGTCACAGCCCTATCCCCTTCTTCTTGAACATCTTGAAGTCGTTGCCGCTCCGCAGCATTTTGCGCAGCGGCACGGGGCTGTTATGGTCGGTAAGATACAGGCAGGGCCTGACGGCGAACAGCGTGCTCGCCACTGACAGACTGTCGTTGCGCACGGGCGAGGTTATGCCGGCAAGGCCGAGCATCGTGTGGAACGCCGAGGCGCTCGGCGACATCAGCTTGCCGCTGTTGGCCGCCAAGGCCTGCGCCACCGGGGCGAACTCGCGGCGGTAGGCGGCCGACGTCCAGACTATGAACGGCACGTGAAGCTCATAATACGACGGCGTGGGCGAAGCGTGCAGGAAGAGCCGGCGGTCGTCGTCGAAGATGTTCTCGCCGTGGTCCGACGTGTAAATGAGCGCCGCCGTGGCGCCAGTCTTGCCCACCTCGGTCATTATGTCGTGCAGGAAACGGTCGGTGAAGCGTATCGAATTGTCATACGCGTTGACTAACGACGGCCTGTTCTTGGCCTTCGCCTCGGTGGCGTCGTCGGGCTTGAAGAAGGCCGCCTCGCGCGGGTAACGCTCGCGGTAGTTGAAGTGAGAGCCGTACATGTGCAGCACGATGAACTCCTTACGGCGGCCCTCGGCCAGCACCTTCCTCACCTCGGGCAGCATGGCCTCGTCGCCGAGGGCGGCATTGTTGCCGGCCTTCTCCTTGATGAACATCCACTCGTCGGCCTCTTCGCCGAAGAAGTCGATGAACGAATGGTTGGGCATTTGGTTCGATATGAACACCGTATGGAAGCCGGCCTCCTTGAAGGCGGTGATTATTCCCTTCTGACCGTAAATGTCGTTGAAGTTCTCGGCCGACACCGCCGAGAGCAGCATGGGCACGCTCTTATGGGTGGTGTTAGACTGCGTGACGGCCTTCGGGAAGGCCACAAGCCCGTCCGTGCCCTCCAGCAGCGGCGTAGTAGGCCTGTCGTAGCCGTACAGGCTGAAGTCGCACGCACGCGCCGTTTCGCCTATCACGAGCACGTACACCTCGCGGTTGGCGGCCGGATGGGTGGCCTTGGCGCCGAAGGTGAAGTCCTTGGAGGTTTCGGCGTAGCCGGCGGTGGCGTTGGTGCGCTCAACGGCAAGCCCGAGATTGTAGAACACGTTGGCCGGATAAAGATGCAGCTCGGCACGGTAGTCGGCGTCTGAAGCGTAGCTCACGCCGAGGCACAAGGCTCCGGCGGCGACTGCTGCGGCAGCGTAACGCCTCTGCCTCGACATGAAGGCAGGCGCCAGACGGTCCTTCCTGCGGATGGAAACGACGGCCATCACCAGCACCGGGATGTAGATTATCAGGACGCCGATGACGCCCGGAATGAGGTTGTCAAGCAGCTCGAACACCTCACCGGGGTTGGTAGTCACGAGGTTGAGGAACATGTCCACGGCGATGATTGAGTTGCCGAAGAGATACAGCAGCACAAGCTGGAACGCCGCGAAGAACACCAGCAGGAACATGGCCCACGTCATCTTGCCCGGACAGCGGTTGAGAGTCATCAGCAGCCACTCGGCACCCACGGGCAGCAGAACGTTGGCCAGACAGGCCGCAAGGCTCATCCTCTCGGTGAAACAGAGCGCCACGTTGGGCAGCGCGAGCACTATGACGGTGATAAAAAAAAGGCTGCGCGCTGAGGCGCAGCTGCCTAATATGCCTTTAATCGACTTCATTTTTACGGGTCGGTAATTGTTTATTGCGTTTACGTTGTTTCATCCTCACGGCGCGGCACGCGCCGACACTGAAGGCGGCCGACGGCCTGCGGCGTCAGAAGGCTTCGTTTATGTTGAACACGAAGCCCTGCATGCCCCTCTTGCCGAAGCCGTAGTCGAGGCGCACGTTGCCGTTCTTCTTGAACTCCCAGCGGTACCCAAAGCCCCAGTTTGGCAGCATACGGTCGAGGTAAATGCCGCTGAACTTATGGAAGATTGTGCCGAAGCCGGCCCAAAGCACCACGCCGTTGCGCTTCCATACGTGCTGGCGCAGCTCCACCTGGGCCTCTATCTTGTGCTTGTCGCGGTAGCGACCTTTGTAATATCCGCGCATTGTCGACGAGTTGCCTATCAGCGACATCATGGCCCACGACGGGTTGCCGAAGTTGAGAGTGCCGCGAAGGTCGCCGCCGATGACGGCCCCGCGCCACAATTTGCCGTACGTGTTGAAGCGGAAGTCGGTGGTGGTGTAGGCGTTGCCGCTGCTCAGGAACTTGGGGCGGAACAGCTGCGTGACGCTCAGGTAGACGCCCTTGGTGGGGCGAGTCATGATGTCGCGCGAGTCGTAGGCGAAGGTTACGCCCGCTCCGATGTTCCAAACCTTGCGGTCTTGGCCGGCCAACAGCTCGGGACGATCTATGTCGATGACGTAAGCATAGTCGTAAGTCAGCGACGGGCCGATGAACACATTGCGCGCCACTTCCCACAGGAAGTTAGCCTTAGCGCCGATTTTCCATCGCTTCATGAGGCCCTCGTTGGCGTCGTTATTGGCCATCTCGTAGCCTATTCCCCAGTATCTTTCCTTGAAATAGTTGGCCGCTATCTCGTAGTCGATGCGTCCGCGGTCATACGGAAAGACGTGAGTGCCGAATATGCCGACGGTGTATGAGCTCTTCGTCGTTACGTCGCCGAATATCGAAACGTTCGACGGTTGCGAGAGCGTGTCGCGCCGGTCTTGGCGGTAAAGGCCCATGCCTATTATGCCGAGGCCGAAGCCCGTGTCAGAGCTGAAGTGCGGACCGGGCAGCACGCTGAAGTCGAACTTGCGGTGGTTCTTGTTCTTATTGGTGTTGTTAAGGTAGTTGAGCACCCAGTTAATCAGGCCTTTCTTCTTTTTCAGGGTGTCAGGCTGTTGCTCTGTCCGTATGACGGCGGTGTCCGGGCGTTCACCTGCGGGCACGGAGGCCCCTGCCTTGCAGGTGCAAAACATCAGTAAGGCGGCGAGTAGCAGTCTTGTCATCTTATGCAGTTTTATTCCTTTCAATAAACCATTCTTACGTTGTCAATCCACAGGGTGTTGCCCGGCGAACCGACGTAGGCCCCGCCATGGCTCGACGAGAATTGCAGTATCATGTGCGTGGGCGTTTCGTTTGCCGAGGCCCATCCCGTTTCCTTCACCAGCACGCTCTTGCCCTTGCTGTTGCGGGCGTAGTCTACCGAGCGCAGCCCCATGGTCTTGGCGTCGTAATGCGGGTTGTGGCGTATGTCGCCGTAGAGTATCTCGTAGGTGGCGTCGTCGACCCATCCGCCGGTGCTCTTGCCGTATTTCACAACCATCGTGCCCACGCGCTTGGCGGTGATGTTGCCCTTGCTGTCCTCGGTGCGCTTCTGTAGGAAGAGCACGGCGATGGCGTAATCCTTGCCGGCAACGGTCTGCTTGCGGCTGAAGCCGTTCTGCTTAATCCTCGTGGACGAGCCTGCCGTCTGCACCTTGTAGTCGTAACGTATGGCCTTGGGGCGCTGGGTGAAGCGTATGCCGCAGTTCATGGCCTTCGGGCCGTCCTTCGTTCCGGTGATAGGCTCCTTCATGTCGCCAAGGAAAAGGGAGCCTGCTGCGAGCACCTTGATGTTCATCAGGCCGAGCACCTTCACGCTTTCTATGTGGGTGGTGAGCTTCGCGCAGTAGCCTCTGCCGTGCCGGTCGCGGTAGACCGAGTTGTTGGTCTTCACCACGCCCATGACCTTCGCCATGACGTTAGACGTGCCCCAGGGCGAGCCGCCGCCGTTGACGTAAGGCTTGTTGCCCTCGATAGTGCGGTTGGGGCCTACCTCGTAAAGGGTCTTGGTCTTACCGCCTATTATGCTTGACTCGTGGATTTTCCTTATAGTCCAGCGGTTCATGTCGCCGTAAGGCAGCAGGACTTCCTTCTCGGCGGCGCCGGCGTTCATCGTGACAAGCAGCATGACGAGCGCGACAAAGATATTGCACGAACGTTTCATACGCATTACAAACATTATAAAATATGCGTGCAAAGATATGAAAACTTTTCGTTATGCGTCAGTTTTTATTGTCTTTTTTGGAATAAAAGGGGCAAAGTGAATAAACTTTAGGCAAAAGGGGACATGCCGTGCGACTGTCGGCAGCCGCGCGGCCGCTGACCGGAGCCGTTGCAAGAGGCGGCCTTTCGGCCTGCAAAAGGTCACCTTTCATACGACAAAAGGCCGCCTTTCGCAACGTGAAAGGCGGCCTTTTGCAAAGCCTTTGGCTATCAGGCGGTTAGCGGCCTGCGGCATTAGTACTTAAAGGAGCTGCCTCCGAGGAACTCGCGCAGCAGCGACGTGGGCGGCAGCTGGCGGTTGGGTATCGGGGCGATGTACTTCATGAACTTCAGCAGACGGTAGGCCTCGGCATACTCGTCGGCGTTTTCGGGCACAAGCTCGAGCAGCGGTTCGACCTGGCTTTTCAGCACGGCAAGCTCGAAGAGCAGTGCCGTGTTGAACATGGCGTCGGCGTTCTCCTGGTAAGGGAATATCCACTTGTTCTCTCCGGCGCGCACGCTGGGCCAGCGCTTGATGGTCTCGCGGGCGCTCACTCCGCGGTACTTGTAGTCGCGGATGATGCGGCGCAGCAGGCGGTTGTCGGTAGTCGGTATGTAGTTATGCGTGTCGAGGAGTATCGTAGTCAGCGCCGACGCGTAGACGCGGAACTTCTGTTCCTCGGGTATCTGCGCCGTAAGCTCGGGGTTGAGGGCGTGTATGCCCTCAACGACGAGCACCTCGTCGTCGGCCAGACGCAGGCGTCGGCCGCTCCGCTCGCTGCGCCCCGTCTGGAAGTTGTAGTGCGGAAGCTCCACCTCTTCGCCTGCGAACAGGGCGTTGAGCTGCTTGTTCAGCAGCGGGATGTTGAGCGCGTAAAGGCTCTCGTAGTCATATTCGCCGTGCTCGTCCTTGGGCGTATCCTCGCGATGCACGAAGTAGTCGTCGAGCGATATGGGCACGGGCTTGACGCCGCACGTGAGCAGCTGGATGGACAGACGCTTGCAGAAGGTGGTCTTTCCGCTTGACGACGGACCGGAGATGAGCACCATCTTCACCCCGCGGCGCGTCGAAATCATGTCGGCTATCTGCGATATCTTCTTCTCCTGCAGCGCCTCCGACACGTTGATAAGGTCGGTCGAGAGGCCGTTGTGCACGGCTTCGTTGAAGTCGCCGACGGTGCTCACGCCGAGAATTTTCTGCCAATGGTGGTGCTCCTTGAAGATGTCGAACATCTTGTCCTGCCTCACGAAGTCGCCCAGACGCGAAGGGTCGTCGCGCGAGGGGATGCGCAGCAGCATGCCGTCGTAATACTTCTCGAGGCCGAACAGGTACAGCTGGCTCGTGTTAGTGAGCAGCGTGCCGTAGTAATAGTCCTTGTATCCGTCAATCTCGTAATACGTCGTGTATAGCCGTCCGACGCTCTTGAGCAGCTTGACCTTCGACGTCATGCCCATCTCGGTGAACATGTTTATCACCTCTTCGGTGGTGCTCTCGTGGCGGCAGATGGGCATCGCGGCGTCGATTATCTGCTGCATGCGCCGCCGCACGGCCTCGGCGTCGAACTGGGTGACGGGCCGGCCGATGTCGATGTTGCAGTAGTAGCCGTTAGACACGGGTATGTCTATCACCACCTCGGCGCCCGGCCAGAGGTCGTGCACGGCCTTGCAGAGCACGAAGAAGAGGGTGCGCGTGTAGGCGCGGGCGCCCGACGGCGACGTGACGTCAAGATACTCAAGGTCTTTATTGTGGTAGACGCGGAAGTGCAGGCCCTCCACCTTATTATTAACTTTAACGCTTAGCGGCCCATAGTCCATTTTTAAGTCTAATTCACGAAAAACCTCAGAAAGAGTGCTTCCAATGGGAACGTTTAGCGTTTTTTTATTATTTTTGCAACGAATTTGTATCATTTGCTTCATTTACAGCGTGTTTTTAGGTTAAGCGTTGGTAAAGATACTCCGTTTTTCCGACACCGCACAATGTTCGACAACAAATTAATTTAAAATATGTCGATTTGGATTTTTTTTAAGATTATCGGGTCATTGGCGCTCCTCATCTACGGAATGAAGGTGATGAGCGAAGCCCTGCAGAAGATGGCAGGCTCGCAGCTGCGCCACATCTTAGGCACGATGACCAAGAACCGGTTTACCGGTATGTTCACCGGAATGTTCGTAACCTCGGCCGTGCAGTCGTCGTCGGCCACAACGGTGATGACGGTTTCGTTCGTCAACGCCGGCCTCCTTACACTCGCCCAAGCCATATCCGTCATAATGGGTGCCAACATCGGCACCACGCTGACTGCCTGGATAATGAGCTTGGGTTTTTCGTTTAACTTCATGGACGCGGTCTTCCCGGCCTTCATCGTCGGCATACTGCTCATCTACACGCGCCGCCACCGCTACGTTGGCGACTTCCTTTTCGGCATAGCGTTCATGTTCTTCTCGCTCGCCCTGCTCAGCCAGACGGGCGACGAGATGGATCTCGGCCACAACAAGGAGCTTATCCACTTCTTCAGCACGTTCGACACGGGCAGCTACGCCACGATTATCGTGTTCCTGCTCATCGGCACCGTGCTGACGTGCATCCTGCAGTCGTCGGCCGCGCTGATGGCGATAACGATGATGTTGTGCTCGAGCGGCGTGCTGCCGATATACCTCGGAATAGCCTTAGTCATGGGAGAGAACATCGGAACGACGGCCACCGCCAACCTGGCGGCCCTCGGAGCTAACACCCAGGCACGGCGCGCCGCGCTGGCCCACCTGGTGTTCAACGTGTTCGGAGTGCTCTGGGTGCTGTGCCTGTTCTATCCGTTCGTCGACACGGTGTGCTCGCTCGTCGGCTACGACCCTGCCTCGAAGGCCATCGACCCGGCACGCCTGTCGGTGGTGCTGGCGGCGTTCCACACGGCGTTCAACGTCTGCAACACGGCCATCCTGATATGGTTCATCCCGCAGATAGAGAAGACCGTGTGCTGGCTCATCAAGCCCAAGGCAAAGGAGAGCGAGGACGAGTTCCGCCTGCGCTACATCGGCGGCGACACGATAATGAAGACCCCCGAGCTGTCGGTGCTCGAGGCGCAGAAGGAGATACAGCTCTTCGCCGAGCGCATACAGAGGATGTTCGGCTTCGTGCGCGAGCTGCTTAACATCAAGAACGACACGGAGTTCAACAAGCTCTTCAGCCGCATAGAGAAATACGAGAGCATAAGCGACAACATGGAGATTGAGATTGCGAAGTATCTCGACAAGGTCAGCGACGCGCACCTTAGCGACGAAACCAAGGCTAAGATACGAGCCATGCTGCGCGAGATATCCGAGATTGAGAGCATCGGCGACAGCTGCTACAACATAGCTCGCTCGCTCAACCGCAAGATGCGCGGCAAGGAGGACTTCACCGAGAGCCAGTATGAGCACCTGCACCAGATGTTCGAGCTGACGGACGACAGCCTCACGCAGATGAACATCATGCTCTCGGGGCGCAAGGACAAGCTTGACGTAAACCGCTCGTTCAACATCGAGAACGAAATCAACAACTACCGCAACCAGCTGCGCAGCCAGAACATCAACGACGTGAGCGCCAACGAGTACACCTACGCCATCGGAACGATGTACATGGACGTCGTTTCAGAGTGCGAGAAGCTCGGCGACTACGTAATCAACGTGGTGGAGGCGCGCATGGGCACGAGGCAGAAAGACGCCTGACCCGGCTCCCGCGGCGCGGCGGTCCGCCGGCAGCCGCGCAACAGCCTGACAGCCAACGTATTACAAAAGGCGGCCTTTTACGATGTAAAAGGCCGCCTTTTGGCGTCTTATAGGTAACCTTTCGCACGGTGAAAGGTTACCTTTTAAAATTCGTCCGCACGCCGCGACAGCGGCTCAGGCTGCGGCGTCGAGCGGCGCGGCCACCTCGGCGTCGTCCTTCTTCTTGGCCGAATAGCTTACGCTGAGTATCACGCCGATGTAGGCGCAGTTGATAATCGTCGACGTACCGCCCTTGCTTATGAGCGGCAGGGGCTGGCCGGTGACGGGCACGAGGCCTACGGCCACCGACATGTTGAACAGCGCCTGCACCACCAGCAGCATGGCGAAGCCCATTATCAGCATGGCGGGGAAGGTGTTGGCGCAGCGGTTGGCGATGGTCGCCGTGCGGAACAGCAGTATTATGTAGAGCATGCACACGACGACGGCGCCCACGAAGCCCAGCTCCTCGATTATGATGGCGTAGATGAAATCGGAAAAAGCCTGCGACAGGAAGTCGCGCTCCACCGAGTTGCCCGGCCCCTTGCCGATGAAGTTTGACGAGGCTATGGCGATGTTGGCGTGGCCCGTCTGGGCGTCGCGGCCGTTGATGTCGTAATCCTCGGGAGCCACGTATTCGTCGCTGAGGAAGTTGTCTATACGGGCCTTCCACGTGTCAAAGCGGTGGAAAACCTTCTCTACGACGCTCTCGTCCTTCTCCTCCACCTGCTGCACAACGAGCTGCCCCGTCGCCTCCCGGGCCTCCTTCTCCTTGTCGTGGCCGAACGCCATGACCATCGTCACGACGACGGCCAGAAGCAGGAACACCGTGCCCAGCAGCTTGCCGAGCTGCGCCTTGGGCACCTTGCCGATGAACATCATCAGGAAGACGACGATGCACAGCAGGGCCGCCGTTGACAGGTTTTCGACCATGATGAGGGGTATTATCAGCGCGCAAACCACCAGGATGTACTTAAAGGCGCGCTTGTCGGCGCCCGTAGGCGTCTGCATCGCGCTGAGGATTTGCGCCGTAGCCAGTATCAGCGCGCCCTTGGCTATCTCTGACGGTTGGAACTGTATGCCCAGAAAGTCGAGCCAACGCTGCGAGCCGTTTGTGCTCTCGCCCACGCACAGCACGATGATCAGCATCAGGAACGACAGCAGCAGGGCAATGGGCGTCACCAGCTTGAAGTAACGGCACTTGATGTTCATCACGCACACCATCACCACCAGGCCTACGGCCAGCAGGGCGCAATGCTTCAGCACGGGACCGAGATAGTTGCCGGTCTTGAACGACAGGTTGCTCGAAGCGCTGAAAACCTCGACTATACTGATGAGGCAGAGGAAGAAGAACACCGTCCAGATGACGGCGTCGCCCTTGAACTTTCCTTCCGTGAGTTTGTCTTTAATCATCAGGAGAATTAATAATTATAAGTTATGTATTTAAGTAACCATGCGCCTACGCCGGCCGCCTAAAGCGCCCTTACGAGCGCCTTGAACTGCTCGCCGCGGTCTTCCATGTTCTTGAAGAGGTCGAAGCTGGCGCAGCAAGGACTCAGAAGGACGGTGTCGCCGGGGCGTGCCATCTCGTAGCAGGCCTGCACGCAGTCCTTCATCGAGTGCGTGTCGCGCACGGGTATGCCAAGAGGGTCGAAGAAGGCGTGCAGCTTAGCGTTGTCGGCTCCTAAGTAAACGAGGCCCGCGCACTTCTCCTTCACAAGGTCCTTGATGGCGTTATAGTCGTTGCCCTTGTCCTTTCCGCCGAGTATCAGCACCACGGGCGTCTTCATGCTCTCGAGCGCATACCAGCACGCATCTACGTTTGTGGCCTTAGAGTCGTTGACGTATTGCACGCCGCCAACCATCGCCACCTTCTCAAGACGGTGCTCAACGCCGGGGAAGTCGCTTAGGCTCTTGCGGATGAACTCCTTCTTTATGCCGGCCACGTTCGACGCAATGCCCGCCGCCAGCGAGTTGTATATGTTGTGCTTGCCCGTTAGGCTCAGCTCCTCCTGCTCCATGTTGAAGGGCGTGGGCTTCTCTATCTTGTACTGCCCGGCCTCTATGTAACCTATGGAACCTTTCTCCTTAAGCTCCGAGAAGGGGTATCGTATGGCCTTGATGTCATACTTAGCCAGCTCGCGCTGTATCACGGGGTCGTCGTTCCAGTAGATGAACGAGTCGTCGCCGGTCTGGTTTTGCAGTATGCGCATTTTGGCGTCAACGTAGTTTTGCATGCAGTTGCCGTAGCGGTCGAGGTGATCCGGGGTGATGTTAAGCAAGATGGCGATGTTCGCACGGAAGTCGTACATGTTGTCAAGTTGGAACGAGCTAAGCTCTATGATGTAGTATTCGTGCGGGTCTTCGGCCACCTGCAGGGCCAGCGAGTTGCCGATGTTGCCGGCCAGTCCGGCGTCGTAGCCGGCACTCTTGAAGATGTGATAGATGAGCGAAGTGGTCGTAGTCTTGCCGTTGCTGCCAGTGATGCAGATCATCTTAGAGTCCGTATAGCGTCCGGCAAACTCTATTTCGCTGATTATGTGTATGCCCTTCTCTGCGCATTTCCTTACCATCGGTGCCTCGTTAGGTATGCCGGGGCTTTTTATTATCTCGTCGGCGTCGAGGATTTTCTCCTCGGTGTGGCGTCCCTCCTCCCAGGCAATGCCGTGCGAGTCGAGCATGTTCTTATACTTGTCCTTTATGCCTGACATGTCAGACACAAACACGTCGAAGCCTTGCTTCTTAGCCAACACGGCGGCTCCGGCTCCGCTTTCTCCTGCTCCGAGTATTACTATGCGTTTCATGTTGTTTGGTTTTAAGCCCCTCCCGACCTCCCCAAATGGAGGGGCAAAGTTGCCTTTGTTACTGTTCCTTCTTCATTCTGACAGGCTCCTCCCCCTTGGGGAGGTTGGGAGGGGCTTCTTATCTCATCTTATCTTAAGCGTTATTATCGTCAGGGCCGCAAGGATTATGGTGACAATCCAGAAGCGGATGGTGATTTTCGACTCGTGTACGGCGCCCTTGGGTTTCTTGAAAAGATACTTGATTTCGGGGTCGAGCTGCTCCTGCTGCGTGCGGAACGTGTCGTGCAGGGGGGCGCGCTTGAACATGCGCTGCTTGACGCCGCGGCGCGTTCCGAGCTTGGCGTACCACACTTGCATGATTACGCTGAGGCTCTCAACGAAGAATATGCCGCACAGGATGGGCAACATCAGCTCCTTATGGATGATGATTGCGCAGACGGCTATTATGCCGCCGATGGTAAGCGAGCCGGTGTCTCCCATGAAGACTTGCGCCGGATAGGCGTTGTACCACAGGAAACCTATCAGCGCGCCGACGAACGCGCACATGAACACCACAAGCTCCTGCGAGCCCGGGATGTACATTATATTAAGGTAGGCGGCGTATTCTATGTGGCTCGACACGTAGGCGAATATGCCGAGGGCGACGCCTATTATGGCGGAGTTGCCGGCGCACATGCCGTCCATTCCGTCGTTGAGGTTGGCGCCGTTTGACACGGCCGTTACTACGAATATCGTCATTATGACGAACAGCACCCAGCCGGCGGCGGTCTTATACTTGCCGCAGAAGCTCATCAGGTTGGCGTAGTCGAGGTTGTGGCCCTTTACGAAGGGGATGGTTGTCTTGAGCGACTTCTGCGCCTCGGGCCTGTGCTTGACGACCATCTCCTGGCCGTTCTGCTTCTCGATGGCGAGGTTCTCGTTGATTTTAGCGTCAGGACTGTACCACAGCACGAGGCCCACGATGAGGCCGATGGTGACCTGTCCCACTATCTTGAAGCGGCCGGGCAGGCCCTCCTTGTTGTGGCGGAATATCTTGATATAGTCGTCAAGACCGCCGAGAAAGCCGAGCCACACCGTGGTGACAATCATCAGCAGCAGGTAGATGTTGCGCATGCGGCCAAGCAGGAGCACGGGCACGAGTATGGCCACGATGATGATTACGCCGCCCATCGACGGCACTCCGATTTTGTTTACGCCGAAGGGGTCAATCTTGGCGTCGCGCTGCGTTTCGGTGATTTGCTTGCTCTTGAGGTATTTTATGAACCTCTCGCCGAACCATGCCGATATCACCAACGCCAGGATTAGCGCCAGCAGCGAGCGGAACGATATGTATCCCCACATGTGGGCGCCCGGTATGCCGAACTGTTCTAAGAACCTGAATAAGTAGTATAACATGCTTTTTTTGAAGTTAAAGAAGTTATATAAGTTACCGCCCGCTGCGCTCGCTAAGGAGCTGAAGGACGAACGCCTTGCCGCCTCGGGCGTATTTCAATTGTTAACTGTTAATCGTTAATTCCGCCGTAAAGGCGGTTGCCTTGCCGCTCGGGCGTTATTTAAATTTTACTTGTTAATTTTTAATTTTCCAATTCATGGCCTTTCGCCCTGTAAAAGGTAAGCTTTCGGCGGCTGAAAGGCGGCCTTTTGCAGCCTCGTTTGCCGCCTTTTGCAAAGGCACTGATAATCAACGGGTTGCGCAGCCGTCCGCATCACCCCGCCCGTCGGGCGTATTCGGTTTATCAGGCTTATTGCCCTTATAGGCCGGATGGGCCTGACTGGCCTTATGGGCCGTATGCGCCCTTGCCGCAAAAGCAATCCATACTCCTCCCCTTGGGGAGGTCGGGAGGGGCTTTGTAGAAGGCTGCGATTGGCTTTCCGAGGGGTTTCGGGCAGGTTATTTGCCCTCGGCAAATATCTCCTTGAGCACCTCCTTGTCGTCAAAGTGGTGCTTCACGCCGCGTATCTCCTGATAGTCCTCGTGTCCCTTGCCGGCCACAAGGATGACGTCGCCTTTCTGAGCCATCATGCACGCGGCACGTATGGCCTCGCGGCGGTCAACAATGCTGATGACCTTTTTCATCTGCCTTGCGTCGAGTCCGGCCAGCATGTCGTCGATGATAGCCTGCGGCTCCTCGAAGCGGGGGTTGTCGCTCGTTATGATGACGCGGTCGCTCTGCTTCACGGCCTCTTGCGCCATGAGCGGGCGCTTGCCCTTGTCGCGGTTGCCGCCGGCGCCGCACACGGTGATTACGCGGCCCTTGCCGTCGAGCACCTCGTGGATGGCCTTGAGCACGTTCTCCAACGCGTCGGGCGTGTGGGCGTAGTCAACGATAGCCGTGTAGCCCTCGGGCGAGTGCACGGGGTCGAGCCTTCCGCTGACGCTGTGCAGCGTGCTCATGGCCACGAGCACGTCCTCGGCCTTCTGGCCGAGCATGACTGCGGCGCCGTAGACGGCCAGCAGGTTGCTCACGTTGAACTTGCCGATAAACTGCACGCCCACCTCGCGGCCGTCAATCTCAAGATACATGCCGCCGAAGTGGCACTCGAGTATCTTCGCGCGGAAGTCAGCCATCGTCCTCGTAGAGTAGGTCTTGACCGTAGCCTTAGTGTTCTGCACCATCACCATACCGTTCTTGTCGTCGGCGTTGGTTATGGCGAAAGCTCCCTTGGGCAGGCCGTCGAAGAAGGCCTTCTTGGCGTTGCGGTAGTTCTCGAACGTCTTATGGTAATCCAGATGGTCGCGCGTCAGGTTGGTGAATATGCCCCCGGCGAACCTCAGTCCGCCAATCCTCTTCTGCGCTATGGCGTGCGAGCTGCACTCCATGAAGGCATACTGGCAGCCGGCCTCAACCATGCGCGCCAACAGGCGGTTAAGCTCTATGGGGTCTGGGGTGGTGTGCGTCGTAGGTATCTGCTCGTCCTCGATGTAGTTGCAGACCGTCGACAGCAGTCCGCAACGGTAGCCGAGCTTGCGGAACATATTATATAATAAGGTGGCGATGGTGGTCTTGCCGTTGGTGCCCGTCACGCCTACGAGCCGCAGCTTGTGCGACGGGTCGCCGTAGAACGTCGTAGCCACCTCGCCCACGGCGTCCTCGGTAGACTTCACCTTGACGTAGGTCACGCCGTCTGCCCTGTCCTCGGGCACCTCCTCGCACAGCACGGCGGCGGCTCCCTGGCCAACGGCCTTGCCTATGAAGGCGTGCCCGTCAACCTGCGTTCCGCGCATGGCCACGAACAGGCAGCCCTCGCTTACGCGGCGCGAGTCAATCTCCACGCCCTTTATCTCAACCCCGACGCCGCCTACGACGTCGGTCGTACTGATGTTCCTGATAAGCTCTCCAAGTGTCATTTCAATTCGTTTTTATATTTCCAACTTAAGCGAGCACACCTCGCCTTTCCTTATCACATGTCCCGGAGCAAGGCTCTGCTGGGTCACCTTGCCGCGCCCGCTCAGCCTTACCCTCACCCCGCGGCTCTCAAGCGCATACACAGCGTCGCGCGCTCCCATGCCCTTCACGTCGGGCACGACGCCCGAAGAGTAGGCCTTCACCTTCCTCAGGGCCACGTCGGCGCGCTGTCTTTCAGCCACGCCCCATACCGGGTTGCCCTTTGAATAGTCGCCGTCCCAGTTCTTGTTGGTAGGTATGCCGAGGCGGGTGAGCACGTAATTCGCCGCGAACATGTCGCCGCTCTTCACGTCGGGCATTAATATCGACAGCGAGTCGCGGGCGTCTGACACGTCGAGCTTTATGCTCTGGGCCATGATTCCTTCGGCGATGTTGTGGAAAACCAAAGCGCTGAAGCCGCTCGAGGCCGGAAGTCCGGGCCTCTGTATGCACACTATGCAGCTGTAACGCGGGTTGTCGGCGGGAAAGAAGCCGACGAAGCTGAGCAGATAGTTCATCGTTCCGCTCTTATATCCTGCCGCTCCCTTCGATATCTGTGCCGTTCCCGTCTTGCCGGCCACCTTAAACGACGTAGAGCCGGCCTTCTTTCCGAGGCCCTGGCTGACAACATGCTCAAGTATGGTGGTTATCTCGCGCAGCGTCTTCTCCTTGCAGATGCGCTGCTTTATGACCTGCGGCGGGAACTCGCGGATTACCTGTCCGTCCTTCATCACGGCCTTTACGAACCTCGGGCGCATCATGGTGCCGCCGTTGGCGATGGCGTTATAGAACGTCAGCGTCGAGATTGGAGGCACCTGCGTCTCGTAACCGATGCTCATCCAGGGCAGCGCCGTCTTGCTCCAATTGACGTACTGGCCGCGCTTGTTCTTCTTAGGCATGCGTATGCGGGGCGGCGCGTAGCCTACGATGGGCAGCTTCAGGTCCTCGCGTATGCCGATGCGGTCAAGCCCCTGGACGAACTTCTCGGGGTTCTTTCCGTAATACTTGTCTATTATGCGGCTGACGCCGATGTTAGAGCTGTACTCCAACGTCTGCGGCAACGTCAGCACCTGGTAGCCGCCGCGGTGCCAGTTGTGGTCGCGCATCTTGGCCCCGTACATGTCCCAAATGCCGCTTCCGGTGTCAACGGTGTAAGTGGTGTCAACAACGCCGTCGTCAAGCGCCACCATGAGCGACGCCGTCTTAAACACCGAGCCAGGCTCGAGCAGGTCGGAAACGGCGCTGTTCTTTATCTCGTAATACTCACCGTCGGCGCACTTCGCCATGTTAACGATGGCCTTGATGTCGCCCGTCTTCACCTCCATTACCACCGCCACGCCCACGTTTCCGTTGATGAGCTTAAGCTCGTCGACGAGCGAGCGCTCGGCCAGGTCTTGTATGTTGACGTCGATGGTGGTGACGATGTCGGCGCCGTTGACGGGGTCTTGCACGGTGATGTCAAGAAACTTGTTCCTCACTTTCTGGCGGTTTATCTTGCCGACCTTGCCTCGCAGGATGGAGTCATACGACAATTCGAGGCCGAACTGGGCCGTATCCTTCGCGCCGTAAAGGTCGCCTATGGTGCGCTTTGCCAGCGAACCGAACGGGCGCTGGCGGGCGTTGAACTTCTCGAAGTGGAACCCTCCCTTGTTGGCCGACAGGTTGAAGACGGGCAGCTTCTTAACGTCGGAGAACGTGCTGTAGCTCACCCTGCGCCTCCACACGGGCCAGTGGCGGCTGCCCCGCAAGCGGCCTTCCTCCAAATGCTTCTTAAACTCGGCGGCGCTCTTCTCTGGGAATATCTCGTGCAGCCCCATGCAGATGCTGTCGACCTTAGCTTCCCAAAGCGAGTCGCGCGTCTCGTTCTCGTCGCCTCCGGCCTTGAAGTCCATGTACATGCGGTATTCGGGCAGCGAGCTGGCCATCAGTCGGCCGTCGCAACTCAGGATGTTGCCCCTTATCGGCTTTACGTCGACGCTGTCCCTCTTGAGCGTCGCAGCCACCTTCATCCAGTAGCTGCGCTTCGCCGTGGCGATGTAAGCCACCTTGAACAGCACCACCAGTCCGACTGCAAGCATGGCGTAGGCCACCACCTTGTAGCGCTTAATGATTTTCTTCCTGTCAAACATGCTACTCATTTTCGGGAATGTTTATGATGTAAGGGGGTTGGTTGGGTATCTGCAGGACGCTGTCGGCGCCGTTCCTCAGCATTTTCAGCACGTTGCTTTCGCGGCACATCTCGGTCAAGTCGCTCGATACGGCCAGGGCCTTGTACTTCGCGTCCTTCAGTTCTTCTTTCAGTTTGTCAATCTCGAGCATGTCCTGCTGGCAGCTGTACCTGTTGGACACGTAAATCATCGTCATGAAGGCGATGAGTATTATCACGCCGATCTGGCGCCGCAGGACCTCGGCCGTGAGGAAGTCGCCGCCCAAAATCTTGCGCAGGGTGACGCTGGCCGACAGCGGGGCCTCGTCCTCGGTGGCCTGCTCGCGTATCGCCTCCTGCAGGGGCGTGGGCTTCTTAGGCTCTTCCTGCAGCGGTTCGGCAGGCTGTTGCCGTGTTGTTTTTATATCGTCTTCACCTTTCATTCTGCGTCGTCTTTCTTTTCAGCTATCCTCAGTTTTGCGCTCCGGCTTCTCGGGTTGCGCTCTATCTCGTCGTCAGAGGGGGTTATCACCTTGTTGTTGACAACGGAGTAAGGCGTCAGCACGCGGCCGTAAAAGTCCTGCCTCACCACGCCTTCGGCGTTGCCCGTGCGCATTACGTTCTTAACCATGCGGTCTTCCAGGCTGTGGTATGTTATCACCGAGAGGCGTCCTCCGGGCGCGAGCAGCCGCGTGGCGGCGTCGAGCATTTGGCGCAGGGCGTCCATCTCGTGGTTGACTTCTATGCGCAGTGCCTGGAACATCTTGGCCATGTCCTTCTTCTCGCGCTCGCGCTTGAAGAGCGGAGCTACGGCGTCTGCAAGGTCTTGGGTCGTGGCGATGGGCTTGGCGGCCCTCGCCTTGGCTATGGCCGAGGCCAAGCGGCGCGACGTCTTCAGTTCGCCGTAGAGATAAAACACGTCGGCCAGGCGCGCCTCGTCATACTTATTGACTACGTCGGCGGCCGTCATGCCGTCGCGCTTGTTCATGCGCATGTCGAGCGGAGCGTCGAAGCGGAACGAGAAGCCGCGCTCGGCGTCGTCGAAATGATGGCTCGACACGCCGAGGTCGGCCAGCAGTCCGTCGATGCGCTCTACGCCGTAATACCTCATCCAGTTGGCAAGATAGCGGAAGTTGCTCCTCACGAAGGTGAAACGGGCGTCGCCTATGATGTTGCCCTCGGCGTCGGCGTCCTGGTCGAAGCTGAAGAGGCGGCCGTCATCACCGAGCCTCGACAGTATCTCGCGGCTGTGTCCGCCGCCGCCGAAGGTCACGTCTACATACGTGCCGCCGGGACGCACGGCCAGTCCGTCGACACTCTCCTGCCTCAGCACCGGCACATGATATGTTTCTGCGGTAATCGTCATTCTCGTCTGTCAGTCGTTGCGCGCCGCGTCGGCGGCGCCTGTCTTCATTATGTCTTCAAGGGTGCGGCCGAAGTCTTCCTGCTCCATGAAGGTGCTTTCGGCCTTGTCGCCGCTCCATATCTCAATGGTATCGTCCATGCCGATGAACCTCACGGCCCGGTCGATGCCTGCCGCCTTAAGGTGGCGCTTCATGATAAGGAAACGCCCGTTGGCGTCGAGCGTGGCGGCCTCGGCGTCGGCCACGAACTGGCGGAAGACGGCCTGATGGGTGCTGTCCCAGCGGTTGAGGCGCGAGCGGAGCACGTCCATCTGCCTGTTCCATACGCTTTCGGGGTAGAGCACGAGGCACGGCTGGAAGATGTCCTTGCGCACGACGAGCCGCTCTTCGCCCGCGCCCTGCAGCTCCTTACGGAACACGGCAGGGAGGAAGGCGCGGCCCTTCGCGTCGATTTTAGCCTCTATGTTGCCGAGAAAACGCATTTTTGCCTGTCTTATTTAACCACCTTGCAAAGATAAGCAAAATTCCCCACACAGCACCACTTTCCTCCACAAAATTGACGTTTTGCCACATATTTTATTGCGTGTGCGTAAGAATGGCATAGGCGACGGCCATGAAGGGAGCGACGGCAAAAAATGAATATTTATGCGTTTTAACGACGGCCCGCGCAACCGGGCGGCACACGTTTAAGGCCGCAGGAAGGGCAACGGCCGCACGCCAGGCGGCTTCAGGCGGAACGGAAGCCTATTTACAAGTCTTACAACAACGCCCTTATTATCAGCGCATTACGGCCGGCAAGCGTTCAAGCTACGCCCAAAACGGCACAATTCGTCCCGATAAAATGCCGCAAAACGCGGCAAAACCACCGGTAAAAGGCGGCCTTCGCGGGGTAAAAAGGCCATCTTTCACACGGCAAAAGGCCACCTTTGGCGTTTCAATTCGTCGAAATTCACGATAAAAACTGCAAAAACCGGCCATTTCATCGGTGCAAAGCTGTTTTGCGTTTTCTATTCCGTAATTTTATTTTGTCAAATGTTTTAACTTACGGTCGTGCATGTTCATTCATCATTCCGCATAAATATTCACCTACAACATGTAGCAGACGGCACCGCCACCGACGGCCCGCCGCCCCACCATCATAAGCCTCAGCCGCCGACGGAAGGCGCAAGGCAGTAACAAGACCGTAAAATCCTACTGCCGCAAACAGCGTTTTACGCCCGGCACAAGTCAGCCGGGCCCGCCATAATCTCATTTGGGTTACAAAATCATATGAATTCTGATATTTTTCATTAAAATAAGATTGTTTTTGGAAAAGTTACTATATTTTTGCATTGTGTTAGTAGAGAAAGATGAACGAGATTAGCGAGAAAACGATAGACGTAAGGCAGATTTTACGTGGAAAAATGGGCGCGAAGGCGAAATACGTGCCGGGATTTATCGTAAAATGGCTCGAACGGATACTCCATCAGGACGAAGTCAACGAATTCTTATGGGACAACCGCGACCGTACGGGCGTGGAATGGCTCGAATCATGCCTTAAATACCTCGACACGACGCTCGACATCGTCGGCGAAGAGAACCTGCCCGACGGTGACGACGGCCGCCTGTACACCTTCGTCAGCAACCATCCGCTCGGCGGACAGGACGGCGTGGCGCTCGGCGCAATACTCGGACGGCATTACGGCGGGAACTTCCGCTACCTCGTGAACGACCTGCTGATGAACCTGCCCGGACTGGCGCCGCTGTGCATACCCATAAACAAGACGGGACGGCAGAGCCGCAACTTCCCGGCAATGGTGGAGGCGGGCTTCCGCGGCGACAACCACATACTGATGTTCCCGGCGGGTATCTGCTCGCGCAGGATTGACGGCACGATACACGACCTGCCGTGGAAGAAGACGTTCATAAGCAAGAGCGTCGAAACGCACCGCGACGTGGTGCCCATCCACTTCGGCGGGCGCAACTCCGACTTCTTCTACAACCTCGCAGACACATGCAAGCGCCTGGGCATTAAGTTCAACATCGCCATGCTCTACCTTGCCGACGAGATGTACAAGAACCGCCACAAGACGTTCCGCGTAGCGATAGGCAAACCCATACCATGGCAGACCTTCGACAAGTCGAAAACACCGATGGAATGGGCGAAATACGTGCAGGACATAGTGTATAAGCTGTAAAAGCGACGCCGCTAAGGAACAAAGACATATCAACAACAACATTCAACTTTTCTTCAAGATGGGACAAGAGATTATTCAGCCGATAGACAAGCAGGCGCTCAAAAGCGAGCTTACGCCCGACAGGCAACTCAGGATGACGAACAAGAGCCATAACGAGATTTACATCGTGACGGCACACAACGCACCCAACGTCATGAAAGAGATAGGGCGCCTGCGCGAGCTTGCGTTCCGCGGGGCGGGCGGCGGCAGCGGCAAAAGCATGGATATCGACGAGTTCGACACCTGCGACAACTGCTATAAGCAGCTCATCGTGTGGAATCCCGAAGAGGAAGAGATAATCGGCGGATACCGCTACCTGCTGGGATGCGACGCCGACATCGACGCCGAGGGGCAGCCCGTGCTGGCCACGAGCCACATGTTCCACTTCTCGGAGAAGTTCATGAAGGAATACATGCCTTGGACCGTGGAACTGGGACGCTCGTTCGTTTCGCCCGAATACCAAAGCTCGAAGATGGGCGCCAAGAGCCTCTTCGCCCTCGACAACCTGTGGGACGGCCTCGGCGCGCTCACCGTCATACGCCCCGACATAAAGTACATGTTCGGCAAGATGACGATGTACCCGTCATACGTGCGCAAGGGACGCGACATGATACTGTACTTCCTGAAGAAGCATTTCAGCGACCCCGAGAACCTGATAATCCCGATGAAACCGCTGAAAATTGAAACCGACACGGCCGAACTCGAGCAAATCTTCTGCGAAGACACGTTCAAGGCCGACTACCGCATACTCAACCGCGAGGTGCGCAAGTTGGGCTACAACATCCCCCCGCTGGTCAACGCCTACATGGGACTAAGCCCCACGATGAAGATGTTCGGCACGGCCATCAACTACGGCTTCGGCGACGTTGAGGAAACGGGCATACTGATAGCCATCGACGAGATACTCGAAGAGAAGCGCATACGCCACATCGACTCATTCATAAAGCAACACCCCGAGGCGCTAAACATCACCTCCGGGGCGAACAAGATAATATATAAGGATAAAGACTGACACAGCCTTACACATCATGAAGGCCGCCCCCGCGTAGCGAAGGGCGGCCTTCAGCATTGTAGGGCGCCACGGCCGGCACGGCCGACAGCAAAAATATAACAGGCGCAAGGATACAGAGTTAACGAAAAATTACTATCTTTGCCACCGCTATAATGTCTATACGAAAATAAAACACATAAAAAATTCACTATGGCATACAAACGCATAACGGCGGCCGAAGCCGCCGCAATGATACGCAACGGCGAGAACTTGGGCCTGAGCGGCTTCACGCCGGCCGGAACGGCAAAGGCCGTAACCAAAGAGCTTGCGAAGAAAGCCGAGGCCGAACACGCTGCCGGACGCGAGTTTAAGGTAAGCATATTCACCGGCGCCTCAACCGGACAGAGCGCCGACGGCGACCTGGCCAACGCCAACGCGATAAGATACCGCGCGCCGTACACGACGAACGGCGACTTCCGCCGCCACGTCAACGCCGGCGAGATAGCCTATAACGACATCCACCTGAGCCAAATGGCGCAAGAACTGCGCTACGGCTTCTTCGGCGACATCGACTGGGCCATACTCGAAGTGTGCGACATCGACGAGGGCGAAACCACCTGCAAGGCGTATCTCACGGCAGCCGGAGGCATAAGCCCTACGGTGGCCCGCATGGCCAAGCACGTCATACTGGAGCTTAACTCGTTCCACAGCCCCGAGGCGAAATACCTGCACGACGTCTACGAACCGCTCGACCCGCCCCTGCGCCAGCCCATACCCATCACCAAGGTGAGCGACCGCATAGGCAGGCCTTACGTCGAGATTGACGCCGGCAAGATTGTGGGCGTGGTAGAATGTGACATCGCCGACGAGGCCAGGGCCTTCAAAGACTCCGACCCCGTGACCGACCAGATAGGCCATAACGTGGCCGAATTCCTCGTGGCCGACATGCGCCGCGGCATAATCCCGTCGTCGTTCCTGCCGCTGCAGAGCGGCGTGGGCAGCACGGCCAACGCCATCTTGGGCGCACTGGGACACGAGAAGAGCGTGCCTGACTTCAACGTCTACACCGAAGTGCTGCAGGACAGCGTCGTCGGCATGATGTTAGAAGGGCGCGTGAAGGACGCCTCGTCGTGCTCGCTTACGGTTTCAAACGAGTGCCTCAAGCAGATTTACAACAACATGGAGCACTTCAAGAACCACCTGACGCTGCGCCCGAGCGAGATTTCAAACTCGCCCGAAGTGATACGCCGCCTCGGCGTCATCGCCATCAACACGGCCATCGAGGTTGACATCTACGGCAACGCCAACTCAACGCACATCAGCGGTACGAAGATGATGAACGGCATAGGAGGCTCCGGCGACTTCGAGCGCAACGCCTACATAAGCATTTTCACCTGTCCGTCGACGGCTAAGGGCGGACTTATCAGCTCGATAGTGCCCTTCGTAAGCCACCAGGACAGCTCGGAGCACGACGTTAACGTAATCGTGACGGAGCAGGGCGTGGCCGACCTGCGCGGCAAGAGTCCCGCAGAACGAGCCTCGCTCATCATCGAGAACTGCGCCCATCCCGACTACCGTCCGCTGCTGCGCGAATACCTGAAGATAGCGAAAACGGGCCACACCCGCCACTGCCTGACGGCCGCCTTCGCCATGCACGACACGCTGGAGCGCAAAGGCGACATGCATCTGACCGACTTCACCGAATACGTGAAATAAATATATAAATGTAAAAAGGCAAGAAGGGAAACGGTAAAAAGCGCTGACGCAAACACAGCACGTGCTTTTTACCGTTTCACCTTCTTGCCTTTTTACATTTAAACCGTTTTTCGTTTTTGTGTAAAAACAGGCAAGAAACATGTAAAAAAAGGAAAAACTTATATACTCTTTAAGTTTTTTACACCCTTTTTACGCATGACCGCACGGGGCGTCAGCACTTATTTTGGTAAGTTTGCATTTGCAAAACATCCATAAAGGCAACGCCAATGAAAAAACGCCTACGCACTTTCATCAACATAATCTTTACGCTGCTGTGCGCCCCCGCAACAGCGACGGCCGCCACGGCGACCGACATTAACGTCGTGGCGGACAGCATTGAGGAGCGCAATACGGCAACTGTCGACACCTTAAAAAAGACGAAACACAAGGTGAACATCTACGACCTGCCCTACTCCACCAAGACAAGCTGCCCCGACTGGGGCCGGATGTGGCTGCACACGGGCGTGCTTTACGCCGCCGGAATAGCCACGCTCGGCGTGCTCGAGCTGCTGCCCGACAACGCCACGGCATGGAACAAGGAGCGCGTAAGGTCGATACCCTTTTGGAAAAGATGGCCCTATCACGTAAGCCGAGGCCCCGTGTGGGACGGCGACAACTTCATATTCAACTACATCCTGCATCCCTACGCAGGAGCTGTCTACTACATGGGAGCGCGCAGCATCGGCTTCAACAAGCTCGGCTCGTTCCTCTACTGCACGGCAATATCAACTCTCTTCTGGGAATACGGCATTGAGGCGTTCATGGAAAAGCCCTCAATCCAGGACCTTATACTAACGCCGCTGTCGGGCCTGCTGACAGGCGAATGTTTCTATAAGCTGAAGCGCAAGATCGTAAGCGACGGCTACCGCCTGTGGGGTTCGCGCACATGGGGCAACATAGTGGCCTTCCTCATCGACCCCGTAAACGAGTTGATAGGCCTGTTCGCAGGCAACCCGTGCCGCCAGGCGCTGAAGAGGAAATCGCAACTGAACGTCAGCTGCATGCCGTGGGCAACGCCGATGGACGGCGGCACCTTCTGACTTACGGTGAGCATAACCCGCTGACGGCGCGCGCAAGCTTCTGTAATAAAAATGAAACAAAGCCCATTAATCGGCGCGACAAGGCAGTATGTCGGATTTTTTGATTACCTTTGCGCCCGTTTAACGCACCGAACAACAGGGCGCAACGTTACTTACGCAAACACATGAAGAGGATTTTGGTGACAGGAGCAAGCGGCTTCATCGGCAGCTTCATCGTAGAAGAAGCCCTCAGAAGGGGCTTTGAAACATGGGCTGCGGTGCGCAAGAGCAGCTCGAGGAAATATCTGACGGACGGCAGGATACGCTTCATCGAACTTAATCTTGACGACCCCGACGACTTGAAAGACAAGCTGTCGGGCCGTGACTTCAGCTACGTGGTACACGCGGCGGGAGCCACCAAGTGCCTGCATGCCGACGACTTCTTCCGCATAAACACCGTGGGGACGAGAAATCTTGCCGCCGCCGTAACGGCCACATGCCCCAACCTGGAGCGCTTCGTGTTCATAAGCAGCCTCAGCGTGTGCGGTCCGGTCAGAGAGAAACAGCCCTACAACGACATAACCGCCGCCGACACGCCGCGCCCCGACACTGCTTACGGACGGAGCAAGCTCGAGGCCGAGCGCGCCCTCGACGCCATGCCGGGGCTGAAATTCTCGGTATTGCGCCCCACGGGGGTGTACGGTCCGAGGGAGAAAGACTACTTCATGATGGCCAAGAGCATAAAGCGGCACGTAGACTTCGCCGCCGGCCTGCGCCCGCAAGACCTCACGTTCATCTACGTTAAAGACCTCGTGCAGGCCGTATTCCTCGCCGCCGAGCACGGCCGCGACGGCGCACGATACCTGCTGAGCGACGGTAACGTCTACTCGTCGCGCACGTTCAGCGACCTTATTCAGGCCGAACTCGGCGTCAAGGGCCTGCTGCGCATCAAGGCGCCGCTGTGGCTGCTGCGCGCCATAACGGCCGGAGGCGACTGCCTCGGCAGGCTGACGGGACGGCTGACGGCGCTCAACAACGACAAATATAAGATAATGAAACAGCGCAACTGGCGCTGCGACATCACCCCGGCCGTTGACGAACTGGGCTACGAACCGCAGTACGACCTGTGCCGCGGCGTGCGCGAAACCATGGCATGGTATAAGCAAAACAAGTGGTTGTAAGGCCTGCGGCACAGGCGACGCACGCCAACGCCGGCACGCACTACAACGAAACATCCATAATCAGACAATAATGATGAATTTCATAAAGCAGCTCTTTGCCATAGAAAAGCACCCTAAGAAAGGTCTCCTGGCGCTCGAATGGGTGATGATTGGCTATTGGGCGCTTACGCTTCTGATAGTATTTTTCACATACACTAAGGCCGCCAACCCCGACGAAATGATTTGGGGACGCGTCAGGGTGGCCGCAATCACGTCCGGAATGTGGGCAGTCTACCGCATGCTGCCGTGCCGGTTGACGCTGTTCCTGCGCATAACGGTGCAGATGGCTCTGCTCGGATGGTGGTATCCCGACACCTACGAAATCAACCGCATGCTGCCTAACCTCGACCATTTGTTCGCCCACTGGGAGCAGGACGTCTTCGGCTGCCAGCCCGCCTTGCTGTTCTGCAAGGCCATGCCGTGGCCCGTCGTTAGCGAGCTTATGAGCATGGGATATGCCGCTTACTATCCGATGATAGTCGTAGTGGTGATATATTATTTCCTCTTCCGCTACAAAGACTACCAGCGGGCGTCGTTCGTGGTGATGGCGGCGTTCTTCGCTTACTACCTCGTCTACATCTTCCTGCCCGTCACCGGGCCGACGTTCTACTACAACGCCGTAGGAATCGACAACATCGTCAACGGCATATTCCCTAACGTTCACGACTATTTCAACTATTATCAGGACTGCCTTGCCACGCCGGGCTACAAGGACGGCGTGTTCTACCAGATGGTGGAGAGCGCCAAGGCGGCGGGCGAACGCCCCACGGCGGCTTTCCCCAGCAGCCACGCCGGCATAAGCACGGTGCTCATGCTGCTGGCATGGCGCACGGGCGACAGGCGCCTGTTCTACGTGCTGTTGCCGTTTTACGTGCTGCTGTGCCTGTCAACCGTCTACATACAGGCCCACTACGCCATCGACCTCATTGCAGGTCTTGTTACCGGAGTCGCGCTCTATTACGCCCTGATGTGGATCGGCAAGCGCGTGGCTTAAGCCCTGTTTTACTATAAGAAGAGGTTAAAACGGCAGATGTCGCTTTAACCTCTTCTAACTACTAAAAGACTACTTTAACGCCGCATCCGCAGCTAATTCACCCAAATACGTTATTTTTGCACACATGACACGACTCGCACTTCATATCCTCACGGCGCTGGCGCTGCTGCTGCCGGCGGCCGCCCGGGCACAGGCCGTCAACGGTTCTGACGACGTGAAGCCCGAAGACGCGGAGGTGGACATGGACAAGCCCACCTTCGTGCCCAACGTGAAGGTGAGCAAGGTGCTCGTCGACGGCGACAGCATACAGTACGTCGAGCTTAACAACGTCTACGTCTACCCCCAGCCTACGTTCAAGAACGCCAAGCGGCGCGTAGCCTTCAACAAGCTGGTGCGCAATGTTAAGAAGGTGCTGCCGATAGCCAAGGAGGTCAACAAGATTATCATCGAAACCTACGAGTACATGCAGACGCTGCCCGACAAGAAGGCGCGCGACGAGCACATGAAGCGCGTAGAGGAAGACATAAAGCGCCGCTACACGCCGAGAATGAAGAAACTGTCATACTCGCAGGGCAAGCTGCTCATCAAGCTCGTTTACCGCGAGTGCAACTCTTCGGCCTACGACTTGATACGGGCGTTCATCAGTCCCGTGCGCGCCGGCTTCTACCAAGCCTTCGCTTGGGCGTTCGGCGCCAGCCTGATGAAGAAATACGACCCCGAGAAAACCGACCGCCTGACGGAGCGCGTGGTGCTGATGGTTGAGTCAGGACAGCTCTGAAGCCACCGGCCTGTCAGTCACTTACGGCGGGCGAGGCGGACGGGAATTGGAGCAGACACGTCAAACTGCGCAACACTCTGACAATCAACGAAATACGAAAGGCGGCCTTTTGCAATGCAAAAGGCCGCCTTTTACGTTCCCGTATGCCGCCTTTCGTAGCGTGAAAGGCGGCATACGGGAAAATTATCTGTATGGTTACTTCTCAGAGTAGAGCACCTGCACCACCGTCTGTCCTACCGCTCCGAGCGTAGAGCGGTCGATGTGCTCCATGTCGTCGACGACGGTATGCCACGTCGGTCCGAACGAGCTTTGCTGGCAGTCGGGGTAATAGGCTATGATGTCGATAGTCGGTATCTTGGCCTTCTCGTTCACCGGAACGTGGTCGTCGGTGACGTAAGCGCCGTCACGGTCAACGAAAAGGCTGCCGAAACCAACCACGTTGGCCGCAGCCCACACCTTCTTAACCACGTCTGGGGCGTATTGCATCGACATGCCTTCGCGCCAGAACTGCGAGCCTTGGCCGCCAACCATGTCGAGCAGTATGCCGAAGCGGGCCTTGTAGCCGGGCTTATGGGGGTTAGCAGCCCAATGCTGTGCGCCCAAAGCCCACGAGTCGCCGTTGTCGGGCACGTCGCTCCAGCGCGGCACACCCCAGTCCTCGGCGTCGAAGCACACAAAGTCTACGCCCACGCCGAGCTTCGTCGTGTCGCTGCCAAGCAGCCTCGCAATCTCCAGCATTACGGCCACGCCGCTCGCTCCGTCGTTGGCTCCCATGACGGGTTTGCGCCAGTTGGCGCTGTCGGGGTCGTTGTCGGCCCACGGACGGGTGTCCCAATGGGCGCAGAGCAGTATGCGCTCAGTCAGCTCCGGGCGGTAGCTGGCAATGATGTTGGTACTCTTCAGCGGCGTGCCGTCATATCCGTTGAGCGTCACCCGCTGCGGCGTCACGGTGCAGCCGAACTGCCTGAACTTACTCATTATCCACTCGCCGCACAGCTCGTGGGCCTCGCTGTTCATCGTGCGCGGACCGAAACTGCACTGCTTTTCGCAATAAGCGTAAGCGCTGTCGGCGTTGAAAGCCGGGCCTACAGCCTGTCCGGCAGCGTCGTCGCCGCCTTCAGCCGCAGTCTTCTTGTTACCGCCGCAGGCCGCAACTAAAACGGCGGCCATCAGCAGCAAGAGTTTTGTTACGTATCTGTTTTTCATATCTGAATATCTGTTTTATCTTTTGCGTCCTGCACTTCGGCCATCACCCTGAGCCAGTTGCCGCCCCATATGCGGGCTATGTCGTCCTCGCTGTAGCGGCGGCGCAGCAGGTGCATGGTGAAGCTAAGCATTTCGGAAGAGTCGGCGAAGCCTCGTATGCCGCCGTCGCCGTCGAAGTCGGTGCCTATGCCAACGTGCTCAATGCCCATTATTCTTATGGCGTGCTCCAGGTGTGCGATGGCGTCAAGGACGGTAGCCTCCTGCTCGTCGTTGCGCAGGAAACCGTGATACAGCGTCATGTGGGCCACTCCGCCCTTGGCGGCGAGCGCCCTAAGCTGGTCGTCGGTGAGGTTGCGCGGCACGTCGCAGAGGGCCTTGCAGTCGCTGTGACTGCACACTATGGGCGTCTTGCTGATGTCGAGCGCGTCGTAAAAGCTTTTCTCCGAGGCGTGGCTTAGGTCCACCATCACGCCCTGTCGGTTCATCTCACGTATCACTTCGGCGCCGAACGCGCTCACGCCGCCGTGCGTCGACGAGCCGCGGGCGCTGTCGCAGATGTCGTTGTCGCCGTTATGGCACAGCGTGATGTACACCACTCCGCGCCGTGCGAAGTGCTCCACGTTGGCCAGGTCGTGCTCAATGGCGAGCCCGTTCTCTATCCCGAACATTATGGAATGTCGCCCGGCGCGCTTGTTTGCGTACAGCTCGGCGGGTGTTTGGGCAATAGCAAGACTATCGGAATTCACATCTGCAATGCCTTCAAGAGTGTCGAAGATGTAGTCGGCGTATGCTTTCGGACTGTCGAAAGCCGGTTCCACCTTGTCGCGGAACCTCTCGCCAGGCTTGGGTTGCGGCAGATAGGCCGCCATGGTGACGGCGTCTTGCCGTCCGTCGTCCATCTTATGCAGGTCGACGAGTATGCGCGGGTCGCGCTGGTCGAAATGTACGCCCTGCGGAAAGAACATCGGCGTGTCGCAATGCGTGTCCAAAGTGAGCACGCGGCGGTGGACGTCTTTCGCCTTGGCGAACGTCGCCGCCTCGCCTACAAGCCACTTAAACAGCGTCGGGCCGCTGTCAGCGAGCCACTCGGGGTGCCACTGCACGCCCATGACGGGCTTGTACTCTGCGCTCTCAACGGCCTCGATGACGCCGTCAGGGGCCGTCGCCGAAACATTGAAACGGCGCCCCGGGGAGCGCACGGCCTGATGATGTATGGAGTTGACGGCAAGCTTGCTTGCGCCGTATAATTTAAAAAGGATTGATTCGGGGTTGATTTCCACCGTGTGGGTAGGCTCCCGGCGGTCGGCGTCCTGGCTGTGCTTAATCATCGGCAGCGCACCGTTGCCGCCGGCGGCGGAGCCTATGCGCCCTGCCGCCATGCCCTCGGCGATGTCCTGCTCGACCTCTCCGTCGAGGGCGGCCGTCAGCACTTGTATGCCGCGGCATATCCCGAGCATGGGCAACTGGCGGTTGTAGGCCAGACGGACGGTAAGCAGTTCGGCCTTGTCGCGCTCACGGTTGATTGAATGGAGGCGCGGCGACGGCTCCTCGCCCGTCCACAACGGGTTGACGTCGCCTCCGCCGGTAAGCACCAGTCCGTCAATGCGGTCGAGCGTGTTGATTATCGCGTCGGTGTCGGCGAGCGGCGGAATGACCACCGGCACGCCTCCGGCCTCGGCCACAGACTTATAGTAACGCTCAACGAGGCGCGCCTCGCCGTCGGCGTAGTTGCCCGTAAGTCCTATCACGGGCTTGCGTTCCGCCTCGGGATAACGTGAATATATGCCGTCAAGGCAACATCCGATGTCAAAAGATTTCATCACCTCCGGCGTTACCTTATCCCTTGACTTCCTGCGGCACCGGCACCTCGCGCTTAATGCTCTGCTCGAGAGAAATGAGCGTTTCGGTGGCTACTACGCCCGGAATACTCTGCATCTGGTTGTTCAACAGGTCCATGAGCTGCTCGTTGTCGCGTGCGTAAAGCTTCACGAGCACGGTGTAAGGACCCGTGGTGAAGTGGCACTCAACAATCTCGGGAATGTGCTCAAGGTGCTCCACCACCGACTTGTACATATTGCCGCGCTCGAGGGTTATGCCTACGTAGGTGCACGTAGAGTAGCCCAGGCTCTTGGCGTTGACGTCGAAGCCGCTGCCCGTTATCACGCCGTTCTCAATCAAATGCTGCACGCGCTGGTGTATGGCGGCGCGCGACACGCCGCACTCGGCGGCCACGTCCTTGAACGGTATGCGGGCGTTCTTAGACAATATGCTCAATATTTTCCTGTCAAGGCTGTCTATTTTTTCCATTTTCAAAGGTTTATGATATTGTTTTTCTCGTTTTGGTTAAATTCCCATGACATTTCAAATGGTGCGAGCAAATATAATCATTAAAAATGGAACTTACAACATTTTGACATAAAAAATAAGGAGTTTCATGCATTATGAAACGAAAGAGGAGGACTTTCAGCAGTCCTCCTCTTCATTTCATGACAAACAAGAGTTATTTGTTATGTCCGGCCTTCACGGCCGACGTCTTTCCGGGTTGCACCTTAACCACCTTCGGCGAGGCCGCCTTGGCGGCTCCGGCCTTAGCCTCAGCCTTGTTGACGGCCACCATCTCGACGGTGAAAATCAGCGTGCTGTAAGGCTTTATCTTGCCCGCCTGGCGCTCGCCGTAGGCCAGGTCGTAAGGTATGTACAGCTCCCACTTGCTGCCTACGGGCATCATCGTGAGGGCCTCAGTCCATCCCTTGATTACCTGGTTGGGGCGGAACTTTGACGTTTCGCCGGGGCGTTTGTAGCTGCTGTCAAACACCGTGCCGTCAATCAGGCGGCCTTCGTACTTGACGGTCACCTCGTCGTCCACAGCGGGCACTTCGCCCGTGCCCTTTACGAGCACCTTGTATTGCAGTCCGCTGGGCAGCGTCACTACGCCATCCTTAAGCTTGTTGGCGGCAAGGAAGTCGGCGCCCTCCTTCTTGGTGGCGGCGTTGCGGTCGTCAATCATCCGCTTGAAGGCCGCCTCGAAATAGGCCTTAGCCACCGAGTCGGGCATTACGTTCATGTCGTTGCGCAGGGCGTTGATGAAGCCTTTGTTGAACATGTCGGCGTCAATCGAGTCAGGACGGCTGGCGAACTCTTCCTTGAGGAAGGGCACCATGCGCTGACTTACCATCTGGGCAATCTGTTCTCCGGCGTAGTAAGCCTTCATCTTGTCGCCGAAGCCCTTGGCCATGGCGTCCTCGTAGCCCTTTATGAAGTCGGCCATGTAGGCCGTATCCACGCCGAAGCTCTGCTTAAGGTAGGGCACGAGGCCTTCGGTCCTCACCATTCCGGCGGCATAGCTCAGCGAGTCAGAAGCGTCTTTCAGCTCTATCACGGCCGTGTCGGCCTTGCCGGCGGTCTTGTCTTTCTTTTTCTTTCCGGCCGCGTCGGCGGCATTGAAAAGAGCGCCCGCCGTTATGGCGAGCGCAATTATGAGTGTCTTGTTCATTTTTCTTTCACTTTGTCGGCAGGCCGCAGGGGCCTGTCCGCCTTCACCTTATATTATTCACGTCCGAGGCCTACAAGCTCGATCTTGAACACGAGCGCAGAGAAAGGCTTGATTTGGGGAGTCTCGCGGTTGCCGTAAGCCATCTCCTGGGGTATCACAACCTCCCAGATACTGCCCACGGGCATGTGCGTAAGAGCCGAAGTCCATCCGGGGATGACCTGGTTTGCGCGGAGCGCAACCGGCTCCTTCCTCTCGTCGAACACCTTGCCGTCGATGGTCTTGCCCTGGTAGTTGACCCTCACCCACGACGTGTCTTTAGGCATAGCGCCGCTGCCTTCCTTGATTACGCGGTAGAGCACACCGTCGGGAAGCTTCTTTACGCCTGCCTTCTTGGCATATTCGGCAAGGTATTTCTCGCCTGCCGCCCTGTTCTCGCCGTACTGCTTTTCGAGCGACCTGTTCCTGATGACGGGCATCTTAAGCGTCCATACGGCCTGTGCCTCCTGCATGTCCATGAGGCCCTTCTTGTCCATAGCGCCTGCATAGAAGCCTGCCATGAAGTTCTTGAGCGAGATTGTCTGCGTAGAGTCCTCGCCGAAGAGCTGGTGGTTGACGCCCTTAAGCGTCTGGTTAGAGATGAGCTGGCCTATCTGTATGCCGGCATAGTAGGCTGCCTTCTTCTTGTCGTCGCCTGCGTTGACGCCCGCGTTAAGGCCGCGGAAGAACTCGTCCATGTAGGCTGTGTCGACTCCGAGTCCTCTTACGAGATACTCCTTAAGTCCTTGTGTCTGTGCCATGCCGATGGCGTAGCTAACGCTGTCGATGTCGTTCTTAAGATCAGCCTTGGGCGTAGAGTTGCCGCACGCCATGAAGGCCGACGCAGCCACAGCGAAGAGGGCTGCAAATGTAAGTTTTCTCATTGCTTTATTTGTTTTTTGTTAAATGTTCGTTTACGACGCGGCTTCACGCCGCCGGGCTTCCGCCCTGCGCCGGTTTACATCACCTCTATCAGCTCAACGTCGAATATGAGCGCTGCGAACGGCGGTATCATGGCGCCTGCCCCGTGCTCGCCGTAGGCCAGATTGTAGGGTATGAAGAAGCGATACTTGGCGCCCTCCTGCATCAGCTGCAGGCCCTCTGTCCATCCGGCGATGACCTGGTTGAGGGGGAACACGGCCGGCTCGCCGCGCTGCACGCTGCTGTCGAACACGGTGCCGTCGATGAGGAAGCCCTCGTAGTGGCACTTCACCTTGTCGGTTGCCTTAGGCTTATGTCCGTTGCCTTCCTTTATCACCATATATTGCAATCCGCTGGGCAGCGTGACGACGCCTTCCTTCGAGGCGTTGTCGGCGAGATACTGCTCGCCCTCGGCCTTCGCCTTCTTGCCTTTTTCGGCCATGGCGGCATTGGCCTTCTCCTCCTGCTTGCGGAAGAAATCCTGCACTAATGTCTGCGCCTCGCTGTCGGCCACTTTCAGTTCGCTGCCTGCCAAGACGTCCTTAATGGCGGCTGCGAAGTCGTCAACGTTCAAATCCGTGGCTCCCATCTGTGCCAACTGGCGGCCTATGCCAAGGCCCAAAGCGTAACTTAACTTGTCCATTCTTCTGTTATTCCGTTTATTTATACCTTAAAATAAAAACCTTGCAAAGGTAATGCTTTTATCCGATTACCGCTGATTTATTATGGAATTTTTACTAATTTTGTAGGGAAGATGGTTTTATAAGGAGAAGTAACAATGAAAAAGCTTTTTGTCCTTACCGGTGCGGGAATGTCCGTCGAGAGCGGACTGAGCACCTTCCGCGACGCCGACGGCCTGTGGGAGAACTACCCCGTGGCGCGCGTCGCAACGCATGAGGCGTGGCTCGAAGACCCCGTCTACGTGAACAACTTCTACAACATGCTGCGCCGAAAGCTGCTGGAGGCCAAGCCCAACGAGGGCCACCGCCTCGTGGCTGCGCTCGAACGGAAGTATGACGTCACCGTGGTGACGCAGAACGTCGACAACCTGCACGAGGCGGCGGGCAGCTCGCGCGTCATCCACCTGCACGGCGAACTGATGAAGACGTGCTCGAGCCGCGACGTCGACAACCCGCGCTACTGGCGCACCATGACGCCCGGCAACACCGACGTGGCCCCCGGCGAGAAGGCCGGCGACGGCTCGCTACTCAGGCCCTACATAGTGTTCTTCGGCGAGGCCGTGCCCAACATCAGCACGGCGGCCGACTACGCGCGCGAGGCCGACCTGTTCGTCATCATCGGCACGTCGCTCAACGTCTACCCGGCGGCGGGCCTCGTGCAATACGCCCGGCCTGAAACGCCCGTCTACCTCATCGACCCGAAGCCAGTGATGGCCGCCGGCCGACGCGACGTGCGCCACATAATGAAAGGCGCGTCGGAGGGCATGCGCGAGCTGGCCGCCGAGCTGCTCGGCAACGAATGACCCGCCGCCGCACGCCGCGGCGCAACAGCTTGGTTTACAGCACGTTACCGACAGCCATGCAAGAGGCCGTCTTTGAGGCTGCGAAAGGCCACCTTTTACAGCCCCGAAGGCGGCCTTTTACCGTGCAATAGGCGGCCTTTCATGGCGCGCCCGCAGCCCCCGCCCCGGCACGCAGGCGCGCCATGAACCTAAAAATATGGCTTTTCGCTTTTGCGTAAGCAATATTTTTCTTAAATTTGCGCCATTATGTGAAAACATCCCGGACAAACAATAAACGTAAATAAAACTATGGAAGACTTGGAAAAAGACGGAGTGCGGCTGCCAGACAACGCGTTCCGCGAACTTAAGGAGGGCGAGCAGTACCGCCCCGTGATGGATCCACAAAAGACTTATCCCGAAGTGAACACATGGTCGGTGACGTGGGGCCTGCTGATGGCCGTCCTCTTCTCGGCCGCCGCGGCCTACCTCGGCCTGCGCGTGGGACAGGTGTTCGAGGCCGCCATACCCATCGCCATAATAGCCGTGGGCGTGTCGACGGCCGCCAAAAGGCGCAACCCCCTCGGCGAGAACGTCATCATACAGAGCATCGGCGCCTGCTCGGGCGCCGTGGTGGCAGGCTCGATATTCACCCTGCCCGCCATCTACATACTTGAAGACAAGTATCCGGGCATGGGCGTGTCGTTCGTCGAGGTGTTCCTCAGCTCGCTGCTGGGCGGCGTCCTCGGCATACTGTTCCTCATCCCGTTCCGCAAGTATTTCGTCAGCGACATGCACGGCAAGTACCCCTTCCCCGAGGCTACGGCCACCACGCAGGTGATAGTCAGCGGCGCCAAGGGCGGCAAGCAGGCCAAGCCGTTGCTGCTGGCCGGACTGGTGGGCGGAGTGTATGACTTCATCGTGGCCACCTTCGGCTGGTGGAACGAGAACTTCACCACGCGCGTAATAGGCCTCGGCGAGCAGCTCGCCGACAAGGCCAAGCTCGTGTTCAAGGTAAACACCGGCGCCGCAGTGCTTGGCCTCGGCTTCATCATCGGCTTGAAGTACGCCCTCATCATCTGCCTCGGCTCGCTGGCGGTGTGGTGGCTCATCGTGCCGCTTATGTCGGTGTTCTTCCACGACCAGGTGCTCAACCTCTGGGACCCGTCAATCACCACGGCCGTAGGCGACATGTCGCCCGAGCAGATTTTCAACTCTTACGGCAAGTACATCGGTATCGGCGGCATAGCCATGGCCGGCATAATAGGCATAATCAACTCTTGGGGAATAATCAAGAACGCCGTTGGCCTGGCCGCGCGCGAAATGCGCGGAGGCAAGAACGACGGCCGCCAGACCAAGCGCACGCAGCGCGACATACCGTTTAAGATTATCGCCATCGGCTCGATAGCAACCATTCTGATAACCTTCATCTTCTTCTGGGCAGGCGTGATGAAGGGCAACATGCTCTTCGCCGTCGTCGGCATACTGCTCGTTGCGATTATAGCCTTCCTCTTCACCACCGTGGCCGCCAACGCGATAGCCATCGTAGGCAGCAACCCCGTGTCGGGCATGACGCTCATGACGCTAATCCTCGCCTCCGTGGTTATGGTGGCCGTAGGCCTCAAGGGCACGGGCGGCATGGTGGCGGCGCTCATCATGGGCGGCGTAGTATGCACGGCCCTGTCGATGGCCGGAGCCTTCGTCACCGACCTTAAGATAGGCTACTGGCTCGGCACTACGCCCAAGAAGCAGGAGACATGGAAGTTCCTCGGCACGCTGGTGTCGGCCGCAACCGTGGGCGGAGTGATGATTTTGCTCGACAAGACCTACGGCTTCTCAAGCGGACAGCTGGCCGCCCCGCAGGCCAACGCCATGGCGGCTGTCATCGACCCGCTGATGAACGGCGTCGACGCGCCTTGGATTCTCTACGGCATCGGCGCCGTGATAGCCATCATCCTGACGCTCTGCAAGGTGCCCGCGCTTGCCTTCGCCCTCGGCATGTTCATCCCGATACAGCTCAACATCCCGCTGCTCGTGGGCGGAGCCATCAACTGGTATGTCACCACACGCTCCAAGAATCCCGAGGTTAACCAAGCCCGCGGCGAGAAAGGCACGCTCATCGCCAGCGGCTTCATTGCCGGAGGAGCGCTCATGGGAGTGCTCAGCGCGCTGCTGCGCTTCGGCGGCGTCAACCTGATGAACAACGAGTGGCTGGCCAACCCGATGTCGGAGGTGTGCGCCCTCGTGGCTTACGTGCTGCTGATTACTTACTTCATAAAGGCAACGAAGAAAGGGTGAGAAGGTGAGAAAGTGAGAAGGTGAGAAACAAACAAAACAAGAAGGTGAGAAAGACTGCTGCATTTCAGCATTTCTTTCTCACTTTCTCACCTTCTCACCCTTACATCATGCGTCGATGTTGGCGTAGGTGGCGTTTTCCTCTATGAACTGGCGGCGCGGCTCCACGTCGTCGCCCATGAGCATTGAGAATATCTCGTCGGCCTCGGCCGCGTTCTCGATGGTAACCTGCTTAAGGAGGCGCGTTTCGGGGTTCATGGTGGTTTCCCAGAGCTGCTCGGGGTTCATCTCACCAAGACCTTTATAGCGCTGCGTGTGTATGTTCTTGTCGTCGTCGACGCCGTTTCCGTACTTGTCGAGGAACGCCTGGCGCTGCTGGTCGGTGTAGCAGTACTCCTTAACCTTGTTCTTATACGTGCAGAGGTAAAGCGGCGGAGTGGCGATATACAAGTGTCCTTCCTGTATCACCTTCGGCATGAAGCGGTAGAAGAGCGTCATGATGAGCGTGTCGATGTGCGAACCATCGACGTCGGCGTCGGTCATGATGATGATTTTGTCGTAGCGCAGCTTGTCGATGTTGGCCTCCTTGTCGTCCTCGCCGTCGACGCCGAAGCGCACGCCGATACTCTGGATGATGTTCATGACCGACTCGCTCTCGAACACCTTGTGCCACATTACCTTCTCAACGTTCAGGATTTTGCCCCTCAAGGGCAGTATGGCTTGGGTGAAGCGGTTGCGTCCCTGCTTGGCAGAACCGCCCGCGGAGTCACCCTCGACGAGGAATATCTCACACTCCTTGGGGTCTTTGTTGGAGCAGTCGGCCAGCTTTCCGGGCAGTCCGCCGCCGCTCATGGGGTTCTTGCGCTGCACGCTCTCGCGGGCCTTTCGCGCCGCGATGCGCGCCGTGGCGGCCAGAATGACCTTGTCGCATATCATCTTAGCCTCCTTGGGGTGTTCTTCCAGATAGTACGTCAGAGCCTCCGATACGGCCTGGCGCACGGCTCCGGTGACCTCGCTGTTGCCCAGCTTGGTCTTCGTCTGGCCCTCAAACTGCGGCTCGGCCACCTTTATCGAGATGACTGCCGTCAGGCCTTCGCGGAAGTCTTCGCCGGCTATTTCGATCTTGGCCTTCTCGATTTGCTTTGATATCGAGGGGTCGTTGTCGGCGTACTTCTTAAGAGTGGCCGTCAATGCCATGCGGAAGCCCACGAGGTGGGTGCCGCCTTCTATGGTGTTGATGTTGTTGACGTAAGAGTGGATGTTCTCCGAATAGTCGGTGTTGTACATCACGGCCACCTCGATGGGTATGCCCTGCTTCTCTGTCTTGAGGTAGATTACGTCGTCGAAGAGATGGGTGCGGTGGCGGTCGATGTAGCGGACGAACTCCTTGAGGCCGTCAACGGCGTGGAACACCTCCTGCTTCGTCTTGCCCTCCTCGTCGGGACGGAGGTCGGTAAGCGTGATTTTTATGCCGGCGTTGAGGTATGCCAGCTCGCGCATGCGCTTGGCTATGATGTCGTATTTGTAAACGGTCGTGGTGAAGATGGTGGGGTCTGGCCAGAACTGCTGGCGCGTTCCGCGCAGCTCGGTTTCGCCTACCACCTTGACGGGATAGAGCGGCTTGCCCTTTTCGTACTCCTGCTGGTATATCTTGCCGTCGCGGAACACCTGCGACATCATGCGCGTTGACAGGGCGTTGACGCACGATACGCCGACGCCGTGCAGACCGCCTGACACCTTGTAGGAGCCTTTGTCGAACTTACCTCCGGCGTGGAGGACGGTCATTACGACCTCGAGGGCCGACTTGTGCAGCTTCTTGTGCTCGTCGACGGGTATGCCTCGGCCGTTGTCCTGCACGGTTATCGAGTTGTCTTCGTTGATTGTAACTTCTATGTGGGTGCAATATCCGGCCATCGCCTCGTCGATAGAGTTGTCGACGGTTTCGTTCACCAAGTGGTGAAGTCCTTTCTCGCTGATGTCGCCGATGTACATCGCCGGGCGCTTGCGCACGGCCTCCAGGCCTTCGAGCACCTGGATGTTACTGGCCGAATAATTGTTCTCGTTAGTCTGATTTTCTGCCATTTTCGAGTTTATGTATAATAACGTGCAAAAGTACTAAAAAAAAACGACGTGGCGAAATTTTAAATATTAAAAACTATTTTTGAGCAGACGAGCAGACAAGGGACAAGCTGACAAGAAACAAGTTACAAGCAGACGAGCAGACAAAGGACGAGCAGACAAGGGCTTTTCTCCCCCTTTCACCTTCTCACCTTCCCACCTCTCCGTAACCCGTTGGCTGTCAAGCGGTTTGCAAAAGGCCGCCTCTTGCCTTGCGAAAGGCGGCCTTTTACACGCTAAAAGGCCGCCTCTTGACGTGCAAAAGGCGGCCTTCGGTGAAGCATGTAAAAAGTGAAGGATTATTCAACTACTATCATCGTCCAGTATTTCAGCGACGGCACGGTGAACGTCACCTCGCCGCCGGCCTGCTTGAAGGGCAGCTCCTGCACGGCGCCTCCGAGCGCGTCGGGCGTTGCCACCCATATACGGTTGACCTTGGCCGTAGCCTTCATGCGCAGCGGCAGGTTCTCCACGAGGCCCGGCTCGGGCATGGTGCCCTGCATGTCGCGCCAGCTGAGGTTGTCGGCGTCGATGAAGTTGAGCAGGTGAACCACCTTCCTGTCGCCCACCTGGCGTGCGAACGTGGTGACGTTGCCTAATGCGGGCGGCCACGCGGCCACCTTGACGTCAGACGTAGAGCTTACGCCGGCCTCGGTTTCCTCGCCTCCGCCGCGCAGCAGGTTCTGGTAGGCGGTCATGAAGTCGTAGTAACGCACGATGGCGTCCTTAAGCTCCTGCGTCATCGTAAGGTTGCTGTTGGGAAAATACTCCTTGCAGAGCATGTGGTCGCCAAGCTCGAGGTGGGAGCCTCCGAGGGCGAACATCACGGCGTCGGCGAGCAGCACTCCGGGGGTGTTGAACTCGCCGGGGTTGTCTGCCTTGGTGTAGTTCATGTATGCCGCGAACACCGTCTGAAGCTCGTGGCGGCCGTAAAGGCTGTTGTTGTGGATGACGTCGCGCAGCGAGCTGAACGACGCCTCGCTGTCCCACAGCTCGTTGTAGAGGAAGTCAACGTCGCCCTGGGCTATCGAGTAAGTGCCGTAGCTGCTCACGGCGTTCATGACGAGGCGCTTGTCGGGACGGCGCTCCTTCATGGCCTTTACGAACGACTCGTAGCCCAGCTGCAGGTTGGCCTTGCCGCCGTCGTAGGTGTACAGGTTGCCACGGTCGCCCAGCTGGTCGATCTGGTAGCCGTCGAAGTCGAAGCAGGCGTACACGTCGTCGTTCCTGTCGGCTATGTACTGCTGCCACTCCTTGTTGCTCGGGTCAACGAGGTAGATGTCGCTCTTCCACGAGTCGGGCAGGTCATGAGAGTCCTTCGTGGTGTGCTTGGTGTCCTTGAACAGGTACCACTGCTCCTTGACACCGTCATCGGCGGCGTCAGCCAGGGCGCCGAAGCAGAGGTTGTAGAACATGGCCTTCATGCCGTAAGCGTGCTGCACGTCGATGTACTTCTTGATTACCGACGCGTAGACGTCGCGGTTGGCAATGTCCTTATACACCTCGGCGGGCTGCTCGCGGGTGCCGCCGAGGGGCCAGTGGTGCTTGTTGTGCCAGTCCTGGAACTGCACTCCGTTGATGTGGCAGCGGTTGAGGAAGGCCATCTCCTGCTCTATCACGCCGTCAGCGGTCTTCGACGCGTCGAACGTAGCCACGAAGCCGTAGCGCGGGAAGCGCGTCCAATCGCTCGAAACGTCTACGCCGATGGTGCCGAGCACGGTTTCAGAGCCGTCGGCCTCGGTGCGGTAAACGTCTACGAGATAGCCCGTGAAGTCGGCGGCGGGCGCCGTCCACGTCCACGTGCGGCCGCCGGCGGCCTGCTCGTCTATCACTTCAGAGCCGTTGCGATAGCGCACCTTGGCGCCTGCAGGCAGGTCGGCCTCGGCGGTGAAGGTGACCGCCTCGCCGGGCTTATAGCAGGCCTTGTCGGTAGACAGGCTTACGGTGAGGTTGGCGTTCACCTTCACAACGTTAGTCACTTCGCCCGTAATGTCCACCTCGGGCATGGCCGTAGCGTTGTCGTCGTCGCTGCACGACCACAGCGCAAGCAGCGCGACGACCGAATATATCAGTTTTCTCATTGCGTTATTGTTTTACTATTGTTATTGTTTCGGTAAGCTGGTTGAGCGTAATCTTGTACGTTCCGGCCTCGGCTATCTTCCACTTGTTGTCGACGTTATTGATTTCAACCTCAAGATATTGCGCCTTCAGGTTGTCGTCAGACTTGTCGATGAAGAGCATTTTCTCCTCCTGTCCTGTGGGCGCTGAGCCGTTGACGGCCGGCATGAACCATGCTCCCATCCAGTCGCTCTTCTTGTCGCAGGTGAACTTCAGCTCGCCCGTGTTGAGCGTTCCGGTCCATGTCATCACGTAGGGGTTCGACGGGTCTTGCGTCATAGGCTCGGCAACGTCGAGCGACCATCCGCCGGGCGCTGCGTCGCCCACGAGCCACATCCCGGCGTAAGGCGTGAACTCGCGCATCATCATGCGCTCCTTGCCGCTGCGTATGTCGAGGCATATCTTGTAAGCCTTGCCCAGTTCGTCAGCCTTCAGGCGCCACTTATTGTCGGGGTCGAAGCCCTTCACGAACTCTACTGACGTGTCGGTGTAAGGCGCGTCGGGCTGAGTGGCCTTGTAGTTGTTCTCCCAACTGCCGCTGGCCGTTGCGAACTTGAAGTCGCCCTCGTTGTTGAACTCGGCGCCGTAACGGAAGAGGAACGGGTCAAGGCCGTCCTGCGTCATCGGCTTGAAGCTGTAGCCGTCCATGCCGTCGATGAACCATATCGCGTCGTAAGGCGGCTTAACGCCGTCTGACTTGACAATGGCCATAGTGCCGTCAAGCAGGTTAAGCGTGATGGTATAGTCGTGGGCTTCGGTTATCTCGAAGAGGTTGTCGGGCTGGTCGGCCGTAGTGCGCAGCAC
>CALUKU010000019.1 GCA_944321295.1 uncultured Prevotella sp.
TTGCAGATGTGTATGCCGCGGTCGTTCACGATGTTGGTCTTCACCACGCGGTTGCCGTTGGCCTGCATTATCTGCGCCAGGCTCCAGCCCAGCAGGTTGTTGCGCACGTGGCCGAGGTGAAGCGGCTTGTTGGTGTTGGGCGACGAGTACTCGATCATCACCAGCGGGGCGTCGTCACCGGCCTTCCGCTCGCCGTAATGCTCGTCGGCGTTGATGTCGGCCAGCAGCGCCAGCCACGCCTCAGGCGACACCGTGAGGTTCAAGAAACCCTTTACGACGTTGTAAGAGGCCACGGCCTTCTCGTTTTCCACGAGCCAGCGGCCTATGTCCTCAGCCGTTTCCTCCGGCTTCTTGCGCGACGTCTTGAGCAGGGGGAACACCACCAGCGTCAAGTGTCCTTCAAACTCGCGCTTCGTCTTCTGCAACTGTATCATCTTCTCGGGCACTTCCTGTCCGTAGAGAGCCTTCACTGCGGCCTGTGCCGAGCGGCTTATTTGGGCTTCGATGTTCATTTTCTTTTACCTTAGTGTGATTATAATCCGGCTGCAAAATTACGAAAAATCACGGAGATAAAGGGAGTGTTGGCTGAAAAATAACACTCAAAGGCCCATCCATGATGCGACCTTGCGCCCGTCACGACCTTCATGGCGGGATTCAGTCAGGCGTGCTTTGCTGATGGCCAGCGTCGCACTTCTTCAGGTTCTTTCAGACCTGCCGTAACTTCCCTCATAATCACCCTTCCTCCAATATGCCGCCTTTCGCGGCGCGAAAGGCGGCAAACGGCACGCTAAAAGGCGGCAAATCGCAACGCAATTTGCCGCCTTTCAGTATGGTGGACGTAAGTTATTGAAAGTCAATTTGTTGCAAACGTCCGTTGTAATACACTAAAGACGATAAGAGAATATTTCTTTGTAGTAACATAATTAGCTTTCACTGACCTTTGGTTCATTATGCTCGTACGTTCTGAAAAAACATTTTTTGCAATATTGTGTGTATAATACGTTTCATAACAGGGTGCGGACTTTTATCCATGCAAATATATAAAGAAAAACGCGTTTTTTTACATGACTAAAGACAAATGTAAAAAAAACGCGTTTTTCTTTATATGTTCCGGCTTCAAGAGTCTGGCTCCTGTTGCCTAATTTTTATTCTTATGTAATGCTTTTATTGATTGTGGGGCGTGTCGGCTACATCTTTAAGATAGCCCGGCGTTCGTCTTCGGGAAACTTCTCGATGGCGTAGCGCAGCATTGTGCGGGGCATTTCGTGCACATGCTCGTAGACGAAACGGCGCAGGCGGGCGAGGTCGCGCTTGCCGGCCTCGCGCAACATCCAGCCCACGGCCTTGTGCATCAGGTCGTGCTTGTGGCCGATAAGGCGCAGGGCGAGCGCGAAAGTGTCGTTGAGGTTGCCTTTCTTTATGAAGGCGAAGGTCGACACTATGGCTATGCGGTTGTCCCAAAGCAGGGGGCTGGAGGCAAGTTCATACAGTATGTCGCGCGGCTTGTCATCAAGATATTTGCCGACAACCTGCGGCGCTGAGAGGTCAACGAGGTCCCAGTTGTTTATGCGGTGCGTGTTGGCAAGGTATGCCTTGTATATAAGTTCGGCCTCGTCGGCCTTGGCGCGCTTCATCTTTTCGGCCATTATGAGCAGGGCGCAGAGGCGCGCCTCGTGCCATTCGGATTGTAAGAGAGCCTCGGCCGTTGCAAGGCTTGTGTCCTTATGCTGCCTGGCGACGCTCCTTGTGAGCGGCACGGGCAGGCCGAGGAAGCGGTCGCCCTCGCCGTATTGCCCCTTGCCCGTCTTGAAGAAGCGTGCCAGGTGGCGTGCCTTCTCGTCGCTGCCGAGAGCCGATAATTCTTTTAGTAGCAGACAAGTAGACGAGATACGAGCAGACAAGTCGGTTCCCATTGCCGGCTCATTGCCCGTCTGCTTGTCACTTGTCTGCTTCTCTGCTAACGGCTCGTTACTGTAAACTTGTCTGCTTGTCACTGTAAACTTGTCTGCTTGTTTGCTTGTCACTCGTCTGCTATAAAAATTACTTCCATCCTCCGCCGAGCGCCTTATAAAGGTTGACGGTGGCTAACTGGCTGTCGAGTAGGGCGTTGCTGAGGCTTATCTGCGCGTCGAGGTAAGTACGTTGTGCGTCGAGCAGGTCCATGTAGCCTATCGCGCCGTTGACGTACTGCACGAGGGCGAGCGAGAGGGCCGTGCGCGACGAGTTCTCGAGCGTGTAGCGCGTCTTGTATATTTCCTTCACCTTGTTGAAGCTGGCTATGGCGTCGTAAGCGTCGCGGAAGGCCGTGAGCACGGCTTTCTCGTAGGCGTAGACGGCGCGTTCGTAGGCCGCCTTGGCCGCCTTGTGCCGCGCGATGTTCTTGCCCATGGCGAAGATTGGCTGCAGGAGGCTGACGCTCAGCAGGTGGTAAGGCGAGTGGAGCAGGTCTTTCAGCTCTTCGCTCTCGGCGCCGAGCTGTGCCGTAAGCGATATGTTGGGAAACATGCTGGTGTAAGCCACGCCTACGGCGGCGTTGGCTGCGATAAGGTTTTGCTCGGCTTCGCGCACGTCCGGCCTGCGCTCTAAGAGCGACGAGGGCAGGCCTACGGGCAGACTGTCGGGCAGACTAAGCTCCTGCGGAAGCGTGGAGCGTGCTATGTGGTGGGGATAGTCGCCCGTGAGGAAGGCCAGCTCGTTCTCCTTCGCCGTGATTTGGCGCTCAAGGTCGGGTACGAGAGTGGCCGTGCGCGAAAGCTCTACCTGCGCCTGGCGGTAGGTCACCTCCGACGTTAGTCCGCCTTCGTAGCGTATTTTTGCCAGGTGCTCGCTCTCGCGGCGCGCCGTCAGCGTCTGCCTGATGATGTCAAGCTCGTTGTCGAGCGCAACGAGTTCGTAGTAAGCCTGCGCCACCTGCGCTATCAGGCTCATCCGCACGGCACGCTGGTTTTCGACCGAAGCCATGAACTCCGCCATGCTGGCGTCGTGGGCCCAGCGCAGCTTTCCCCATAGGTCAAGCTCCCAGGAGATGTTCGCCTTCAGGTCAAACTGGTTGTCGTCCGACGGGCTGTCGCCGCCGTAGTTGTCGCGTTCCTTCTCTCCGTACACCCTGAGTCCGAGCGAAGGGAAGAGGTTCGCAAAGTCGATGCGCTTGCGTGCGGCCAGCTCTTTCACCCGTGCCGCGGCCATCAGCATGTCCTTGTTGTAAGTCAGCGACTTGCGTATATGCCCCTGCAGGATTGAGTCCGTGTATATCTCGGTCCACGAGCGGTCGGCCAGCGAGGCTGAGTCGGCCGTGGCGTCCTCGGCCAGCGTGGCCGGCATCTCTATGTCCGGCCGCACGTAGTGGTGCCCTATCTTGCACGACGCCGCCAGGAGCAGCGCCGTTGCTGCGACGGCCAGGTTGCGGATATGCTTAAGTTTACGTGTCATAATGTTTCCTTATGTTGTATTGCTTTGGTTTGTCGGGCGCTTCTCTTCGCCTTGACTCTGTAAACCATCGTGAAGAAGAACGGTATGAGAAGTATGCCTACGGTGACGGCGGCTATCATTCCGAAGAACACTCCCGTGCCGATTGCCCTGCGGCTGGCGGCGCCGGGGCCAGAGGCAACCACCATGGGCAGGATACCGAGGATGAAGGCGAACGACGTCATGAGGATGGGGCGGAAGCGCAGGCGCGCCGCGTTTAGTGCCGCACGGAACAGGTTGACGCCCTTGTCGGCCTCGTCTTTTGCGAACTCAACGATGAGGATGGCGTTCTTGGCGGCAAGACCCATCAGCATGACGAGTCCGATTTGGAAGTAAGTGTCGTTCTCAAGACCGCATACGGTCACGCCGATGTAGGCGCCCAAGGCGGCCACGGGCAGCGACAGGAGCACCGCCACGGGCACGCTCCAGCTCTCGTAGAGCGCGGCCAGGAAGAGGAACACGAAGAGGAACACCAGCGCGAGCACGAGTCCTGTCTGTCCGCCGGCCTGCTTCTCCTGGTATGACAGTCCGCTCCATTCAAGTCCGATGTTGTCGGGCAGGTGTGTGCGCACCAATTCTTCCATCACCTCCATGGCCTGGCCGGAGCTGTAGCCCTGTGCCGCCGTGCCTCGGATGATGGCCGTGTTGAACATGTTGAAGCGTTTTATGCTGCCCGGACCGGTAGTGTAGTTGGTCGTGCCGAGGGCCGTCAGCGGTATCATGTCGCCGTCGGCTCCGCGCACGAAGTAAAGGCTTATGTTGTCGCGGTGCTCGCGGTAGGGCGCCTCGGCCTGTATGTAGACGCGGTAGATGCGGTTGAACATGTTGAAGTCGTTGACGTACACCGAGCCGGTATATGCCTTAATGGTAGAGAATACGTCAGCCATCGGCACGCCGAGCATCTTCACCTTGTCGCGGTCGACGTCGAAATAAAGCTGCGGTATCTCGGCCTGGAGCGACGACGACAGGCCTGACAGCTCCTTGCGCTGCGCCGCATAGTGCATCAGAGTGTCGGCGGCACGCACAAGGTCGTCGTAAGTAGCGTCGCCGTGCGCCTCGAGCTGCATCTCGAAGCCGCCCGAAGAGCCGAGGCCCGGGATGACGGGCGGGGTGGAAAGATAGAACTTACACTCGGGATATTCGGTCAGTTCGCGGCTCACTCCGGCCATGATGTCGCCGATGGTGGTGTCGTCGCGCTTCTTCCATTCCTTCAAGATTACCGTCAGTTGGGCGCGGTTCTGGCTGGTGCCGACGCGCGGACTGGTACCCGTTACGTTCTGGACGTACTCCACCGAGGGGTCTTGCATGAGGTACTTCACGGCGCGTTCGGTCACGGCACGTGTTCGTTCGAGCGTCGTTCCCTCCGGCATTTCAAGCTCAACGGTGAAGTATCCCTGGTCTTCGGCCGGCAGGAAGCTCGTTGGCGTGAGGCGGTAGAGTATGAAAATCATTATTATCACCATGCAGAAGCCTACGCCCACGCGGCGCGGGTTCTTTATGATATGTCCTATTCCGGAAAGATATTTGCTGTTGCCGAAGTCGAGCCAGCGGTTGATTGCCCTGAATATGCGGTTCTTAGGCTTGTTCTTGTCTACGGGTTTCAGTATGAGCGAGCACATCACGGGGCTTAGCGTGAGGGCCACGATGGTTGAAAGCAGCACCGAGATGACTATCGTTACGCTGAACTGGCGGTACAGCTGGCCGGTTATTCCCGAAAGGAAGCTCACCGGAACGAACACCGCCGCCAGCACCATTGACGTGGCAATGAGCGCCCCGGTCAGTCCGCTCATGGCTTTCTTTGTGGCCTCGTAGGGGCTGAGGTGTTCCTCCTCCATGATGCGTTCGACGTTTTCCACCACCACTATGGCGTCGTCGACCACCAAGCCGATGGCCAACACAAGTCCGAGCAGCGTCAGGATGTTGAGCGAGAAGCCCATGATGAGCATGAAGCCGAACGTTCCTATGAGCGAAATCGGCACGGCCACGAGCGGTATCACCGTTGCTCTCCAGCTCTGCAGGAAGAGGAACACGACGATGATTACCAGCACGAGGGCCTCGAAGAGGGTCTTGTACACCTCGTGTACCGACTCCGATATGTACGTAGTCATGTCGAAGGGAATCTTGTATTCCATTCCTTCGGGGAACGTCCTGCTGATTTCCTCCATTGTCTGTTTCACCTTTTCGGCCACTTCCATGGCGTTGGCTCCGGGCAGCATGTACACTCCCAGTACGGCGGCGTTGCCTCCGTTGATACCGCTCTCGGTGTTATACGACTGCGCTTCGAGCGACACGCGCGCCACGTCCCTTAGTCGGATGAACGAGCCGTCGGCGTCGGCGCGCAGCACGATTTCCTCAAACTGCGCGGCGGTTGACAGTCGGCCCTGCGCCGTTATGGGTATGGTGAAGTCGAGTCCGCTTACAGGCTGCTGTCCAAGTACGCCCGCGGCCGACTCGCGGTTTTGGTCTTTCAGGGCGTTCTGCACGTCCTGCACGGTCAGTCCGAAGCTGGCCAGACGCGCCGGGTCGACCCATATCTGCATGGCGTAGTAACGGCTTCCGATGTTCGACACTCGTCCGACGCCGGGTATTCGGCGCAGCAGGTCGAGCACGTTCAGCGTGGCGAAGTTGCTAAGATATATTTCGTCAAACTTCGGGTCGTCGGAGGTGAGGCAGATGGTGAGCAGCTGGCTGGCGGCCTGTTTCTCTATCTCGATACCGTTCTGTACGACTTCGGCCGGCAGACGTGATTCAGCCAGCTTTATTCGGTTTTGTATTTCGACGGCTGCCAGGTCGGGGTCTGACGAGATGTCAAACGTCACCGTAGCCGAGAAAGAGCCTGAGTTAGAGCTGTTTGACTCCATGTAGAGCATGCCCGGCGTGCCGTTCAGTTCCTGTTCGATGGGCGTTGCCACGGCCTGCGACACCGTCAGTGCGCTTGCTCCGGGGTATGATGCGCTGATTTTCACCACGGGCGGCGTTATCTGCGGATACTGGTCGATGGGCAACATCGTAAGTCCGATGAGTCCGATGATGACGATCAGCACCGATATGACGATGGAGAATACCGGGCGGTCTATGAAGAAGTTTACTTTCATTTGTCAGATGGTTTGGTTCATTTGGCTTTTTCCCGTGTCGCTTTCCGCCTTGCGGCCACGCGCACTTTCATTCCCGGCGTCAGCTTGTTGTAGCCTTCGCTGATAATCGTTTCGCCGGGAGCCAGGCCGCGTTCTACGACTACCTTGTTGCCGAACTCGGGGCCAAGCTCGATGAAGCGGCGCTCTGCCGTAGAGTCGCGGCGCATCACGAAGACGTATGCTCCGCCTTTTTCTATTATGAGAGCCTTCTGCGGCACCACCGTGGCTTTCTCGCGAACGTCGAGCAGGGCGTGCACCTTGGTGAACTGTCCGGGCAGCAGCACGTGCTCGGGGTTGGGCATTTCGGCACGCACCGAGAACGTACCCGTCTTCGGGCTTACCTGCGGTTCGGCGAAGTCAACCAGTCCCTTGTACGGATATACGCTGTTGTCGGCCAGCGTGATGGTTACGAACGGCTGCCATGAGCGCGACGAGTCGCGGTGTCCCAGGTTGACGTTGCGCTCCTTGCTCTTGAGATAGTCAAGGGCCGTCATGCTGAAGTCTACAAGCACCGTGTCGCTTTTAACGACGGTGGCCAGCAGCGACTTGCCGCTGGTGCCCACCAGCGTACCCAAGTCTACGAGCCTCTCGCTGATGTATCCCGAGATGGGCGAGCGCACGTAAGTGTAGCTAAGCTCCTGCTCGGCCTGGTCAAGGTCGGCGCGGCTCATGCCCATGCTTGCCACGGCCGTTTCGTAAGCGGCGATGGCGTTGTCGAGGTCAACGCGGCTGGCGGCGTTCTGCTCGAACAGCGGGCGTATGCGGTCAAGGTCGCGCTTGGTCTTGCGCACGAGGGCCGAGTCCTTGCGCAGCTGGGCGCGGGCTTTGTCGGCCTTAGCCTTGTATTGTCTTTGGTCTATGACGAAGAGCACCTGCCCTTTCTTCACGTACGTTCCTTCGGCGAACGCCATGCGCTCGAGGAAGCCCTCGACGCGGGCGCGCACCTCTACGAACTGCTGCGCGCGTACGCGGCCTACGTAGTCGCCGTATATCTCGACGTCCTCCACACCGACAGGCTCTACGGCCACAATCGGCGGTTCGGGCTCGGTCTTTCGGGGCCAAGTGATGATTATGTACGCCACTACCACTGCTGCTATGCAGCCGAGCATGAGCGAAATGCGCTTCTTGCGCCGTCTTAACTCAAGCTTGGTGAAAAGTTTCCTTATTCTCATTTTGTTTTCCTTAAACAATTGTGTCGTTTTAAAACATTCTGCCGCTGCAGGCGATTTCCATTAAAGATAATAACGTGATAAGTGGCAAAATATTGTGTTTAAAACCTGTCGGCCTGATTATTTTTTAGTGTAATGACGCCGGTTACGGTTTCAAACGGCGTCGTTTCAGCCTTCAATACATGGCTTTTTACCTTCCGAGAGGCGGCCTTTCACGCTGTAAAAGGCCGCCTTTTGCAAACGGGCATGAAGCGAGTGAAAACTGTAAGTAAAAGCAGGCGGAAACGCAACAAACCGAAAGCGCCCGCCGGGAAAAGGCGCAAATAATTCCGCCGGCGGATATTTAAAGGCTGTTTTTAAGAACAATTTTACTGCGGGAAGATACTATGATAAATAAAAGACGTACTTTTGCATGGCGAAATCAAGCCTTGACGTGAGGTTTGGGCGATGTTGCCAGATTATAAACTCTTTATTCATGATAAAAGCATTGTTCTTCGATATTGACGGTACGCTCGTCAGTTTCAATACCCATCATATACCGCAGTCGGCCGTCGACGCCATATCCGAGGCCAAGCGTCGCGGCGTAGGCGTGTATATTTCGACGGGGCGGCCGGTCAGGCTTATCAACAATCTCGGCCAAATAGAGCATTTGATTGACGGATACATCACGGCTAACGGCGCCTGCAGCATGGTCGGCGATAAGGTGGTAAGCTGCATATCCATACCCGAAGCGGAGGCGCGCGCCTTGGTAGGGGCGGCCGACCGTGAGGGGTTTGCCATGCTCGTGGTAGGCGAGCGCGACCTGACCGTGCGCAACGACAATGCCGAGGTTGACCGCCTGTTCCGCCGTATGCTCAACGTCAGCAACCTAGGCGAGGACATCGACGTAGAGGATGTCCTCTCGCAGCGTATAATCCAGCTTACGCCCATCATCGACATGCCTGCCGAGCGGCGGCTTATGCCCCTGTTGCCGCATTGCGTTTCGGCGCGCTGGTATCCCGACTTCACCGACATAACCGCGCGCGGGGCCGATAAAGGTTCGGCCTTGCGTACTATGGCCGCATATCTCGGCTTGGACGTTTCCGAAACGATGGCCTTCGGCGACGGCGGCAACGACAGGTCAATCCTTCGTGAGGCGGGTGTCGGTGTAGCCATAGGCAACGCGGCCGACGATGTAAAGGCCGTGGCCGATTACGTCACGACGAGCGTCGACGATGACGGCATTAGCAACGCCCTGCGCCGTTTCGGCGTGATATGAGCCGTCGTTTCGCCCCATTCCGCGCGAGTGGGCGATGCGCAGCAGTTAATTGCATATGACAATTTTGCTTTTTGCAAATTAATTCTTATCTTTGCATAAGATAAGCTGCACTCGGGAATTAGTAAGCAAGCTTACATTCCGCTCGTTTGCGTTATCTTTGCATAAGATAAGCTGCACTCGGGCAACTGAAAGTGAACTTTCTTGCCGCTCGTTTGCATAATCTTTGCATTATATGAAAAAAGAATTGGGCAAATGGCTTATGGACATAGCCAAATACATGACTACCGCCGTGTTGTTGTCATCGCTGTTTAACGGTATGGACAATTGGGCATGGTACATGTACGCATTAATTGTTGTGGCAGTGTTGGTTACGTTGTTTATGGGTTTGTTAATGTTTAAAGATAAGGAGAAATGATAATGGGAGCAATAGTGGTTTCTGTAATGGTTATAATGATTGCGGTTGTCGGTTATGTTTATTTTAATAAGCAAGACAAGAAATTGAAAGACGAACGTAAATAAAAGCAGTCTTTAGCCGTAATAAGGCTGTTTTCTTACTTGAACGCCTGTTATAGGCACAACGGCAAGGGCCGGATGATTGAACGTTCAATCATCCGGCCCTTGCCGTTGTGCGCCTGATAGGACTCGAACCTACACGTCGCAAAACACCAGATCCTAAGTCTGGCGCGTCTACCAATTTCGCCACAGGCGCCTCTTACGATGGCTCATGCTCACCGAAAGCAGGTGCAAAGATAATGCAAATCGTGCTAAACTCAAAATAAATGCCCAAGAAACCTGTCTTTTATTCGTTTTTGTCGGTATCGTTCGGATGTGTCACACAGATGTCCGACTTGTGTCGACCCACACGATTTAAAAATCGTTTTCTTTAATTATTGCATCTTTAAGTGAGTAGACAATATAGTTGTTGATTGCTTGATATGCTGTGACTGCATTTGTAAAAAATTCCAGTCTGTTTTCGCATATTTCTATTGAATGTATATTTCAAAGGAAATATAACAATATGTTCTTCCACAAGTTAGCCATTAATGCTTGGGCTTCATCCGTACACGGGCGTAAATTCAATCTTCAATGCATGGGCGATGCGCAGGAAGCTGGAGAGTTGCATGTCGGTTTCTCCTCGTTCAATCCTTGCGATATAACTTCTTACCGTACCCGCTTTTTCTGCAAGTTCGCTTTGTGTCATCTTCAGCTCCTTGCGTCTGTCGCGCAGGATGACGCCGTAATAATATGCATGCGCTTTTTCGTCAAACGCCTTACGGCTTTCAGAACCGGGAGCGCCGTATTTTTCAGTTAATACCGTTTCGGCATCAATCAGTTTGCTTTTGTCTATCTTCCTCATTGCTAATCCTATTTAATATGTTTTCCGCTAATCTGATTTGTTTCTTATAGTCCTTGTTCGACTTCTTCATGAATGTGTTTAACAAGATGATTTCTGTTGCAGACATTACGTTGTCGTCGTCCATGGTGAACAATATGGTCCTGTATTCGTTGCTGTCTACTGAAACGCGCATCTCATAAAGGTCTGTATTTTCCAAATGCTTTACGAACTTTGTTGAAATAACGCGTTCCGTCTTGACAATCTCAAGCGTATAGTCGAATTTCATCTTTACTTTGTCAGGCAGTCCGTTGTAGAATTGTTTAAATTCCATTGTCCAATAGACTTTTCTTACATGTTCTTTGTCGCCTTCCATGTTGCAAAAGTAATTAATTAGATACAAACTTGCAAATGTTTCCCATCTTTTCTTTTGCTTTTAATGTATGTTTACGCAACAAGTACCCTGCACATTATTAATATTACGAGCATTGCGGCTTCAGCCAGGGTGTTTACCGTGGCGGCTTTCCGCAGGTCGTTTTTGGTCAGTTGGCGGTCGTTGTCGCCGATGAAAGGCTTGTCGAAGTATTCGTTGAAGTAGTAATGGCCGCCGCCGAAACGGCAGTTAAGTATGCCGGCGAGCGCCGCTTCGGGGTAACCGCTGTTCGGACTGGCGTGCCTCTTGCCGTTGCGCGCTACGAATTTCAGCAGCTCAGGCTTGCCCGCCACCGCTATCATTAGCAGTGCCGTCAGTCGTGCGGGTATGTAGTTGGCCGCGTCGTCAATCCTTGCGGCTGCCGTGCCGAAGCGCTTGTAGCGCTCCGTGCGGTAGCCTATCATCGAGTCGAGCGTGTTAATCATCTTATACGCAGCCATGCCAGGCACACCGAGCAGCAGCAACCAGAACATCGGCGCGATTACGCCGTCGCTCAGGTTCTCGGCCAACGTTTCCAGAGCAGCCTTGCGTATCTCGTTGTCAGTCAGCTGTGACGTGTCGCGTCCAACGATGCGTGCCACCTGCTTTCGTCCTTGCTCCGTCGATACGTCGAGGGCGGCGAACACGCCCTTAACCTCCTTTATCAGCGTGGTGCCGGCCAGACAGTAGAATATCATTACGGCTTCGACGGCCGTGCGCAGTGCGGGCGACGCCATTCCGGACAATACAATAAGTCCTGCCGTAGCGCCGAACGTTGCCGCTATGAGCGTTACGGCCAGTGCGGCGCCTTTCATTCGACGGTGTTTCCCGTGGTTGAGGCGCCGTTCGCCGGCGGCAATCAGTTTGCCGAACAGTACGACGGGGTGGGGCAGACGCTCGGGATCGCCCAGCAGTTTGTCGGCCGTCCAGCCTATCAGTATTGCTGTTATTTGTGTCATTCTCAGTCAGTTATATTATCCTTCCGCCCGTTTCGGCTTCTTGCGCGAGTGCTTTTACGGCGTTTGTAAGCATGTCGTCTTCCTCCGGCGTCTGTGCCGCCACGCGGAAATAATGGGCGTCAAGTACGCTGAAGTTTGCCGCGTCGCGTATCAGCAGGCCGTATTCCCTTGCCAGCCGTTCCTTCAGCCATGCCGCAGTACGCCCCTCGATGCGTGCCAGCATGAAGTTCGTTTTTGTTTCCCTGACGCTTATTCCGCTTATTGCTCCAAGCATGTCGCTTAGCCGTTGCGCCTCGCCGAGATAAGAGTCGAGCGGCGGCAGCACGCTCACATTATTATAAATAAGGAACGTGCCCGCCTCTGCGGCCAATGCGTTTACGCTCCATGGGCGGCGCAGGCTTTTCAGTCCGTCGCTTATGCTGCGGCAAGCCGTGGCGTAGCCGAGCCTCAGTCCCGGCACGCAGAAGCGTTTTGTCATCGAGTGCAGCAGGATGATGTTCCCCCTGTTTACGGCCTCCTTGTCGGTAATTGTCGGCTCAAGGGTGTAGTGCTCATAGCTTTGGTCTATTATGAAAACATCGTCGGGCCGTGCGTCGGCGGCTTCGAGCAGGCTGTCGGCCGTCCTCACCGTGCCCGTAGGGTTGTTTGGGTTGCACAGCCAGTAAGCCTTTCGCCCGCTGACGGCGTGCCCGTCGGCCGCCGTTCGGCACCCGTACATGCGGCAGGCGTCGGCATATTCGCTGAACGTCGGGCCGCTTATAATGTTAGTAAAGCCGTCGCGGCCGAAGCGTTCGGCCAGATAATGCGCTATGGTGTATATGGCCTCGGTGGCGCCGTTTGTGGCCGTCACCTCGTCTGTGCTAATCCCGCTTTCGTCGGCCAAGGCGCTTTCGAGCCGCAGCGGTGCCGGTTCGGGGTAGCTGCCTATCAGGTCGAGCCTTTCGGCCAAGTGCCTTTTCAGCGCGCCGAGGTCGGCATGCTGGTAGATGTTAGAGCTGAAGTTAGCCCTAATCATACCGTCATATCTGTATAAGTCGTCGCCGTGTCCGTAAATCATAATTGTTTAATTAATAGCGGTTTTGCCTTTCTCCTTACTCCTCTCTTCCTTACTTCTTTCCTCCTAAAATCCCATATACCTTCTCCATGTCAACGTGCCGTCTTACGAATTCGGCCAGTCGGTCATACTGCCTGTCCTTAAATTCCGCATAGCTTTCTGCCCGGTGCCTTTCAGTGGTTGCGTAAGGAGCAAGCAGAAAGTCGATAAACGCGGCGTTGTCGAGTATTCCGTGCATGTATGTGCCCATGCATTTGTTGTCTGCGATGCAGCCGTCTGTGGTGCCGTCGGCCTTCGTACACAGCGGCGTGCAGGGCCTGTCGCCCGTGGGCGATGTCACCCCGTTGTGTATCTCGTAGCCCGTCATCCTCACCCCGCCGCACGCCGCAATGGTGAATTCCGTCCGGCGTGTTGTCTTCGTGCCGTCGAGGCGGGTGCTTACGGGCAGCAGTCCCAGTCCCGCCGTGCGCTCCGTGTCGCCTTCCACGTGGTCAGGGTCGGCCACTTCGGCGCCCAACATCTGGTAGCCGCCGCATATCCCGAGCACCGTCTTGCCCCGCCGCCTGGCCTCCGTCACGGCCTCTGCCATGCCGTTGCGTCGCAGTTCGCCAAGGTCGGCTATGGTGTTCTTGCTGCCCGGCACGATTATGATGTCGGCCTTTGCCGCCTCGTGGGGGTCGCAGGTGTAAAACAGATGTACGCGCGGGTCGCGTTCGAGGGCGTCGAAGTCGGTGAAGTTGCTCATGTGCCGCAGCATTACCACGCCCACCTGCACCCTGCCGTCGCCGTCGGCCGTCCTCACCTTTGCGGCCAATGCCACGCTGTCTTCGGCCTCTATGTGTATGTCGTCGAAGTAGGGCACCACGCCCAGCACGGGCACTCCGCATATCCGCTCCATCATCTTCACGCCGTCGTCAAACAGGCGCATGTCGCCCCTGAACTTGTTTACTATTATTCCCTTTATCAGCCGTCGGTCGGCTTCGCCCTGCAGCATTATCGAGCCGTAGGCCGAGGCGAACACTCCGCCGCGGTCGATGTCGGCCACGAGCACCACGGCCGCTCCCGCGTGGCGCGCCATGGGCATGTTCACTATGTCCCTGTCGCTCAGGTTTATCTCGGCTATGCTGCCCGCTCCCTCCATCACAATGGGGTTGTATGTCGCCGCCAGGCGGTCGAAGGCGTCGCAGGCCGCCCGCCTCAGCTCCTCGCGCCCTTGGCCGTTGTAGTAGCTGTAGGCGTCGCTGTTGCCCGTGGCGCGTCCGTTCAGCACCACCTGGCTTGTCATGTCGCCGGTAGGTTTCAGCAGCACGGGGTTCATGTCGGCCGTCGGCGCCACTCCCGCCGCCTCGGCCTGCACGGCCTGTGCGCGGCCGATTTCCAGTCCGTCGGGCGTCACGGCCGAGTTTAGCGCCATGTTCTGCGCCTTGAAGGGCGCCGGCGTGTAGCCGTCTTGCCTGAATATCCGGCACAGGGCGGCGGCCAATACGCTCTTGCCGACGTCGCTGCCCGTTCCGGCAAGCATTATTGGGCGTAGGTGTTCCATTTTTGTTTTGTCCGTTTTAAAGCGTCCTGCAAAGTTACTATAAATAACTTTAACGGCCGTCGCGCCCTGCTGAAAAGTTTTCATGCCGATGTCGGACGCCGTGGATTTCATGGTAAAAATCCGTGACAAAATATTTCTTTGAAATAGAATATGAAATCTTTTTAAAAGTTAAATTATCGCTTAAAAGCGTCACTGAATTTAACGTTCGTTTAACTCCAGACTGCAAGTTTCATGCCTGAAGGCCGTATTTTCGCTTCTAAAAGCCGTCTTTTTGCCTTGCTTTAGCTTGTCTTTAGCGTGCTGAAAGGCCATGTTTTACGCTCAAGAAGGCCGTTTCCGGCATGAAAACGGCCTTCTTTCGGCCTTAAATTTTATGTCGTTTTACGTAATGCTTTGATTGTCAATGCATTACCATGAGGCTCGATTTTTGCCGTTTTTTCGGTCAAGACTCTTGCCTGTTGTTGCCGACGGCCTTCTCAGGACGTTAAGTGTCCGTATTCATCTGCGGTTTTTGGGATGTCCGGGTCTTATCTTCTTTAACGTAAGTTCGGCATAATAAGAACATCCTTTGTAGGGACATAATTTATTATGTCCGCACGTTCTGTAAGAACGTTTTTATGTACAAAATCAACTGAATACGCCTCTTCGCGGCGTGCGGACATAATAAATTATGTCCCTACAAAGGGCGTTTTCGTTGTTAGTGAACCCATAGCTGTTATGTCGAACTGGCGTTTTTAAGTATGTTCTCTTGATTACGACCGCATCCTCTTTCAAGTGAGGTACTCGCACATCGCGTCATCCCGTGCTTGACACGGGATATAGAATGTAAACACCCTCGTTGGACAACGTGGCGGCATACGACTGTTCCTGAATCAAGTTCAGGATGACGGCAAATCAAGTTCAGGATGACTGATTACCGCGAGCCTCACTTGATGGAGTATGTTCGCTGCTGTCGTCGTCATGATGGCGTCCGCCTGAATTGCCGACGGCCACGTGTAGCCTCGCAACGGCCTCTTCGCGCTCCCGCAAACTAAAATCAAACCGATTTTTTGTCCGTATGGATTTTTTCATGTATCTTTGCAAAGATGTAGCTCACACCTTATTATATGAAGCTCTTTTGTAAGGCTGTTTTTATTGCTGCGATAACCAATAAAGATACATGGACAACGAAATAATTGACGACGAAATGCTTGAACAGGCCGACGGCGACCGCCAGACCGAAGCCGACGGGCAGTTTAAGCCCGTCAACCGCTTTGACGCTTCCGCCGTGCGCAACCTCGGCGGAATGTACCAGAACTGGTTTCTCGACTACGCCTCTTACGTAATCCTCGAGCGCGCCGTGCCCCACATAGAGGACGGACTTAAGCCCGTGCAGCGCCGCATACTCCACTCTATGAAGCGCATGGACGACGGACGCTACAACAAGGTGGCCAACATCGTGGGCCACACCATGCAGTTCCACCCCCACGGCGACGCCTCCATCGGCGACGCCCTCGTGCAGCTGGGACAGAAGGACCTGCTCGTTGACTGCCAGGGAAACTGGGGCAACATCCTCACCGGCGACCGCGCGGCCGCTCCACGATATATCGAGGCGCGCCTGTCGAAGTTCGCGCTCGACGTCGTTTTCAACCCTAAGACTACCGAGTGGCAGCTCAGCTACGACGGACGAAACAAGGAACCCATCACGCTTCCGGCCAAGTTCCCCCTCCTATTGGCGCAGGGCGCCGAGGGCATAGCCGTAGGCCTTTCGTCGAAAGTTCTCCCGCATAACTTCAACGAGATTTGCGACGCCGCCGTGAACTATCTTCACGGCGAGCCGTTCACGCTATATCCCGACTTCCCCACGGGCGGCAGCATTGACGTAAGCAAGTATAACGACGGCCAGCGCGGCGGCGTGCTCAAGGTAAGGGCCAAGATAGAGAAGCTTGACAACAAGACGCTCGTCATACGCGAAATACCTTACGGCAAGACCACTTCTACGCTTATCGACTCAATCCTGAAAGCCATCGAGAAGGGAAAAATCAAGGCACGCAAGGTCGACGACAATACGGCGGCACAGGTCGAGATACAGGTTCACCTGGCTCCGGGCGTGTCGTCTGATAAGACCATCGACGCCCTTTACGCCTTTTCCGACTGCGAAATCAACATATCGCCCAACTGCTGCGTCATCGAGAACGACAAGCCGCAGTTCCTTTCCGTAAGCGACGTCCTGCGTTATTCGGTGAACCACACGATGGACTTGCTCCGCAAGGAACTCGAGATACGCAAGCACGAGCTGCAGGAGCAGCTCCACTTCGCCTCGCTCGAGAAGATTTTCATCGAGGAACGCATATACAAGGACCGCAAGTTCGAGCAGGCTCCCGACATGGACGCCGCCTGCGCACACATCGACGAGCGCCTGACGCCGTTCTATCCGCAGATGATTCGCGAGGTGACTAAGGACGACATCCTGCGCCTTATGGACATCAAGATGGCCCGCATCCTTAAGTTCAACAAGGATAAGGCCGACGAACTGATGGCCCGGCTCAAGGCCGAGATTGCCGACATTGACCGCAAGCTGGCCGACATGGTTGAGGTGACGGCCGACTGGTTCAGGTACCTTAAGCAGAAATACGGCGCCGCCCATCCCCGCCTTACCGAGATAAAGAACTTCGACACCATCGAGGCCACAAAGGTGGTTGAGGCCAACGAGAAGCTCTACATCAACCGCAACGAGGGCTTTATCGGCACGGCGCTGAAGAAGGACGAGTTCGTCTGCAACTGCTCCGACATCGACGACATCATCATCTTCTACAAGGACGGCAAGTATAAGGTTGTGCGCGTGGCCGACAAAATCTTCGTCGGCAAGAACATCCTGCACGTCGCCGTATTCAAGAAGAACGACAAGCGCACCATATATAACGTGGTTTACCGCGACGGAAAGCTCGGTAAGTACTACATGAAGCGCTTCAACGTAACCAGCATTACGCGCGACCGCGAGTACGACCTGACGATGGGCGCGCCCGGTTCGCGCGTGGTTTACTTCACCGCCAACCCCAACGGCGAGGCCGAGATAATAAAAGTCACCCTCGACCCGGCGCCCCGCCTTAAGAACATCTTTAAGGAGAAAGACTTCTCCGAGGTTGCCATTAAGGGCCGCAGTGCGCGCGGCGTTGTCATGACACGCTTCAACGTCCACCGCATTTCGCTTAAGAGCCACGGCCACAGCACGTTAGGCGGCCGCAAGGTTTGGTTCGATCCTGACGTCAAGCGCCTCAATTACGACGACCACGGGCGGCTGCTCGGCGAGTTTAACGAGGGCGACAGCATACTCGTAGTGCTCGATAACGGCGACTTCTACCTGTCAAACTTCGACGTGAACAACCACTACGAGGACAACATAAAAATCATCGAGAAGTACGACGAGCGCAAGGTGTGGACGGCGGTGCTCTTCGATGCCGACCAGCAAGGCTATCCTTATCTTAAGCGTTTCTTGATGGAAGGCTCCAAGCGCAAGCAGAATTATGTCGGCGACAACCCCGCAAGCCGCCTCGTTTGCCTGACCGACGAGCCTTATCCGCGCTTCCGCATAACCTTTGGCGGCAACGACGCTTACCGCGACCCGATGGAGGTTGACGCCGAGGAGTTCATCGCCGTGAAGGGCTTCAAGGCCAAAGGCAAGCGCCTGACGACGTGGACCGTCGACAGCATTGAGCAGATTGAGTCGTTGAAGCGTGACGGCGGCGACGGCGATGACGACGAGGCTGACGGCGACGAGGCGCCGGACGCGCCCGAAAACGAGAACCTCGACCCCGACGCCGGCAAGAGTCAGCAGCAGGTAATCGACGAGATTACCGGCCAGCTCAACCTCTTCGACGGCGAATAGAACCACAGCCATGACCCTGCCTGACGGTTAGGGAACGTGTGATAAGCCATAAGTAACCATGCCCCTCACTGACGGAGAGGACGCGAGGGGCTTCATTTTAAAGGATGAAAGCAATACGTTTAATACTCATTTCGGCGCTTCTGGCCCTGCCGTTGGCCGTCTTCGGCCAGGTTGCCGACACCTTATATAATAATAAGGTGATAACCAACGCGCAGATGATAGGCGTCGGCGCGGCCGCCATCCTTGACACTTACCTCTCGCCCGAGGAGTATTCGGGCACGGAGATACGCTACATCTCGCACACCATACGACGCCGCGATAACCGCCGCTGGTCGCGCATGCTGGTGCATCAGGGCAGCCTCGCCTTTGCCGACAACCGCTCGGGCAACGGCAACGAGATAGCCGGCATGTACACGTTCACCTATGGCGTGCACTGCAACTGGAGCTTCCTTGGCGGCAGTCTTAACGTGGCGGCGGGCGGACAGGCCGACCTTGACGTAGGTTTTCTTTACAACACGCGCAACGGCAACAACCCCGCACAGGCCCGTCTTGCCCTCAACGTGGGGCCGTCGGCGGCCGCCTCTTACCGCTTCAGGCTCGGCCGTGTGCCCCTGTCGGCACGCTACGAGGTGTCGGCTCCGCTCTTCGGGGTGATGTTCAGTCCTAATTACGGCCAGTCGTATTACGAGATTTTCTCGCGCGGCGACTACGACCATAACGCCGTGCCGACAACGATCGGCTCTACGCCGTCGCTCCGACAGATGTTGACGCTCGACTTCACGCTCGGCCGCACCACGCTGCGCCTCGGCTATCTGGGCGACTTCCGCCAGGCGCGGGTCAACGGCCTGAAGTATCACACCTATTCTAACATGCTGCTGATAGGCTTCGTGCGCAGCTTCAAACTTACCAAAATCATCCCATGAGAAAGTTCTTTTACGCCCTGTTGCCGCTTCTGTCGCTGCTCGTTACCGTGTCGTGCGTCGACGAGGAGGAGTTTGTCGACGACCCGCGCGGCAACTTCGAGGCGCTGTGGAAGATTATAGATGAGCGCTACTGCTTCTTCGACTATAAGGCCGAGGCCTACGGACTCGATTGGAACGAGGTGCGTGCGAGGTACTCGCAGCAGGTCAACGACGGCATGTCCTCAGACCAGCTGTTCGAGGTTTTGGGCAATATGCTCGGCGAGCTTCGCGACGGCCACGTCAACCTTTACTCTCCCTTCGACGCCGCCCGCTACTGGAGCTGGCGCGAGGATTACCCCGCCAACTTCAGCGATTCGCTCTTGCGGCGCTATCTCGGCACTGATTATAAGATTGTTTCGGGCCTGCAATACCGCAAGCTCGACGACAACATAGGCTACGTTTATTGCCCTTCGTTCGAGAGCGGCATTGGCGAAGGCAACCTTGACGAGGTGCTTTTCTACCTCGCCCCGTGCAACGGCTTGATTATAGACGTGCGCGGCAACGGCGGCGGACAGCTCACCACGGCCGAGAAACTGGCGGCCCGCTTCACCGACGAGGACATTCTCGTAGGCTACATCAGCCATAAGACAGGCCCCGGCCATGCCGACTTCTCGTCGCCCGAGGAGCAGATCATCAAGCCGTCGGCCGGCATACGTTGGCATAAGCGGGCCGTTGTGCTTACCAACCGCGGCGTGTTCAGCGCGGCCAACGAGTTCGTGAAGTACATGAAGTGCTGTCCCGGCGTCACCGTTGTGGGCGACAAGACGGGCGGCGGAGCCGGCATGCCCTTCAGCAGCGAGCTGCCCAACGGCTGGGCGGTGCGCTTCAGCGCCTGCCCGATGTACGACCGCGACATGCAGTGCACCGAGTTCGGCATAGAGCCTGACTACAGCGTCAGCCTCACGACAGACGACTTTCTTAAGGGCGAGGACACGATAATAGAGTATGCCCGACGCCTGATTAACACCGGTTCAGGTTCGGCGGAAGGGCGTGGAAGCGACGTTTAATGAATATGTGTTTTAAATGTTTACTCTGATGGCAGACAGCAATTTGAGGCAGGAAGGCAGTGACATGCCCCGCCACGCAGTGGCTGGCGGGGTGGCGGTCGCCCTTTCCGACCTCACGATTGGCTATCGCGCAAGCGGCGGCGACAAGGTCGTTGCCCGCGGCCTCGACATGTCTTTGCGCTCGGGCGAGCTGACATGCCTCATCGGTCCTAACGGTGCGGGCAAGTCAACGCTGCTCCGTACCATCGCCGCCTTCCAGCCGAAGCTCGGCGGCAGCGTGTATGTCGGCGGAAAGGAAATATCGCAATACACCCAGAAAGAGCTTTCGCGACAGGTCGGCGTGGTGCTGACGACGCGTCCCGACGCCATGAACATGACCGTTGAGGATACCGTCGCGCTCGGCCGCACGCCGTACACGGGCTTCTGGGGCACGCTCGCCGAGGCCGACCGCCGCGTCGTTGCCGAGAGCATGGGCCAGGTGGGCATATCCCATTTAGCGCGCCGCACGGCTTCCACACTGAGCGACGGCGAGCGGCAGAAGATGATGATAGCCAAGGCTTTGGCGCAGCAGACGCCGATAATCGTGCTCGACGAGCCTACGGCTTTTCTTGACTATCCCAGCAAGATCGAAACAATGCTCCTCCTGATGCGCCTCAGTCACGAGGCGGGCAAGGCCGTCTTCATGTCTACCCACGACTTCGAGTTGGCCCTGCAGACCGCCGACACCCTTTGGCTTATGACCGGCGACGGCGGCATTGTTTCAGGCTCGCCGCGCAGTTTGGCCGCCGACGGCTCGCTGTCGGCCTTCATCGAGCGCCCCGGCATAACCTTCGACCCCTCAACGATGCGCGTCACCGTCGTCCGTTGACGCGCCGTTCCCCTTCCGTCCGTCGCCGTCTTACACCTTATTATATTATATATAGGGGCTTCCCCTCGCGCCTCGTTCGCTCCGTTTCGCCCTGTTTTTTCCTTCCCTTTTTTGTCCCCTTCGTAACGCATTGCTGCTCAATGCCTTGCAAAAGCTGTCCTTTTGCATTGTAAAAGCTTACCTTTCGTCGTGCAATAGACGGCCTTTCGCCGCCCGAAAGCTTACCTCTTGCGTTTCGTCCGCAAACCTTTTTGGAAAGTATTACGATAACAACACGTGACTTCTATATAATGAAAGCACCCTCTTGTTGGCACATAACCACCCCTCGTTCAAGCGATGCGTTCGCGCAACCTCGTCCAAGTGAGGCTCTCGGTAATTGTCATCCCGGACTTGATCCGGGAACCAGACGAAAACATCCTCAAACTGACAACGTTGCAGCATACATCTGGTTCCCGGATCAAGTCCGGGATGACGGGTATGCGAGAGCCTCGCTTGGACGAGGATACGGTCGTAATCAAGGGAAAATACTTAAAAGAAGTAAAACCCGGACATCCAATGAAAAACTGTGTATGACCCCTCTTGCGTTTCGTTCACAAAGCTTTTGGATGGTATTACGATAACAACACGTGAGTTCTATATAATGAAAGCACTCTCTTGTTGGCACATGACAACCTTCCTTTCAAGCAATGCGTTCGCACACCCTCGTCCAAGTGAGGCTCTCGGTAATTGTCATCCTGAACTTGATTCAGGAACCAGATGAAGACACCCTCAAACTAACAATTAGGCCATTTTTACTCCCGCCCCGCCTTAACCCCTTTCCTCCATTCCCCTTTTCTTCGCCATTTACGTTCCTTTCTTCCGCAAATTTCACCTCCTGTTAGCATTAATCACCAATACGTCGCTTTAAATATTGAAACGCTTTCAAACCACGCTGATTAAAGATACTTTATCATTCCATTGTTACTGTTATCAAGTGTTAACGTAAACTTTTTGCTTTTTTATACGTTCGTAGATAAATTTTCGTAATGAAAATTGTCGTAATTTAACTTAATATAGTAACAAATTCTTTCTTTTTAACACCGCAAATGCAATATCTCTAAAAGTGAATTTCATGAACATTTTTTTTGTGCTAAAATTTTGTTTTTATTGAAAATATCTCTAACTTTGTCGGTTGGAGATGGCAAGATGTTTTTAATAAAAGTTGAAATAAATAAAATCCAATAATATGAAACAGATCTTATTTTCAATCGTAATGCTGCTCGGATGCGTTTGCACAGCGAACGCCCAGCTCCCGTCTATCATGTTGAAAGACATCGATGGAAAGACCGTGAGAACAGACACCTTGTCAAACAACGGCAAGCCGTTCATCATTGACTTCTTCGCTACTTGGTGCCATCCCTGCAACCGCGAGCTCAACGCCATCAACGAGGTGTATGAGGACTGGCAGGAGGAAACCGGCGTTAAGGTTATCGCCGTGTCTATCGACCAGGCACAGAACATCAACAAGGTGCGTCCTCTCGTCGACCGCAACGAATGGCCCTACGAAGTGCTGCTCGACCCGAACAGCGATTTCAAGCGCGCTCTTGGAATCAATACGATACCTTATACTATTATTGTTGACGGACAAGGCAACATCGTCTATAAGCACAACGGCTACACTGAAGGCGCCGAGCAGGAGCTTATCGACAAGGTTCGTGAACTTATTAATAAATAAGGTGGCGGGCGCGGGAGCCGCCAAGGCTTGGCCGTGAGGCTTTTGCCCGATTAGGCCCGGCTCCCGGCCGCGTGCTGATAAGCAGAAAACACTTACTTTTTGAATGTTTCTGATTTATGCGAACAACAAAGAAACTCATTTGCCTACTTCTCGCCTTCTCGCCCTCAGTCGGCGCGATGGCGCAGAGCGACAATGGTGTCGTCGTCACAGGTAGTGTCCAGAGCGACATCCTCATCCCTGAGTTCGACCCTGAAATCCAGGATCGCGCCGATAAGGTTGACGATTGGGCTACGACCAACACGTTCGCCGATGTCAACATCATGAGCGAACATGTCGACGCCGGCGCACGTTTTGAATTCCTCGAGCACCCTCTTCCAGGCTTCCGCCCGCCAAGTTTTTCTAAAGACTATGCCGGCTGGGGCGTACCTTATTTCTATGTAAAAACACACTTCAAGAACTGGGATCTCACTCTCGGTAACTTTTATGAGCAATTCGGCTCAGGCTTCATTCTCCGCACTTACGAGGAGCGCAACCTCGGTATCGACAACTCGCTCCTCGGCGGCCGCTTCACCATCCGTCCCGTTGCCGGCGTTTCGTTTAAGCTTCTCGGCGGCAAGCAGCGCCGTTATTGGGATTTGAACGATGCTTGGATTTCCGGCGCCGACCTCGAGCTGAGCCTCGACCAGTGGTTCAAGGGCCTGAGCAACAGCGGCACCTACATCACGCTCGGAGCGTCATGGGTTAACAAGTATGAAAAGACTGACGACGTAATGGCCGACGCTACCCATAAGCTCAACATTCCTTCGTCCGTCAATGCGTTCGACGTAAGGGCCAACCTGCAGAAGGGTGGCTTCAACCTCTTGGCCGAATACGCGTGGAAATCGCAGGATCCTACTTTCGAAAACGGTTGGATTTACCGTAAGGGCTCCGTTGCCATGCTTTCGGCGTCTTACTCTAAGCGCGGCATGAGCCTCTTGCTCCAGGCCAAGCGCAGCGACAACATGTCGTTCCGCAGCCGCCGCCGCGAGGGCGAGAGCGAAACTACTACGGCTTCGTTCATCAACCACCTGCCCGCGTTCACTATGGATCAGACCTACGCCTTGGCCGCCATGTACCCTTACGCCACCTATCCTGACGGCGAGTGGGCTTACCAGGCCGAGATCGGTTATAACTTCAAGCGCCACACGCTGCTCGGCGGTAAGTATGGCACCAACGTGCGCGTTAACTTCTCTCACATCCGCGGTATCGAGCGCGATCCTATCAATGGTGGTGGTGCCGGCACCGACGGTTACAGCTCTGCCTTCTGGAAGTGGGGCGACGACGGCATGTACTATCAGGACATCAACGTACAGATTGAGAAACGCATCACACGTTCGTTCAACATCCACCTGATGTACATGAACCAGTTCTACAACAACGTAATCAACCGTATAGCCGAAGGAGAGCTTAGCGACAATAAGAAATACGTACATTCAGACATCTTCGTCCTCGACGCCAAGTATAAGTTCAACAACAAGTTCACCCTCCGTGGCGAGCTTCAGTATCTCTCTACCGACGAGGATCTTGGCGACTGGTGGTACGGTCTGCTCGAGCTTTCTATCCTGCCTAACTGGATGTTCACCATTGCCGACATGTACAACAGCGGCGTAACCGACATCCACTATTACCAGGGACTCGTAACTTATTCGGCCGGTTCACACCGCATCCAGCTCGGCTACGGCCGCACGCGTGCCGGTTACAACTGCGCCGGCGGTGTCTGCCGTTACGTTCCCTCAAGCAAGGGTGTTACTATATCGTATAACTATAACTTCTAATTTTCGGTATGAAGCTTACACATATATATAATAAGGTGGCACTCTTTGCCGTAGCGGCCCTGTCGCTCACGGCTTGCAACGATGTCGACGAGGAAGACCGCTTCATTTACGTTGAGCCCCAACAGACTTCTAAAAACATTCTGATAGAAGACTTTACCGGCCAGCGTTGCGCTAACTGTCCTACGGCGACAGGCTTTATCGGCGAACTGCAGGCACAGTTCGGCGAGGAACATGTCATAGCCGTCGGCATACATAGCGGCCCGTTGGGTCTGAACACGCCGTTGTACACGGCCGAGGGGCAGCATTATTTTGAAACATGCAAGTGGCCTATAGTAGGCCAGCCCGCGTGCGTTGTTGACCGCCGCACCAAGGTTGAGGGTACGCAGGGCGGCTTGTCTTCACTCCTTACTCCTGTTACTGCGGCTCTTGCAGAGTCAGCTCCGCTTGAGTTGGCTGCCGTAACGTCATACGACGAGGCAACGCGCACGGTCACAATTGACGTAAACGCGCAAGGCATATTGGATGTTACGGGTAAACTTCAGGTTTGGCTTGTCGAGGATAACATCACGAGTCAGCAGACAATGCCCGACGGTTCAATGCAGTGGCAGTACGTTCACAACCATGTGTTCCGTGCCGCTGTCAACGGTCTTGACGGCGAGGACTTCGCTATTGCCTGGGACGAGGCTAAGACCATTACCCACGAGTATGTCCTCAACGACGCTTGGAAAGCAGAGAATATGTCTGTCGTAGCTTTCGTTTATACAGACGATGGCGTGCAGCAGGTTGTCAAGACACATGTCATACCTGCGGCCGAAGATACTCCTGCTGACGAATAAGGCTTATTTATGAAGTGAAAGCTGGTTGCCGGATGCGTTGCCGGTTTTCACTTCATAATTTAAAAATAAAAAAGGAATTAATAATTTAACAACGAACGTAAAATATGAATAAGTTTTTTACTACGCTTATGGCGTTTGCGCTCGGCGTTACCGCAGTTAACGCTCAGCAGGTTAAAATCGCCAAGCCTGGCGGCGAGTTGAACATCAACCGCATTGTTAAGCCGGCCCAGCAGCTCCGCACTTGGGGCGCTGCTAAGAAAGTGGCTAACGTTGCTCCCTTGGCCTTGCCTCAGACAAGAGCCGGTGAGGCTACCCAGCACGTGCTTGGCTACTATAAGTTCTATACCACTCCTGACCCCTCGTTCGGTATGGAGTTCCAGACTTCCGGTTACGTTGAGTTGGCTGTTGCCTTTATGCCACCGTCGTTCGGCAAGTGTCTCGGCGGTACTGTTTCAAGCGTGCGCGTTGCTTTTGCTGATAGGATAACAGGTCCTACTGTTTATGTTTATAAGATGAAACGCAGCGCTGAAGGCAGCTACTCGTTGGATGACTACACTCCAGTTGCTACGGGTACGCGTCCCTATACTTCAGCTGGCTGGAACGAGTTCGAGCTTGACAATCCTGTGACGCTCGGTGCCGAGGACGGTTATGTGGTTTCTATCCGCATGCGTGTTTCGGCCGATGAGCCTACAATCTTCACCGACCAGCCCATCGATCCCGACCTCGAGGACGTCAACGGCTTGTATATGATCGGCGAAACCCAGGCGCCTAATGGCGGCACACAGAAGGTGATGGTGCCTGCTATGGATGCTAACGGCGACGGAGTGTCTGACGGTGGATTCGGCAACTGGATGATCCAGTGCATCGTTGACGGCGGCCAGTTCTCTGACGATGATATCGTTATCGACCAGTTCTCGACCATTGAGAAGTATGTACAGGCCGGTCAGCCCTCTGACATCAGGTTCGCCCTTTATTCTGAGGGTAACAATATTCCGCAGAGCATGACAATCGGCTTCTACATGGACGACGCTGAGCAACCTTTCTATACAATCGAAAATCCTCTTACTTTCACTGATGATTACTCTCCGCTGACTAATCCTTATCCGCAGGCTGTTCAGGGCGAAATCAATTGGCCGGCAGATCTTGCTTCAGGCCAGCACACGGTGACGATGAAGGTTGACCAGATTAACGGCAATGTGCCTACTGTCAACACCGACGACGATGCCATCGAGTCTACCTTCTCTATTTACAGCACAAGCTTCGCACGCCAGAGGAACCTTATCGAGCTGTCTTCTTCTCAGTACAGCAATTACGACCCCTACGGCATCCAGCTTGTTAATGAGATGGTTAAGGATCGTGACGACGTTTCAGTCGTTTCAATCCACAACAGCCTTATGGACGTTCCCGCCAATAGCTACGAGGACGAGTTCGTTGTCGACGGCAGCAACATGCAGTGCTATTACATGTCGCAGTACATTCCTTCTATGGCTCTCAACCGTTTCCTCATCGAGGACGCTTCAGTCAATGACGAAGGTTACCTCGCTTTCCCGATAGCTTACGACCCGAAGTATCATGCTCAGCTGGCTCCGCTTTTCGAGAGCATTCTCGACTCTACGGCTATGATGATACCTTCGTTCGCAAACGTGTTCATCAACTCTACGGTTGACGAGGCTGCCGGTAAGATTAACATTACCGTCAACGGTTCCGTAGTAAGCGACTTTAAGGAAGTGTTCGGCGAGGATGCACGTCTTAACGTTTATCTTGTTGAAGATAATATCCGCGGCACACAGCTCAGTGCCGGCACCCGTCTGCCTATGTACACTCACAACAATATCCTCCGTGCCTATGCTACTGAGCGCCAGTATGGTGACGCCCTCAACATCGACGGCGACAACAACTATACTAACAGCTACGAGGTTGACATCAACTCTGAGTGGAAGACCAACAATATGCGCGTAATCGCCTTCGTCAGCCGTCCTATGGCTTTCTATGGCGAGGTTAACGAGGAAGGTCAGCAGGAATTTAAATTCAACGACCGCACCGACTGCGTCGTAACCCAGGTTAACGAGTGCAAGCTCGGCGAGGCTACGGGTATCAGCTCTGTAGTCGCTGACGACAAGGAGGTTGTAGAGGTTGCCCGTTACACTGCTGACGGCGTACGCATCTCGGCTCCCGTTAAGGGACTCAACATTATAAAGATGTCTGACGGTACAACCCGCAAGGTTATCTACTAATCACACATCTTTCACCTATAAGGCGGAGCTGCCGCCGCAAGTGACGGCGCTCCTCCTTTTTACACCTTATTTATATATTATATAACAGAACAAGATTATGAAAAAACTTTTTACTCTTTGCGCTTCCCTCTTTGTTGGATTCGCAACAATGAACGCACAGACTTTCGCCTTTGTTAACGAAGAAGGCAACGTAATAGAGAACGGTTCGAAGCTGACTATGACTACCGTTGAATTTGCTGAGGGATGGGGTGATGTCTTGATTCCTCTTGAGGGCATTACCGTAAAGAACGTGTCTTCTGCTTCAGCTACGTTCGATATCAATTTTACCGTTGACGCTATTCCCGGAGGACGTTTCCAGGCTTGTTGCCTCGGCACATGTAATGCGCCAGTCAGCGAAGTTGGCGCCGTTGTTTCTTATCCCGGAAACAATTTGGCAGCCGGTAACACAGCCGACTTGAATTTGACGGAGTGGTACCCCGGCGGCATGGGTACGCCTGTAGGTACCGGTAGCAGTGGCGCGCCTGTCTTCGGTGAGCCGATTGTCGGCGGCGTTACTGATGGCACTTGCACGGTTACTATCGAGGTTATGCCCGCAGGTTCAGCAACTCCTGAAGCTTACATCACGGTTGACTTTGTTATTGGCGGTGAGACAGGCGTCAGCGGCGTAGTTGCTGAAAAGGATAACGCCGTTGTAGGTTATTACACCATCGGCGGCGCTCAGCTCAACGCTCCGCAGAAAGGCATCAACATCGTTAAGTATGCCGACGGAACGACCAAGAAGGTCATCCTTAAGTAAACGCATGTATAACTAAATAAACCTATGTGTATGAAAATGAAGAAAATCAAATCTTTCCTCCTCTGCATGGGGCTTGCGCTCGGCTTGACGGCCACGGCGCAGACCACCACGCAGAAGGCGGAAGTTATCCCGGTGCTCTTCCCGGACGCGGCGGCTTTCACCGCCATTTCGGATAACGGGCGATGGGCTACTGCCCACGGACCGGGTGAGGACGAGTCGAACCTGACTTATCCTTACCTTGTCGACACCCAGACAGGTAAGTATACGCAGTTGTGGAAGACTGAGGCAGATTTGGCTTACAACATGACTGCTTGGGACGTTACCAACGACGGTGTCGTTGTCGGTGACTATATGGGCGCTCCGGCTTACTATGATCCCAATGCCGAGGACAAGCCCGATTATGGCAAGTGGCAGTTCCTGCCCAGTAACACGGGCGGCTCTGTTTACGCTGTTTCTGCCGATGGCGGCGTCATGGTTGGATGGACCGGTAGCAGCGGTAGCGCAGCTGCGGGCACTTACACCGAAACCCCGCTTATGTGGGTTCGCAATGCCGACGGCGAATACGAGGAAGTTGACGTAAGGCTTCTTCCCGGCTTCCCCGCTGAGATTGACAAGGAAACCGGCCGCTTCATGTATTATCTCGACAAGGACGGCGTGCGCACAAGCCAGGCCCGTCTTACCGAGGTGAGCGCTGACGGTAACCTTATCGCCGGCTGTATGAACTATTCAACCGGTGCTACGAGCTTCTATGTTTACAACCGCGCCACTCAGACGACCGAGTTTGTTGACAACTATGCTCCTTCTACCGTTTCAGGCGAGTCGTTCTTCAGCAACAACGGCCGTTATGTAACAGGTTATACCGGCGGTGAAGAGTCGGATTCTGACGCTTCTTTCGCTTATCGTTATGACACACAGACAGGTGACTTCGTAGCTTACAACGTTACCGATTCAGAGCTTGACCGCTTCGGTACTACCGTTTCTAACAGCGGTATCGTGCTGGCTTGTAGCCCCGCTGTCAATCCTCTGCGTTCAGTATATATAAGGTATAACAACCTTTGGATTGCCCTCGACCAGCTGCTCGAGAGCTGCTACGGCATAGATTTCTATTCGACGACAAACTATGAGTACACCGGTCTTATCCTCGGTATCTCTGACGACGAGAAGACTATCATTGGCCAGGCTCTCACTCAGTCGAGCGGTTACATCATCCGCCTGCCCGAGCCTCTCTCTGAGGCCGCAAGCCGCGTTAACCCCTTGGATACTTACCAGGTGTTCCCCGCTGAAGGCTCATCATTCTCAAGCTTCCTCTCAGCACAGCTCCAGTTCGCTTCTGAGGCTAAGTTGTCAGGTAAAGGCGCAAGGGCTCAGTTGCTCGACGCTGAAGGCAACTTGGTTCGCAGCTACAACATCTCTGCACAGGCTAACAACCGTACGTTCGTTCTCGGTGGTTTGAGGTCACAGCTCACTGCCGGCCAGGAGTACACTCTCCGCTTCCCCGAAGGCACGTTCGTTCTTCAGACCGACGAAAACTATGTTTCGCCGCAGATTGACATCAAGTACTTAGGTTGCGAGGCCGTGCCTGCAGCTCCTACGGCTATTAGTCCTGACAATTCGGCTGCCGTTTCGCAGATAAGCACCAGCAGCCCCGTTCAGATGAAGTTCAACATGAGCGTTTCAATTGCTACTGACGCAATCGGTTACCTCTATGAGGAAGGCACCGAGGCTCCTATCACCGAGCTTACGCTCACTCAGTCAGACCTTACTACGGTGTTCGCTTATCCTACTCTGGCGCGCAACCTCCGCAAGGGCTTCAATTACCGTGTCGTAATTCCCGCCAACTCTATCACCGACGTGATGGGCGCTAACGGCAACCAGGAGATTACAATCAACTATCTTGGCTCTTACGAGCGTCCTATCGATCCGGAAGGAAATGTATTTGCTGATGACTTCAACGATCCGGCCAGCTCAATGGCTACTTACCTTCTTTATGAGGGCGACCACAACGAGCCTTCTTCTGTAGTTACTCCTTGGGGCTTCGATAAGGACAACAGTCCTTGGATCTTCGTTATCAAGGAGAGCGACGAGTCATCTGACTATTGCGCAGGTTCACACTCAATGTACAACCCCGCCGGCAAGTCTAACGACTGGATGGCTATACCGCAGCTCGAGATTGAGAACGAGTTCTATTATCTCGAGTTCGACGCTCAGTCTTACAAGCTCTTACGCAACGACGTGCTGAAGGTTTACGTACTGGCTGACGACAACGTTTACACTAACTTCCCGACTTCGCTTTACGAGAAGTTCAAGGCTGAAGGCAAGGAGATCTTCAATCAGAAGTTAACTCCGGGTGACGACCAGGACGAGGAAGGCCTCGCCGGTGGTTGGCAGCACTTCAAGGTTTCATTGGCTGACTTCGCAGGCAAGAACATCTACATTGCCTTCGTTAACGAGAACGATGACCAGAGCGCAATCTTCCTTGACAACCTCCGTGTCTTCTATGAGGGTGACTTCTATGCGGCAGCCGACATCGACAACAATGTCGTAGCCAAGGAGTCAATGCCTGTAAGCGTTGTGATTGACGTAACCGGCGAGGGCACGTTCAACAACCTTACAGCTACTTGCACCGCAGGCGACTTCACCACTACTTACACTGCCGAGAACCTCGGCCTCACCGCCGAGAGCGAGAACTACAGCTTCACCTTCCCCGAGGAGATGTCTCTCACCATCGGCGCGCAGAATCCTTACACCATCAGCCTCAATCTTGATGGAACGGTTCTCAACATCACCGGCACCGTTAACGACCTTGCTTTCGAAACTACGAAGCACGTCGTTGTAGAGGAGAGCACGGGCCAGCGTTGCGCTCAGTGTCCGCGTGGTATCCTTGCGTTCGAGGATTTGGATAAAGCATTTGGCGATCAGTTCATCCCCGTTGCAATCCACAGCTCTGTAATCGGTACCGACCTCTTCGCTTACGAGGATTACAACAGCTACTTCGGTATTACGTCACAGCCTAACGGCCTCGTAAACCGTGTTGACACGACCTACGCTCCGATGTACGGTAACGAAGAAACCGGACACTTTGAGTTCACTTCGCCTGAGGGCAACAAGACTTGGCGCGACATCGCAGCTCGCGAGCTTCAGGAAGTGGCTCTTGCCGACATCAATATCGGCACAGCCGTTTACGATCCTACATCACTCCGCGTTGAGGTTGCCGGTGACGTAAACTACGCACTCGACATGCAGGCCGTTAACCACAACATCGTATTCGTTGTACTCGAGAACGGTTTGAGCGGTACTCAGAGCAACAGCCTCTACAACTCAACTCTTGAGCAGCAGCCTAATTATGGCGAGTTCGCAGCAGGTGGCATGTACGGCTCTTCTGTGCCCACGGTTACTTACGACCACGTTGCCCGCAAGGTGGCTGACGAGCGCTTCGGAGGTATCTCCGGCTTGATTCCTGTTGAGGTTAAGGCCGGCCAGCCGGTGGCTTACAGCTACAAGTTTGACGGTCCCAACAACGTTGCCAACTGGGCTAACACCGACCTCGTTGCAATGCTCATCGACGTCAACACCGGCAAGATTATCAACGCCGCTGTTGTTCCGATGACTTCAGGTACGGTAGGTATCAACGGCGTTGTAGCCGAAGGCGAGGGTGACGCTGTCATCAGCTATGCCGACGGTAAGATCAACGTAAGCAACGCAGAAGGTGCTGACGTTACCGTTTACGACATCAACGGCTCAATCATCAGCAAGGCTGCCAACGTTAACGGCGCCGTTAGCCTCGGCACCAACGGCAGCAAGGGCATATTCATCGTCAAGGTTGAGGGTGAGAATGTCAACGCCGTTCAGAAGGTGATCGTTAAGTAATCGGTCACACGCTACGCGACAACCATCATTCCGATGGCGGCCGGTCAGCCGCCGGCCGCCATCGGATTAACAGCAAACCTGCAGGTTGTCAGTTTCCTCTGATATAGCCTTTGGCAAACGGCGCTCCGCGCCCGAGCCAAACCTATATATAAACTTTATTACTAACCAAATTGTTTTTTTATGAAAAAAAGCTTTTTACTTTGCCTCATGGCACTCTTCGGTGTCTTAGGCATGTACGCAGCGCCCGCGTCGGGTGACGGTACCGAAGCGAATCCGTACATCGTAGCTGACGGCGACACTTACGCAGTAGGTGCAAGCCAGAAGGTGTACATTCAGTTCACAACCACCAGTGCCACCACGCTTACGCTGACCACTGGTAACGAACTGGGTTACTATCCCCAGCTGTCTTACAACATCACTTGTGACGGCGTTACCAACACGTTCAACACAGGTTTCGGTAATGCTACGGCTACTTACCAGCTCGAGGCCGGCAAGACTTACACCGTGTGGAACAACGCACAGTTCGCATCTGTTAACGTAACCGTAGGACTCGAGGTTATCGAGGACGCCATCACGGCTACGGCTACTCCTGCTGACGGCGAAACTCTTGCCGAACTCGTTTCAACGCTGCAGGCAGAAGTTGAAGGCGAGCCTTACCGGAAGACAACTTATCCTATCACGGTTAAGCTGAGCAAGGCGGTAGGTTTCGTTGCCGCAACATTCGCCGACAACAAGAACGACTTCCGTACGACCGTGCGCGGCCACAACTATGACATCGCTGTTGAGTACCAGCGCGTCACCTCAACCGGCGGCAGCATGGGCGAATCTCAGGGCGACGTGACCGGCGAGACTGTTCCCGAGTTCTACCTTGGCGAGCAGACGTCAGACACTTGGATGATCGGTCCCGAGGTTGCTGCTGACCGTGGAGAAAACTCTAACTCATGGACTCTCTACGACGACCGTACTTACTCTCTTACGCTTGAGCTCTACAACAGCCAGCTCGACTGGGAGCAGGGCGGCGCGCCTATCGGTCTTGCAACCATCACTTACAATGGTTCTACACCGGCCATCCAGTACAGCACCGTGAAGCTGATCGACATCTATCCTAACCCCGACCTCGCTAACCCCGAGAACGACCACATGATGCTTAACATGGCCGAGGGACGCAACCAGGCAGTCCTGATCTTCGACGGCTATATTACTCGTGTAGAGGCAGGCGTAGCCGCCGGCCAGGGCATGGGCGAAATGCCTGTTGATGGTGTACAGTACATCTACAACTCTGACTCTGAGGGCAACGTTAAGAGCACTGCCGTGCTGCTTACCATCCCGTCAAGCACCACTATCAACGCTCTGACCAACGTCCGCGTATGGGACAGCGAAGGTCGCGCCCTTTGGGACGAGAACCCCGCTTACGGTTCGTTCAGCACTGCTGCAAACCAGTATCAGTTCGACTTCCCCGTTGCTGACGGCCGCGTTGCAGACGCAAGCCTTAACTATTCTTCAGTTGACCCGAGCACCGAGAACGTAACTTCTCTCGAGAAGGTTACCTTAGGCTTCAACCAGCAGGCTCAGCCTTGCACTGACGCTCACGAGAAGATCGGCCTTTACAACGCTGAGGGCGAAAAGGTTGCCGACGTGGCAATTGCCAATGCCATGGGTTCTTCTGAAACTGAGCCTTCACAGATTGTCCTGACCTTTATCGAGCCGGGTACTCTCCAGATTACCGAGGAGGTTTATGACAACCAGGGCAACCTCGTTACTCCTTACTCTGAAACGGGTACTCCCGTTCAGCTCGAGAACGGCACTTACGAGCTGCGCATAGCACAGCAGGCCTTCAAGAACAGTTACTTCAGTGAGGAAACTCCTTGGACAGACGGTCTGCAGGGCCATGGCGTTTGCAACCCCGAGTGGACGTTCACTTACAACCTCGTTACTTCAATTCCCGAGGTTTCAAGCATTAATCCCACTCCTTACGACGGCGAGACTTACAACACCGAGCTGCCCGCAGAGGTTACCGTAACCTTCAGCGAGCCTGTCACCATCAACTCTGCCAGCGTATCAGTAGGCACTGAGAGCCGCTACGCTATTTCTGAGGAGAACATCACCATCGACGGCAACAACGTAACCTTCGTAGTTCCCGCCGAGGCTCTTACCGGTGTTACTTACTCTCTCATCATCAGCGCTGTCAACGCAGAGGGCGTTGCCGTAACTTACGGCGAGGACGCTGAGGAAGGCCAGGCCCTGATCACTTACCAGGTTAACCCGGCCGTTATGGAGGCTACCTTCGACCCGGCAAGCGGCTCAACCGTAACTTCTCTCCACGACATCCTCATGACTGTTGACGAGACCCTTGGCCTCGCCCTCAACGATGGCACTGTAAGCGTTAAGGACGCTACCGGCGCAGAGGTTGCCACAGGTTATATTGACTACTTCAGCTCTGAAGGTGTTGAGATTCCTAAGGAAATCCTGAACCAGGCATACATCGTTCTGAACAATGCTGTTACCGAGGCCGGCACTTACACTGTAGAGATACCTGCCGGTGCAGTTACTTCAGGCGACCAGAGCGTTGAGCTCATGCCTTACACGCTGACTTACACCGTTGACCCGACCGTTGGAGTTGAGAACGTAGCCGCAGAGGCTGTTGAAAGCATTGTAAACGTTTACAACCTTGACGGCGCGCTCGTAGCCACAGGCAAGGTGAATGAGGTTAAGAAGAATCTTGCAAAGGGCGTTTACGTTGTTAACGACCGCAAGTTCGTAGTCCGCTAAATCCCTTTTACGGGGAATAACTGATTCCCTATGACTTTCGGCGGGGGCGTATCATCGTCATACGCCCCCGCTCGTTTGTTTGCCGAGGGTTGTCGCTCTGTTATGCCGTCGTACGTCAGCGGCTTGCGTCCGCAGGCTTGACTATTGCTTATGACGCTGGGAATGATGAAACGGAATTTTTTTAATTGCAAACTGACGGAGCCTGAGTTTCCTGGCCGGGGCCAAGCCCCGCCTTGACGCGCGGCACAGCAGGCAGTCTTAACCCTTAACAGACATACGGATTAAATCAACAACTATTATTAACTTTAAAAGCGTAATTTATGAAAAGATTATTGTTTACACTTTTGTCGATTGTGCTGCTGGCAGGCGGCGCATCAGCGCAAATCTCCTGGAAGGAGATAGTCATCACCGACGTCGATGAGCCTACTACGGTGACGTTTACCACCGGCGGCGCCAACTATCTTGAGTTCACCGCCGTTGCCACCGGCGTTGTCAGCTTCGAGATGGGTTGGTCAGGCATACGCCTCTACTATTCTGACGTTACCGGCGCTCAGGGCGACAACGTTCCCGCCAAGAGCGACGCCAGCACCGACTATGCCACCATTTACCAGCTTCAGGTGGAGGAAGGCCAGACCTACCGCCTCACCACCAGCAGCGTCATCCAGGCATGGACGGCCAACGTCTACTACGGCGAGGGCGAATCACAGGTTGACCTCAGCATGACATCGTCTTACAACGACGGCGACAAATACTCTGTAATCGACAAGAACCTTGAGCTTGTCTTCAACCTGCCCATCAGCGTAGAGAACGTCATGATAGCTTACGGCGAGCAGCCCGACGGCACCTTCGCCGTTGAGCGCCCCGTGAGCGACTACAGCTTCACTTACACCACTCAGTGTTTCTTCGTCGTAGAGCTTAACAAGATCATCGAGCCTATGATCGAAGAGAACGACATCCGCCCGGGCGAGAAGTTCAGGATAACCGTCAACGGCATACAGTCGCAGGGCAGCGACCCCCAGATCTACGGCGAGGACGGCACTTACTCAGTAACCCTCGAGCTTGACGAAATGCCTGTGCAGGTTACCGACATTAATCCAGCCAACGGCTCAACCCTCTACACCTTCTATCCCGAGGGCGGCGACGCAGGCCTCATCACCTTCACGTTCGACGCCGAGCTTGATCCCGACCCGATGGCTAACGGCGGCACACGCCCCATCAGCGTCACCTGCTCATACGGCGACCCCGAGTCAGGCTCGGGCGCTACTCACAACCTGCCTTACACCATCAAGGGCAACACGCTGACGGCCGACATCCGCGGCATACGCTTCCCCGAAACTGTTTCATCGAGCCGCGGCGGCGAGCAGCCGACGTCAATCACGCTCAACCTGAAGGGCCTGCGCTCGGTTGACGGCCGCGACGTGCGCACTAACTACGTAGGAGCCGGCACGACGGCCGTTATGGCAATCTATCCTCTCGAGAAGGAGCAGATACAGTTCTATTACGACTCTGACCCGCAGGACGGCTCGCTCCAGGGATACAACGAGGTGCTGTTGTGGTTGTCTGCTCCGCTGCTGTCGTTTGACAACATCACTTACTCTTGGGAAACCAGCCGCGGCACCAGAACCATGGTGTACGGCTCTGACGAGATTGAGTTCACCTATGACGAGATGATGGGCGGCTACACGGCTTACGTGCCTCTTGACGGCGTTTCTAAGGCCGTGCCCGTAACGATGACGCTCGTAGGCGGCACGCTGATGAACGGCGACGCTGCCAACCTTGAGATACTCTTCGACCCGACAACGGGCATTGACGACGTAACCGTTGACGGCGACGAGGTTGTTAAGGTTTACACCATCGGCGGCACGCTCGTTAAGGAGTGCAAGCAGAGCGAGGCTGCCAACGGCCTTGCCAAGGGTGTTTACATCATCAACAACAAGAAGTACGTTGTGAAGTAATTTCACCTTCTATTTGATAATGTTATTAATTTTCCTCCCGCCGCGGCAACGCGACGGGAGGTTTTTTGTGGTGTAAGGTTGGGGTGGTGGCGGGATGGTGGTTGGCGATTGGCTGGGTTGGGGTGTGTTGTGTGATAGTGTAGTCCTCATAGCTGGTTTACGTTACTTTACGTGTGCACCCTCATTCAATTGAGGCACTCGCTAATCGTCATCCCGGACTTGATCCGTCCTGAACTTGATTCAGGACAGTTGAAGACACCCTCAAACTAACAACGTGGCGGTATACAACTGGTTCCCGGATCAAGTCCGGGATGACGATTAGCGAGAGCCTCGCTTGAGGGAGGGTGATAGAGTAGGGGCGTTCCTTGTAGATAGTTTACGTTACTTTTACGTATGCACCATCATTTACGTATGCACCCTCATTTAAGTGAGGCACTCGCACATCGCGTCATCCCGTGCTTGACACGGGATCCAGTTGTATACCGCTACGTTATTGGTTTGAGGGTGTCTTCGACTGTCCTGAATCAAGTTCAGGACGGATCAAGTCCGGGATGACATGTGCGACTGCCTGGATTATTCCGAAAGGCGGCCTTTTGCTTTCCGGAAGGCGGCCTTTTGCGAGGTGAAAAGCGGCCTTTTGCGGGGTGAAAGGCGGCCTTTTGCGGGGCGCTTGGTCGGGGTGGCGTAAGTCGTTGTGCGTGAGGCGGTTGCGGAGATGGGCGCATAGGCGTCGCAGGGCGGTGGCGGAAGCGGGACGGGGGATGACGGCAGGGACCTTCGTAGGCGTGGCGCAATGATAAAAAGTTGTTGCGAAAAGGCAAAAAATGTGTAAATGTAATTTTGGTATGTATTTCGGTAAAAAATATAATCAGAAAGTTGTAGATTTGTTGTAAATTTGCAAGTGAGAAATAAGGACGCCCGAAATAGGCGCCATGACGGCGGAAAGGCCTGCCTCGATGATGATGAAGATAGCGGTGACGACCGCAACATCCGCCGTAAGACATGCCGCACAGGCGAGCCGGCCGTGCAACCCTAAGGGGCGCGCGGGCGGCCCAACGGAAGGCATAAGGGGCGGGCGACGGAACGCTATGGCGGGCCGTCGGGCCTTGGGAGCAAGGCTTGCGCCCTCATAGATATAGACAATCAATAACTTCTTCATGGGCGCGTGGCGATTCGCGGTGAGCGCGGGGCGCCACGCTTTTTAAGACAAATAAGCCCGATGGGCCAAGTAAGGCGAATAAGCCCAATGGGGCTGATAGGACAAATAGGCCGGACGGGGCCGGTAAGGGCTTAACCGGCGCAGGCGGGCAAGGCTGTGGAGTGGATTTGAGTGTAAGTGAAAACTGGTTAACAGACCGTATTTTTTTAATCTAAAGTTTTATATTCTTGATGAAAAAATTTATTTTTGCGGTGGCGCTCATTGCCGCCGCAGCGACCGACGTGTGCGCCCAAAGCGACACTACGGGCCACAGGCTGGCCGACGTAGTTGTGACGGGCACACGCTATACGGCGGACATACGCCACCTGCCGATGACCGTGTCGGTGGTAGACAGGCGGAAGCTGACCGAGTACCGGCGCACCAACGTGCTGCCGACGCTCTCCGAGCAGGTGCCGGGACTCTTCGTCACGTCGCGCTCGATGATGGGCTACGCCGTCAGCGACGGCGCCGCCGGCGGCATAAGCCTGCGCGGACTGGGCAGCGGGGCGGGGCGCGTGATGGTGCTCATCGACGGCCACCCGCAATACCAAGGCATATTCGGCCACTCGATAAGCGACTCTTACCAGACGATGCTGGCCGAGCGCGTAGAGGTGCTCAGGGGGCCGGCCTCGGTGCTCTACGGCTCTAACGCCATGGGCGGCGTGGTAAACATAGTGACGCGCAAGATGGCCGCCGACGGCTCGACGACCGACATCAGCCTCGGCGGCGGCTCTTACGGCACCTTCCAGGGCGAGCTGACCAACCGCGCGCGGCGGGGCAAGCTCTACGGCGTAGCCGCCGGGCAGTACGGCCGCAGCGACAACAACCGCCCGCAGATGGGCTTCGAGCAGTACGGCGGATACCTTAAGCTGGGCTACGACTTCTCGCCGCACTGGACGGCCTACGCCGACCTTAACGTGACGCACTTCAACTCGTCATACCCCGGCAGCACGCACGAGCCTCTGCAGGGGGCGCGCCAGTGGATAACGCGCGGCGTGGCCTCGGCCGTGGTTGAGAACCATTACGGCCGCACGTCGGGGGCCGTCAGCGTTTACCACAACTTCGGCCACCACCGCATCAACGACGGCCACGCGCCCGGCGAGCAGCCCCAGGCGGCCTACTTCATGTCTGACGACGCCCTGACGGGCTTCTCGGCGTACCAGAGCGCGACGCTCTTCGATGGCAACCGCGTGACCGTAGGGCTTGACTATCAGCACATCTACGGCAAGGCCTGGAACGAGGACATACTGACTGGGGCCAAGACCGGCACCATCGGCAACCACCGCGAGAACGAGATAGCGGGCTATGCCGACTTCCGCCAAGACCTGGCGGGCTGGCTGACCGTTGACGCCGGAGTGCGCGTAGACCACCACTCGCAGACCGGCACCGAGTGGGTGCCGCAGGGCGGACTGGTGTTCCGCCTCGTGCGCGACGGCGAACTGAAGGCCATGGTGGGCAAAGGCTTCCGCAACCCGACCATCCGCGAGATGTACCTTTGGCGCCCGGCCAACGACGGCCTGTGGCCCGAACGCACGGTGAACTACGAGCTGTCGTGGAAGCAGAGGCTGCGCGGCGGCGACTTTACCTACGGCGTGAACCTCTTCTACATCGACGGCGACAACATCATACAGACGGCAATGGTAGACGGACGCCCGATGAACGTCAACACCGGAGCCATAGAGAACTGCGGCGCCGAGCTGGACGTGGCATGGCGGGTGAACCGCCACCTCGGCCTGAACGCCAACTACAGCTACCTGCACATGAGCAACATCGTGCTGGCCTCGCCCGAACATAAGGCCTACGTGGGCGCCGACTACCGCCGCGGGCGGTGGACGCTGGCCGGCGGACTGCAATACGTCGGCGGCCTGTACACGCAGACCGACCCGGCCGAAACGCAGGAAGACTTCCTCCTGCTGAACGTCACCGCCGCCTACCGCGCCCTGCCTTGGCTCAGCCTGTGGGCAAAGGGCGAGAACCTGCTGGCGCAGAAATACGAGATAATGTACGGCTACCCAATGCCGCGTGCGACGTTCATGGGTGGCGTGAATATTAATATTTAAAAGCAGACAAGCAGACCAGTTACGAGCAGACAAGTTGGTTTGTTCTGTCGGATGGGAGAAAACAAGGCATATATCCTTGTCTGCTCGTGACTTGTCTACTTGTCACTAAAAATTGAAAGTATGGGAATAGGAATGCAAGAAATACTCGTCATAGCGCTGCTGGTGCTGCTGCTGTTCGGCGGGAAGAAGATACCCGAGCTGATGAAGGGCCTGGGCAAGGGCGTGAAGAGCTTCAAGGACGGAATGAACGGAAAGCTTGACGACGAGCAGCAGGAGCCGAAGAAGAAAGATGAATGACGACGACAGGCTGACGTTTTGGGAACACCTCGACGTGCTGCGCGGCAGTCTGATACGCATGCTCGTGGCCGCCGTGGCCGCCGGCGTTGTGGCTTTCGTGCTGAAAGACAGGCTGTTCGCCGTGGTGCTGGCGCCCGCCGACGGCGGCTTCGTCACCTACCGGCTGCTCGGTGCCGAGCCGTTCACCATCAACCTGATTAACACGGGACTGGCCGAACAGTTCATGATACACATGAAGGTGGCGCTGACGGCCGGCGTGCTCATCGCCTCACCTTATATATTATACGTGCTGTTCCGCTTCATCTCGCCTGCGCTCTACGACGACGAGCGGCGATATTCGGTGCGTCTGACCGTCGCCGCCTACGCGATGTTCATCGTCGGGCTGGCCGTCAACTATTTCGTCATCTTCCCGCTGACCGTCCGTTTCCTCGGCACTTACCAGGTGAGCGCCGCCGTCAGCAACATGCTGACCATCAGCTCTTACGTAGACACGCTGGCGATGATGAGCCTCGTGTTCGGCATTGTGTTCGAGATACCCGTCGTCTGCTGGCTGCTGGCCCGCTTCGGCCTGCTTAAGGCCGAGTGGATGAGCCGTTACCGGCGGCACGCCGTGGTGGCGATAGTGGCCGTGGCCGCCGTCATAACGCCCACGTCAGACGTCTTCACGCTGCTCCTGGTGTCGCTGCCCATCTGGCTGTTGTATGAGGTTAGCGTGGTGATAGTGAAAAGGACCGTTGTTAAAGGTAAAAAAGTAAAAAGGTAAAAGGGTGGAAAGGGCGTTTGAAGGTGAGAAGGTGAGGAGGTGAGAAGGTGAGAAAGGGGGAGGAAAGGTAAAAGGGTAAAGAGGTAAAACGGCGGAGATAAAGGTAAAAAAGTAAAAGAGTAAAGAGGTAAAACGGTAAAAAGGCGGCTTTGGCAGCAAGGCTATTGTCCGTTAACTCCTGAGCGAACGCAGTGAGCGATAACTCCTTTTAACTCCTTTAACTCCTTATAAATATACGAAAAAACATTATGAACTTATGCTAAGAAAAATCAGAACAACCCTTGCGCTTGTGGTGTTCGTGCTGATAACGTTGCTGTTTCTTGACGTTACGGGCACGCTTCACAGGTGGTTCGGATGGCTCGCCAGTATTCAGTTCTGGCCGGCCTTGCTCGCTATGCACGTAGGTGTTGTCGCCATGTTGGTGGTGCTCACGCTGGTGTTCGGGCGCATTTACTGTTCAGTGATATGTCCTCTCGGCGTCATGCAGGACGTCATCTCGCGCCTGCACGGCATGCGCAAGAAGAACAGGTTCACGTATTCAAAGGAGAAGCGCTGGCTGCGCTACACGGTGCTGGCGGTGTTCGTCGCTTCGGCCGTGGCCGGGGTTAACGCCGTTGTGTCGTTGCTTGCGCCTTACAGCTCATACGGCCGCATAGCCGGCAGCCTGATGAAGCCCGTCTACGAGGCGGGCAACAACGTGCTGGCGGCCGTGGCCGAGCACTTCAACAGCTACGCCTTTTACAGCGTAGACGTGTGGATGAAGAGTCTGCCGACACTCGTCGTGGCCTCGCTGACGCTCGTCGTCATAGCCGTGCTGGCCTGGCGGGGCGGCAGGACGTACTGCAACACGATATGTCCCGTGGGCACGATACTCAGTTTTCTGGCCCGTTTCTCGTGGCTGAAGGTGCGCATTGACGGCTCGAAATGCGTCGACTGCGGCCTGTGTACGAAGAATTGCAAGGCCTCTGCCATCGACTTCAAGAACCATCGGATAGACTACAGCCGCTGCGTGGTGTGCGGCGACTGCATCGACAAGTGCCGCAAGGGAGCGATAAGCCTCTCCCAAACCCTCCCCCATAGGGAGGGCTTAAAGCCGGATGGCCAAAGCTCCCCCACTGGGGGAGTTGAGGGGGCTGGTCGCCGCTCGTTCCTCCTCGGCTTGGCCGTTGCCTCTACGGCGGCCGCCATGGCGCAGGAGAAAAAGAAGGTGGACGGCGGACTGGCGGCCATCGAGGACAAGATAGCGCCCGAGAGGCTCACGCCGATAACGCCTCCCGGCTCGCTTTCGGCACAGCATTTCGCCCGGCACTGCACGGCCTGCCAGCTGTGCGTGTCAAACTGCCCCAACGGCGTGCTGCGCCCGTCGACGGATTTGTCGACGTTCATGCAGCCAACGATGTCATACGAGCGCGGATATTGCCGTCCGGAGTGCACAAGGTGCGGCGACGTTTGCCCCACGGGAGCGATAAAACCCATAACGCGCGCCGACAAGTCGGCCATGCAGATAGGCCACGCCGTGTGGATAAAGAAGAACTGCGTGCCGCTGACGGACGGCGTGGAGTGCGGCAACTGCGCGCGCCATTGCCCCACCGGGGCCATCACGATGGTGCCCGTAGACCCCAAGGACGAACGTTCGCTGAAGATACCCGCCGTGAACGAAGCCCGCTGCATAGGCTGCGGAGCCTGCGAGAACCTGTGTCCGGCGCGCCCGTTCAGCGCGATATACGTCGAGGGACACGAGGTGCACAGGGAGGTTTAAGCCCCCTCCGGCTCCCCCAAGAGGGAGTGGCGGGTGAGCTAAAAATACTAACTTTCGCATCGGCAAACAACGTTCTTTGGGCGTGTATTGGCGGGACGTTCCATAAAAGACGGCCTTTCACGCTGTAAAAGGCGGCTTCTCAGAGCCTAAAACACGGCCTTTCGGAAAGCAAAAGACGGCCTTTTGGAACGCAGGATGTAACAAGCTGACGCACAGTGAGTTATGAAACAACATTGAAAAGTGAGAAGGTGAGAAAGTGAGAAGGTGAGCCTAGAAGGTCTGGACTTAGGTTGTAAGGCATTCGTCTTTAACTTTTTAGCGACCGAAGGGAGCTATAACTTCTCTAACTTCTTTAACTTCAAATATATAAGACATGGCAAAAGACATATCAAGACGCAGTTTCCTGAAGGCCTTAGGCGGCGGAGCCGTGGCCTCGTCGGCACTGCTGGCGGCATGCAAGGACGACAAGCAGACCACCGCCAAGCAGCAGGAGCCGGAGAAGGGAAAGATGACATACAGGGTGAACCCTAACACCCGCGACCGCGTGTCGCTGCTGGGCTACGGCATGATGCGCCTGCCCGACAAGAACGCGGGCAAAGACCCGTCGACCGGTACGGGCGAGGTGGAGATTGACCAGGAGATGGTTAACCGCCAGGTTGACTACGCCATAGAGCACGGCGTCAACTATTTCGACACGTCGCCCGCCTACTGCCAGGGCAAGTCGGAGCGCGCTACGGGCATTGCCCTGAGCCGGCACAAGCGCTCGGAATACTTCATCGCCACGAAGATGTCGAACTTCGCGCCCGAAACATGGACGCGCGAGGCCTCGATGGAGATGTTCGAGAATTCGCTAAAGGAGCTTCAGGTGGACTACGTCGACTACCTGCTGCTTCACTCGATAGGGCAGGGCAAGGACGCCCTCGGCATGTTCAACGGCCGTTACATGGACAACGGCATACTCGACTGGCTCGTGGAACAGAAGAAGAAAGGCCGCATACGCAACCTCGGCTTCTCGTACCACGGCGACGTGAAGATTTACGACATGCTGCTAAAGTGGCACGACGAGGGCCGCTACCATTGGGACTTCGTGCAGATAGAGCTTAACTATCTCGACTGGAACTATGCCGACGAGATCAACCAGCGCAACACCGACGCCGTATATCTGTACGGCGAACTGAAGAAGCGCGGCATACCGGCCGTAATCATGGAGCCGCTGCTGGGCGGCCGTCTGGCCAACGTGCCCGACGCCATCGTGGCAAAGATGAAGCAGCGCGAGCCGGAGCAGAGCGTGGCCTCGTGGGCCTTCCGCTTCGCCGGAACGCCCGACGGCGTGCTCACCGTGCTCTCGGGCATGACTTACATGGAGCACCTGCGCGAGAACCTTTGCACCTACTCGCCCCTGAAGCCGCTGACCGACGATGAGCAGAAGTTCCTCATGGAGATTGCCGGCGACATCTACAATCTGAAGACAATACCCTGCAACGACTGCAAATACTGCATGCCCTGTCCCTACGGAATTGACATCCCGGGCGTGCTCCTGCACTATAACCGCTGCATAAAAGAGGGCAACATGCCTGTAGTAGAGCAGACAAGCGGACAAGCAGACAAGCAAACAAGCGGGCCTGATGGCTCGTCTGCTCGTATCTCGTCTGCTGAACAAAGTGAGTATCGGCGTGCCCGCAGGGCTTTCCTCATCGGTTACGACCGCAGCGTGCCGCGCCTGCGCCAGGCCGACCACTGCATTGGCTGCGGGCAATGCGTAGACCATTGTCCGCAGGGTATAGACATCCCGAAGGAGATGCAACGCATTGACGAGTTCGTGGAAACGCTCAAGCAGGACGTGTGATTTAGCAAACAAGTTGACAAGTGACGAGCAGACAAGTGATATGTCAGGTCTGTTATGTCAGGTTGTGATGAGAAAATGTATATGGAAGAACTGAAAAACATTCTTATGTCAGGCGTTTGCCGCGGCGTGGCCCGTTCCGTTTCGGGCGATATACGGCGGTTCGAGCGCCGTGGAGTGGCCGACCTTTTCAGCCTCGTCACGGACGAGCCGGAGTTTCTGCGCGGAGCGTCAGTTGCCGACAAGGTGATAGGTCGCGGCGCGGCCCTGCTCCTTGTGAAGGGCGGCGCACGGCGGGTTTACGCCGAGGTAGTCAGTTCGGGCGCGCTCGAAGTGCTGCGGCGGGCGGACGTCGAGGTGTCTTTCGGCAAGGAAGTGCCCAACATCATCAACCGCGCGGGCACCGACATCTGCCCCGTAGAGAAGCTTACGGGCGGCGTGGAGTCGCCCGACGAGGCGTATCTGATGATAAAAGGGTTTCTGACAGACAAGAATTTATAGAATTAAAAGAAGTTAGAGAAGTTACAGCCGTTACCCCAATGGTGAAGAACAGAATGTAAGGCATACGGCTTTAACTTCTTAGCGACCGTAGGGAGCGGTAACTTCTTTAACTTCTATAACTTCAAAAAGGACAACATTTTAATATCAATAACAACAATGAAAACGACATCTGTATCGGCGGTTTGCTCGTTGAGCTACCGCGACAGCCGCGCCTACATGGCGGCCGCGCTGTTCGTTGCGGGCAACATCGTGCTGCCCCAGTTGTGCCACTTAGTGCCGCAGGGCGGCCTGGTGTGGCTCCCAATCTATTTCTTCACGCTCGTTGCGGCGTATAAGTTCGGCCTCACGGCAGGCCTCTTGACGGCCGTAGCCTCGCCGGTAGCCAACAGCCTGCTCTTCGGCATGCCGGCCGCGGCAATGCTTCCGATTATCCTCGTCAAGTCCGTATTGCTGGCCTTGGCCGCCTCGTTCGTAGCCTCTAAGGTGCGCGGCGTGGCCCTTTGGGCCGTAGCCCTGGCCGTAGTGGCTTACCAGGCGGTAGGAACGATGGCGGAGTGGGGCATGACGGGTTCGCTCACGGCTGCCCTTCAGGACATCCGCTTGGGCTGGCCGGGCATACTTGTGCAAATCTTTGGCGGCTACGTTGTTATGAAGTATCTTAAAGTGAGGATGTAAACTTTGCGGCGCTCTGCCGCCGTAGACATTACGTAAATAGGCCTCGGACATGTCCGAGGCCTATTTTTTGTTAGCCATTGCATAAGGGCTGATATTTTAGTTAACGTGAGTTCGGTATGAGTTTTTTATGTCAAAGAATGTGGAAACACCCTCGCGTAGGGACATAATTTATTATGTCCGCACGTTTCGTAAGAAACGTATTTTATTAGTGACGCTATAGGATACGCCCCTCCGTGGCGTGCGGACATAATAAATTATGTCCCTACCTTAAGGATGTGTTATTTATTCAGTGACCGCTCATGAGCGTATTATATGCATCCAACAGATTTGCTGACGAATTCCAATCGGCGGCCTTTTACAAGGCGAAAGGCCGCCGATTGCATAACAAAAGGCCGCCTTTTACGACGTAAAAGGCGGCCTTTCATAATTTATTGATTGTCAATCTGTTGCCGCTTCGTGCGGCAACAATGCCACTTTCGGGTGGTTGTTATTTCACGAGGACCTTCTTAACGGTGCCGTCGGGATAAGCTAAGATGTTGATTTCGCCCACTGACGGCTCTGACAGTTGCTGGCCGTTAGTGTTGAAAATCTTAGGTTCGCCGCCGTTTCCGCCGTCCGTCGTCACGGCGTCTATGCCTGACGGAGTGTCATGTTCCTCTTGAGCCTTTATGGCGTCCTCGAGCAGTTTCTCGATGGCGGCGATGATTTCCTCTGACGGAGCCATCACCTCGTCGAAATTCTCGGCAAGCGTTTCGTCGGCGTAAGCCTCGTCTACGCTCTTCTGCAGGTTGTCCGTCTTGGCCTCGATGTAGGCCTGGGCGGCGGTTATCTCCTCGTTGTCCTTAACGTCGGGGGCAACCTCGGCAATCTCGGCAACGGTTTCGGCGAGCATGTCGCGCAGCGCCTGAACCGAGTCGTTGGCCGGAGTGTAGTGGGCAAGGAACGAGTTTGTTACCTCAATGCCGCCAACCTCGTCTATCGGGTAAGCCGCGCCGTCCTCGTCAGACACCAGCACGTTGTCCATCACTACTTCAGAGAGCAGGGGCAGTGTTTCGTCAGCCTTTACGTTGAAGGCGAACACCGTGCCGTCGCCAGTGGCGATGATTTCGTCGGTAAGGCCGTAAACCATGACGCGCAGTTTGCCGTTTTCAAGCTTGTTGGAGTTGATAATCATGTTCTGGCCGAGCCTGTCGCCGTATTCAAACACGGTTTCTCCGTTGTCGTTGGTTTCTACGGTGAGGCCCTCGGGCAGAGTGATGTCGGCCTGCATGCCGCGCACTGCGATTTTGTTGTCTAAGGCAATGCTTATCTTCTTGTAGCTGCCGTCGGTCTTAATGGCCAGCGAGTCTTCGGCCACGTAGAGCTTGCCGATGTTCGGGCTTACTGCCACGCTGATGTCGCTCATGGCGTAGCTGGGCGTTTCGCCGCCTTCGCCGGTAACCGTACTGCTGCTGCCGATTATCTTGTTGACGTAGATGTGGCTCAGTTCGGTGAAGTATTCATCTGCCGTAACCGTGAAGTAAGCCACCGCTCCGCTGTTGCCGCGCATGTTGGTCTGGCCCGAAGGCAGAATCAGCAGGCGGTAGGTTTGGTTGCCGATGTTGCTCATATAGATACTGTGGGTCGTGCGGTCGAGGCGCTCTTCGTTGCGCTTCAGGCTGCCTTCCTTGTACGTTATGCCTGCGGGCAGCTGGATGTCCATCTGCAAGGCCGACATGGGGTCGGCGTTGTCGAGGCACACGGCAAGGGTCTTCTCTTCGCCGGGCTTAATGGTGAAGTCGGCTATCGTGACTGAGTTCTGTGCCAAGGCGTTGGTGAAGAAGCCCAGCATGACGGCGGTCACGAGCGCCAGCAGCGACGTCCTGCCCGACCTTTTGGTGTATGTGTTCTTGCTCATGTCTTTATGATTAAGATTGTAGTTATTACCTTTTTCCTTTTAAAAGAAGGCGCGGCAGCCTCGCTTGGCGGCCACGCCTTCGCCATGGTTGGAAGTGTCTGTTGCTGTTTCTTATTATTTGCGTATGACCTTCTTGGTAGTTCCGTCGGCGTTGCGGATGATGTTGATACCCTTCTTTATCGAGTTCATCATCTGTCCGCCAACAGAGTAGATCTTCTCCTTGAGGCTCTTCTCCGCGTTGACGCCGTCAATGCCGGTAGTGCCGTCGTTGCCGTTGCCGCCAACGCTGTAGAGCATGCCGGAGGCGTCGGTCACCATGACGTCGGCCACCGTCACGCGGTCGGCGTTGCGTCCGCTAAGCTCGAGGTAAACGAGCGTTTCGCCGCCGGCGGCAAACTCGCTGTTCTGCATTGAGCTTATGATTATGCGGTGAGTGCCGTCGCCCAGCGTGTTAGAGTACAGCTGGTGGTCGGTGGCAGCCTCGCCGAGGCTCTCGTTGAGCAGCGTTACGCCTGCGGGCAGCTTCACGTCGAGCTGCGCTCCGACGTAAGCCTTGGTCGCCTTCAGGCTCACTGCCACGCGCTTAACGCCGTTCTCGTCGTTTGCGGTCAGCGTCAGGGCGTCGGCGGTAGCGCCGTTCTGGCTTGCGCCAAGCTGCGTTACGGCATGGCGTGCGCTGTAAGTGTCAATGCCGAGGATGATGTTCGTCACCTTAGTCACGTCACCGATGTTTATGTTGCCGTCCTCGTTGACGTCGGCTGCGAGGAACTTCATCGAGCCTGCCTCGGGCACGTTGTTGCCGAGAGCGTAGTTTATAATCTCGGTGTAGTCGTCAACGAGCACCTCGCCGTTGCGGTCAACGTCGCCAAGGATGTAGGCGTTGTCGTCAGCTTCGGCAGACAGGGCGTTCAGGCTTTCCGCCAGTTCGGCTATCTTAGCCTCCAGCTCGGGCACCGCTTCACTCATGTAGCTAATGCTCTTGCCGATGAGGCCGTCCTCGGTTACAATCTGGTTGCCGTTGATGTCAAACTCTACAAAGCCGTCGTAATAAGCGTTATTGTTGTAGTCATCTGCATACGTCTTGGCATTTTGCAGAATCCTAAGCTTGTTATCAAGCTCCAACTTCTTCTCCGCAGTGAACTTGACATCGACTGCATTCAGCTTGTTTGCAGCCTCTTCAAGCAATTCGTAAATTGATTTTTCTTCGTAGCCGTAGCCGTCGAGCTTGCCCCAAATGTTGGTGAAGGTGGCATCCTTCTCGAGCAACGATATCATGTTCTCGATGTAGGCCTTATACAGAACCGTGCTGCTCTCGTTAAGCAAGTAGTTCTTGTACTGTACGTCAAGGTTGCTTTGAGATGCTGCAATATAGCTCCTGATTGACTCAATGGCGCTGCTATAGGCCTCAACATTGGTGAACTTGTAATCGCTGATCCTCTCAACGACTGCATCCAACGTGATTGTAAGAATGTTCACTTCGCCGGTGAGCTTGTCGTAAACTTCCTGGTTGACGGTGTAACGAACCTGCGAGTTTGCTATTCTATTCTTCAGCAAGTCGATTTCCGAGGCAACCTTCGCGATGTCTGCGGCCACCTTGTCGTTGTAGAACAGTATCGAACCTTCGGCGTTGTACTTCTCGGCCTCGGCCTTAACCTCGTCAAGCGAAACTTTAGCTGCGGCCACGTCGGCGTTGTATTCAGCCTTGACGTTGGCGTGGCAGGCGTCGAGCAGCTCGCTCGTTGCGGTCAGTTCGGCTTCAACCTCCGTCATGCTGGCTACGAGTGCCTGGTACGTTGTGTTGCCAAGGGCAGCGTCGTAGTAAGCCGTAAGCTCGGCGCGCATGGCCGCAACCTTCTTCTCATACTCGAGATACTTCGGCTGTCTGTCTTTAGCCTCAAGCTTGACGAACTCGTCAGAAGCCAACATGTCTTCGAACTCTTGAGCCAAGTCATCAATCTTTCCTACGTAAGCGTCAACCTCGGCGCGCAGAGCCTCGTCGCTTTCAACGGCTTCGGCAGCCTTGTTCTGGTCGCCCTTCAGTGCCTCGATAGACTCCTTAATCTTAATTTCCTCGTCGCGGTTGGCATTGTCATAGATTGACGGAATATTGCTTTCAACCCAAGTCAGTCGGCTTACGATGTTAGCGTTGTCTTCGGTCAGCCAGCCTTGTTTGTAGTAATACTCAATGTCGCTCTTTGCCGTGTTCAAGCTGTTTTGCAAGGCTGAAACGTAATCGTATGTGATGACGTAAGCGTCAACGAACTTGGCTGCCTCGTCAAGTTCGGCCTGGATTTCGGCCACTTGCTTGTTGAACGACTCGTAAGCTGCCTGGTTCTCGCCCTCGTTGTATGCCGCGTTGGTAGCGTCTTCGTAAACGCTGCTTGTTTCAAAGTTGTCGAGCAGGGTCTTGATGTCGGCCATTGTGGCATACAGGTTGCCCTCAGCCGTGGCTGCGTAAATCCTCTTGGCCTGGTTGATGGTCGTTTCAACCATGTCGTTATACATGTTGATGTAATAACTCTTGGTTGCTCCGTCCTGGTCGTTCGGGTAAACATACTGGTTGAGGTCTTCCAGCTGCTCGGCTGCCTTTTCGTCGGCTGCCTTGATGATGATTGCGTATTCCTTGTCTGCGGCAACTTCCTTGTCGGCTGCAATCAGGTTGGCCGTGTTGTCAAGCGTGTTGAGATAGTTGTCAATCTCAAGTGCCAGGAAGTCCTTGCTCTCGGCTTTCTTAGCGTCGTTGATGTTCTTCTCGACGTCTGCGAACGCGCTTTCAACAACCGTTTCGTCGTACTCGTAAGCGTTGAGCTCTGCTATTGCGTCCTGCAGGAGGCCTTCAGCCATTGCAATATTGTTGGTAAGCAGGACGGCAGCCACGCCGCTTACGGTTTCGTCGAGCGTAGTCACGGCATCGTCGATGGTAGCCTTATAGCCGTTAACTTCAGCCAAGTAAGCTTCCTCTACGTCGAAAATCTCGCCGGCGGGATTGGCCTCATAAGCCTTGTTAACCTTGTCGGTGAAGTCGCGCAGGGTGGTAAGCATGCCGTTGATTGTGGCGTTTGCCGTTGTGATGGCGCCCGATGCGCTGGATACAAGGTTCGGGTTTGTGATCCTGCCGAACTCGTCAATCTTGTCGAGAGCAGTGCTGTAAGATGTTCTTGCGGCATTGACGGCAGCGGTGATCTTGTCCATATACGCCTTGTTGTCTGCCTCGACAGCCTCGTCGTAGCCGTCTTCCTGAGTCTTGGCGATTGAGTTAACAGCAGTTTCGATGTTGCTGAGTACGGTAAGGATACTGTCGTTCTTTGTTGACGACTGTCCCTGGCCGAATAACTTTTCGATGTCAGACTTGGCGGAGTTGAGCTTGGCCTGCTCGTCGGTGAGCTGCTTGAGGTAGCCCTCTGCGGCGCTCGACTGGTCGTTGGTAGAGATGTAATAGTAAACCTCAGCCCACTTTTCGTTAACAGAAGTGTACTTCGTGTTCTGCTCGTCGTAAGCCTCCTGGTTGGCAGTAGCGTCGTCGGCCAGCTTGCTGATGTTAGTGTTCAGCAGTTCGAGCTGCTTTGAAAGCTCGTCTTTGCTATCGACGCATGTGCGCTTATCGTAGCTTTCTTGAATCTTACCCTTTATCGTGTTGAGCTGTGAAGTGTAGCTTGTCACGAGTCCGTCGTAGTAAGTCTTGCCGGCACCCGATGTCACGCTGCTGATTGCGCGCGAAGCTATGAGGAGGTTGCTCTCCATCTCTTCGTTAACGATATAGTTGCTCAGGGCAGTGTAAGCCTTATAGTTGTCGGTTGAGGCTACGGCCTTTGCGCGGGCGTCGGCAACCTCTTTAGAGATGGCCTCGAGCTTCGACTCGATTCCTTCGACAGTTTCGCCTTCCTCGTTGGTAGTGTCCTTCCATGCGTCGGCCAGCGTTTCAGAGTCGTAAGCCTTGTTTACGGCAGCCTCCTGGGCGCTTACCTTTTCAAGAAGTTCGGTTACCATGCCGGCAAACTCCTGTGTCCTTGAGTCGTCCTCGTTAAGCGCAGCAATGCCCTTGACGCCCGTTCCGGCGTTGCCGTTAATCAGAGTCTTTATTTCGTTGATAGTGCTCTGTGCCGTCTTGTAGGCATTGTTGTTGGCCGTTACCTTTTCAGCGATCTTTTTGGCTTCGTCAGAAAGCTTGGTAATATCATTGTTGATGTTCGTAACCTCGGTGATAATCTCTGACAGCGTAGCCATAGCCACGGCCTTGTCGAGCTGCTCGAGGTTCGTTTTAGTGTCATTGATGCGGGCTGTCTGCTCGTCGATGCGGACCTGCAGGGCGTCGCGCTTTTCGTTAATCTCTTCATAGCTGTTGCCCAGGCCTTCTTCGGTTATCACGAAGCTGTCCATGGTTTTCTGTACGTCGGCTACGCGTTCGCTGGCACGATTGAGCAGAGCTGTAACGGCGTCGGTCACGACCTCTTCGTCATATTTCTTCATGTCTTCTTCATACGACTTAGCCAGAGCCTCGGCATAGCTTACTATCGTAAGTCCGTCGGTCATGGCGGCAGCCTTTACGAGGGCCTCGCTGTGGGCGGCTCCGGTGAGCTTCAGTGCTGCGTTCTTGGCGTTGACAATCTCGGTCGTCTTCTTATTGAACTCGTCGATGAGGTTGCCGTAAGTCTTCGTCTGGCTTTCCGTAGAGTATGCGTAAGCGATAACGGAGCGGTTGGTAACCACCTTGGTCAGCGCCGCGATGGCCTCGATGTAGGCTTCGGTTTCGCTGATTACGGTTTCGTATGCGGCGAGAGCCTCGTCGGCCGTAGCCTTATAGTCGGTCACCTTCTGGTCGGTGGCGCTCATCTTGGCGCTGTTGTCAGCATAATACTTGGCGCAAGTGCCGGCCTTATATGCTGCCTCGGCGTCTGTAAGATACTTGCTTATCTCGGTCTGCAGGGCTGTTTCTTCGGCGTTGTATTTGCCGTCAACCTTGTAGAGGCCGTCCTTAGAAACGAGGGCGTTAACGGCTTTCTTTGCCTCGTCGAACTTCGTCTGCATGTCTCCGACCGTAGTCTTCACCGTATTGTAAGCGACGTAGTTCTCAACGTCAACTCCGGCGGCTTCGCTCAGTTCGGTCAGCGCGGTGTTGATTTCGGCTGCCGTTTCAGCATATTTGTCGGCGCTGATGTCGTTCTTGGCGTAGTCGGCCTCGATGTCGGCGCTCAGATCTTCGATTGAAGCCTGTATCTTGTCGATTGCCTCCTTGTTCTTGTCGGCCACGTCGGGCAGCTTCTTTATCTCGTCGAGCTGTCCCTGCAGGGCGTTAACCATGTTTACGGCCTCGCTGTATTGCTCGTTCAGATTGTTTGCGAGGTCAATATACTTGGCCTTTACGGTAGCAATATCGCCTGCGTATTTAGTCAGATTGGCAAGGCTTTCAGCCTCTTTGCCTGCTGCGCCCTCGTGGTTTTCCTCGGTGCCGATGGCGGTTTCAACGTTCTTGATGTTCACGTAAACGGCGTTAAGCTCGTTCTGCGCCTTGGTGCGCATGTCTGCGTACACGTCGGCGTGCTCGCCCTTAACCTGCAGCGCGTTGTAAACCTCCTGTACGGCTGCGTCGTATGCCGTCTTAACCTCGGTCAGCTTGGCCGTTACGTTAACGTAAGCGGGATGGTCGGCAATGGCGTTGCTGATTTTGGTTGAAAGCTCCTGCAGGCTCTTGTCAACGTAAGCGGTGAACTCTTTGTTCTTCTCCTCGGTGCAGATTAAGCCTGCTTCACCCTTGTCGAAAGCGTCTTTTGCGGCGTCGTTATACTGCTTGATGTAGGCGCTCAGCTCGTCGTAAAGGCCCTTCGTGAGGTTTTCGGTGTACTCTTTCGTGCCTGCGTCAGCTATGTTGGCTACCACGCTCCAGGCGTTCTTAAGCTCATCGCTCTTGCCGTTGATGATTTGCAGCGCGCCGTAGTAAGCCGAAGAGTTGTTCCTCTGAGCGTCAACCTTAGTTTCGAGAGCGTTGATTTCCGCCGTTATGGTAGAGTTCTCAACGCCCTTGTAAAGCTCGTACTCCTCGTAAAGCTTGTAAGCCTCGTAAGCGCCCGGCTGGTCGTCAACGAGTTTCGCAATCTTTGCGGCAATCTGGCTGCTCTCTTCAAGCAGTGTGGCGCCGGTTTCGTCATCGTAGATTTTGTTGGTTACTTCGACGAGCCTGTCAACGAGAAGCTTGTTGGTTTCACTGAAGTTGTAAACCAGTTCGAGCGCAAGTCCCGCAACCTGGTATTGCTTGTCGTCGGTCACGGCCTCAATCCTTACGGTAACGTTGGTGGCAGCGTCAAGGTGGAATTGGTTGTCGGCGTCGAGAGCCTTGCCGTTAATCAGTATCTTAGCGTTGTCCAATGTGGCGGTTACCTTGTAGTCGCCGGGCAGGAGCGAGCCAATGGCCTGCTCTATGGGCGTGCCGTCGGTGGAAACTATCACGCCGTTCTCAAGCGTCACGTCAGAAGTGGCACCTTCCCATTCGGCCTTGTCATCGGTGTTGATTTTGTCCAAGTTTGCGTTGGCATACGCCGTCATCGAAGAGGCGGAGGTCATCGCAAGGATGGAAATCAGTACATTTTTTCTCATAATTGCCAATGTTTTGATTAATGTATGTTTTGTTTGTTTTAAATCCTGACTTGGGCGCACGGCCGGCAGCGGGGCCTTTTCGGCCCGCAGGGCGGCGGCAATGCGATTTTTGTGCTCAAAATTACGACTAATAGTTGTTATGCCGATGACGGGCGGAGGTGTTATTCGTGAAACGTGCCGTTCTTTTCGTGAACGGGCGCGCGGGGTGTTTCCGCGTCGGCGGTTCAGCGGCCGTCGGCGTCGGCTTCTTGCGTGTTCAGCGTGTCGATGAGCGTGCGCAGGACGTGCTTGGGAAGGTGCAGGGTGAGGTTTGAGCCGTGGTCGTCGGTGAGTACGGCCACCTGCTTTATCGTGTTGATGTGGAAAATGCGGCGCGTGTTTACCATGTATTTGCGGCTTAGGCGCACGATGAAGGCGCCGGGGCCGAGCCTTTCGGTCACGGCCGCCTCAACCTTGGCCATGCCGAAGGGTATCATGAAGTGTGTGCCCGAGGCGTAGTGGATGTGCGTGTAATGGTCGTCGGCTTCAAAATAAAGCGTGCTGTCAAGGTCGACGACGTACAGTTCGCCGTAAACACTGAAATGTATCTTCGTGCCCATAGGTGTTTCCCGTGGTGGTTGCGGCTCCGTGTTTCCCGCCGGAAGCCGGTGACGTAAAAGAGCATGATGGTTCCACGGAAAAATAAAAGCGTGGAAAACCCGCCGTTGCCGTCCCACGCACTGAGGCTCTCGCATTGCCTGTATCGGTAGGACGGACAACGTGCAGTTCCACGCCGGTATGAAAAACGCATCCCCGTATATTGCCGCAAGCTATGCCGCCACGGGGCAGCATATGCTTACGGCAATAAGGATGTGTATATATTTATACACACCACGCGGACATCTGCCGTTGCTTTTGTCTTGACCGATACTTTGAATTTGCGAGATTCCAGTGCGTCAAGGACAAAGCGTAAGCAAACGCCTTATTTATCCATGCTCATCCCACCGCCCGCTGTTTTGCGTCCGTTGGTTGCGTATGCTTGCGCATTGCCACCGTTCAGGACGCTGTCCGGCGTGGAATGTATTTGCAAAGTTAATATTTTTTGTAAACGCATGACGTATTATGTTGTTAAAGAGTTTTAACGCTGCGCGGCGGGCTTCATTTCGCCGGTCGGGTGCGGGCTGTATCGGCGTATGGCGGTCGTGGGGACGGGGATGGGTGAGAGTGTTTCCGTTAATGTTGCCATAAGCTCATACGTCAGTGCCGCGGCTGTTTTCCAAAAGGTGGCCTTTCGGCTTGTAAAAGGTAACCTTTCAGCCTCTAAAAGGTAAGCTTTTGCAGGCCGAAAGGCCGCCTTTTGGAAATCCGTTGTAAACGGTGCGTTACACATATTTATATATATGCCGCGCGGTTGGGTGTGAAAATAAAAGTTCGTTTCCCTCACTTTTATTTTGCATTTCTCTCGATTTGCACTATCTTTGCACACCAAACGGATTATGATGTGACGTTTTGCGTCGTTACGCAAAATCGCCGTTGTTTTTAATCAAAAGATAAATAATTATACAAATGGCACAGGAAGATGTTTTTAAGAAAATAGTGTCCCACTGCAAGGAGTACGGCTTCGTGTTCCCCAGCAGCGACATTTACGACGGTCTGGCCGCCGTTTACGACTACGGACAGAACGGCGTCGAACTGAAAAACAACATTAAGGAATACTGGTGGAAGAGCATGGTGCTGCTTCACGAGAACATCGTGGGCATCGACTCGGCCATCTTCATGCACCCCACGATATGGAAGGCCAGCGGCCACGTCGACGCCTTCAACGACCCGCTCATCGACAACCGCGACTCGAAGAAGCGTTACCGCGCCGACGTGCTGATTGAAGACCAGATAGCAAAATACGAAGAGAAGATAACCAAGGAGGTTGAGAAGGCACGCAAGAAGTTCGGCGACGCCTTCGACGAGGAGAAGTTCCGCCAGACCAACCCCCGCGTCATCGAGCACCAGCAGAAGCGTGACGCCCTGCACGAGCGCTACACCAACGCCATGCAAGGCCCCGACCTGGAGGAGCTGAAGCAGATAATACTCGACGAGGGAATTGTCGACCCCATCAGCGGAACTAAGAACTGGACCGACGTGCGCCAGTTTAACCTGATGTTCTCTACCGAGATGGGCTCTACGGCCGACGCCGCCAGCAAGATTTACCTGCGCCCCGAAACGGCCCAGGGCATATTCGTCAACTACCTGAACGTGCAGAAGACGGGCCGCATGAAGATACCCTTCGGCATAGCGCAGATAGGCAAGGCCTTCCGCAACGAAATCGTCGCGCGCCAGTTTATCTTCCGCATGCGCGAGTTCGAGCAGATGGAGATGCAGTTCTTCGTAAAGCCCGGCACGGAGATTGAGTGGTTCCAGAAGTGGAAGGAGCTGCGCATGAAGTGGCACCAGGCGCTCGGCTTCGGCGCCGAGAACTACCGCTTCCACGACCACGAGAAGCTGGCCCACTACGCCAACGCCGCCACGGACATCGAGTTCCGCATGCCGTTCGGCTTCAAGGAGGTTGAGGGCATACACAGCCGCACCGACTTCGACCTGTCGCAGCATGAGAAGTTCTCGGGCAAGTCGATTAAATACTTCGACCCGCAGACGGGCGAGAGCTACACTCCCTACGACATCGAAACGTCTATCGGCGTAGACCGTATGTTCCTCTCAGTCATGTGCCACTCTTACTGCGAGGAGAAGCTCGACAACGGCGAAACGCGCGTCGTGCTGAAGCTGCCCGCCGCGCTGGCTCCCGTCAAGCTCTGCGTAATGCCCCTCTTGAAGAAGGACGGACTGCCCGAGAAGGCCCGCGAGATTATCAACGAGCTGAAGTTCCACTTCAACTGCCAGTATGACGAGAAGGACTCTATCGGCAAGCGCTACCGCCGTCAGGACGCCATAGGCACGCCTTACTGCGTAACCGTTGACCACGACACGCTGCAGGACAACACCGTCACCCTCCGCTTCCGCGACACTATGGAGCAGGAGCGTGTCAACATTGCCGACCTTTGCGGCATAATCGAGGATAAGGTGAGCATAACCAGCCTGCTTAAAAAACTGCAATAAATGAAGAGATACAGCTTAATATGCCTCTTGGCTGTGCTGCTAATGCCGCTCGCTTTAGTGTCGTGCAGCGAAGACGACAACACCGTTGAGGAGTTCCCCAACTGGATGGAGGCCAATACCGACAGCATTTCGCGCCTGTATGACGAGGCCGGACAGTACGCCGACGGCTCTTGGAAGATAATAAGGAACTATTCGCTCGAGGGCGCCATCGCCAGCAATTACAGCAACAGCATAGTCGTGAAGGTGCTGAAGGAAGGCACGGGCAGCGGCTATCCGATGTTCTCTGACTCGGTGAAGGTCAACTACCGCGGACGACTGATGGCCTCGACGTCGTACCCCGAGGGTTACGTCTTCGACCAAAGCTACGAAGGCGACTACAACTTCGCCACGGCGCTGCCCGCCCAGCTCTACGTAGGCGGCATGATTGACGGCGTGGCTACGGCGCTCATGAACATGCGCATAGGCGACCGCTGGGAGATATACATCCCTTACCAGCTCGGTTACGGGGCTACGGGCAGCTCGTCGATACCCGCTTACAGCACGCTCGTGTTCGACATGGAGCTGGTTGCCTACTACCGCGCCGGCGTGTCGCCGAAGTCGCGTGCGGCCGGCGAAGGCGTCTGGATAACCGAATGATGATGTTAATATACCGTGAGTTCGGTGTAAGAAGAACACCCTTTGTAGGGACATAATTTATTACACTAGTGTCCCAAGAAAATCGTTAACAATTTACCTAAGTATTTGAGAATGTGTGCATTACAAGC
>CALUKU010000020.1 GCA_944321295.1 uncultured Prevotella sp.
GTAATGCAAGTTGAGTGAAGTGCAAAATAAAAGCGGGAGAAACGAGCTTTTATTTTCAATTCCGAAACGAAGCTTACATTATTAAAAGGTAATGCAAGTTGAGTGAAGTGCAAAATAAAAGCGGGAGAAACGAGCTTTTATTTTCAATTCCGAAACGAAGCTTACATTATTAAAAAGTAATTATTCTTACATGAATGGCCGCATTTTTACCAAAGCCGCATATGGCGTCCACAGCGGCACGGCATAACCTTTTGGCAATCAACGGCTTACAAGCGCCATCGCAAAAGGCCGCCTTTCAGCCTGCAAAAGGCGGCCTTTCAGGCGGCGAAAGGTAACCTGTTGCAGGCCGAAAGACGACCTTTTGCAGTCATGGCAACAATCGCCGTGACACAAACCACTAATTTAACGATACAGTTTGCCCAGTTGCCGATTTTTTTATAACTTTGCATTTAATAAGGTTCAGCACGGCCACGGCAGGCCAACCGCCCGCCGCCAAGCTGTCCTTAAACAGGCGGCTGAGCCGCCGCAATCTTATTGGTGATAATAATAGCGTCGCTATTTATTCTGTAAACACTTCGAAGCCTGGCAGCTAAAGAAGGCACAAACAGAGAATAGATATTGACGTCTGCGCGTATGCGCGGACGCAATTCATCTGTTTGTGCGGGTCATGCCAGGCACCCGGAAGTGTGGATGAATTATCGTCCGCGCTTTTTGTGTGCCTGAAGGCAATGGCCTTTTTTTGTTTTAAGTCTAAATCAAGCAACGCTCAAAGGGTTTTTGAATGACATTCGGATTCTATGAGCAACAATCAGGAACGTCAGATTGTATCGCGCGCAAGGGTTGCTGAGCACGGCGAAGTATACACCGGCGAGCGCGAGGTAAACGCCATGCTCGACCTCGTGAAGGACGAAACCGAGCGCGCCGACTCGCGTTTTCTCGAACCGGCGTGCGGCAACGGCAACTTCATGGTGGAGATACTGCGCCGCAAACTGGAAGCCGTCACCCGGCGCTACGGCACGAGCCGGGGCGAATGGGCCGAAAAGGCCGTATGCGCCCTGTGCTCGATTTACGGCATAGACATACTTGAAGACAATGTAAAGGAGGCGCGTCGGCGCCTGCTCGGCGTCTTCAAGGCCAAGGCCAAAGCCGTAATAGGCGCCAACGCCGGCCGGCTGGAGCCTGCGGCACGCTTCGTGCTCGAGCGCAACGTGCTCTGGGGCGACGCCCTTACGCTGCTGACCGTCGACGGCCGTCAGCGTCCCATCGTATTCAGCGAGTGGGCCTTCATAGGCGGCGGCAACGTGAAACGGCGCGACTACGAGCTGGCTGAACTGATGAGAAACAAGCCTTATGACGGGCCCAACCTGTTCTCGGATTTAGGAGATGAAGCGTTCATTCCGAAACCTGTTAAGGAATACAAATGCGTAAACTACCTAAAACTGAGCGACAATGCTGAAAATCAATTACAACCCTGACGTACTGTCGTGCCTCGCCAATCTTAGCAACGACGAAGTATTTACGCCGCCCGAAGTGGCCAACCGCATGCTCGACCTGCTGCCGCCTGACTTATGGAGCAATCCCGAGGCACGGTTTTTAGACCCGGCATGCAAATCGGGCGTCTTTCTGCGCGAAATAGCCAAGCGCCTGATTAAAGGCCTCGAACCCGCAATACCCGACCTGCAACAACGCATAGACCATATCTTCGGCCGCCAGCTATACGCCATAGCAATAACCGAACTGACGGCTCTGCTGTCACGGCGGTCGGCATATTGCAGCAAACGGGCTGACGGCAAATACTCAGTTACGCAGTTCGCCGACGAAGCGGGCAACATAATCTACAACCGCACACAACACACATGGCGCAACGGCCGCTGCACATTCTGCGGCGCAAGCGAAGAGGTCTACAGCCGAGACGACAGCCTTGAAACACACGCTTACCAATTCATTCACACTGAAAAGCCACAAGACATATTCAAAATGAAATTCGACGTAATAATCGGCAATCCACCGTACCAGCTGAGTGACGGGGGAGGCACTGGCGATAGTGCAAAACCTATATATAATTTATTTATTGAAAATGCCCTAAAACTAAACCCTTCATTTCTTTGCATGATAATACCCTCACGATGGATGAAAGGCGGAAAAGGGCTTTCATCGTTCAGGGATAAAATGAAAAAAGACACACATATTAAAATCATTTATGATTTTGAAGATGCAAAAGAGTGCTTCTCGGGACTACACATTGACGGTGGCGTGTGTTATTTCCTTTGGGATAAAGCCTACAACGGGAAGGTAAAATATCACTATAAGAATTTAGAAGGAGAAACATCCATAACATCAAGATTTTTAAATAATGATTTTTCAGATATCATAATAAGGGATGCAAGACAAATATCAATAATTAAAAAGACGCGCACGGATAAAACATTTGACACCATTGTTTCGCCAAGAAATCCATTCGGATTTAATGCTGATTTTTTCAATTCACCTAAAAACTATGAAAACATCACTACATTTTCAGAAGCAGCACATGGCCGTTGCAAAATATATGGTGTAAAAGGTAAAAAAGGAGGAGCTAAAAGAACATCAACATACATAAAAGAGAGTTGTGTTATTAGAAATACAGACCTCATCGATAAATACAAACTTTTCTTTTCGAAGGCCTATACAACAACTGCAACAATTCCACCTGAAATCATTATTGGACATCCGTCAACAATTTGTACAGAAACGTTTTTAAACATCGGTAAATTCAAATCAGAGAACCAAGTATATAATTGCTTATCATATATAAAGACAAAATTCTTCAGAGCACTATTATTCTTCAACAGACATTCTCTAAATATATCAAGAGAATCTTTCAATCTCATACCCCTTCAAGACTTTTCAAAACCTTGGACGGACGAAGAGCTTTATAAGAAATACGGGCTTACAGAAGAAGAAATCAACTTCATTGAATCAATGATACGCCCGATGGAATAACCGAAAAATACCACGACTATGGCAACGAACTATGACTTCTTTCCCGAACGTCCGCAGCTGCACCCGATGATTTACGCCTACGAAGAGCCGGGCAACACACTGGTAAGAGGACTGCTGAAAGTAGGCTACACGGCGCGGCAAAGCGTAAGGGAACGCATAGAACAGCAATTCCCGATAAAGAAGCCCGGCGGCACGCCTTACATAATAAGGGTGGAAGAGTCGGCCCTGAAGCAAGACGGCACGTCGTTCAACGACTACGACGTGCGCAACCTGCTGAAAAGACAAGGCTTCAGCAACCCCGAGGGCGAATGGATGGCATGCAGGCCAATTGACGTGGTGAACGCCGTGAAAGCCCTGCGCAACGGCAACGACGGCGACACCACGCGCACCGAAACATTCAAGATGCGCCCCGAACAGCTGGAGGCCGTAAACAAGACCGAAGCTTACTTTAAAAGCTTCGGCAACGAAACGGGACGCACGCCGCACTTTCTTTGGAACTGCAAGATGCGCTTCGGCAAGACGTTCGCAGCTTACCAACTGGCCCTGCGGATGGGATGGCGGCGGCTGCTCGTTCTGACGTTCAAGCCAGCCGTGCGCAACGCATGGGAGGAAGACCTGGCACGCCACGTTGACTTTAAGGGCTGGCAGTTCATAACCAACGGCGGACTTACTTACGAGGAGGCCGACACGGACAGGCCGTTCGTATGCTTCGCGTCGTTCCAAGACTTTCTCGGAAAAACGAAACTGGGCGGAATTAAGGCTAAGAACGAATGGGCGCACACCATAAACTGGGACTGCATCATACTTGACGAATACCACTACGGCGCATGGCGCGACAAGGCGAAAGACCTGTATGACGTGCAGGACACGGGCGAAATAGAAAACACGGAGAGTGCTGCGCAAAAGGATTTCGACGAAAACATAATGCCGCTGACTACCAACGCTTACCTGTACCTCTCTGGTACGCCGTTCAGGGCGATAACGTCGGGAGAGTTTATCGAGGAGGAGATATTCAACTGGACCTACTCTGACGAGCAACGGGCCAAAGAGGAATGGCAGGGCGGCGGCAATCCTTACGCGTCGCTGCCTAAGATGGTTATGATGACATATCAGCTGCCGACATACATCGAACGGATAGCTGAAGAAAGCGAGTTTGACGAATTTGACCTTAACGAGTTTTTCTACGCCTCGGGCGAAGGCGACACGGCACGCTTCAAACACGAAAACGAGGTGAACAAATGGCTCAGCCTGATACGCGGAGCGGCAATAGAAACCGCCGTAGACGACCTGAGGCTCGGAACAAAGAAGCCGCCCATGCCCTATTCTGACCGACGCCTGCTGTCGGTACTCAACCACACACTATGGTTCTTGCCGGACGTAGCGTCATGTTACGCCATGCGCAACCTGCTTAAAGCGCGCGAAAACGTTTTTTACCATGACTACGCAATAATCGTATGCGCAGGGGCTAAAGCAGGTATCGGGGCCGACGCCCTGCCGCCCGTGCTGAACGCGATGAACAACCCTAACCCACTGGAAACAAAGACTATCACGCTAACATGCGGAAAACTGACTACGGGCGTATCGGTAAGACCGTGGACGGGCATATTCATGCTGCGCAACACCACAAGTCCTGAAACGTATTTCCAGGCAGCGTTCCGTGTACAGACACCGTGGACTATAAAAAATCCTGACGGACTGCACCCAAACAAAGAGGAGATAATGAAAAAAGTGTGCTACGTGTTCGACTTCGCTCCCAACAGGGCGCTAAGGCTTATCTCCGAATACAGTTGCGACCTGAACATCGACGAAAACGTTAACCAGGAAAAGAAGGTGGCTGAGTTCATACACTTCCTGCCCGTATTATGTTACGACGGAAGCTCGATGAAGGAAATCGACGCGGGCGAAATTCTTGATTACACCATAAGCGGAACCACCGCAACACTGCTTGCCCGCAGATGGGAAAGCGCACTGCTGGTGAACGTTGACGACATGACGCTGAAACGCCTGATGGCAACCCCGGAAGCTATGGAGGCTCTAAAAAACATTGAAGGCTTCAGGTCGCTTAACGCTGACATCGAAACAATCATAAACAAAAGCGAAAAAATAAACAAGACGAAAAAAGAAAAAGGCGACACCGTTGACAAAGAAGACAAAAAGGAGCTGAGCAAGGAGGAAAAGGAAACAAAAAGCTTGAGAAAGAAAATCCAAGAAAAACTGATTAAATTCGCAACCCGCATACCGGTTTTCATGTATCTTACCGACGAACGTGAATATTGCCTTAATGACGTAATAACGCAACTTGAACCCGCTCTGTTCAAGAAAGTAACAGGTCTTGACGTTAAGGATTTCGAACTGCTTGTAAGGCTGAACGTCTTTAATGGCAACCTTATGAACCAAGCCGTTTTCCAATTCAAACGTTACGAGGACTCAAGCCTTGAATATACCGGAATTAACAAACACGAAAAAGACACTCACGTCGGCGGATACAACACGGTTTTAACAAAAGAGGAATATGTAAACCTGCCGTAAGGAGCTGCAGTCTGACCATACGGGAGTTTGGGATAAGGGTACATAATCTCGTACGGACATAAATTAACGTCGTGAGTTTTAAAGGCGGCCTTTTGCAGCCACGACGACAACCACCGCCGTAAACGCCGACGGCAAGAGGCGCTGCGGTCAGCGCCAGTCGTCGGCCGGAAAGCTTACACCCCACTCCCTCCGCAGGGAGTCCATAGCACGCATGACGCGCAAGGTTTCGGCATGAGGCATGTCGGCACACTCTACGTCGCCGCGTCCTATGGCCTTCAGGCTCTCTATTACCTCATACTCGTAGCCGGTGATTTGCGGCGGACACACGAGCGTGCGGCGCAGCCTGTGGTCGGCGTCGTAAACGCAGGCGCGCTGCGGATTGTTGATGTTGTCGACAACTATGTAGCCCCTGTCGCCGCAGATTACGCCATGACGCGGGCCGGCGCAATGTATGTTGGCCTGCAGCACGGCCATGCGTCCGTCGGCATAAGTCAGCGTAATGCTGTCTTGGGCGTCGACGCCCGTCGGCGTCTTGACGCACGACGAGTCAACCTTCACGACATCGGTGCCGAACGCCATGTAGGCGAAGTTGAGGGCGTAGACGCCAAGATCGAGCAACGCCCCGCCGCCAAGCTCGGGCCGCATGATGCGCTCCTTATGGGCCACGGGATAGCAGAGGCTGGCCATAAGCGTCATCGGCGTACCTATGCTGCCGTCGCCTACGAGGCGGCTGACAGTCTTAGAGAACGGCATGTAGCGCGTCCATATGGCCTCGGTTATGAACACGCCGCGCTCCCTGGCCATGCCAAGCAGCTCTTCCGCCTGGGCAACGTTGACCGTAAAGGCTTTCTCGCAGAGCACGGGACGGCCGTGGCCGATGCACAGACGGGCGTGCTCATAGTGCATGGCGTGGGGCGTAGCCACGTAGACAAGGTCTACCATAGGGTCGGCCGCCAGCTCATCATACGAGCCGTAAGCACGGCTGACGCCGTTGTCGCGGGCGAAGGCCGCGGCCTTATCAATACAGCGAGAGGCCACGGCATAGGCCTCAACGCCGTCCATGCCATGAAGCGTGGCCGCCATCTTGCGGGCGATGCGCCCCGCCCCGAGTATTCCTATCTTATATGTCTTTCGCATAACAACATGTTTTTTTACACGTTTAACGCCGTAAAAGTACGAAAAAATATTTTTATATTTGCAGTCATTCTTACCAACTTTATAATCACCATGGCCATGAGCAAAGTTGAATACCACCCGAACTATGACAGATATGTCGAGATGATAACGGCTCACCCGAACTATAACGGGCTTTACTATGAACGGAAGCAGGACGGAAGAGTAAAGTGGGTTGTCGCAAGCAAGTCGAAAAACTGGCTGAAAAGGCTGGCGTGGTGGGACGACGTGTGCAGACGGCTGGGCATAACGATACAGAAAGACTGCTACGCCAAGGCGGCAAGGGCCATCCACCCTACGGGCAAGCATGTGTGCCAATGTTGCGGTAAGGGAAAGAGCATATTCTACGAATATCCCACCCGACCTACGCTGAAACGACTTAACATGGCTTTCGGCCTGGAACTGGAACAGACCGACTACACCATCAGCGAATTCGTAACGAAGTTCTGCAAGACATGGGACAGCTGGACAAAGTGGCGAAAATACTGAAACTGCCGACGGCCGACAACGCCGAAACGCTTATTGCCATGATAAAGACGGAACCGACCGACAAGGAGAGAAGAAAGACGGCCGACATGACGGCCTACCACATCGGCCCCTTATCGCTGGGCTTCTGCCACAGCAAACACTTCAAGCCCATGTGCCGAAAATGCAACAGTGCGAAGAACAACAGGTTTACGAAAGCTGACGTCGGCACGCTGATAGCACTCGAACGGCAAGGCGAACAGGTAGTCAGCTGGCACTCGAAATACATCTGGGACATCGTGAAGAACCGCATAAGCAACGACGCGGAGGCGAAGAAAGCCAGCTCGATAATGGCAAAGTGCCACCAGAACATACTGAACATCTTCGCCATAATCCATAAGACATGCGGCAAGGAGTTTCTGATGGGTTATCTTCACCCCGAGTATTCAATGGTTGACTATCGTTTTAAGAACTTCGACTTAAACCATCTTGAAACGACGGTTGTCGTCGCAACGCCGTTAGACAACAAAAACAAGAGGAAAAACCAAGAGCGTTATGTGCGCATAGCCTTTGAAAGCCTTGACGAGTTTCTAAAGAAGAAAAACAGGAAAACCCATTTCTTGGTTAAAGAGTCGTCGGCCGCGCTCATGCCGATATACCTCGCAATAAAGAACAATGACTTCGCAACGGCCGACATCGAACTGAAGAAACTGATTGAAGAAGTTTCGTTACGCATATACCAGATTGAAACATGCGTGAGGCCATAATAATGGCGTGAGCCTGGGATAAGGGGTTTATTCTCTCGTAAGGCATAATCCATTATATCAATTCGGTATAAAACTTATTTACGTGCAAATATTTCAAACACACGTATGAATAACGAATTCACCCTCTCCCAATCCAGGCGGTCGGTAGCCGTCATCCCGTGCTTGACACGGGATCCAGATGAATACACCCTCATACAAACAACGTGGCAGAATACGACTGGGTCCCGGATCAAGTCCGGGATGACAAAATGTGCGAGCCCTCACTTGAAAGAGGGTGTTCTTCTTATACCGAATTCACGAATTTCCAAGCCCCTATCCTCTTTCGGTCATCATCCGATAAAACTCGTCGAAAGTATAATGCATTGAATTCAACTTCAACGGAGTGCCGACGTGGTAGTCCTCGTCACTGAACGCATGTATGATGTCCCTGATTGTTTCGCCGCTTCTCATCGTCAATATACCCAACACGTTCTCCATTACAAAGAATTTAGGCCTAAGCGCCCTGACTACCGACACAAACTCTCTGAACAACTGGTTACGGGTGTCGTCTGGATTTCTCCAGCCCGCGTATGAGAACCCTTGGCACGGCGGGCCTCCCAATATAACATCCACCTGGTTACCGCCGCAAGCTGAGTATATCCTCTCTTTGACATCATCGTCAGCCACGTCGCCAAGAATGAACTTATCTTCGGCGGCATACTTGGAATGGTTTAGGATGTTGGTCTGGATGATATTCTTATCAACCTCGTTAGCGGCAAGAAGGTTGAAGCCGTTCATGAGGAAACCTTCAGACAAGCCTCCGCAACCGGCAAAAAGGTCTACGAAATTATAACTGTCGAGATACGGCTTAATCAGCGTGGAAACGAACCGACCCAACAACGACGGCGTTGCCGATTTGCTTATATTGCGAAGCCTTTGAACCGACGAAGACGAAATCGTCAGGAAACGACTGGAAACGGGCCGCCTCACGGGTTGACATAACCCTAAGCTGGCTCGGGTGCAGGTTGCAGCCGTTGCCGACACGGTTAAAATAGGTCGCAATGGTATAACTTGGCGCATCCCGTCTTAACCGGCCGTAATACGTCGTCCGGCCGCCGGTGGCACGAATACCCTCAAGGCGACGGTCGGTGACCGACAGCGGAATGTCCGTCCAGTTGCCGCCTTCAGGAATGTAGCCGGCAAGCTCCTTCTCGTGCCTGCCCATTTTGAAAGCAACGTGATTATGCAATATCATAATATCGAGAAATAATATATTCTGTTTCGTCAAGCCCGTAAAGCCGGCAGATCTTCCTGTCACGGTCGGCGCCTTCCGAGGCCAAGACGTCGTCGCCGATATCGGCAATGTCGATAAGAGGTAACTCGTCCAACTCATAATTATTGACGTGGTTGTTCGTACTTGTCAGCTTAAACCTCCAGTTAAGCAGGGCGCTGTTCAATAGGGCCGCAAGCTTGGGCATAAACATCTCGTCAACCGTGATGTAGTTGCATGAGTTTGCTATGATGTCACAGCTCTCACACTCCACGAATTTCAGACGGACGCGCTGCGCCTGGTTTGAAATTTGCTGGCAGACAAGGCGTTTCCGCCCATAGTCATGACTTAAGTAATCCTATGATTTTCCGTAAAGGAATTCTGGCAGGACATATTCGTGGTTAACGTCGCGCAAGGCATTTCCGCCAATCATGTTACCCCTTACCAGGCGCAGGCCGGTCGGCTCTTTAGTGATGAAATCCTTATACTTAGTCAAGTCGAGCTCGCCACGCTTGTTCCTGATAAAGCCTTGTTCCTTAAGCGGTTTGACCGGCAAAAGCTTTTTAAGGATGGTCCATTCTATTTCGTCGATAGGAGGTATCTTTGACTTAAACAGGAGTCTTACGTCGTCAGTGGAAATCTTGTAGTCTTTTCCGTTATTGACAACGTCAATCGTCTTGCTGCACCCGCCTTTGGTAAGATGGAATATACATGTAGCCTGCGTCACATTGTCGAAAAGGGAATCGGACTCGGAAAAATATCTGATGTAAGAAACGACGTTTTTTGACAGAAGATGTTTTCGGAGAGTTGTTGCCGACACATCGGCGAACAATGTAGACGGACAGATTACGCCCATCTCGCCTCCCTCTCTTAACATTCCGAGCATGCCCTCAATAGACAACTGATATAAGTTCAACATTCCTTCAATAGAATATTTATAACCGCTCGATTTTCTGAAATAAGCGGCCATACCGTCTATCTTGCCTATTGTTTCAGCACTCATCTTCCGCTTGTTCGGCTTAAGAACCAAATATGGGGGGGGATTGGAAACAACGGCATCGAAGCCGTTAAAGAACAATCCGTCTAAGTCCTTGCGGCTTATGTCTTCCTTATTCGCAAACAGTTCTTCTTTTACCAATGCGTTCTTAAGTATTATATGCGAAGCCACAATGGCGGACTTGTCAGCGTCAAGATTATCCAACATGCCCAACGCGTTAACGCGGCAAATATTTAATGCTACGGGGTCGAGGTCAACAGCATAAACGTTGTTTAAGACTGCATCTTCATGACTTATTCCGCATACTTCATCCATACAAGAAACTATCTGACGGTAAAAACGGCCCGTGCCGGATGCGAAATCAAGAATCTTCATACGCCGCGCATCGTCAATCCGAACATTGCTTATGGTTCGACGGACGATGTCATGTGCCACTCTTTCTGGAGTGTAAACGGCACCGGCCTCCAACATATTCGTCTTTGACTTATACCTCTTTATGCGCTTGCCATCGAAAGCTAACCGTGAGTTCAGATAAGCAACATGCAGATCCTCGCATATCAGCGGTATGCGAAGATAATCAATGTCAACCGGGACAATACCGGGACATGCCGGTTCTCCTTCAAAGAACATTTGAAAATCTGACGGAGAAAACCCTTTGCACCGCTGCTCCATATAACTCGACACCAAAGCGTTAACCACGCCCGCATGCACCGACTTAAAGACGGAATCAACCTGCGTATCGGCACTATGGTCTAAAGAAGGCATGCCGTTAGTACACCGACCTGCTATTTCCTGCGCCGTGAGTTCTTCTTCCAATCTACGAAAATACCCAACATCTTAAATCATAACCTCGCCTATTGCTTTTGCTCTTGATCTGCAATCAAGTCTTTCATATTAACATTAAGAATTTGCGAGATTTGTAAAAGCGTTTCCAAATTCGGCTGAGTACGGTTGCAGACATAAGAGTTAACCGAATTAAAACTCTTGTTCAGCTTCTTTGCCAACCATGTCTGCGATATGCCCTTCTCGTCCAACACTTCCCTTATACGGTTCAGCTTCATAATTTCACACTAATAATTTGTGCAAAAGTACACAAAAATTCCACGTAAGACAAACATCACTTGAATTTATATTCGCCACAACCGTATAACATGCGCATGAAACAAAAAAACGCTCCATCCTGTAAAAAGGATGGAGCGTCGCAATAGAGATATACTTCGTTACTTTATTATTCAGCCTTTGCTGCTTCTTCAGCAGGAGCTTCAGCCTTTGCCTCTTCAGTTGCGGGAGCCTTGGCAGCAGTAGCAGCCTCAGCGCTCTTTGAACGGCGACTACGACGGGTCTTCTTAGCTGCCTTCGGAGTCTTAGCCATGTTCTCGTCAAAGTCAACAAGCTCGATGAAGCAAACATCGGCTGCGTCACCCTGACGGGTACCAATCTTGATGATGCGGGTGTAACCTCCGGGACGGTCAGCAATCTTCGGAGCAATCTCCTTGAACAACTCTGTCACAGCATACTTGTTCTGCAAGTAGCGGAAAACGACACGGCGTGAAGTCGTTGTGTCAGTCTTTGAACGAGTGAGCAAGGGCTCTACATACATCTTAAGGGCCTTAGCCTTAGCGAGAGTCGTAGTGATTCTTTTGTGCATTATCAGCGAGATGGCCATGTTAGCGAGCATAGCCTTACGGTGAGATGCAGTACGGCTCAGATGGTTGAATTTCTTATTATGTCTCATTTTTTGTTTTTCTTTTGGGACTGCCTTCAGCCCGGCCTGTCGGGATTAGCCGGCAGGCCGGACGTCGGGGCTTACTCTTTGTCCAATTTGTACTTTGATATGTCAGTTCCAAACGACAGATTCAGACTCTCGAGCAAATCATCAAGCTCTGAAAGCGATTTCTTACCGAAGTTGCGGAACTTCAAGAGGTCGGTCTTGTTGTACTGAACCAAATCGCCGAGGGTTTCAACATCAGCTGCCTTCAGACAATTCAAGGCACGTACCGAGAGGTTCATGTCTACGAGCTTCGTCTTAAGCAACTGGCGCATATGAAGAACTTCCTCGTCAAACTCTTGGTTACCGTCCACGTCATTATTCTCAAGAGTAATCTTCTCGTCAGAGAACAGCATGAAATGGTAAATCAAGATTTTAGCGGCCTCTTTCAGCGCGTCTTTCGGGTGAATGGAACCATCCGTCGTAACTTCGATAACCAGCTTGTCGTAGTCGGTCTTCTGCTCGACACGATACGGCTCAACCGAATATTTCACGTTACGTATCGGAGTGTAAATAGAATCGATAGGAATTACGTTTACGTCAGTGCAGAACTCGCGGTTCTCGTCAGCGGGTACATAACCGCGGCCTTTGTTGATGGTAAGGTCTATCTGCATTGAGGCTTTGGCATCTAAATGACAAATCACCAAATCAGGGTTTAACACTTCAAATCCAGTCAGATACTTACCGATGTCGCCGGCTTTGAACTCAGTCGAATTCTCCACGGTGACACTAACTTTTTCGTTCTCGAATTCTTCTACTACTTGCTTGAACCTTACTTGCTTCAGGTTCAAGATAATGTTGGTCACGTCTTCCTTAACGCCGGGCACTGAAGAGAACTCGTGCTCAACACCGGCAATGCGTATGGTGTTGATAGCATAGCCCTCAAGCGACGAAAGAAGAATGCGGCGAAGGGAATTACCGATGGTAACACCGAAGCCAGGCTCAAGAGGACGAAACTCGAACTTGCCGAATTTGTCATTAGCCTCCAACATTACGACTTTATCAGGTTTTTGAAATGCTAATATCGCCATTAATTTAATGATTTATTTAGAATACAACTCAACGATTAACTGTTCCTTTATGTTCTCAGGGATGTCGGCACGCTCGGGCTTGTGCAGGAGCTTACCGCTCTTTGTATTCTCGTCCCACTCCAGCCAAGGATACTTGCTGTGGTTGAAACCAGCGAGGGCAGCCTCGATAACCTCGAGCGACTTAGCCTTCTCGCGTACGCCAACAACCTGGCCGGGCTTAACAGAATATGAAGGAATGTTCACCACCTGACCGTCAACCACGATGTGCTTGTGGCTTACCAACTGACGCGCAGCTGCACGGGTGGGAGCTATGCCAAGGCGGAAGACTACATTGTCAAGACGGCACTCGAGGCTCTGCAGAAGAACCTCACCGGTAATACCATCAGCCTTAGCTGCGCTCTCGAACAAATTACGGAACTGACGCTCAAGTACACCGTATGTGTATTTAGCCTTTTGCTTCTCTGCCAACATGACACCGTACTCAGACATCTTTCTGCGACGATTGTTGCCATGCTGTCCAGGAGGGAAGTTTCTCCTAGACAAAACTTTGTCCGCACCAAATATGGGTTCACCAAAACGACGTGCGATTTTTGATTTCGGTCCTGTATATCTAGCCATAATTTTTTAAATGCTTTTCAAACATCCGCACCTTAAACGGTGCGGGATGTAAAATAAAAACGTGTACTTGAATTAAACTCTTCTTCTCTTCGGAGGACGGCAACCATTGTGCGGTAACGGAGTTACGTCAACAATCTCGGTCACCTCAATGCCTGCGCCATGAACGGCACGGATTGCAGACTCACGTCCATTACCCGGACCCTTTACATAAGCCTTAACCTTGCGCAAGCCAAGATCATATGCAACCTTTGCGCAATCCTCGGCAGCCATCTGCGCTGCATAGGGAGTGTTCTTCTTTGAACCGCGGAAACCCATCTTTCCGGCTGAAGACCATGAAATAACCTGGCCCTCGCTGTTAGCCAAAGACACTATAATGTTGTTGAACGAGCTATGAACGTGAAGCTGGCCCATAGCGTCAACCTTAACATTTCTTTTCTTATTAGATGTTGCTGATTTCTTTGCCATAACTAATTATTATTTAGTAGCCTTTTTCTTATTAGCAACAGTCTTCTTCTTTCCCTTACGGGTACGAGCATTATTCTTAGTACTCTGACCGCGAACCGGAAGACCGTTACGATGACGTATACCACGATAGCAACCAATATCCATGAGTCGCTTGATGTTCATCTGGATCTCTGAACGGAGATCACCTTCAACCTTGTATTCAGCGCCGATAATCTCACGGATCTTAGCTGCCTGGTCGTCAGTCCATTCGCTGACCTTCAGGTCACGGCTTACGCCTGCCTTATCCAATATCTTTGCTGAACTACTTCGACCTATACCGTAAATATAGGTCAATGCGATTTCGCCACGCTTATTCTGGGGCAAATCTACTCCAACAATTCTTATTGCCATTTCTTGTTATTGATAAATTAAATAATTAAAGTTTAGCCCTGACGTAATTTGTACTTGGGGTTCTTCTTGTTGATAACGTACAAGCGACCTTTACGACGTACAATCTTGCAGTCGGGCGTACGTTTCTTGATTGATGTTCTCGTTTTCATATATCTCTATAAAAATTATTTGTATCTGAACACTATTCTACCTTTTGTCAGGTCATAAGGACTCATCTCAACCTTCACCTTGTCGCCAGGAAGTATCTTGATGTAATGCATCCTCATCTTCCCTGAGATATGTGCCGTGATAGGACAGCCATTCTCCAATTCCACACGGAACATCGCATTTGACAATGCTTCAACTATTGTTCCGTCCTGTTCAATCGCGTCTTGTTTTGACATATTGTTAATATAAATTTCCTTCTAATTGTTCTATCTCATCAAAAGAAGATAAAATCTCAACCTTACCTCTACGCACTGCAACCGTATGTTCGAAATGTGCAGCAGGCTTGCCGTCACGGGTTTTAATAGCCCAGCGGTCAGGCATTAAACATACAAATCGCTCACCCATCGTAATCATAGGCTCGATAGCGATACACATACCTTCCTTAAGGAGAACTCCACTACCCTTCGAGCCGTAATTTGGAACGGCTGGCTCCTCGTGCATATCACGACCTATGCCATGTCCTGTCAATTCACGAACAACTCCGTATCCGCATCCTTCGCAATACTGTTGTATTGCCGCGCCTATATCTCCGATACGTTTGCCTGCGACAGCATTATCAATACCAAAATACAAGGCCTCTTTCGTGGTTTTTAATAGTTTCTTTACTTCATCTGAAACATCGCCCACACAGAACGTGTAACATGAATCACCATTGAAACCATCAAGAAGGGCACCGCAATCGACAGAGATTATGTCACCATCCTTAAGAACTGTTTTCCCGTCAGGAATACCGTGAACAACGATGTCATTGATCGAAGTGCAGATACTGGAAGGGAATGGATTCCCGAACGGATTCGGGAAATCCTTGAAAGTCGGAACTGCTCCGCTATCCCTTATGAACTCCTCAGCAATCTTGTCTAACTGAAGCGTAGTAACACCCGGCTTGATATGCCTGGCAATCTCACCGAGTGTTTTACCGACGAGTCGGTTTGCATTACGCATCAACTCAATTTCATCTTCTGTCTTGAGAAAGATATTCATTCAGTACAGAAAATCAATATGCCGATACAGCGTTATTGTGTCCGCGAACACGACCGGAATTGAGCAATCCGTCATAATGGCGCATCATCAAATGGCTCTCAATCTGCTGGATGGTGTCAAGAACCACACCGACAAGAATGAGAAGCGACGTACCACCGAAGAACTGCGAGAATGCATCCTGAACGTCAAGCAGACCTGCAAGCGCCGGCATTATCGCGATAAACGCGATAAACAACGAACCGGGAAGCGTGATACGCGACATTACGGTATCAATATAGTCGGCTGTATCCTTGCCGGGTTTAACGCCGGGGATGAATCCGTTATTCCGCTTCATGTCCTCCGCCATCTGAGTAGGATTCAGAGTTATTGCCGTATAGAAATACGTGAACGCGATGATAAGAGCCGCAAACACGACATTATACAACAAACTTCTATGATCCATCAATGCACGGATTACATATCCAGTCTGGTCGGTAGAATACTGAACGATTGCCAACGGAATGAACATCAATGCCTGAGCAAAGATGATAGGCATCACGTTTGCAGCGAACAGTTTTAACGGCACATACTGACGGGCGCCACCATACTGCTTGTTTCCGACAAGACGCTTTGCATACTGTACTGGTATCTTGCGCGTACCTTGAACCAAAAGCAGCGATGCACAGACAACAGCATAAAGAATAGCAATCTCAATGATGAACATAACAAGACCACCGCCTGAAATCGCTGTAAAGCGAGAACTTACCTCTTGGATAAAAGCCTGAGGCAAGCGGGCGATAATACCAATCATGATTATCAACGAAATACCATTTCCTATACCCTTATCAGTGATACGCTCACCCAGCCAAAGGACAAACATACTGCCGGCAGCGAGTATTATTGTCGCGGGCCAGATGAATACAGACCAATCAATGCCTGAAGCTAAGGCTCCATATGCCTGCATCTTCAGGTTCATTAAATATGAAGGCGCCTGGAACAAAAGGATGGCAACCGTAAGCACACGTGTGTACCAATTGATTTTCTTACGTCCACTCTCACCTTCACGCTGCATCTTCTGGAAATATGGCACCGCTACAGCAAGCAACTGCATCACGATAGAAGCTGAGATGTAAGGCATTATTCCCAATGCAAAGATTGATGCATTAGAAAATGCTCCACCGGAGAACATGTCCAACAGCGACATAAGACCGCCGCTGGTTTGCGTTTGTAACTTCTGCAACATTGAAGGGTCAATTCCGGGGAGAACCACGAACGACCCGAAACGGTAAATTGCAACAAACGTTATGGTGATGAGGATTCGCTGACGCAAATCCTCAATCTTCCAACAGTTCTTCAGTGTCTCAATAAACTTTTTCATTTACTTAGATTATAGTTGTGTTACCACCTACAGCCTTAATTGCTTCTTCGGCTGTTTTTGAGAAGGCATTTGCTTCTACTTCAAGCTTTGCCTTAAGCTCGCCATTACCAAGAATCTTAACAAGCTCCTTACCGTTGGTAAGACCTGCCTCCTTAAGTTCGTTTATTCCGATCTTAGTAAGATTCTTTGACTCAGCAAGCGCCTGCAACGTCGAAAGGTTTACTGCAAAATACTCCTTATGGTTGATATTCTTAAATCCGAACTTCGGCAGGCGGCGCTGCAAAGGCATCTGTCCACCTTCGAATCCGATTTTCCTCTTATAACCAGAACGAGCCTTAGCACCCTTATGACCACGGGTTGACGTGCCACCCAGACCAGAGCCCGGACCACGTCCCAAACGACGGCGTGAATGAGTAGAACCTTCAGCTGGTTTCAAATTATGTAGCTTCATAATAGTTTCCTTTCAATAAAGTTAATTACTCGATGACGGTCACCAAATGATGAACCTTCCTTATCATACCACGAAGTTCAGGGGTGTCCTCACGCTCAACAACCTGAGATATTTTACGCAGGCCAAGTGATGTAAGCGTACGCTTCTGGTCAATAGGAGCACCGATTTTGCTTTTTATCTGCTTGATTTTTATTGTTGCCATGATTACGCCTCCTTATCCTCTAAACACTTTATCAAGACTAATTCCACGAGTCTTAGCTACTGTATATGCGTCACGCATCTGGCTGAGCGCTACGATTGTAGCCTTAACAAGGTTGTGGGGGTTAGATGAACCCTTAGACTTTGCAAGGATGTCCTTAACGCCTACGCTCTCAAGAACTGCACGCATAGCGCCACCGGCAACCAGACCGGTACCTGCTGCTGCAGGCTTCAGGAAAACATGGGCACCACCGAACGTAGCCTCAATCTCGTGAGGTACGGTACCTTTCAAAACAGGCACCTTAACAAGGTTCTTCTTAGCTGCCTCAACTCCCTTTGAGATAGCCGCAGTAACCTCGCCGGCCTTACCAAGTCCCCAGCCGATAACACCGTTGCCGTCGCCAACAACGACAATAGCAGCAAACGTAAAGGTACGGCCACCCTTGGTAACCTTGGTGACGCGGTTAATAGCAACCAGCCTGTCCTTTAATTCAACGTCACTATTTATTTTAACTTTGTTCATTGCCATAATCGATTAAAAATTAAGTCCTCCCTTACGGGCTGCATCAGCAAGTTCCTTAACACGTCCGTGGTAAAGATATCCGTTACGGTCAAATACAACTGAAGAGATACCAGCCTCAACAGCCTTCTTTGCGATAAGCTCACCTACCTTGGCAGCCTGCTCGCATTTAGGCATAGTTTCCATTCCGAGTGATGACGCAGAAACCAAAGTTTTGCCAGTCAAGTCGTTGATCACCTGAACGTAAATCTGCTTATTGCTACGGAATACACTCATGCGCGGACGTTCAGCCGTTCCGTTTACACGTTTACGAATTCTGAACTTTATCTTAATTCGTCTTTCTATTTTCTTTGTTGTCATAATAGTAAAATATTAAAGTTACTTAGCAGCTGCAGTCTTACCAGACTTTCTGCGGATGACTTCGCCTTGGAACAATATACCCTTGCCCTTATAAGGTTCAGGCATACGGAAAGAACGGATTTTTGCACAAATAAGTCCGAGCAACGCTTTGTCGCATGATTCCAATATAATGATAGGATTCTGGTTCCTTTCTGACTTTGTTTCAACCTTAACCTCGCTGGGCAACTGGATGAAAATCGGGTGAGTGTATCCTAATGCAAACTCAATGATATTACCCTGGTTTGAAACACGATAACCTACACCTACAAGTTCGAGTACCTTCTTGTAACCCTCGCTTACTCCAACAACCATGTTGTTGACCAACGCACGGTAAAGACCATGAAAAGCCTGCTTCTGCTTGTAATTTACAGGGCTGTTCTCATCTACTTCGAACAAGATGTGATTATCTTCCACCTTAACGATGATTGAAGGATCAACCTTCTGAGAAAGCTCTCCCTTGGGGCCTTTCACGTTAACTACGCCATTATTGAGTGTAACGGTAACACCTGAAGGAATACTAATTGGCAATTTACCTATTCTTGACATTACAAATCCTCCCAATTAATATACGTAGCAAAGCACCTCGCCGCCAATCTTAAGGTCGGTGGCCTCTTTGTCCGTCATTACACCTTTAGATGTGGACAATATAGCTATGCCCAATCCGTTAATAACTCTCGGCATGTCCTTATAACCGGTGTACTTACGCAAACCGGGAGTAGACACTCTCTTCAAACACCTAATGGCGTTCTCCTTCGTTGTGGGGTCGTACTTCAAAGCGACCTTGATTGTTCCCTGAGGACCATCCTCAATGAACTTGTAATTCAGGATGTAACCTTTCTCGAAGAGGATCTTCGTAATTTCCTTCTTCAAGTTTGAAGCCGGTACTTCGACAACACGGTGATGAGCCATGATGGCGTTTCTCAACCTCGTCAGATAATCTGCTATCGGATCTGTCATAAAAATAAATGTTTAATTAATCGGGACTGCCCCGACAATATTAAATAAAAACTCTTCCTAATCTTATTACCAGCTAGCTTTCTTCACACCAGGAATGAGGCCGGCAGAAGCCATCTCACGGAACTGGATACGAGAAAGACCGAACTGACGCATGTAACCCTTCGGACGGCCGGTAATCTTGCAACGGTTGTGCAAACGTATAGGGTTGGCGTTACGAGGAATGCTTTGCAACTTTCTTGCGGCCTCATATGCCTCGGCAGGATCGTCTGTCGTTGCGATGATTTTCTTCAAAGCCGCACGCTTTTCGGCATAACGTGCCACAAGTTTCGCACGCTTAACCTCGCGGGCTTTCATTGATTCTTTTGCCATATGTCTTAATCGTTTTTAGCGTTCTTGAAAGGTAAACCAAATGCCTTAAGCAATGCATATCCCTCTTCGTCAGTCTGAGCAGATGTTACGAAAGTGATATTCATACCTTGGATTTTATCAATCGTATCGATATTGATTTCGGGGAAGATTATCTGCTCCTGGATACCAAGAGTGTAATTTCCGCGTCCGTCAAACTTGCTCTCAATACCCTTGAAGTCACGGATACGGGGCAGAGCTATGCGGATGAGCCTCTCAAGGAACTCATACATGCGCTCACGACGCAATGTAACCATGACACCGATAGGCATCTTCTTACGCAGCTTGAAGTTCGCGATATCCTTCTTCGAATACGTAGCTACAGCCTTTTGGCCGGTAATAGTCGTGATTTCGTTGATTGCTACATCAATGATCTTCCTATCCTGCGTAGCGTCGCCGAGTCCTTGGTTCACAACAATCTTCTTCAGGACAGGAATCTGCATCTTAGAAGAATAGTTGAACTGTTTCTGCAATGCAGGAGCAATAGTCTCTGCGTATACCTTCTTTAATTCAGCTGTATTCATTATTTAATTTCCTCCCCTGATTTTTTTGCGATTCGAACCTTCTTTCCGTCCTCAGTCCTCTTGATTGCGATACGAGTAGCTTTGCCGCTCTTCGGGTCAATCAGGCTCAAGTTTGAAACATGGATAGGAGCTTCCTGCTTGATGATGCCACCCTGAGGATATTTTGCGCTCGGCTTCATGTTCTTCGAAACCATGTTAACGCCCTCGACAATAGCGCGCTGCTTCTCAACCAACACCTTAAGCACCTTACCGGTCTTGCCTTTGTCCTCGCCGGCCAAGACAATCACCGTATCATTTTTCTTTATATGTAACTTGTTCATTACTGCCTTACTTTTAATGTTTAAAGAACCTCAGGTGCCAAAGAAACGACTTTCATGTTCACCGCACGGAGTTCACGTGCGACAGGGCCGAAAATACGGCTACCACGGAGTTCGCCTGCATTGTTCAACAAGACACAGGCATTGTCGTCGAAACGGATGTACGAACCGTCGGCACGACGAATTTCCTTCTTTGTGCGTACAATCAAAGCCTTAGATACTGCACCTTTTTTCAAATCACTTGACGGAATGACGTTCTTGACAGCAACGACAATAACGTCACCCACGCTTGCATAACGACGGCGTGTTCCGCCAAGCACGCGGATGCAAAGAGCCTCGCGGGCGCCGCTGTTATCACATACTGTAAGTCTTGATTCTGCCTGTATCATAATTACTTAGCTTTTTCAATTATTTGAACTAATCTCCATCTCTTTGTCTTACTCAAAGGACGAGTTTCCATAATGAGCACTGTATCACCTACATTAGCCTCATTCTTTTCATCATGTGCATGGTACTTCTTTGTCTTCTGGACGAACTTACCATATATAGGGTGCATTTCCTTAAACTTAGCGGCAATAACAATGGTTTTATCCATCTTGTTGCTTATAACGACACCCGTTCTTGTCTTTCTTAAATTTCTTTTTTCCATCTGAACCATTGTTATTTGTTAAGTTCTCTTTGGCGAAGAACCGTTTTCATGCGTGCGATATCACGACGAGCCGCCTTAATCTGAGAGGGATTCTCCAACGGCGTGATTGCATGATTCAACTTCATCTGATGGTACTTTGCAACCTCTGCCTCCAATCTCTCGGCCAAGTCCTTGGTTTCGAGCTCTCTTACTTCTTTAATCTTCATAATTAAGCGTTTTTATCGTAATCACGTCTAACAACAAACTTAGTCTTAACAGGCAGCTTCTGAGCCGCAAGGCGCAAAGCCTCCTTAGCGATGTCAAAAGAAACACCCTCAACTTCAAAGAGGATACGTCCCGGAGTTACGGGAGCAACCCATCCTGCGGGGTCACCCTTACCTTTACCCATTCGGACATCTGCAGGCTTACGGGTGATGGGCTTGTCGGGGAATATCCTGATCCAAACCTGTCCTTCACGCTGCATGTAACGGTTAACGGCCACACGGGCTGCTTCTATCTGGCGGCTGTCCAGCCATTTGGCCTCAAGAGTCTTGATGCCGAATGAGCCGAAAGCCAATTGTGTACCCCTATGGGCGTTGCCCTTATTGCCGCGCCCGTCTTGAGGTCTTCTATATTTTACTCTTTTTGGCTGTAACATGATAGCTTCATTCTTTAACGGTTATTGCTTCTCTTTCGATTAACTCTCGACTTGCCGTTAGGACGTCCGCTCTGCTTCTCCTGAGCGAAATTAACAGAGAGGTCACGCTTGCCGTAAACCTCGCCGCGGCAAATCCAAACCTTAATGCCCAGCAGGCCTACCTTGGTAAGAGCCTCTGCCTGGCAATAGTCGATGTCAGCACGGAACGTATGCAACGGAGTACGTCCTTCCTTGTACATCTCCTTACGTGCCATTTCAGCACCGTTAAGACGGCCTGTGATCTGCACCTTAATTCCTTCGGCGCCGGCACGCATCGTATTAGCTACAGCCATTTTTATCGCACGGCGGTAAGCAATCTTACCCTCAACCTGGCGTGCGATGTTATTAGCTACGATTGTTGCGTCAAGCTCAGGTTTCTTAACCTCATAGATATTGATCTGAATTTCCTTATCGTAAAGTTTCTTCAGCTCTTCCTTCAACTTGTCCACATCTTGGCCGCCCTTACCTATGACGAGGCCCGGACGAGCAGTGCAGATTGTTATCGTGACGAGTTTCAGCGTGCGCTCAATGACGATGCGAGATACGCTGGCCTTAGCCAGACGTTCGTTCAGGTATTTGCGGATTTTCCTGTCCTCAACGAGGTTGTCGCCAAAGTTCTTTCCACCGAACCAATTTGAATCCCAACCTCTGATGATACCTAGACGGTTGCTTATCGGATTAACTTTCTGTCCCATTCTGCTTCTTATTTTTCGTCATTAGTTTTGGCATCTACAAACAATGTAACGTGGTTGCTACGTTTACGTATCCTATAGCCACGTCCCTGAGGTGCCGGTCTCATACGCTTCATCGTAACACCTTCGTCTACGAACACTTTAGAGATATAAAGTTCACCGTCTTCTGCTTTACGGTCATTCTTGTTTTCCCAGTTCGCAATGGCAGAGCGCAAAAGCTTCTCTACGTCGGCAGCCGCTGCTTTCTTCGAGAACTTCAAGACGCCCAAGGCGCGATTAACCTCCATGCCACGTATCATGTCAACGACATAACGCATCTTGCGAGGAGAAGAGGGCACGCCTTTAAGCTTTGCGAAATACAATGTCTTACGGGCTTCTTTTCTTTTTTCAGCCGCTATCTTTTTTCTTGCTCCCATTATATTTTCTTTTTATTTTTCAATGGTTTGCCTGTCTTACTTCTTGTTACCAGCATGACCGCCGAAACGACGTGTCAATGAGAACTCTCCGAGCTTGTGGCCTACCATGTTCTCGGTAATGTAAACAGGGATAAATTTGTTTCCGTTATGAACTGCAACAGTGTGGCCCACGAAATCCGGAGATATCACTGATGCCCTAGCCCAAGTCTTAACGACACTCTTCTTGCCGCTCTCGTTCATCGCGAGAATCTTCTTCTCGAGCGCTACGTTAATATATGGACCTTTTTTTAATGAACGACTCATAATTTACTCTTAGTTAACTTGATTATTTCTTATTAGCTCTTTCAATGATATACTTGTTAGAAAGCTTCTTCGGAGCCCTGGTCTTGAGGCCCTTAGCATACAAGCCCTTGCGTGAACGCGGGTGGCCTCCTGACTGGCGGCCTTCACCACCACCCATCGGGTGATCGTGCGGGTTCATGACAACACCACGGTTGTGAGGACGGCGTCCGAGCCAACGAGAACGTCCGGCCTTACCAGACTGTTCAAGAGCGTGATCCGAATTACCGACGCTACCAACAGTAGCCTTACAAGCACTCAGAATCTGACGGGTTTCGCCAGAAGGGAGCTTAACAACGCAATAACTGCCTTCACGAGAAGTCAACTGAGCGAAATTACCAGCCGAACGAACGAGCAGCGCACCCTGGCCGGGACGTAACTCAATGTTGTGAATTACAGTACCGACAGGAATGTTAGCCAAAGGAAGCGCATTACCAATCTCAGGCGCCGCGTCCTTACCTGACATCAAGGTTGCGCCAACCTGCAGTCCGTTAGGAGCAATAATGTAACGTTTTTCACCATCAGCATAATACAACAATGCGATACGAGCCGAACGGTTCGGATCGTATTCGATTGTCTTTACTACAGCTGGAACACCATCTTTCTCACGCTTGAAGTCGATGAAACGATACTTTCTCTTATGACCGCCGCCAATGTAGCGCATGGTCATCTTACCTGTATTGTTTCGACCTCCGGTAGAACGTTTACCGCAAACGAGAGACTTCTCTGGTACGGATGCAGTAATCTCCTCGAACGTACCAATAATCTTGTGTCTTTGACCCGGAGTTACCGGTTTAAATTTACGTACTGCCATTTTTTATTTTCAAATATTGCTGTAAAAATCAATTGTATCGCCCTCTTTAAGGGTTACTATTGCCTTCTTGAATGCGTTCTTCTGTCCTTTAATCAATCCGGCTTTTGTATAACGGCTCGAGCGCTTTCCAGCGTAACGCATTGTGTTTACGTCCTCAACCGTAACATTGTACAGACTCTCGACTTCCTTCTTAATCTGGAGCTTGTTAGCCTCCGGGCGTACAACAAAGCCGTAGCGGTTAGGCCACTTGTCTGTAATCTTGGTCATCTTCTCAGTGACCAATGGTTTTATGATAAATGCCATAATACTTTCTCCTTGTTTACTTGTTTAAGATCTCATCGATTGCCTTGAGCGAATTCTCGGTCATAACAAGTACATCAGCATCCAAAACCTTGTAAGTATTGAGTGTTGATGCGGGCATTACTTCCGTGCGCTGCAAATTACGAGCTGACAAATATACGTTTTTATTTGCTTCCGGCAAAAGGAAAAGCAGTTTCTTGCCGTCAACTTTAAGATTTTTAGTGATATTTACGAAATCTTTAGTCTTAGGCGCGTCAAAATTGAAATCTTCAACCACAATGATTGAATCTTCTTTTGCCTTATATGACAAAGCGCTCTTACGTGCAAGAAGGGTAACCTTGCGGTTCAGCTTAATGCTGTAATCACGGGGTTTCGGACCGAATACGCGGCCACCACCCTTCAACAGCGGAGAGTTGATGTCACCACGACGTGCGCCACCGCCGCCCTTCTGACGACCGAGCTTACGCGTCGAACCGGCGTGCTCACTTCTTTCCTTAGCCTTAGCCGTTCCCTGACGCTGTGCGGCCATATAGCGCTTTACGTCAAGATAAATAACATGGTCGTTAGGTTCAATTCCGAAGACAGATTCGTTTAACGTAACCTTTCTTCCAGTGTTTTCACCTTTGATATTTAATACGTTAATTTCCATTATTTCTCAATTAAAACGGTTGAACCTTTGCAACCAGCAACACTACCTTTCACAAGGATGAGGTTATGCTCCGGTATTACTTTTAACACTTTGAGGTTTTGGGTTGTAACCCTGTCACCACCCATCTGGCCGGCCATGCGCATTCCCTTGAACACCTTTGCAGGATAAGAACATGCACCGATAGAACCCGGCTTGCGGGCGCGGTCGTCCTGACCGTGAGTACTCTGGCCTACACCACCGAAGCCATGACGCTTCATTACACCCTGGAAACCTTTACCTTTAGAGGTACCAACAACGTCAACGAAAGTTGCATCGTTGAAGATTTCGACAGTGATGGTGTCACCGAGGTTGTACTCCTCGTCAAACTTGAACTCGGCCAAGTGTCTCTTCGGTGTTGTTCCAGCCTTCTTGAATATGCCCTGCATAGACATGGTGGTGTTCTTTTCCTTAGCCTCACCAAAGCCTAACTGCACAGCCTTGTAACCGTCCTTCTCAACGGTCTTAACCTGGGTAACAACACAAGGACCAGCTTCGATAACAGTGCACGGCACGTTCTTGCCGTCGGCACTGAAAACGGATGTCATTCCGATTTTTCTTCCAATTAATCCTGGCATTTCAATTAATATTAAAAATTATACTATACTTTGATTTCTACTTCAACACCGCTGGGCAACTCGAGCTTCATAAGAGCGTCTACAGTCTTTGCCGTAGAGCTATAAATGTCGATAAGGCGCTTGTAATCGCTCAACTGGAACTGCTCGCGTGACTTCTTGTTAACGAAAGTACTGCGGTTCACGGTGTAGATACGCTTGTGGGTAGGAAGGGGAATAGGACCGCTAACAATTGCGCCTGTAGCCTTCACAGCCTTCACGATTTTCTCTGCTGACTTGTCAACCAATTTGTGGTCGTAAGACTTCAGCTTAATTCTGATTTTCTGACTCATAAATTACTTTATTTAATTAATTGTTAAAAAGAGAGGAGGTACGCCTGTTAAGAGTCATTCGCTAACAAGACGCCTCACTCTCCTTAAATGTTTTTAGGTTATACTAAATCAACGCGTCCCTTAATCTCCTCAAGCACGGTCTTGGCGATTGTGCTTGACAGCGGAGCGTGATGGTCATACTCCATAGAGCTTGTTGCACGTCCTGAAGTAATCGTACGCAAAGCGGTTACATATCCGAACATCTCGGCCAGCGGAACCATTGCCTTAACGATGCGTGCGCCGCTACGGGTTTCGTCCATGCCTTCAACCTGGCCACGACGCTTGTTCAAGTCGCCGATAACGTCACCCATGTTCTCCTCGGGAGTAACAACCTCAAGCTTCATTATAGGCTCCATCAGCACGGGACCTGCCTTAACGCAAGCGTTCTTATAAGCGTTGATTGCGGCGATTTCGAATGACAACTGGTCAGAGTCAACCGGGTGGAACGAACCGTCAAGCAGGGTAACCTTCAGGCTGTCCATAGGATAACCGCCAAGCACACCGCTCTTCATTGCGGTTTCAAAGCCCTTCTGCACCGAGGGGATGAATTCCTTAGGAATGTTACCACCCTTAACCTCGTTGATGAACTGCAGTCCGCCTTCCTTGAAGTCCTCGTCGATAGGTCCTACGTTAACGATGATGTCGGCAAACTTACCACGGCCACCACTCTGCTTCTTGTAAACCTCACGCAGGTTGACGGTCTTCGTGATGGCCTCCTTGTAGTTAACCTGGGGCTTACCCTGGTTACACTCAACCTTGAACTCCCTCTTCAGACGGTCAAGGATGATGTCGAGGTGAAGCTCACCCATACCAGAGATAACGGTCTGGCCGCTCTGCTCGTCGGTATGAACGGTGAACGTCGGGTCTTCCTCAGCAAGCTTTGCAAGACCGATACCGAGCTTATCAACGTCTGCCTGGCTCTTCGGCTCAACAGCGATACCGATAACGGGATCGGGGAAGCTGATTGACTCGAGCACGATAGGATGAGCCTCGTCACAAAGCGTATCACCAGTACGGATATCCTTGAAGCCTACGCCTGCGCCGATGTCACCAGCGTCGATAACCTCCATGGGCACCTGCTTGTTCGAGTTCATCTGGAACAGACGGCTTACGCGCTCCTTCTTGCCTGAACGTGTGTTGTAGACATAAGAGCCGGCCTCAACCTTACCAGAGTAAACGCGGAAGAATACAAGACGGCCGACATACGGGTCAGTAGCAATCTTGAATGCGAGAGCCGAAGTAGGAGCGTCCTCAGACGGCTTGCGGTCTTCCTCCTCGCCCGTTGTCGGGTTCGTGCCGACAATGTTAGGAGTATCAAGGGGAGAAGGCAAGAATGCGCAGACGTAGTCAAGCAATGTCTGCACACCCTTATTCTTGAACGAAGAGCCACAGAGCATAGGAGTGCACTGCATAGAAAGCGTACCCTTACGGATAGCTGCGATAACTTCCTCCTCAGTGATAGAGTTAGGATCATCGAAATACTTCTCCATCAGAGCCTCATCAAACTCAGCTGCAGATTCGAGGAGCTTGCCCCTCCACTCTTCAGCCTCGTCCTTCATGTCTGCAGGAATGTCGGTGATTTCGAACTCAGCGCCCTGGGTTTCGTCATGCCAAATGATGGCTTTCATCTTGATAAGGTCTACAAGACCCTTGAAAGTTTCCTCGCTACCGATAGGAATTACCAGCGATACGGGATTAGCGCCGAGCACTTCCTTCATCTGGCGGAGAACGTCAAAATAGTCAGCGCCCGAACGGTCCATCTTGTTCACATAGCCAAGACGGGGTACATTGTACTTATCAGCCTGGCGCCAAACAGTCTCTGACTGCGGCTGCACGCCGCCTACGGCACAATACGTAGCTACGGCGCCGTCAAGCACACGCAGAGAGCGCTCAACCTCAGCAGTGAAGTCAACGTGTCCCGGAGTGTCGATCAGGTTAATCTTGAACTGCTTGTTGTCATAGTGCCAATAGCAGGTCGTTGCGGCAGAGGTGATGGTGATACCACGCTCCTGCTCCTGTGCCATCCAGTCCATCGTTGCGGCACCGTCGTGCACCTCACCGATTTTATGGGTCTTACCCGTGTAATAAAGAATACGCTCTGAAGTCGTAGTCTTGCCGGCATCGATGTGGGCCATGATGCCGATATTGCGGGTCAAATGTAAATCTTGCTTTGCCATGATTCTTTTTACCTAACTATTTATTAAAACCTGAAGTGAGCGAATGCGCGGTTAGCCTCAGCCATGCGGTGCATGTCTTCCTTGCGCTTGAAAGCGCCGCCCTGATTGTTGTAAGCGTCCATTATCTCGGCTGCGAGCTTGTCGGCCATAGTCTTACCGCCACGCTTGCGTGCGAAGCTGATCATATTCTTCATCGAGATGCTCTCCTTGCGGTCGGGGCGGATTTCCGTCGGAACCTGGAAAGTGGCACCACCGATACGGCGGCTCTTCACCTCCACCTGCGGGGTGATGTTGTCGAGGGCGGCCTTCCAAATTTCAAGGGCAGACTTCTCCTCGTTAGCCATCTTCTCCTTTACGGTGTCCAATGCTTTGTAGAAAATCTCATAAGATGTATTCTTCTTTCCGTCATACATCAGATGATTAACGAACTTTGATACCTTCTGGTCGTTGTAGACGGGATCCGGCAGGATCACACGCTTCTTTGGTTTTGCTTTTCTCATTTCTTTTTTTTGAAATTAATTCTGCATGGGGCTGTTCATCTGTTCTTCAGCTTTCCCTCCGGAAACACTTACTCAACCTTTATAACATTCTCCAGCAAAACGTTGATAAAAATGTCTGTTATGTCCTAATCAATTACTTCTTAGCCTTAGGACGCTTTGCTCCGTACTTAGAGCGGCGCTGTGTGCGGTTGGCTACGCCAGCGGTATCAAGAGTACCGCGAACGATGTGGTAACGTACACCGGGAAGGTCCTTTACACGACCGCCACGCACGAGCACGATAGAGTGCTCCTGAAGGTTGTGTCCCTCTCCGGGTATGTAAGAGTTCACTTCCTTCTGGTTTGTCAAACGAACACGGGCAACTTTACGCATTGCCGAATTAGGTTTCTTGGGGGTTGTTGTGTACACACGAACACAAACGCCACGACGCTGCGGACATGAATCCAAAGCGGGCGATTTGCTCTTGTCAACAAGCGCCTTTCTACCTTTTCTTACCAATTGTTGAATTGTAGGCATTGTTGTTAATTTTTTAGTTATATATTGTTTTTTCGTTATTGTCGAATGTAAAGAGTCTGGCACACAGACCTTTTTGGGCTGCAAAGGTACGAATAAATATTCAAATTACCTAATTATAAAGAATTCAAAAAGCCTATACCGCTGAATATTTCAAACAATATAGGCTTTATTAAAATAAATTAACTCTAAAATTCCGTTTCCAATAAGCCAACGAGCCTATTTGCTTACATCCATGTCAAGCAAACAGCGCTGTCGGCGCTCATAAGTCAGGCCCGGGTTTTCCGTCAAGCCTCGCCCTTATTGATATTGAACGGCGCGATAGTGCCCTTCTCCTGCTGCGGCATTTTAATCTGGCCGTAAGCGTTCTCATAGCGGACGATATTATCCTTCAGCGCCATAAGCAGACGCTTGGCGTGCTCGGGAGCCAATATCACGCGCGACTTAACCGTAGCCTTAGGCACACCGGGCAGTATGCGTGCGAAATCAAGCACGAAGTCAGAACTTGAGTGTGTAATTATGGCGAAGTTAGCGTATTCGCCCTGTGCCACGTCCTGCGGCAACTCAACCTGGAACTGTCCGGGTTTGTTGTTGTTATTGTTTTCCATATTCTTTATATATTTAATAAGGTGAAATCTTGCGAAATGAGAAATGAATAATGAAAATTGCACAATCAGGCATACGCCATCACGAGTCTAAGCAACACAGTCCACTTATTCGGACTCTTTCATCATACACTTTTTCATTGTTCATTCTTCATTTTTCAATCTTAAATTTATTTATCCTTGTACATCTCCGCCTGCTGGCGAATCAGTTCGGCGTCGTCGAAATAGTTAATCCTCATTGCCTCGCGGACATCGTGCAGGGTCTGTGCTGCAACCTCGCGCGCTGCGTCAGAGCCTTTCTTCAGGATATTGTACACTTCGGGTATGTCCTGTTCAAACTCGTGGCGGCGCTGGCGGATAGGCTCAAGCTGCCTGTCGAGCACCTTTATGAGGAACTTCTTGCACTTCATGTCGCCCAATCCGCCGCGGCGGTAGTGGTCTTTCAGTTCGTCAAGGTTCTTATACTCGGGCCAGAACTCGGCAAAGTCGTCCGCCGTACTGAAGGCGTCAAGATAAGTGAACACGGTGTTGCCCTCAACCTTTCCCGGGTCTTCCACGCGCAGGTGTCCAGGGTCAGTGTACATGCTCTTCACCTTCTGCTGCATCTCCTTCGAGGGGTCAGACAGATAAATGCAGTTGCCGAGGCTCTTGCTCATCTTCGCCTTGCCGTCGGTTCCCGGCAGACGGCAGCATACAGAGTTTGTAGGAAGCATGATCTGCGGCTCTACCAGCACGTCGCCGTAAATATAATTGAAACGCTTCACTATCTCGCGGGTCTGTTCGAGCATGGGCTCCTGGTCTTCGCCGGCTGGCACGGTCGTAGCCTTAAATGCCGTAATGTCGGCCGCCTGGCTGATGGGATAAGTGAAGAAACCTACCGGTATGCTCGTTTCAAAGTTGCGCATCTGTATCTCCGTCTTCACCGTCGGGTTGCGCTGCAGGCGCGACACGGTCACGAGATTCATGTAATATACGGTAAGCTCGGCCAGCTCGGGTATCATTGACTGCACGAAGAGCGTCACCTTCTCCGGGTCAAGCCCGGCCGACAGATAGTCGAGGGCCACCTCGATGATGTTCTGGCGTATCTTTTCAGGATTGTCGGCATTGTCGGTCAACGCCTGAACGTCGGCTATGAACACAAACATACGGTCAAAGTCGCCTTCGTTCTGAAGTTCCACGCGGCGGCGCAGCGAACCTACGTAATGTCCCAAATGAAGACGGCCCGTAGGGCGATCGCCGGTAAGTATGATTTTTCCCATTGTCGTTTACTTTTTCTATCGTTACACCTTGCAAATCCGATTGCTCTACACCTCAAAACCACCTGCTTTGCAAAAGGTGGCATTTCGGCTTGCGAAAGACCGTCTTTTGCAACGTGAAAGACCGCATAATGCAGAACCATCGGACAAGACCAATTTACGAGTTGCAAACTTACTAATTTTTTACGACAAACCGCCTATATGCCCATAATAAACAGCAAAACAATTTGTAAACAGACAAAAAATCCATATATTTGCACCTGTTCACCCATGATGAAGAACAAAGAAAGCCAGACATGAACATAAAGAAACTTTTAATTTGCACGCTTACAACAGCCATGACACAATCCGCATTCACACAGACATTAGAGAAGATGCAATGGTTCAACGAGCCGGAGCAGTGGAAAATCGAGGGCAACGCTCTTACGATGGGCATCACTCCGCAGACCGACTACTGGCGTATCTCGCACTACGGCTTCACCGTCGACGACGCGCCCTTCCTCTACACGCTGCGCGGAGGTGAGTTTGAAGTGAAGGTGAAAATATCCGGCGACTACAAGACCCGTTTCGACCAGGCCTGCCTGATGCTGCGCATCGACAAAGAGAACTACATCAAGGCGGGCATTGAATACGTCGACGGGAAGTACAACATCAGTGCGGTAGTGACCCACCACACAAGCGACTGGAGCATAATACCATTGGAAAAGCCCGTCCCTTTCATCTGGATAAAGGCCGTAAGGAGGCTTGATGCCGTAGAGATATTTTACTCTTTCGATGATAAGGAATACACAATGATGCGCAACGCATGGCTGCAAGACAACACACCCGTGATGGTCGGAGTAATGGGAGCTTGCCCTGACGGCGACGGCTTCAATGCAAAATACGAGCATTTCACAATAAAGCACCTGCCCGACATGCGCCGCCTGCAATGGCTTGAAAAGAACAAGGCGCAACAATAAAATAACGTAAGTTCGGTATAACTGCTATTTTCAACAAACAGCGGGAACATCCTTTGTAGGGACATAATTCATTATGTCCGCACGTTCTGAAAGAACGTTTTTATTATGCAGTGTATAGGCAATACGCCTCTTCGCGGCGTACGGACATAATGAATCATGTCCCTACAAAGGATGTTGTCTTATGCCGGACTCACGTTAAAATAACGGCAAAGCGCAATGCCAAGCCTTACGGCACATCAGCAAAAGGCCGCCTTCCACTGTCGGGAAGGCGGCCTTTTATTTAAGTTCAAGTTTTCCGTCACCTCTTCTTCATTATGCTGTTCACCACGCGTATGCTTGACACGAGCTTGTTAGTCGAGGTGAACACGTCGACGTTCCACACGTGCGACGAGCGTCCGCGGTGAACTATCGTGCTGACGGCGCGCACCGTATCGCCCTCGTGGGCCGAAGAAACGTGGTTGCCGCTGACCTGCATGCCCACTACAATCTCGTCGGGCTGGCAGGTTATCATCGAGCCGAGGCCCGCCACGGTTTCAGCCAAGGCCAGCGTGGCGCCGCCGTGAAGTATGCCGAAAGGCTGGCGGGTGCGCTCGTCAACGGGCATGGTGGCCTCTATGCGGTCGGGCGAGGCATAGGTGTATTGTATGCCGAGGTTGCCCATCAGCGCGTGCTTTGCCTGCGCGTTGAGCAGGTCGAGCGGGATTTCTGAGGCGTGCACCTCCGACAAGATCAGCTTTTCCACGGCCTGGGCCACGCCGTCTTCCTCGTTAGAAGCCGTCACGTAGTCGGCGCAGACCTTCACCGAGTCGGGCGCATGGCCCATGGCCACGCTCTTGCCGGCCAACTGCAGCATGGTTACGTCGGCCACGCCGTCGCCGAAGGCAATCACCTCCTCGCGCGTCACGCCCAGCTGCTCCATCAGCAAAGCCAAAGTGTTAGCCTTGTCTACCCCGCACGGCACCACCTCAAGGAAGTAAGGCTCCGAGGGGAAGACGTCGAGCACGCCGTCGAGCCTGCGCTTCCAGTGGTTCTCAAGTCCGCGCAGGGCTTCCTCGTCGTCGCTCACCAACACGCACTTGCACGGCGCGAAGTCGATGGCTATCGAGAACTCTTCTTCCTCAACAATCTTCAGGTTGTTCAGCTCCGCCTCCCTGCGTATATGGGGGTCGGAGGCGTTGTCGGTCAGGATGTAATCGTCGTGGTAAGTGAATATCGAGAAGTTGTTCTTGCGCGACTTCTTCTCCAGATATGGTATCTGCTCGGGATTGATGCGCCGCTCGAACATCACTTCGCCGTTGTCGGCCTTGATAACCTGGCAACCGTTATACGACAAGATGAAGCCGCCGAAGTTGCCCAACTCCAGCGCGTTTGCCAACGGGATAAGGCCTGACGTAGGCCTGCCTGACGCTAACACTATGCGTATGCCCATGTGCTGAACCTTCAGCAGGGCTGACAGGGTGCGCTTGCTTATTTGTTTTTCGTTATTCAGCAAAGTCCCGTCTACATCAAGAACTAATAGTTTGTATTTCATGGCGTTGGGTGTTAAGTTTTAATTTACGGTTATGGGGTTATGAGGTTTTACGGTTATGGGGGTATGACTACGGAACACCTTATGACCGTACAACCGCATAACCGCACAACCTTAAACTTACCTTTTTGCAAATATAACGAAATAATGATAGTTTACAGATTATTTCGGGTTTAAAAACGTTAACGGCGGCTTTCATCCAATAAAAACGCAAATGCAGCAAAAAGATGTCATCAACGAAACCACGGATAAAGCCTCATCACTCAATCCGCAACACCCCTTGCGTCATCTTATGAAGTTGGTGGCTATGCCCTGTTCCCGCTCTGGCATGGGCTGGCCGCCGTTCTTCAGGCTCTTCAGCATCCAGGCCATGTTGCGGCCGAGCGTGCGCATGGTCTGCAGGCCCTCTGCGTCTTGGGCCGCCTCACCCGGAGCGAGGCCGTGCACGCTGTTCCAATACTGCGAACTGACTATGGGCATGCAGCTGATGGTGAAATACTTGTTAAGCCGGTCGAACGTGGCGCTCGCCCCGCCGCGGCGGCAAACGGCAACGGCGGCGGCAGGCTTGTAGCGCAGCAGCGACGAAGCCGAATAGAACAGCCTGTCAAGCAGGGCGCAGAGCGAGCCGTTTGGACCGGCGTAATACACGGGCGAACCGATGACTATGCCGTCGGCCGCCTCGAGCTTTGCCCTCACATTATTATATAATGCGTCGTCGAACACGCAACGGCCAAGCTCGGCACAACGTCCGCAGGCGATGCAGCCCTGCACCGCCTGTGCGCCGATTGACACGATTTCGGCCTCTATGCCATTTTCCTCAAGCGTCTTTGCCACTTCGGCCAGGGCCGTGTACGTGTTGCCCTTGCCGCGCGGACTTCCGTTAACCAGCAATACTTTCATAATGTTACTCACTTATAAATGCGTTCATTTGTTCAGCCAATCCCCCACAATAGCAAGGCCCGTCATGCGCATCCGTACACGCCCGGACGCCCTCACGCCTTAAAGTCGGTTCCCGCAGGACGCTGGAACACGCGCAGACCGAACTCGCGGGCCATGACGAGGGCGTAATCGAGCACCGAACTTTGGAACTGCTCAAACGGCTGCCAGTCGGTAAACACGGAGAAGCAGTAAAGCTCTACGGGCAGCCCCTCGGGCGTGGGCTGCAGCATGCGCGCCATTATCATCATGTCCTTGTTGACGTCGGGATGGGTCTGCATGAAACTCATCATGAAGTCGCGGAACACCTGCGTGTTGGCTATCGGGAAGCCGGCGTCGGCATAACGCCCGGCAGGCACGTAGCCGGCGTCCACGAGGCGGGCTATCTCGTCCTTGCCGCAGAAGTGCACGGTGTTGGCGTCAATGTTTATGGAGAGCTTCATGCGGCGCCCGCCCGACTCCTTCATGCCGCGCCAGTTCTGGAAAGAATCGCTGACGAGCAAGTAAGGCGGGATGGTGGTGATGGTCTTGTCGAAGTTCTGCACCTTGACCGTCGTTAGCGACACCTCGCGCACGTAGCCGTTGGCGCCATACTTCTGCATGGTTATCCAGTCGCCCGGGCGCAGCATGTCGTTGGCCGACAGCTGCACGCCGGCCACAAGACCGAGTATCGAGTCCTTGAATATCAACATCAGCACGGCCGCCGACGCGCCGAGTCCGGCCAGTATGGCGCCCGCGCTCTTGTCGATGAGTATGCTGACGATGAGTATGCAGCCGACGACTACCGCCAGAAGGTTGAACATCTGGTAAATGCCCTTCAGCGGCCGGTTGCGCAGCTTTTGGTGGGCCTCCGAAATCTCATAAAGCGAATGTATGAACACGCTGACGAACATCAGCGACACCACCACGAGGTAAATGTTGCACGCCTTGAGCAGAAACGACAGCACCCCGGGCGAGCCGGTAAACACCAGCGGCAGGCAGACATACCACACCACGGGAGGAATGAGGCGGCGGAAAGCCTTCATCACGCGCTGGTCGAAGATGTAGTCGTCCCACTTGTTCCTGGTCTTCTCCGTTACCTTCTGCACTGCCGGCATTACCGCAAAGCGGAACACCGCCGTGCAGACGTATGACAGCACGGCTATGGCGAAGGCCGCCGTCAGAGGATAAACCCAGCTCAATATCTCCTCAGACACACCGGCCGTGTATCGCAGAAAGTCAATCAGATATGTGTCGATATGTTCCATCGTTATTACGCTATTCGGTCTACAAATATACGAAATAATGCCCAACGCCGGCGGAAAAACCGCGGAAAATATAATCTTATCTTCACCGCTGCCTACCAGCCTGAAAACCAATGCGTTGCAAAAGGCCGTCTTCCGCGCTGCAAAAGGCGGCTTTTTAGCGGGCAAGAGATGGCCTTTTACAACGCAAGAGGCGGCCTCTTGCATTTACCCCAATCGTCATCAGAACCCGACAGAGGCCGCCCCGGCCTTGAAGCAATGCTTTTCCTGCATTTCATCGGCTTACGCCAGCGGCAAGACGGGAGGCATGCCACGACGGCGAAAGCGTCAAAAAGCGGCGCAGGCGGAAACATTTTTTAAGAAAACCGCACTGTTTTCGAAGATTATACTTACTTTTGCAACCCAGACAAGCTACATTACCTTTTCGGCTTCAGGCCGCGGCGCACGCGCGCATAGCCAAGGAGCCCTACCGCAACTGAAAACTTTATAAATTAACAATACTAATCAAAACAACAAACAAATGGTAAAAAATCATTTACACACATTCGTTTGCGCGCTTGTCACCATGCTGGCAGGAATACTTCCTACCATGCAGATTAGCGCACAGACGGTAAACTCGGAAGTAACGGCAACATGGCCGTTTGACCTCGGAACGGAAGGACAGACGGCCACCATCACGCCTGCGGATGGCGGCGAATGGTTCAAGAGCTGCTACGTATTGGCAGGCTCTAAGATTGCTTTCCATGACACGAGAAACGTAGACGGCACCACCCAAACCAGGTTCCAGCCGACCGAGCAGGCGTCAGGCCCGTCAGACGACAACATGGTAAGATTTGTAGTAAGCCCGAAGACGGGACTGAAATTCACGCCTTCAAAGGTATCGTTCACCTCAACGAGATTTGGTACCGACGGCGGCAACATCGACATTGCGTGGGTAAACCCCGACGGGTCTAAAATAACTTTGGCCGAAGGAGAATCTCCTCTGCGCGACAACAAGACCCCGCCATACACCAATTACTCTTACGACATCAGCGGCGCAACCGTAGCCGAGGGTGAATGTGGACTGCAGATAAACGTTTACAAGTTAGGAGCCAACAAGCAGATAGGCTTCGCCAACATAGTAATAGAAGGCAAGGTTGAGGGCACGGTGCAAGAGGTAAAGCAGTGTAACCTCACCATACAAGTGACTCCCGAAGGCGCAGGCACGGTAAGCGTGCAGCCTGCCGGAAGCATGACATTCGACGAGAACACCGAAATCACCCTCTCGCAGACACGCAACTTCGGCTACAAGTTCACGGGCTGGAGCGTCGGCGGCGAAACGGTTTCGACCGACGACACGTACAAGTTCGACATCAACGGCGACGTAACGGTGACGGCCGAGTATGAGTCTATACCCACATACTCGCTGACCTACGGAGCGACGGGCGGCGGCAAGGAATATATGATTACGCCCATGCCCGCGCCCACGGTGGTCGACGGCAAGAACATGTATGAAGAGGGACAGGAAGTAACACTGACGGCTGCCGGCAACTACATACTCGACTTCGCCAACTGGAGCAGCGGCGAAACCACGGCCGAACTGAAACTGGCCATGGACGGCGACAAGGACGTAACCGCCAACTTCTCTCCGAGGCTCGACTGCATTGCCGGATGGGACTTCTACCTTGAAGGCGGCGACAGCCGCAAGGCCGACTTCCATGCGGCCGACAACGACGTTGACATGCTCATTATGCGCGACGAGGCGGGCGAAATACACAGCTGGCTCGACAAGAGCATAATGAAAAGCGGAGGACAGGAAGGACGCGGAGCGGCCGTTAACTGGCAGACCGACAGCGAGAAGACCGACCCCGCTGACCCGACGGAGCTGGGCCGCTTCTACTGGCAGACGCAAATAAACGCCGAGGCGTTCAGCAACATACAGGTGCACTCGGCAATGCTCTTCAACTATAACACATACAGCAAGTTTGACGTACAGTATTCTTTGGACAACAGCACGTGGTCTACCGTAGGCTCGTTCACGCTCGCCAACGCAAAAGAATGGGTGGAGCAAACCTTCAGCCTGCCGGCCGAAGCCAACAACCAAGCCACTATTTACATACGCTGGATAGCAGACAAGACATCGCCAAAGGTTGGCACGCTGTCAGAAAACGACGGCATATCCATCTCAGACATCTACATCACCGGCACCGAAGAGCTTGTTGACGACGGCACGGCGCCCGTACTCCTGTCGACCGTACCGGCCGAAGGCTCCGACAACGCATCGGCCAACGGCCGCATAGTGCTCAACTTCGACGAGAAGGTGAAGGTGGCCGAAGGCGCCAAGGCGACGCTCGGCAACGGCACTGAACTTGAGCCGCTGGTGTCGGGCAAGTCAATCATGTTCGAGTATAAGGGCCTCAACTACTCTACCCAGTACACCTTCACGCTGCCCGCAAACACCGTAAGCGACCTTACCGGCAACTACATAGACAAGACCATAAGCCTTAACTTCACCACGATGACCCGACCCGTAGTAGCCAAGACCATGTATGACTTCATCGTGCCCGACGACGGAACGGTAAGCGAAGCGCTCGAAGCCGCAGCCAAACGCGAGGACACGAGCAAACGTTTCTACATATTCATACGCCAGGACGACTACGTGATACCGGCGTCTGAAACGGCCACCGTCAAGGGTTCTGACGGCAAGAATTATCCCGACCCGAGGACAACGGTCAACACACCCAACGTATCAATCATCGGCGAGGGTATTGACAACACGTCGATTGTGAACACCGTGCCCGACGTTCCCTCAGGCACGTCCAACCCGATAGAAGGCCTCGGCAACTGCGAAACACTGAACTTTGCCGGCAAGGCCACGGGAATATACATGCAGGACATCACCATCAAGAACGGACTTAACGACAACACCGGCCGCGGCGCCGCGCTCGAGGACGGCGGCAACAAGAACGTGTTTAAGAACGTCCGCCTGTACGGATACCAAGACACCTACCTCTCAAACAACCTGAACGGCCGCTTCTACTTCGAGGGAGGCGAGCTGCGCGGACGCACCGACTTCCTCTGCGGCAAGGGTGACGTGTACTACAACGGCGTGACGCTCATGATGTGCGACGCTGGCGGCTACATAGCAGTGCCCTCACAGCCTAAGAAGTATGGTTACATATTCAAGGACTGCGTCATCAAGGGCGAAAAAGACGGTATCGACGGCAACTATACCCTCGGCCGCCCGTGGGGCTCAGGCACGCCCATCGCCCTGTACATCGACACCAGGATGGAGGCGCAACCCACAGCCGCAGGATGGAACGAGATGAGCGGCGGATGGCCTGCACGCTTCGCGGAATATAACTCCACCACGGCCACAGGCACGACGATAGACCTTAGCAACCGCAAAAAGACCTTCGGCAAAGACGGCGACAAGCACGACAACAACCCCATACTTACCGAAGAGGAGGCTGCCTTCTACACGATAGCCAACGTCATGGGCGCTGACGACGACTGGGATCCGACGGCGCTGACCGAGCAGGCTTCAGCCCCGACGAACGTCGAGATCTACGGAAACACGCTGACATGGGACGACAACCAGTATGTGCTCTGCTGGGCCGTATGCAAGGACGGCAGGGTGAGCAGCTTCACCACCGAGCCTACATTCATCGTCGACGACGCAAACGCTAAATACTCAGTGCGCGCCGCCAACCAAATGGGCGGCCTCGGCGAGGCAACCGAAGCTACAATAGGCACGGGCATTGACGAGGTTGACGCCACGACGGACGGCGAAGCCATAAGCACCGCCTACTACAGCGTGCAGGGCGAGCGCGTAAGCAGCTCGTACCGAGGCGTGGTAATAGAGGTGAAGACCATGGCTGACGGAAGCAAGACCGTGCGCAAGACAATAATGAAATAACAACTACGACAAGCAGTAAGGGCCGTCAACACTAAGCGTAAGGGCCGTCCGGACGAATGTTCGGGCGGCCCTTTTCATATATTCATAGACTCTTTGCGGATATTCATCATGATAAGTCACTGACTGCCAGAGGCTTGATAAAAGGCCACCAATTGCACGCCAAAAGGCGGCCTTTCAGCGGGTAAAAGGTTACCTTTTGAAACCCGAAAGGCCACCTCTTAGAATTCATCACCCCACCCAACGATGTTGAAGGATTTACCTTACTTTATCCGTCGGAATGACGACGCTGACGGACAAACAGGCAGACGGGTACGGCGGATTAACATAATTTAATCAATATTTTTTACTTCCGACACACAATATCACTATCTTTGCGGCGCAAATCAGATTTTTCTGAAAGGAGATTACATTACCTTGGCAATTCGGCCTGAGCTGATTCATGGCACGGCTGAAAGTAATGGGACGGCTCTTCTCCTAACCAACTTACTTGAACGTCTGCGTCCCGTCTTGCAGAATTATTTAACATGGCGACCGTCCACGGAAAAGCGTGGTGGGCCAAGAATAATTCTATGCAACAGACAGGAAGATTTGCCGCAGCGGCTAACGCATTTGCTTATATTTACAAACACCTACGCACCACGCACCGCAAAACACGCGGCGCGCAGGAGCTGCGTGCGCTTATCCGGTAAAAACATACAATCATCAATCACTTAAAAACATAACAACATGAAGAAAATCAAGTTATTGGCAATGGCCGTGGCGATGATGTTCACGGCAACGTGTTTCACAGCCTGCGGCAGCGACGACGACGGCGAAGGTATAGGCAACATCGACCTGCCCACGCCGCAGTATGAGCAGGTAAGCGGAAAGTATGAAATCACACAGGCCGGCTCGCCCTACGAGAGCATAGAGCTTGGCGCGAGCGGCAACTACGTAGTGACGCGCAGCTACGGCGGATACAGCCTCGCGCCGAAGGCTGAAGGACGTACGAGGATGGCGCTGCTGGCAAAGCGCGGCACGACGCGCTCGACGGAGTACGACGGAATCATCTACGGCACGTTCACAAGCCTTGGCGGAGGAGAGTACGACCTTGAGGGCTTCGGCACAATCAAGCTGGAATACAGCGGCGACAACGTGACGGGCATAGAGGTGACGACCAACGGCACGACAACCAACTACGCAGCAGAGAAGGCCCCGACAATGAGCAACGACGACATAACCAACGCCCTCTGCCGCACGTGGAAGATTGAGAGAATACGCGACGTGTACTATGACAAGGAAACAGGCAAGACCGACGACATTACCGTAACGCCAGAAAACCCGGGCGAGGAAGGCTACGATATGCCCGTAGAAGTGTTGTGGTCGAAGTCGGGCACGTACCTGATTTCATACCTGGACAATTCTATCGGCCTTGCCGAATGGAAGTGGCGCGACCGCAGCAAGGGCACTATGTATTACGCATGGGACGGCGACTGGACAGGCGACTACGCCACAATAACCTTCGACGGCAACCGCGCCGTGGTACACGACAAATGGGAAGACGATTACGGCCGCGACGAGTCGTGGACTTACATGGTGGCAGAAGACTGACCGCCCCGGCACCGACGGGATAAGCTAAGGCGTTACGCTCAGCTTAAACAAACGTGAGTTCGATATAAGTAAACAGCCAAAGTAGGGGCATAATTTATTATGCCCGCACGCCGCGAAGAGGCGTATTTAGTTGATTTTGTACATAAAAACGTTCTTACAGAACGTGCGGACATAATAAATTATGTCCCTACCGTGGCTGTTTAAAATGTTTACAAGTAAATAAAGTCTTATCCGAACTGACGTTAAACGAATAATTTAATTACATAAGTCAGGCATACGGAAGAGTATCGTTTACCTGACTTCAACAATACATCATAAAAAACATAAACCATGAACAGAAAGTTTATATTAGGCGCCGTGCTGATGGCTATGGCCTTCACAGGCGCAAACGCGCAGGTTAGCGGACAGACGGAAATAAGCGGCGACCTTGAGTTCATACCCGGGGAAATATCGCCCGACGGCGTGCCCCACGCCGAAATAGCATTGTGGGACATCAACGACGAGCCGTCAGCCGCCAACAACACCATCAACGTGTACGACGAGAACATGAACCTCGTGAAAAGCATTACCGTGAAGCTGGAGGAATTTGAAGAAGGCTCGACATACAAGACTTACAACGAGGAAACGGGACAATGGGAGATAACGAACGAAAATTACAGCACCAAGACATACGGCCCCGAGGACATCGGGCTTGAGCCTTACGACGGCGTTTACACATACCTGACACAGCACGTATTCAACGACGACGACGCCTACGAGTACATCATGCCACTGCGCGAAACCGTCATTACGGAAGACGAGAGCTATTCAAGCAAACAAACCTGCGTAACGGGATTCAAAATAATGTCAGAGAACGGCAACGTCTTGCAGACCGTCAACTTCAACGACGGCGACACTTACAGCGACTGCGACTTCAGCCTGTACAAGCTCGGAAACAACGTCTACCTTGTTGCCGAGGCTTATTACGACAAGCACTACCTCTACCGCGTCACCCCGACGTCTACGGGCGTAAACAGCCTCAAAGCGGTGATGACCGTCAACGTAAGGCCGCGCGTGGCCGACAGGGGCGAAAGCTTCACCGTTGACCTCGGCAAGGGCGACAACGCCGCACGCACTGTAACCGTGACAAACGCCGCGGGACAGACCGTATGGCAGCAGACCGTACCCGCTGGCCAGCAGCAGGTAAACATCAGCGCGGCACGCCTAGGCAAAGGAATCAACGTGGTAAACGTAAGCGGCGGGAAACAGAAGGAAAGCTGCAAGGTGATAGTGAAATAACATACCGGCCTCAACCAACACTGCAAAAACAAAGAAGCGGCGCGGAACAATGTTCCGCGCCGCTTTATCGACAAATTCAAAACCTCACATAATTAAAGAAACAATGACAACTCACATAAACCTCTACAAAGCCTCCAGCAATTTAACCAAAATCATTAGATATGATAGTTTGATTATTTCAAATCGATCAATTTGTTTCTAATAGTAAAACAATCTTTAACATAATAAAATTGATTTTCATAATTATTTCAGCTAACTTTGCTTTATAAAAACACATTCATCACTTAAATTTACGCCTATGAAAAGAGAAGAACGAGAATTTTTAGATGACATTGAAGATGCTATAGAGGATTGGGATTATGACATTGAAACCTACCATGAAAATGGAAGTTTTTGCGTTGAAATAACAATCGACGAAGACGATTGGGGTTACAATGCCGATGAAATTTGGGAAGCTTTAGATGATGTTGCTGAAGAATGGGGTGCAGGTATTGACTCTGATTGTAACACATACTGGCTTGAATTGTAATTGACAAACCAGATACAAAGGTTTAATTCCAAAAACAAAGAAGCGGCGCGGAACAATGTTCCGCGCCGCTTTATCATATCAACACTGTCAAGACTTATTCGGCCTCAACCTTGTCTTTCTCGCTATAGTCAATCACGTTCTTGCGGTTGGCCTGCATGCGGTCGTAGTCTTCCTTTGAGCCTACGATTATCTTCTCGAACTCGCGCAGACCCGTACCAGCCGGTATGAGGTGACCGCAGATTACGTTCTCCTTCATGCCCTCAAGGTAGTCTACCTTACCACGGATGGCGGCCTCGTTGAGCACCTTGGTAGTTTCCTGGAACGAAGCGGCAGACATGAAGCTCTTGGTCTGAAGAGCGGCACGCGTGATACCCTGGAGTATCTGCGTAGACGTTGCGGGCACAGCATCGCGCACCTGAACGGTCTTCAAGTCGCGGCGCTTCAGTGTCGAGTTCTCGTCGCGCAGCTTGCGGGCCGTAACAATCTGACCCGGCTTAAGCGTTTCGCTGTCACCTGCGTCAACTACCACCTTCTTACCCCAGATGCGGTCGTTCTCTTCGGCGAAGTCGAGCTTGTCGACAATCTCCTGCTCGAGGAACGTGGTGTCGCCCGGGTCGTTGATCTGAACCTTGCGCATCATCTGACGCACGATTATCTCGAAGTGCTTGTCGTTAATCTTAACGCCCTGCAGACGGTAAACGTCCTGCACCTCGTTGACGATGTACTCCTGAACGGCGGTCGGGCCCTTGATGGCCAGGATGTCGTTAGGCGTGATTACGCCGTCTGAAAGCGGAGTGCCGGCGCGCACGGCGTCGTGCTCCTGAACGAGGATTTGCTTCGACAACGAAACGAGATACTTGCGCTGCTCGCCGGTCTTGGAAGTGACGATAATCTCACGGTTGCCTCGCTTAACCTTACCCATGGTGACCTCACCGTCGATTTCGCTGACAACGGCGGGGTTAGACGGGTTGCGTGCCTCGAACAGCTCGGTGACACGGGGAAGACCTCCGGTGATGTCGCCGGCCTTGCCGACGGTACGCGGAATCTTGACAAGCGTGGCACCGGTCTTGACAACCTGGCCGTCCTCAACAACGACGTGGCCGCCCACGGGGAAGTTGTATGTTCCGACAACGTCGCCGTTCTCGTCAATGATGTCGCAGGTCGGCACCTTGCTCTTATCCTTAGACTCGGTGATGATCTTCTCGGTAAGACCGGTGGTATCGTCGGTTTCAGAGTGGTAGGTGACACCGTCTATTACGTCGCGGAACTTCAGCGTACCTGCGTATTCGGTTACGATTACGGCGTTGAACGGGTCCCAGCGGGCTATGACGTCGCCCTTCTTCACTACGGAACCGCCCTTGAAGTAAAGAGAGCTTCCGTAAGGAACGTTGAGCGTAGAAAGGACGATGTTGGTATTCGGGTCGACGAAACGTATTTCGGCCAGACGGCTTACAACCATTTCGCACTGAACGGGACCATTGTCGCCTTCCTCGATGAACGGCACCGTGCGAAGCTCGTCGAACTCTATGCGGCTGTCGTTCTTTGCCACGATAGAAGCGTTGGCTGCGGCGTTGGCAGCCACACCACCGGCGTGGAACGTACGGAGGGTAAGCTGCGTACCCGGCTCACCGATGGCCTGGGCGGCAATAACGCCGACGGCCTCACCCTTCTGAACCATGCGGCTGGTGGCAAGGTTGCGTCCGTAACACTTCATGCAGACGCCCTTCTTGCTCTCGCAGGTGAGCACCGAACGGATTTCGACGCTCTCAATGGGGCTTTCCTCGATGATTTGGGCGATAGGCTCGGTTATCTCCTCGCCGGCTGCAACTATAAGTTCACCCGTAGTAGGATGGATTATGTCATGAACTGATACACGGCCGAGGATACGCTCGTAGAGCGAAGATATAACCTCGTCGCCGTTCTTCAGAGCCGTGCAGACAAGTCCGCGCAACGTACCGCAGTCTTCCTCGGTAATTATCACGTCGTGCGACACGTCTACAAGACGACGGGTAAGGTAACCTGCGTCGGCCGTCTTCATGGCGGTGTCGGCAAGACCCTTACGGGCACCGTGCGTTGAGATGAAGTACTCGAGCACGCTCATACCTTCCTTGAAGTTTGAAAGAATCGGGTTCTCGATGATCTGCGCACCCTCGGCGCCGGCCTTCTGCGGCTTTGCCATAAGTCCACGCATACCGGCAAGCTGGCGAATCTGGTCCTTAGAACCACGGGCGCCGGAGTCGAGCATCATGTAAACGGCGTTGAAGCCCTGGTCGGCCTCTGTCATCTCCTTCATGAGGACGTCGCCAAGCTCGTTGTTGACATGCGTCCATGCGTCGATGACCTGGTTGTAACGCTCGTTGTCGGTGATGAAGCCCATATTATAGTTATCGGTAATCTGGCGTACTTCCTCATTACCCTTCTCAACAAGCTCTGCCTTTTCCTTCGGAATGATGATATCGTCGAGGTTGAACGAAAGTCCGGCGAGATATGCCATGCGGTAACCGAGGTTCTTAATACCGTCGAGGAACTCGCAGGCACGAGCGAAGCCAACGTTCTTTATTACGTCGGCGATGATATCGCGAAGACTCTTCTTTGATATAATCTTGTTGACGAAGCCAACCTCGTCAGGTATGATACCGTTAACGATTACACGACCGACGGAAGTTTCCACCATGTGTGTGTAGAAGTTGCCGTCCTTGTCGACATCCTTAACCAGAACCTTGACTTGCGCGTGCAAATCACACTTGCCCTCGTTACGGGCGATGATAGCCTCTTCAGGTCCGTAGAACGTAAGACCCTCGCCCTTTGCGCCCGGACGTATCTTCGTGATATAATAGAGTCCGAGCACCATGTCCTGCGACGGAACGGTGATAGGCGCACCATTGGCAGGATTAAGGATGTTGTGGCTCTGGAGCATCAGGATTTGCGCCTCAAGCACAGCCTCGTTGCTCAACGGGAGGTGTACGGCCATCTGGTCGCCGTCGAAGTCGGCGTTGAACGCCGTACATGCCAACGGGTGAAGCTGGATTGCCTTACCCTCGATAAGCTTCGGCTGGAACGCCTGGATACCAAGACGGTGAAGCGTCGGCGCACGGTTGAGCAGCACGGGGTGGCCCTTCATAACGTTCTCGAGGATGTCCCAGATTACGGGCTCGCGGCGGTCTACAATCTTCTTGGCGCTCTTAACGGTCTTAACTATGCCGCGCTCGATGAGCTTGCGGATAATGAACGGCTTGTAAAGCTCAGCCGCCATAAGTTTAGGCAGACCGCACTCGCCCATCTTCAGCTCGGGACCGACGACGATAACCGAACGCGCCGAATAGTCGACACGCTTACCGAGAAGGTTCTGACGGAAGCGTCCCTGCTTACCTTTCAATGAATCAGAAAGCGACTTAAGCGGACGGTTTGACTCGCTCTTTACGGCACTGCTCTTACGAGAGTTGTCGAAAAGGCTGTCGACGGCTTCTTGAAGCATACGCTTCTCGTTACGAAGGATGACCTCGGGAGCCTTAATCTCCATCAACCTCTTCAAGCGGTTGTTACGTATGATGACGCGGCGGTAGAGGTCGTTAAGGTCAGACGTTGCGAAACGGCCACCATCAAGCGGCACAAGCGGACGAAGCTCGGGCGGAGTGACGGGGATTATCTTCATAATCATCCACTCGGGCTTGTTTATGTCGCGGCTGGCACGGAACGCCTCTACAACCTGCAGGCGCTTCAAGGCCTCGGTCTTACGCTGCTGCGAAGAGTCGCTGTTGGCGCGGTCGCGCAACTCGTAAGACAAAGAGTCAAGGTCGAGATTTACAAGAAGGTCGTAAATCGCCTCGGCACCCATCTTGGCGATGAACTTGTTGGGGTCGCTGTCGTCAAGATACTCGTTGCCGTCAGGCAGGTTGTCCATTATGTCGATATACTCGTCTTCAGAGAGGAAGTCCATCTTATGCGAACCGTTCACCTCAACGCCTTCGGCGTCTTTCTTGCCTTCCATAACGCCCGGCTGTATCACCACGTACTTCTCGTAATAGATGACAGAATCGAGCTTCTTAGTAGGAATACCCAGCAGATAACCTATCTTATTTGGGAGCGAACGGAAATACCATATGTGGGCAACGGGCACAACCAGCTCGATGTGGCCTGTACGCTCGCGACGCACCTTCTTCTCAGTAACCTCAACGCCGCAACGGTCGCAGACGATACCTTTATATCTTATGCGCTTATACTTGCCGCAGGCGCACTCGTAGTCCTTCGTCGGACCGAAAATGCGCTCACAGAACAAGCCGTCGCGCTCAGGCTTATAAGTACGGTAGTTTATGGTTTCAGGCTTGGTCACCTCGCCATAAGAATTCTCGAGGATTTCCTCAGGCGACGCAAGGCTGATGGTAATCTTCGTAAAATTACTCTTTATCTTTGAATCTTTCTTGAAAGCCATATTTCTTAGTTGTATTTGTTATGTAAAGAGTTCCTGTTTTTAGTCGAGAGTTATGCTCAAGCCGAGACCGCGAAGCTCATGCAGCAACACGTTGAGTGACTCCGGAATGCCCGGCGTAGGCATAGGTTCGCCCTTTACTATAGCCTCGTAAGCCTTTGAACGGCCTACTACGTCGTCTGACTTGATTGTAAGTATCTCCTGAAGCACATGGCTCGCACCAAAAGCCTCGAGGGCCCAAACCTCCATCTCACCGAAACGCTGGCCGCCGAACTGAGCCTTACCGCCGAGGGGCTGCTGCGTGATGAGAGAGTACGGACCGATGCTGCGGGCGTGCATCTTATCCTCAACCATGTGACCGAGCTTGAGGAAGTATGTTATACCTACCGTTGCAGGCTGGTCGAACTGTTCGCCGGTTTCGCCGTCATACAAGTGGGTAGAGCACAGGCGCGGCAGTCCGGCCTTATCTGTCCACTCCTGCAGGTCGTCAAGCTTTGCGCCGTCGAAGATAGGTGTTGCGAACTTGACGCCGAGGCGCTTTCCTGCGGCTCCAAGGATGGCCTCGAATATCTGTCCGAGGTTCATACGCGAAGGCACACCCAGCGGGTTGAGCACGAGGTCGACGGGACGTCCGTCTTCCAGGAACGGCATATCCTCCTGACGTACAACCTTTGAAACAATACCCTTATTACCGTGACGTCCGGCAAGCTTGTCACCCACGCCGATCTTACGTTTCTTGGCAACATAGACCTTAGCCATCTGGAGTATGCCCGAAGGCAGCTCGTCGCCGATGGTTATGGCGAACTTGCGGCGCTTAAGTTCTGCGTCAAGAAGCTTGTACTTCTTTATGAAGTTCATTATCAGCTTCTGGATAAGCTCGTTGGTGTGCTCGTCGGCAGTCCAGTTATTTGATTGTATGCCGTCATACTCGAGGTTCTTAAGCTGCGCCATGGTGAACTTGCTGCCCCTTGTAATGATTTCGGCGCCTGTATAATCCTTTATGCCCATAGAGGTCTTATCCTCTGTAAGGGTAAGAAGCTTGTCAACCAGGATGTCCTTAAGGTCGTCTATCTTGGCAGCGTATTCCTCGTCAATCTTAGCAAGGATGACCTTATCCTGCTGCTTCGACGCACGCGTCTTTACTGCGCGTGAGAACAACTTCTTGTCTATAACGACACCCGTCAGTGAAGGATTGGCTTTCAACGAAGAGTCCTTCACGTCGCCGGCCTTGTCGCCGAAGATGGCACGGAGCAACTTCTCCTCGGGCGACGGGTCGCTCTCACCCTTCGGCGAAATCTTACCGATAAGGATGTCTCCCGGCTCAACGCGCGCACCGACACGGATGATACCGTTGTCATCGAGGTCTTTGGTAGCCTCTTCGCTCACGTTCGGAATATCGCTCGTAAATTCCTCCATGCCTCGCTTGGTTTCACGAACGTCGAGAGAATACTCGTCAACATGCACGGAGGTGAGGATGTCTTCACGAACGACACGCTCGTTAAGCACGATAGCGTCCTCGTAGTTGTAACCCTTCCACGGCATGTAAGCCACGAGAAGGTTGCGTCCGAGGGCAAGCTCACCGTTCTCGGTTGCATATCCTTCTGTCAGGATGTCGCCCTTCTTAACCCTCTGTCCCTTATCGCAGATAGGACGGAGGTCGATTGTCATATTCTGGTTGGTACGGCGGAACTTCGGTATCCTGTATTCCTTAAGCGCAGGCTCAAAGCTTACGAACTCCTCTTCCTCCGTACGGTCGTAAAGTATTCGTATCGTCGTAGCGTCAACATATTCAATGACACCGTCGCCTTCGGCGGTAATCATCGTGCGAGAGTCAACGCACACCTGGCGCTCGATACCGGTTCCTACGATAGGAGCCTCATTATGCAGCAACGGAACAGCCTGGCGCATCATGTTACTACCCATCAACGCACGGTGAGCGTCGTCATGTTCCAAGAACGGAATCAAGCCTGCGGCGATTGACGCAATCTGCTGCGGCGACACGTCCATAAGGTCAACCTGCGACGGGGGCACGACGGGGAAGTCTGCGTCCTGACGGCACTTCACGACGTCGCGTATGAACGTTCCGTCATCATTAAGCGGAGCGTTGCCCTGGCCGATGATATGGTCTTCTTCCTCCTCGGCCGTGAGATATACGATGTGGTCGTTTTCCAAGTCAACGACACCATCCTTAACCCTGCGGTAAGGAGTTTCAATGAAACCAAGGTCGTTAATCTTAGCGTAAACGCAAAGTGACGATATAAGTCCGATGTTCGGGCCTTCAGGGCTTTCAATCGGGCAAAGGCGTCCATAGTGTGTATAGTGAACGTCACGTACCTCGAAACCGGCACGCTCACGCGACAGACCGCCGGGGCCAAGGGCAGACAAACGACGTTTGTGTGTAACCTCGGCAAGAGGGTTCGTCTGGTCCATGAACTGTGACAAGGGGTTCGTGCCGAAGAAAGAGTTTATCACGCTCGAGATAGTCTTGGCGTTGATAAGATCGGTCGGCGTGAACACTTCGTTGTCGCGCACGTTCATTCGCTCACGTATCGTGCGACTCATACGCGCAAGACCTATCGAGAACTGGTTGCTGAGCTGTTCGCCTACCGTGCGCACACGACGGTTGCTGAGGTGGTCAATATCGTCAACGGTAGCGTTAGAGTTAACCAGCTGTATGAGGTACTTTATGATTTCTATTATATCTTCCTTGGTCAGGATACGGACATCCATGTCCGTGTCAAGTCCAAGCTTTTTGTTAATACGGTAACGGCCGACAGTACCCAAGTCATAACGCTTGTCTGAGAAGAACAAGTTCTGGATGACTTCGCGTGCCGAAGCGTCGTCTGCAGGATCGGCATTACGCAACTGACGGTATATATAAAGTACGGCTTCCTTCTCCGAGTTGCTCGGGTCCTTCTGCAGCGTGTTGAAGATTATCGAGTACTTGCTTGCTGAATCAACATCCTTATGAAGCAGGATTGTTGAAGCACCGCTGTCGATGATGTCTTCAATGTTTTCCTTCGTAAGTTCGGTTTCACGCTCCATGATGACCTCGTTGCGCTCAATCGAAACAACTTCGCCCGTATCCTCGTCTACGAAGTCTTCGTTCCAGCTCTTGAGCACCCTTGCAGCCAACTTTCTTCCGAGAGCGTCCTTCATGTTCTTCTTGTTGACCTTGATTTCCTCAGCCAAGTCGAATATCTGAAGAATGTCCTTATCGGTTTCAAAGCCGATGGCCCTAAGGAGAGTGGTTACCGGTAATTTCTTCTTTCGGTCGATGTAAGCATACATCACATTGTTGATGTCAGTGGCAAACTCGATCCATGAACCCTTGAACGGAATTATACGTGCCGAATAGAGCACCGTTCCGTTTGCGTGCACGCCCTGGCCGAAAAATACGCCGGGCGACCTGTGCAGCTGCGACACGACAACACGCTCGGCACCATTTATGATGAACGTGCCATTGTCAGTCATGTAAGGTATCGTGCCAAGGAATACGTCCTGTATGAACGTTCCGAAATCCTCATGGTCGGGGTCTGTGCAATACAACTTCATCTTCGCCTTGAGGGGTACGCTGTAAGTCAATCCGCGCTCAAGACATTCGTCAATCGTATAGCGGGGCGGATCGATATAGTAATCCAAGAACTCAAGAACGAAATTATTCCTCGTATCGGTAATAGGGAAATTTTCAGCGAAAACCTTATACAAACCGTCATTCTTGCGTTCTTCAGGCGGAGTGTCCAACTGTAAGAAGTCTCTGAAAGACTTTAATTGCACATCGAGGAAATCCGGATACGGCATCGGATTTTTCACGCTGGCAAAGTTTACTCTGTTATCAACAATTTTTGAAGCCATTACAGATTTTTGTTACCGTTATAAATGCCACCTTTACGGAATTTGGCCCTCATAAGTTCATCTCGCATGAGCAAGGCCGTGAATGTAGCGGTGGATGACTACATCCATAAAAGACACAAAAAGGTTAAGACTCTCCGACTGGGAGAATCTTAACCCTAGATATTTAATAAGTCTTAATTACTTAAGCTCAACCTTAGCGCCAGCCTCTTCGATGGCCTTCTTAAGGTTCTCAGCCTCGTCCTTAGAAAGACCTTCCTTCAGAGTTGAAGGAGCGCCGTCTACGAGATCCTTAGCCTCTTTCAAGCCAAGGCCGCAAGCTTCCTTAACAGCCTTTACAACCTGAAGCTTAGCACCGCCAACCTCAGCGAGAACTACGTCGAAAGACGACTTCTCCTCAGCCTCGGCAGCTGCACCGCCAGCAGCAGGACCGGCAGCAACAGCAACAGCTGCAGCAGCGGGCTCAATTCCATACTCGTCCTTCAGGACTGTTGCCAACTCGTTAACTTCCTTAACTGTCAAATTTACCAATTCTTCAGCAATAGCTTTGATATCTGCCATTTTATTCTAAATTTTAATGTTTTTAAATGTTAAATGTTTGGATGTAATATTTATTCAGGACGCTCGCCCAAGGTCTTGAGCACACCATGAATAGTATTTGCGCCTGATTGAAGAGCCGAAACAACGTTCTTTGCAGGTGACTGCAGCAAAGCGACAATCTCTGCAATAACCTCGTTCTTGCTCTTGAGAGAGGCAAGCTCTTCCAGCTTGTCGGCACCGACGTAAATGCTTTCCTCGGCGTAAGCAGCCTTCAAAGAAGGAACACCTTCCTTAGCATAAGTCTTGAGCAACTTGGCCGGAACGTTGGCAGTATTGCAGAAGAAAACTGCAGTGCTGCCCTTCAAGCAACCATACAAAGGTTCATAATCAATGTCCGAAGCCTCGAAAGCCTTGTGCAGAAGAGTATTCTTCACAACGACCATCTTGATTTCGTTCTTGAAGCACTCACGACGGAGCTTGCTGGTCGCACCTGCATTAAGGCCTGTCACGTCGACAAGGTAGAAATGCGGATACTCCTTCAGCTTCTGTCCGAGTTCAACAACTATCGTATCTTTTACTTCTTTTCTCATCTTACAAAACTTTTAGAGTTATTCAACTGATTTAGGATCAATCTTGACACCCTTACTCATAGTGCTCGAAATAAAGATACTCTTGACATATGTACCTTTAGCGGCAGCAGGCTTCAGCTTGATAACGGTAGAGATGAACTCCTTAGCGTTCTCGTAGATCTGGTCTGCAGAGAAAGACACCTTACCAATTGAGGCATGAATGATACCGGTCTTGTCAACCTTGAAGTCAATCTTACCCTGCTTAACTTCCTTAACCGCTTTCGCAACATCCATAGTTACTGTGCCACTCTTGGGGTTAGGCATCAAACCGCGGGGACCGAGCACACGGCCCAAAGGTCCGATCTTACCCATACAAGACGGCATGGTGATGATGACGTCAATGTCAGTCCATCCACCCTTGATCTTTTCGATATACTCGTCAAGACCAACATAGTCAGCGCCAGCCTCTTTGGCTGCAGCTTCGGCATCAGGCGTACAGAGGCAGAGCACGCGCGTAACCTTACCTGTACCGTTAGGGAGCGAAACGACGCCCCTGACCATCTGGTTAGCCTTACGCGGGTCAACGCCCAAACGCACGTCGATATCTACGGAAGCGTCGAACTTGGTAGTGGTAATATCCTTAACCAGCTCTGCAGCTTCCTTCAAAGAGTATGCCTTCCCTGCTTCAACCTTATCAGCTACTGATTTTTGATTTTTTGTCAGTTTACTCATTTTCTTGAAGTTATAAATTATTTACCAGGGAAGTCCCCTTTTACAGTGATACCCATACTTCTTGCCGTACCAGCAACGAGCTTCATGGCAGACTCAACGGTAAAGCAGTTGAGGTCAGCCATCTTGTCCTCGGCGATAGCACGCACCTGATCCCATGTGACAGAAGCCACCTTCTTACGGTTAGGTTCAGCAGAACCGCCCTTAATCTTGGCTGCCTCCATGAGCTGTACTGCTGCGGGAGGGGTCTTGATTTCGAAGCTGTATGACTTGTCAGCATAGTAAGTGATAACGACCGGAAGAATCTTACCGGCCTTATCCTGGGTCCTGGCGTTGAATTCCTTGCAGAATCCCATAATGTTGATACCCTTTGAACCGAGGGCCGGTCCTACGGGAGGAGAGGGATTTGCAGCGCCACCTTTAATCTGTAATTTGATTAATCCAGCAACTTCTTTAGCCATTTCTTTTGTTAATTAAAAAGATTGATAGATATAAAAGAACAAACGCATCCGTAACAATGCGTCATTCTTTTGCAACTTGCATAAAACCGAGCTCCAAAGGCGTCTTACGTCCGAAGATCTTAACCATGACCTTGAGTTTGTGCTTCTCGGTGTTCACCTCTTCGATGACGCCGCTGAAGCCGCTGAACGGACCGTCCGTAACCTTGACCGTCTCGTCGACGCTGAAGGGGATGTTAACCTCTTCGGCAAGTTCAGACTCCTCGGCCGTGCCAAGAATACGGTTGACATCAGACTGCTTCACGGGAGTAGGATTGTCCAACCCGCCGAGGAAGCCCAAGACGTTAGGCATGAAACGCAGCGTGTGGGCGACATCACCTTTCAACTCAGCCTCAACAAGCACATAGCCAGGAAGAGCTATTTTCTCCTTGACCACACGTTTGCCGTTACGCAAAGTAGCATGCTTCTCCATAGGTATAAGCACCTGGGAAACATAAGTTGAAAGCAATGCGTTATGCTTAAGTTCGGCCTCGATATACTCTTTTACCTTAGCCTCCTTACCGCTGACAGCACGCAACACATACCATTTCTTACCTGATTCAGCCATTTCCTGTTAAAGGTTTAATTGGGATAGATCGTACTCATGACAAACCGGAACACGGAGTCCATAATGAACACCACAATCGCAATGATCAAGGAAGCAGATAATACAACCATTGCAGAGTGTGTGAGTTCGCCCCGTGTGGGCCATGACGTTTTATGCACAAGTTCGTTGTAACAAGCTTTGCAATAATTTGTTATACTCTTAAACATATTATCTTCTGTTAGCACGGGAAGAGAGGCTCGAACTCCCGACACCTGGTTTTGGAGACCAGTGCTCTGCCAACTGAGCTATTCCCGTAAAATAGGTTCCCGTCGGTTAGGGCGAGAACCTAAAGGTTATGTCAGCTAATCCTAAGATTAGTCGATGATCTCAGTGATCTGACCTGCACCTACCGTACGGCCGCCCTCGCGGATAGCGAAACGCAGACCAACGTTCAATGCAACTGCGTAGATCAAGTCTACAGTGATAGTAACGTTGTCGCCAGGCATTACCATCTCAACGCCTTCGGGCAGAGAGATTTCACCCGTGCAGTCCATCGTACGGAGGTAGAACTGAGGACGATACTTGTTACCGAACGGAGTGTGACGTCCACCTTCCTCTTTCTTCAGAACGTAAATCTGAGCCTTGAACTTCTTGTAAGGCTTGATCTGTCCCGGATGGCAGAGCACCATACCACGCTTGATTTCATTCTTGTCGATACCACGGAGAAGCAGACCTACGTTGTCACCAGCTTCACCTTCGTCAAGTATCTTGCGGAACATCTCAACACCGGTAACAACCGACTTCTTGTCCTCGCCAAGACCGAGCAGCTCAACTTCGTCACCAACCTTAACGCGGCCAGTTTCGATACGGCCGGTAGCAACCGTACCACGGCCAGTGATTGAGAAGACGTCCTCAACAGGCATCAAGAACGGTTTGTCGAGGTCACGCGGAGGCAGGGGAATCCACTCGTCAACAGCCTTCATCAGCTCGAGAACCGTATTCTCCCACTTCTCAACACCATTCAGTGCACCGAGTGCAGAACCGCGGATGATAGGAGTATTGTCGCCGTCGTACTCATACTGGTCGAGCAGCTCGCGCATTTCCATTTCAACGAGCTCGAGCATTTCCTCGTCCTCAACCATGTCGCACTTGTTCAGGAATACTACCAAGCGGGGAACGTTTACCTGACGAGCGAGAAGCACGTGCTCACGAGTCTGGGGCATAGGACCGTCAGTTGCGGCAACTACGATGATAGCACCGTCCATCTGAGCAGCACCGGTAACCATGTTCTTCACGTAGTCAGCGTGTCCCGGGCAGTCTACGTGAGCGTAGTGACGGTTTTCTGTTTCATACTCTACGTGTGCAGTATTGATGGTAATACCACGCTCTTTCTCCTCGGGAGCGTTGTCGATAGAGTCGAAAGACTTAACTTCAGAAAGACCCTTCTTTGCGAGCACCGTAGTGATGGCAGCCGTAAGAGTAGTCTTACCGTGGTCTACGTGACCGATGGTACCAATGTTTACGTGCGGTTTGGTACGTACGAATGTTTCTTTAGCCATAGCTTTGTTTATTTGTTATTTTAATGAATAATCTGTGTATTTTCTGCTTTTGATACAATCATAAAGTCGTAGAGCTGTAACCGAGATTTGAACTCGGGACCTCTTCCTTACCAAGGAAGTGCTCTACCACTGAGCTATTACAGCAGCGAGAGCGGAAAACGGGGCTCAAACCCGCGACCCCCAGCTTGGAAGGCTAGTGCTCTATCAACTGAGCTATTTCCGCAAAAGACTTCTACTGAGTGGGTGGTGATGGATTCGAACCACCGAAGGCGAAAGCCAGCAGATTTACAGTCTGCCCCAT
>CALUKU010000021.1 GCA_944321295.1 uncultured Prevotella sp.
CGGGAGAGTAGGAGGCCGCCTTCTTTATGGGTAGCGTTCCTTGGAGCGATAAAGCTCCGGGGAACGCTTTTTTATTATTCTTAGGGCTAATGGGGCTGATGGGCTAAATAATCCCAATAGGCCAGATGGGCCAATAAGCAGAATGAGGTGGATAAGCCTATTATGTTAGCTAATTTGTTGATGAGCGATGTTTATATAATTATATAAAAGCCGCTATGATTGGTAAATCATAGCGGCTTTTATGTTTATTTGTGATTTAATGCTGTAAAAACTATTGTTGAGCAGCTGTGTAGAAATCACATTTTTGTGAATAGTAGAGGCTGTTATATCTCCCTTGCGCTGTTAGGGTCGAGTATTTTGGCGAGGCCGCCAGAACCTGTTTCTTTGTACAGGGACGGAATATCGTGACCAGTCTGTTTCATGACGGTTGCGACCCTGTCGAATGATACGCGGTGGCTGCCGTCAGAGAAGGCGGCATAAAGGTTTGCGTCAAGGGCGCGTGTGGCTGCAAATGCGTTGCGCTCGATGCAAGGTATCTGTACAAGGCCGCAAATGGGGTCGCATGTCATGCCAAGATGGTGCTCGAGTCCCATTTCTGCGGCATATTCAATCTGTGACGGGCTGCCGCCGAACAATTGGCAGGCCGCACCGGAAGCCATTGCGCATGCTACGCCTACTTCACCCTGACAGCCTACGTCTGCGCCAGAGATTGAGGCGTTTTGCTTGACGATATTACCTATCAGTCCTGCCGTCGCCATGGCGTGCAGTATGCGTGTGTCGTTGAAATTATGTCCCCTTGACAGGTGGTAGAGTACTGCCGGCAAGACGCCTGAGGCTCCGCATGTAGGCGCTGTCACAATTGTGCCGCCCGAGGCGTTCTCTTCGCTTACCGCCAAGGCATAGGCGTAAACGAGGCCTCGCGTTTGGAGTGATTGCTTGTAACCTGACGCTTTAACGTAATAATAAGGTGCCTTTCGGGCGATGTTGAGCGGGCCGGGCAAGCGTCCCTCATGGTTCAGGCCCCGCTCGACGGCTGCCTGCATGGCCTTCCATGCTTCCATCAGGTAGTCCCAAATGTCGCTGTCTTCGCATATGTCGACGTATTCCCAATAGCTATGCCCGGTGTCCTCACACCATTTCATTATTTCGGTCAGCGTGTTCATCTCGTACACTTCGGGCGAGTTGAACGCGTCATCTTCGCCTTTTCCTTCAGAGAGGGCGCCTCCGCCAATGCTGTAGACGACCCATTCGTCCGTAGGCTTGTTGGCGGCGTTGAGCGAAACGAATTTCATTCCGTTGGGATGGAACGGCAGGAACACCTCCGGTTTCCAATTGATTTTTACTGGCGCAGTGGCCTGCAGCACCTCTATTATGGCTGTGTCGGTCATATGGCCTTTGCCCGTGGCGGCCAAACTGCCGTATAGCGTGACTTCGAACGCCGCCGCGTCGCGGTGTTTACCTAAAAACAACTTGGCCGCCTTGTTAGGCCCCATCGTGTGGCTGCTTGACGGCCCTTTACCTATTCTGTACAATTCCCTCAAAGATTTCATAATAGAAATTCCGCTAAATTAATTTACGTGCAAAGTTAGCTTAAAAAGAGAACATTAGCAAATGGGCACGCTTATTTTATCAGCCTTGTAACATAAGATAACGTTGCGCGGCGTTGATGTTTACGCATGAAATGCACAGACGTTACGCCTTGTTTGGCATTGTCGTGCAAAAGGCGGTCTTTTGGCTTGCCGAAGCTTACCTTTTACCTCGTAAAAGCTTATCTTTTGCAAGGCGAAAGGTAACCTTTTGCAATGGTAGGCTGCGGCGGTCTGGCAGATATGCCTTATCATGCGTTCGGCTGCCGTTCGGGGCATGGGTGGCCGCGAGCTTACATTTTCAGGTGAAGGCATGGCTTTTCAGATAAAAAACACTATCTTTGTAGACGGCTAATGCGCCTTGCGGCTGAAGCCTGCGGCATGGCACAGGTGTGCCGCCGATGAAAATAAGGAGCGAAAAAGGATGTGGAAAATAAAACGTATGATGGTGTGGCTCGGCCGGATACACCGCTGCCGAGGGTTCGGGGTGCAGTCGCCTTGGGCTTACCGCCTCGTGCGCAATGTCATCAACGAGCGCTATCCTTATTACGCTTACGCCCCGCTGGCCGTGGCGCATCCTCATGCCGACGCCGTTACCCGTAAGCTGTGCGAGCTGTGCCTGCGTCTGGCCAACTATGTGCAGCCGCGGCGCACGGTCTGCGTCGGCGCCCGTGACGCTGCTTTCGAGGCATACGTCAAGGCCGGGTGCAAACGTACCGATTGGCAAGACATGACGTGCGAACAGGATATGGGTATGGCGGCAGGAGTAGACTTCGCACTGCTCTTTCCGTCGCCTCTGGCTTCTGCCGGGCTTAAGGCTATGGCCGACGGCGCTGAAGACGGCTCAATGGCAGTGTTAATCGGTATTCACGAGAATAATGATATGAAGTTCCTGTGGCGCGAATGTAGGCGGAGCGTGAAGGACGTGGTGCTATTCGACTTGTATTATTGCGGTCTTGTATGCTTTGACCGCAAACGTTATAAACAAGAGTATGTAATTAACTTTTAACCATAAACGGCTATGAAAATAACAAAGGTATATACTAAGACCGGCGACGAGGGTACGACCAGTCTTATCGGAGGAGTGAAGGTAAGGAAGACCAACTCGCGTATCGAGGCTTACGGAACCGTCGACGAGCTGAGCGCCGACCTCGGCCTGCTGGCCTCGTTCATGAAGGACGGTCCAGACAAGAACCTGATTTACCGCATACAGCGCAACCTGTTCACCGTGTGCTCGTATCTCGCTACGGACAAGGCAAAGACCCCCTTGGCGCCGTCATACACGCTCGACCCCGCCGAAGTGGCCGTGCTCGAGAAGGAGATTGACACCATAGTGGCCGGTATTCCGCAGCAGACGGCCTTCATCCTGCCGGGAGGCTCGCACGAGGCGGCCATCGCCCACGTCTGCCGCACGGTGTGCCGCCGCGCCGAGCGCAGGATATTCTTCCTCGGCGAAAGCACCGAGCTTGACCCCGAAGTGCTGCAATACATGAACCGCCTGAGTGACTATTTGTTTGTCCTGGCGAGGAAATTAAACTTTGTTGACGGTGTTAGAGAAAAAACATGGCAGAAATCTTGCGAATAAGAAAAAATATATTACTTTTGCGCTCAATTAAAAACACTTAAAAATTAAAGGTTATGTATTGGACACTTGAATTAGCTTCAAAGCTTGAGGATGCGCCGTGGCCCGCAACGAAAGACGAGCTTATCGACTATGCCATCCGCTCGGGCGCGCCCTTGGAAGTGCTTGAGAACCTGCAAGAGATAGAAGACGAAGGCGATGTCTACGAAAGCATCGAGGATATATGGCCTGACTATCCCACGAAGGAAGACTTCCTTTTCAACGAGGACGAATATTAAGTTTTGATTAAGAGTTAAGGGTTAAGAATTAAGAAAATATGCCCGGCATGTAAGGCGCACGGCTTATTTTCTTAATTCTTAGCCCTTAATTTTTAATTCCTTACTCCTATTTATAATTTTGTTTTGTGCAATAAAATCGCACGTCTTGCGTTATAATGTCGTGCGAAAACGTCTATTCATCATATTAGCAGTGCTGTCGCTCGCCGTCACTAAGGCCGGCGCCCAGTATGACGTGTCGTTCAGCCACTATTGGGACCTTGAGCCTTATTACAACCCGGGAGCCGTAGGCAAGCAGCAGAAGCTTAACGTGGCCGCCGTGTATGCGCTGAGCTTCGCCGGCTTCGAGAACAACCCCAGGTCGATGTACGTGGGCGCCGACATGCCGCTTTACCTGCTGAAGAACTATCACGGCGTGGGCGTGTCGCTGCTAAACGACCAGATAGGCCTGTTCACCCACCAGCGCATAGCCCTGCAGTACGCCTTCAAGCACCGCCTGTTCGGCGGAATGATAAGCGCCGGCGTGCAGGTGGGGCTGCTCAGCGAGAGCTTCGACGGCTCCGAGCTTGACATCGAAGACACGAGTGACCCGGCGTTTACCACGTCTGAAGTCAACGGAAGCGCCTTCGACGTGGGCTTCGGCCTGTATTACACCCGCGGTCCGTGGTACGTCGGAGTGTCGGCCCAACACCTTACGTCGCCCCTCGTCGAACTGGGCGAAACCAACGAGTTGCAGATAGATCCGACGTTTTATTTGACCGGCGGATACAATATTAAACTAAGAAATCCGTTTCTTACTATACATCCGTCAGTGCTCGTCAGGACGGACGGACTGGCCTGGCGGGCCGACGTTTCGGGCCGGCTCGTATATACGAACGACAAGAAAATGCTCTACGGCGGCGTGTCATACAGCCCTACCAATTCGGTTACGGTGCTCGTGGGCGGCAATTTCCACGGCATACACATCGGCTACAGCTACGAGGTGTACACGTCGGCCATCAGCATAGGCAACGGCAGCCACGAACTGATAATAGGCTACCAGACGGACATCAACCTGTTCAAGAAAGGACGTAACAAGCATAAAAGCGTTAGAATACTATAAGGTAAGATATGAAGAGAATAAGTAAAATAGTGGTGCTCGGCCTCCTGGCCGCAATCACGCTGACGGGCTGCTTCGGCGGACGCATGTCTTCGTCGGGCCGCGGCGGCGAGGTGGTCGGCGTGAGCGGCAAGCGCTTTACCGAGCCGACGCCTTACGGAATGACCCTCATCAAGCGCGGCTACCTTAAGATGGGACTTGAGAAGGACGACAGCCTTTGGGGCAGGCAGACGCCTACGAAGGAAATCTCGGTTGACGGCTTCTGGATGGACGAAACCGAGGTCACCAACTCAGAGTACAAGCAGTTCGTCTATTGGGTGCGCGACTCAATCCTGCGCACGCGCCTGGCCGACCCCGCTTACGGCGGCGACGAAACCTACATGATAACCGAAGACAAGAACGGCGACCCCGTGACGCCGCATCTCAACTGGAAAAAAGCGCTGCCCCGCAAGCCCAACGAGGATGAGCAGCGCGCCATCGAGAGCCTCTACGTCACCAATCCCGTAACGGGTGAGAAAATGCTCGACGCCAGCCAGATGAACTATCGTTACGAGGTTTACGACTATACGGCTGCCGCGTTGCGCCGCAACCGCCTCGACCCGTCGCAGCGCAACCTCAACACCGACGTCCCGGTTGACCCCGACGCCGTGGTGATGATATCCAAGGACACGGCTTACATCGACGACGAGGGCCGCATCGTGAGGCAGACCATCGACCGCCCGCTCAGCGGCCCGTGGGACTTCCTCAACACTTACATCGTCAACATCTATCCCGACACTACTTGTTGGGTTAACGACTTCGTAAATTCCGACAACGAAACATACATGCGCCTTTACTTCAGCAGTCCTACGTACAACGACTATCCCGTAGTGGGCGTCACCTGGGAACAGGCCAATGCCTTCTGCGCCTGGCGCACGGACTACCTTCTGAAGGGCCTCGGCGGCGAGGCGCGTTACATCCAGCGCTACCGTCTGCCCACCGAGGCTGAATGGGAATACGCCGCCCGCGGCAAGGAGGGCACGGAGTTCCCGTGGGAAGAGGTGGACGTGAAGACCGAGGACGGCTGCTTCTACGCCAACTTCAAGCCTGACCGCGGCAACTACACCGAGGACGGCAACCTTATAACGAGCCGCGTGGGCCTGTTCTCGTCAAACTCCAACGGACTTTACGACATGGCCGGCAACGTGGCCGAATGGACAAGCACGACCTACACCGAAGGCGGTATCGACGCCATGAACGACCTCAACCCCGAGTTGAAGTATAATGCCGCCAAGGAAGACCCGTACAGCCTGAAGAAGAAGAGCGTGCGCGGCGGATCATGGAAAGACCCCGAGTCTTACATCCGTTCGGCATGGCGCACATGGGAGTATCAGAACCAGCCGCGCTGCTACATTGGTTTCCGTTGCGTGAGAAGCCTTGCATCTACTACAAGCACAAAACAAAAAGGGAGGAAGAAATAATAATGACCGAGTACAGCAAATATAACATCATCTACCGCCTCCAGAAATGGCTGGACAGCGTTCCCGGACAGACGTTCATGAACTACGCTTACAGCTGGGGTGCGTCAATCGTGATTTTGGGTACGCTTTTCAAGCTGACCCACCTGCCCGGAGCCAACTTCATGCTTTACCTCGGCATGGGCACCGAGGTCGTGATATTCTTCATTTCTGCGTTCGACCGTCCGTTCGACAAGACAGCCATCGGCAAGGATCTGCCGACGCACGTTTATAATGAAGAGCTTGAGCAGCAGGCCGACGGCGAGGCTTATGACGGTGAAGGCGCGCCTGTGGCGTCGCAACCCGTATCAGGCGGCGTTGCGGTACAGCCCGGCATGGTGGCTTATGTCGGCCCCGTAGGCGCTCAGCCCGTGGCCGGACAGTCGGTGGAAGGCGGTGCCGAGGCAGCCACGGTAAGTCCTGACGCTCCGCAGGGCGTGGCCTTAGGACAGGGCGCACAGCCGGTTGTCGCCGGTCAGCCCGTGCCAGGATGGGTGTCGGCACAGCAGCAGGTGTCGCCTGAAATGGAAGAAGCCACCAGCAATTACGTTGACGAGTTGAAGAAGCTTACCGAAACACTGGCTAAGGTTTCCGAGCAGAGCGCACGTCTTACGCGTGACTCCGAGGAGATGGAAAACCTCAACCGCACGCTCACTGGTATATGCAAGGTGTACGAGATGCAGCTTAAGGGCGCCAGTTCGCAAATCGGAACTATTGACGAAATCAACGAGCAGTCGCGTAAGATGGCGTCGCAGATTGAGCAGCTTAACAAGATTTACGCACGCATGATTGAGGCCATGACCGTAAATATGCGTGCCGCCGCGCCCAACGGCAACAACGCAGAAGTGTAAATTATAATGGCAATAAAGAAAAGACCGGTATCTCCCCGCCAGAAGATGATAAACTTGATGTATGTCGTCTTGATGGCAATGCTCGCGCTCAACGTTTCTACGGAAGTGCTCGAGGGCTTCACCCTCGTGGAGGAGAGCCTGCAGCGCACCACTAAGAACTCGTCGTCAGAGAACGACGTGCTCTACGGTGACTTCGAGGCGCAGATGAAGGCGAACCCTCAGAAGGTTAAGGCGTGGTTTGACAAGGCCACCGCCGTGAAGCGCATGAGCGACTCGCTATTCAACTTTGCGCAGGAGCTTAAGGTGGCTATCGTGAAAGAGGCCGACGGGGATGACGGTGACGTGAACAACATAGAGCGCAAGGACGACCTTGAGGCGGCCAACCAGGTAATGCTCGCTCCCGGCTCGGGACAGGGCAAGAAGCTGTTCGACGCCATCAACTCGTTCCGTGAGCGCATACTGACGATGGTCACCGACGAGCACCAGAAGGCCATAATAGCCAGCAACCTCACCACGGAGTTGCCCAAGAACGCAAGGACTATGGGTAAGAACTGGCAGGAATACATGTTTGAGGACATGCCCGTGGCTGCCGCCGTGACGCTGCTTTCAAAGCTGCAGAGCGACGTTCGCTATGCAGAGGGCGAGGTGTTGCACACCCTTGTGGCCAATATCGACATGAAGGACATACGCGTCAACAAGCTCAGCGCTTTCGTCATACCCAACGCGCAGACAATTGTGCGCGGCGATAAGTTCTCCGCCCAGATAGTGATGGCGGCCGTCGACACTACGCAGACGCCGCAGATTTACATCGGCGGACGGCAGATGAACTTGCGCAACAATACATACGAGATAGTGACGAGCCGCACGGGCGACTTCAGCCTGACTGGTTATATAACGATGAGAAACGGCAGCGGCGACGTCATCCGTCGTGATTTCACCCAAAAATACACCGTGGTAGACCCGAGCGCGACGGTTTCGGCCGACCTGATGAACGTGCTTTACGCCGGTTACAACAACCCGATAAGTATCAGTATTCCGGGCGTTCCGCTCACCAAGGTGTCGGCAACGATGAGCGGCGGAACGCTGCAGCCCGTTGCTCCGGGCCGCTACATAGCCCGTCCGTCGGCAGTAGGCAAGGACGTAACCATCAGCGTTTTGTCAACACAGACAGGCTCGGCGCGCCAGGTGGGGCAGTTCACGTTCAAGGTGCGCAAGCTGCCTGACCCGACGCCTTACATCCAGATAGGCGACAACCGCTTCCGTTCGGGCGGCCTTGCAAAGGCTTCGCTGATGTCTGCTCCCGGCATAAAGGCCGCCATTGACGACGGTCTGCTTGACATACCGTTCAACGTGCTCAGCTTCGAGGCCGTGTTCTACGACAACATGGGCAATGCCGTGCCGATGGTGTCTGACGGCGCTTCGTTCACGCAGCGCCAGCGCGAAACGTTCCGCAGGCTGTCGCGCAACAAGCGTTTCTACATCACCCGTATCACGGCCGTTGGTCCTGACGGCATAAAGAGGACGCTGCCTGCGTCGATGGAGGTTATCGTCAAGTAGTCGCAGGGCAGGGTGTGGGCCGGTAAGAGGCTGTGTCGAGGCGATTATGCGGCATGCTTCCGTCTGCGCCCCGGCACTTTGAAATAAAAGTAAAAAACGAATATATAAGGATATGAGTAAATTCATGTTATCGCATAACACGTCATGCCGCCGTAACGCGGGCGCCTCTACGATGGTGCGCTCGGTTGTGATGGCGTTGCTATTGCTCGCGTTTGCCGTCGAGGCGGCCGACGCCCAGCCGGCGGCCCGTCGCCGCCAGCAGCAGGCCCGCCGCCAACAGGCGGGGCAAAACCTGACGACGCGCGCGCAGATATCGTTCCCCGTGACGGCCAAGATGTCTGAGGACGTGGTGTGGCGCAGGGACATTTACCGTGAAATCATTCTTGAGGAAGACGCCAACGCGCCGTTGTATTACCCTGTAGAGCCGGTAGGTTCGCAGATGAACTTGTTCACTTACCTGTTCAAGCTCATGATGCGCGGTGCCATCAAGGCCTATGAATACCGACTTGACGGCAACGAGGTGTTCACCGACTCGGCCGAAATAAAGCGCATGGCCTTCCTCGACAACTATCACATCTATTACGAGCGCAACAACCGCGGCGTGCGTATCGACGACAGCGACATACCATCTTCGGAGGTGAAGTCGTATTACGTGAAGGAGAGCGCCTATTATGACCAGGCTTCGGCCACGTTCCACGTAAAGCCGATAGCCCTCTGCCCGATATTATGGCGCACTGATGACTTCGGCGACGGAGAGCAGAAGTATCCGCTGTTTTGGGTGAAGTATGACGACGTGGCTCCGTATCTGACTAAGCAGGTCGTGATGACGAGCAACCTCAACAACGCCGCCACGATGAGCATGGACGACTATTTTACGCGCAACCTGTATAAGGGCAAGATATACAAGACGGCAAACATGCTGGGACGCACCCTGGCGCAGTATTGCCCTACCGACTCCGCCTTGGTTAAGGAGCAGAAGCGCATTGAGGACGAGCTGGCCGCCTTCGAGAAGAACATCTGGGGCGACCAGGTCCGCAAGGACTCGCTCGACAGCATAGCCAAGGCCGACGTCAAGGACAAGAAGGGCAAGAAGGCGAAACGCAACCGCCGTGCCTCTACGTCGGTTAAGAAGCGCCGTTCGTCGAGCAAGTCGTCATCGTCAGGCTCGTCGGCCGCAAGGGTGACGGTGCGCAGGCAAAGGCATTAAAAGCGGAAAGGTGAAAGGATGAAAAACGCGGCAGCGTTTCCCGTCCTTTTGCCTTTCCGTTCTTTCTTTTTTAAATAATCAATTATCCACTTTTTTAAAATCACATCATTATGAGAAAATTGTTTACTCTCGCCGTTGTCATTGCGGCAACCCTCGTAGCCATTCCTGCCCAGGCGCAGTTTAAGTTCGGTTTGAAGGGCGGTCTGAACATCACCGACATGTCGTTCAGCAGCGACGTGTTCGAGTCGTCAAACCGTGCGGGATTCTTCATCGGTCCTACAGTTAAGTTCACGCTCCCCATCGTAGGCCTCGGCATTGACGCTTCGGCCCTTTACGACCAGCGTGAGGCTAAGCTCAAAGGCTCAGACAAGAAGTTGAAGCAGCAGGCCATCAACATCCCCATCAACCTGCGCTATGACATCGGCCTTGGCAGTCTTGCGGCCGTTTACCTTGCAGCCGGTCCGCAGTTCGGCTTCAACGTGGGCGACAAGCATCAAAATCTTGTTAAGGACGCTCTTGACTGGCGTCTTAACACTTCTAACTTCAGCGTTAACGTAGGCGCTGGTGTTATGCTGCTCAGCCACCTCCAGGTGGGTGCCAACTACAACATCGTGTGCGGCAAGACGGGTGAGGCTACAGTGCTCAATACGGTCGGCAACTTAGCCAAGGGCGTTGTGCGTGGACGCACGAACTCATGGCAGGTTTCGCTGGCGTATTATTTCTAATTACGCGCGGCGGACAAGTTTTGTTTCATTCTACAAGCGGAGGCCCTTATGCCGTTTAAAGGCGGGCCTCCGCTTTTTTATTTAATGTGACGTGAGTTCTGTATAACTGCTATGGTTTTACTAACAACGAAAACACCCTCGTTCAAGTGAAGCTCTTACAAATCAGTCATCCCGGACTTGATCCGTCGTCATCCTGAACTTGATTTAGGACCAGAATGTAAACACCATCTTGTGGCAACGTTGCGGCATACGACTGGTTCCCGGATCAAGTCCGGGATGACTGATTTGCAACACCCTCGTTTGAACGAGGGTGTTTTCTTATATCGAATTCACCTTGGAGCTTACCTTTTAGGCTGCAAAAGGTAACCTATTGCACGCTAAAAGGCCGCCTTTCACCATGCGAAAGGCGGCCTTTTGTAAATATGTTGATTATCAATAGGTTACGAATCCGTGTGAGAATGTGCTATTGCCCGGTGGCTTGCAGGTATTCACGCTTCTTTATCTGGTAGTCGGCATACGCCTCAACGTAGACCGAGCGGCTGTTCTGGTAGAGCGTCTGGGCCTCGAGCAGGTCGCTCATCGTGGCCGTTCCGGCACGGTAGTAATCGTTGTGCAGGCGCAGGTTCTCCTCCGCCTGGGCTATTGACTCCATGGCAATGCTTATTTTGCGGTAGGCGTCGTTCATGTCGTTCCACTTGTTTTCCATGTCGATTACCAGCAGCTGGCCGTTGTCCTTGAGCGTGTTCTCGGCGTTCCTGACGGCCAGGCGCTGCTTCTTCATCTCGTGCGAGCCGCCCCACCAGCCGCTGAGCGGTATGCTCACCGTGGCGAAGCCCACCCAGAACTGGTGGCTCTTGTCCATCAGGTCGTCATACATGTATCCGCCGCCTACGGCCACCGTGGGCAGGTTTTGCCCTACGGTCATCTTGTATTTCAGTCTGTTGGCCTTCACGTTCTGCTCCATCATGGCGTATTCCGTGGTGTGCGGCAGCGCGGCCGACGGGTCGGCGTATAGCTGCAGGGGCGATGGCGGCAGCCCGCCGCTCATGTCCGCGCTCACGTCTATGCTGTCGCCGGCGTGCCCTGTGTATTGTGCCAGCAGTCGTTTGGCCGTCGTCAGCGCGTTCTCCAGCGTTATGCGGTTGCTGCGTGTCTCGTTTTTCTTCAGGTTGACTTGCAGCAGGTCGTTCCTGTCAGACACACCGGCTGTTACCGCCGCCTCGGCGTCGTTGGCGAACTTTGCCAGCTGCCGCTCTACGGCTTCAACCGTTTTCAGTTTCTCTTTCAGCATTACGGCCTGCCAGAAGTAAGTTTCGGCCGTCAGCACCACCTCCTTTTCCGACATCCGCCGTTGCAGGCGGCTCGTCTCAACGCCCACGTCGGCCAGTCGGTTGGCGTTCAGTATGCGTCCGCCCGTGAACACGGGCAGTTGCGCCGACACGCCTCCCATCAGGCCGTTCTTCAGCATTGACATCTCCATGCCCGGCCCGAGGCTCATCTCCAGCAGCCCCTTGTCGGCCATATATCCTATTCCCGTTGCGCTGACGGTGGGGAAGTATTTCGTAAAGGCCTGCTTCTTGGCCTGCCGTGCGGCCTCAAGGTCGTTGTCGGCGTTCTTCATGCGCACGTTATTCTGCAGCGCGTCGCTCACCGCCTGCTCTGCGGTCATCAGGCGTTGCGCCTGCGCCGATGCGGCCGCCAGCAGCAGCGCGGCCGATAATATGATAGTTCTCATAAGCAAAAGTTATTCGTTTTCAATGGCTTTAGTTCTTTCCCTCTTGTCCGTAGTGCCGCGGAACATCAGCAGGTAGGCCGCCGGCAGCACGGTCAGAATGAACACCATGGTAATCAGCGTGCCGTAGCACACCACCGTGCCCATGGGCATCCACAATCCGCTTCCGCCCAGTATCATCGGTATCACGCCCATCGACGCTGCGGCGGAGGTGAGGAATATCGGCCTCATTCGCCTCTTGGCCGAGTGGTATATGGCCTCTTCGGTATGCATGCCGTCCGTCAGGCGCAGCTCTTCGGCGTAGTCAATCATTATTATTCCGTTGCGCACGATGATGCCCATCAGGCTGATTACGCCGAGATAACACGTCACGCTGAAGTCTATTCCCTGTATGAGCACGCTGGCGGCCGTGCCGAACGTGCACAGCGCAATGCTCGAAAATACGAGCAGGGCGAGGCTTACTTTCTTGAGGTGGAACAGCAGGATGAAGAATATTATGAACGTAGCCACGGCCAGTCCGGCTGTGATTTGCGGTATGTAGTTGTCGTTGTTCTCTATCTCTCCGCCGTAGCTTACGCTTGTTCCGGGCGACAGCGCAATGCCGCTCACCGCCTTTACCACCTTGTTGTTGGCCTCCGTGCCGTTCACTCCGCGCTTTACGTCGGCCTGTACGGTCACGGTGTACACCCCGTTACGCCGCACTATGCAGCCGTCCTTCCAGCTCGGCGTGATGTCGGCCACCTGCCTTAGCGGCACTTGCGCCAGTCCTCCGGCCGCCGGGATCTTCTCGTCGGCAACGTCAGCGTTGGTGGCCCGTTCGGCCGTCGTGCTTTTCAAGGTTACGGGTATGGCGTCGCCATCCTCCCATACGGTGGCTACCTGCATGCCCGTTCCGTATCTCATGGCCAGTGTCGACTCAACCGTCAGGTTGCTGACGCCCAGCCGTGCGGCCTCGTCGGCCTTCAGTCTTACCACAGCCGACGGCAGAGGCTCGTTCATGTCGGTACGTGTGAGCGTAAGGTCGGGCATCTTCCGCAGCATGGCGAGCACCTTGCCGGCGTCACGCTTCAGCGTATCTATGTCGTCGCCGCTCAGCCTTACCTCCACGGGATTTACCGCCTCGCTGTAACTCAGCTGCTTGAAGCGCACGTAAGCGCCGGGAAAGTGGTTGGTGTACCGCGGTGAATAATAGTCAAGCAGCTCTACGGTCTGCTTCACGCCGGTGGTGTTCACTATGAACTGCGCAAAGTTTTCTCCGCCTGTCTGGGGTGCATACGAAGCGTGGAAGCGCGGCGACGAGCACCCCTTGAACTCTGTAACTGACACCACCCGCTTGTCTTTCCTCAACACGTCGGCCATGCTGTCGGCCACTGCGGACGTGCGCTGGAGCGACGTTCCCGTAGGCATGTATATCTCAACGGCGAACTGGTTGCGGTCGGCCGTAGGCATCATTTCCTGCGGAAGGTTGCCTATCAGCACCGCGCCGATGGCTACGAAGGCCAAGCCGGTGCCCACCGTGATCTTCGGATGGGCGAAGCAGGCGTCCAGCAGCTTGTCGTAGGCGCCTTGCAGGGTGTCGAGCAGCGAGAACCTGCGCCGCCCGTCGTCCTTCGGTTTGCGGTCCATCGGCTTGCGTATGAACCAGAACTGTATGAACGGGACAAACAAGGTTGCCACCAGGAGCGACACTCCGAGGATGATGGTTATGGCCCACGGGAAGTTGACAAGGAAGTCGCGCAACATTCCGTGGGTGGTAAACAGGAACGGAAAGAACGTTATGCTTATTGCCAGCGTTGCCGAGAAGATGGAGCGCAGGAAGTGGGTCGTGCTGTCGATTGACGCCTTCCAGCGCGCCACTCCTTCCCCGAGCTTCTCCATGTAGTTGTCGATGATGATTATCGAGTCGTCGACTATTATTCCGAGCGACGCTATCAGGGCGGCCAGCGTTACCGTGTTAAGCTCTATTCCGAAAGCATAGAACAGGCCGAGCGACGTGAATATTGTTATGGGAATGGTGAAGGCGGCCACCAAGGCCACCTTCATGGGCAGCAGTAGCATAACCACAATGATGACGGCGCACACGGCGATGAGCAACTCTTTAAGGAAGTTGTAGACGCTGTCGCCCACCACCTTGCTTTGGTCGGTTATGCGGAAGATGTCCACGTCGGCCGGCAATGTCTTCTGGAAGCCGGCCATCGTCTTGTCTATTTCGCGTCCCATGTCAACTATGTTGCGGCCTTTCTTCATCTCGACGCTCAACAGCAGGCATTTCTTGCCGTTGTTTTCGATGTAGCTTTCGGGAGCGGGATATTCGCGGCGCACGTCCGCAATGTCCTTCAGACGTATGTTCCGCCCGTCAGGGTCGGTGTAGACTATTGTCTCGCGGATGTCGAACACCGAGTTGAGCGACTTCTCCACGTATATTGGTTCCACCGCATCGGCGGTCTTCACGCGGCCTCCGCTCGTAGTGAAGCCCTTTTGCGCCAGCGTCGCGGCCAGCGTCCGGTCGCTCAGTCCGTAGTGGGCGAGGCGCTCGTTGTCGACGTATATGGCGATTTGCTCCTGCCGCATGCCGCTCACCGTCATTCGTCCTACGCTCTCTATGCGGCGCAGGCTGTCCTTCAGCGCGTCCATATAGTCGGCCAGCTCGCGGTAAGTCTTGTCGTTGCTCTCCATCGTTATGAGCAGGGCCGACGTGTCGCCGAAGTCGTCAACCACCTGTATGGCGAGCACGTTGCTTGGCAGCTGCGCCTTGAAGTCGGCCACGCCGTGCTTGAACTTGTTCCAGAAGGCGTCCTTGTCGTCGATGTCGTCGTTAAGCTCCACCTGTATGTAAGCCATGCCGTCGGTGCTTTTTGAGAAAGTCTTGGCCTTCTTAACCTCCTTGTAAGAGAAGATGTAGTCCTCCAGCGGCTTCGTAACCTGTTCGGCCATCTCGTCCGACGGAACGCCCGGGGCTGCCGCAACGACTACTCCCTGACGTATGGTGTATTCGGGAAACTCGTTCTTGCGCATTTGGGGCAGGCTGTATATGCCGAACGCTACGAGGCTGCAGACGACGAGGATGACTATCTTATGGTAGTGCATCGCCCGTTCTACGAAGTTGCGTTTCTGATGTTCCATTGTTCCGTCTTATTTTGTTTCCACCCTCATTCCTTCACTGACTTTCTGCGCTCCTGCGGTTATCACTATGTCGCCGTCGGCCAGTCCGCTTGTGATTATCACTCCGTCGGCGGTGAAGTCGCCTACGCTGACTATGCGTTTAGCGGCCTTTCCGCCTGCGGCTACCCACACAAACCGGTTGTTGCGCTCGTCAATCTGCACGACGTGCGCCGGCAGCACGCAGGCCTGCGTCTGTCTTGCGCCGTCAAGCCTTACGTCGGCCACCATGCCGGGCAGTAGCTTCCCGCCGGCTTTAGGCAGGCTAAGCTTAACGTCATAAGAGCGCGACAGCGGGTCGGCCGTGACGCCTTTCTCAGCCACCGTGCCCCGCATGGCCGCTCCGCCGAGGGCTTCGACGGTTATGTCGGCCTTCTGTCCGACCGTGATTTGCGCCATCTCGCTTTCGGGCACGGCTATTTTCACCTTCATGCGGCCTACGGCCACGAGCTTAACCACCTGCGTTCCTGCGCCAACGTTCTGTCCCCTCTCGGCGAACTTCTTTGATATTACGCCGCTGAAGGGGGCGTACAGGCGGCAGTCGGCGAGCTGCTTGCGCGCCATCTGCTCCGAGGCGCGGGCGCGTTCGAGGGCGGTCTGCGCCTCCACCCACTTTATTTCGGACAGGCTGCCCTTGCCGTGCAGCTCCTCCATGCGCTTGTATGCGTCCTCGGCCTGCTTCAGGGCGGCGCGTGCCGAGGCGTGGTTGTGGGTCAGCTGCTCGGCGTCGAGCGTGGCTATAAGTTGTCCTTTGCCCACGCGGTCGCCCTCGTTTACGAGCACGCGACTCACCGTGCCGCCCACGGCGAAGCTCAACAACGTGCCGCTCTCTTCCTCAACGGTGCCCGAGTAGCTGCCGGCCTGTCCCGCGGGCGCGGCCTTCACCCGTGTCACTTCCACTTTCACGGCTTCTCGTTGCCTGCTGCCGTTGTCGCTTGAGCCTCCGCAGGCTGCCAGCGTCAAGGCTGCCACGGCCAGCGCCAATTGCTTGATGTTATTCATGTCGTTATGGTTTTAATGTTTCTATGCTGCAAATTTAGTGTCATATTATTGCCGTTTTCTCCTTTTTTATTCCTTAAAAATGTCCTAAAAGGGAACAATAAGAGTTTTAGAACATAAGATATTGACGATAGGATATACCGTGTTCGTTGTGCTGCTGACGGCCGTCGGCGTGCGGCGTGGTGGCCGGTCGGCTTGCCGAAGGCCGCCTTTCGGCTTCTGAAAGGCCACCTTTTACGGCGTAAAAGGCCGTCTTTTATAACGTGAAAGACGGCCTTTTGTAACATGTTGAAATACAGGCTGTTGCGACGCGTCTTGTCGGACGTGCCGTCGCCGGCCGTCGCGAAAGGGCTTGCTGGCGGGTGGACGTGTAAGTTTCTTTAACTTTAGCGAGGAAAAAACGACTACTTATGATGATTTTCCGACAACGTCCGTTTCACGGAAAATGTGTTACTTTGCACGCAAAAATATCTGGCTATGAGTAATGACATTAGGCTTAAAGACATAAATGCCACTGACGTGCTGGGCAATATAGACTATGGCGACGGCCGCATTTACCTTTTCGACGAGTTATATTCGGTGGAAAGACCCGAGTACGTACGGCTTGACGGCATAGTCGTAATACTCTGCGTTGAGGGCGAACTTACGCTCAGCATTGACCATAAGGTGTTCGCCGCCCATAGGAACGACATCATAATAGGCGTGCCCGAGGCGGTAGTTGGCAAGGCCGAGGCCAGCCCCGACTTCAAGTTCCGTGGCATATTCATGTCGCTTGAGTACGCCTTTAGGATGTTGCCCGTGTCGGTTAGGAGCTGGAACTTTAAGATATTTTTCGATAAGAACCCGAAAATTTCGCTCAGCGAGGGTGCCGTTGCCACGTTCAACCTGTACTATTGGCTGCTGAAGACTAAGCTGGCCGACAAGCAGAACCCTTACCGCGCTAACATCGTAGACGCGCTGATGCAGGCCTTCGTGTTCGAGTTCCGCAGCATGTTCGAACGTTTCGCACGGCTTAATCCCCGTCAGTTGTCGTCGGCTGAGAACATCTTCGGCGACTTTCTCGACATACTTTCGTCGGCCCATCCCAAGCCGCGCAACGTGGCCTATTATGCCGACAGGCTCTGCATAACGCCCAAATACCTCTCCGTGGTGTGCAAGAAGGTTGGCGGCAAGAACGCCTCGAAGATTATCGACGCCTACGTGGTGAAGGATATCGAAACGCTGCTCAAAAGCTCGCGCAGGTCGGTAAAGGAAATATCCAACGAGCTGGCCTTTCCCAACACCTCGTTCTTCGGCCGCTACGTCAAGAAGAACACCGGCTGCACACCTAACGAACTGCGCCGCAAGCTTAACGGAATGGAGCAATAATCCATAATGCGCCCATGCATAATTCATAATAGGGCTGTGCGGTGCCAATGTGTAATTGGCTTGCGCCGACTTTCGGTTCACAATGCGTGAAGCATGATATGGCTGCGCCGTGAAAGTCGTTTTTTTGTAGGTTTTTTATCTTTTTCATCGCTTAAGGGCGATTATTAGCAGCCCCGGTTTGTTGTAAACAGCAGGCTTTTTATTAATTTTGCACGGCGTAGCCCTATTATGCATTATGCATTGCGCATTATGAATTACGTTGATGTTCTCCTTCCCGTGCCGCTCGACGGCCTCTTCACTTACTCCGTTCCGCCCGAGATGGAAGCGTCGGCGGAGCGGGGCAGGCGTGTGCTCGTGCCCTTCGGGCGCAACAAGACATACGTGGGACTTGTCATAAGGGCGCACGCCGACAAGCCCGGGTTTGCCGTAAAGCCGGTCAAGATGGTTATGGACGACGCGCCGATCGTTACCGACCAGCAGCTGGAGTTGTGGCGCTGGCTGTCGTCTTACTACATGTGCGCCCCCGGCGACGTGCTCACCGCCGCCCTGCCGGGCGGGCTCAAGTCGGCCGACAGCTACCGCCCTAAGACCGAAACGTGCCTCGCCCTCGCCCCCGAGTACGCCTCTGAGCGTGCCATGCACGTGGCCCTCGACATGCTCGGGCGGGCCGTTAAGCAGCGCGAGGCGTTCGCCTGCTTCCTTGCCATGAGCCGTTGGGACACCGTCGAGGACGCGGCTGCGCCCCAGGGCGTCGTCGAAGTGACGCGCGACGAACTGATGAACACCGCCCACTGCACGGCTGCCACGATTAAGAGCCTTGTAGACCGCCGCCTGCTCGTGCCTTACGAGCGCGAGGTGGGCCGCCTTAACCACGGCGGCGAGCCGCACTTCGACAATATTAAGCCGCTCAACCCCGCGCAGCAGGAAGCCTACAACCAGATAGTATTCTCGTTCCTTAAGAAGAACGTAGTGCTGCTCCACGGCGTCACGTCGAGCGGAAAGACCGAAATATACATCCATCTCATACGCCAGGCGCTTGAGCGCAGGCAGCAGGTTCTTTATCTCCTGCCCGAGATTGCGCTGACCGTGCAGATGCGCCAACGCCTGCAGCGCGTGTTCGGCGGGCGGCTCGGCATATACCATTCAAAGTACTCCGACGCCGAGCGCGTGGAGATATGGAAGAAGCAGATGTCGCAAAACCCTTACGACGTAATCCTCGGAGCGCGCTCCGCCGTGCTCCTGCCGTTCGCCCGTTTGGGGCTTGTCATCGTCGACGAGGAGCACGAAACGTCGTTCAAACAGCAGGACCCCGCACCCCGTTACCACGCCCGCTCGGCGGCGATAATGCTTGCCGCCAAGGCCGGAGCCAAGGTGTTGCTCGGCTCTGCCACGCCCTGCGCCGAGACATGGCACAACGCCCGTACTGGCAAGTACGGCTACGTGCGCCTTGACCGGCGCTTCGGCGACATGCAGATGCCCGAAATCACCGTCGTCGACACTAAGGACCTGCAGCGCCGCAAGATGATGAATGGCCCCTTCTCGCCGCTCTTGCTCTCGTCGATGCGCCGCGCCCTTGACAATAAGGAGCAGGTAATCCTCTTCCAGAACCGCCGCGGCTTCGCCCCGATGATAGAGTGCCGCGAGTGCGGATGGACGCCGAGATGCGAGGCGTGCGACGTTTCACTGACTTACCATAAGAACCTCGGACAGCTCACCTGCCACTATTGCGGACGCACGTATGCCGTGCCCGACGTGTGCCCTTGCTGCGGAAGCCGCGACCTGCGCGGACGGGGCTACGGCACGGAGAAGGTTGAGGACAAGGTGATGGAGCTGTTCCCCGACGCCCGCGTGGCGCGAATGGACCTCGACACGACGCGCACCCGCAACGCCTACGAGCGCCTGATAAGCGACTTCTCGGCGCATCGCACCGACATACTGATAGGCACGCAGATGGTGAGCAAGGGCCTCGACTTCGATCATGTGTCAGTCGTCGGCATACTTAACGCCGACTCCATGCTCAACTATCCCGACTTCCGAGCCTACGAGCATGCCTTTACCATGATGGCGCAGGTGGCCGGACGCGCCGGCCGCAAGGGCAAGCGGGGCGTTGTGTTGCTGCAGACCAAGAGTCCCGAGCTGCCCGTCATAGGCCAGGTGGTGCGCAACGACGTCGACGGTTTTTACTCCGACCTGATGGAGGAGCGGCAGTTGTTCCGCTATCCGCCCTTCTTCCACATCATAAACGTTTACCTGAAGCATAAGGACGAGCCTACGGTCACGGCGGCGGCCGAGGCCCTCGGCGCCCTGCTGCGCCAGTGGTTCGGCGACCGTGTGCTGGGACCTGACAAGCCGGCGGTGGCCCGCGTCAAGGCTATGTGCATACGCAAGATGGTTGTGAAGCTTGAGAACGGGCTCGACCGGGCCAAGGTCCGTCTTTACCTCGGCAAGGGTAAAGACATCGTTTTGCAAGATAATAGGTATAAGTCGGTAGGCGTTTACTTTGACGTAGACCCGCTTTGATGAAATGAAAAGTTAAAAATTAAAAGTGAAAAATCCATCTGCCACGTAGTAAGGGGCAAATGGATTTTTCACTTTCAGCAGTCGTTTTCCCGTTTTTAACGTGAATTCGGTATAAACTTTTATGCCTTAAATTCAAGCGGGCACCCTCGCATAGGGACATAATTTATTATGTCCGCACGCCGCGAAGAGGCGTATTATGCAGTAATATTGCCAATAACGTTTTTTCAGAACGTGCGGACATAATAAATTATGTCTCTACGAAGGGTGTTCTTCTGATATTGAACTCACTTGTTTTAGTTTGCCTTGTCCTTTTTAAGCTCGGGGTAACTGGTGCGCGTGTGGTAGATAGACTTAAGTCGTTCGGTAAGCACCTGCTTGGCTACGGCTATGTCGTGGAAGGTGATGGGGCAGTTCTTGAAGTACCCTTCCTCCATTTGTCCGTCTATGAGCTTGTTCACCAGGCCCGAAATGCTTTCCTCCGTGTATTCCTTGAGCGAGCGCGCGGCAGCCTCCACGGTGTCGGCCATCATCAGGATGGCCTGCTCGCGGGTGAACGGGTCGGGCCCGGGGTAGGTGAAGAGGGTGTCGTCCACCGGCTCGTCGGGGTGCTCGTTCTTGTAAGAGATGTAGAAGTACTTGGTCTTTCCGGAGCCGTGGTGGGTCTTGATGAAGTCCTTTATCACGCCGGGCAGGCCGTATTTCTCGGCCATTTTCAGTCCGTCGGTGACGTGGCCGATTACCACCTGCGCGGCATCGATGCGCGACATTGTGTCAAGGGGGTTGGCTCCGCCCATCTGGTTCTCGGTGAAATAGGCCGGGTTTTTCATCTTTCCGATGTCGTGATACATGGCTCCCGTGCGCACGAGCTGCGCCTTGGCGCCGATCTTGTTAGCTATCTCGGCGCCGAGGTTGCCCACCATCACCGAGTGCTGGAACGTGCCGGGGGCCACCTCGCTGAGGTTGCGCAGCAGTTTCTTGTTGGTGTTTGACAGCTCGATGAGCGTCACGTTGGATATGAAGCCGAACGTCTTCTCTATGACGAGCATGAGCGGATAGGCAAAGAGCAGCAGCACGCCGTTGGCCACGAAGTACTTGTACATGCTGTGGTCCATGGTGGTTATGCTGTTGTCCTGCATCAGCTGCAGGGCGAAGTAGATGGCGCTGCAGCCCATGGTGACAAGCAGGGCGGTCTTGAAGATTTCCGCGCGTTGCGACAGCTCACGCAGGGAGTAGATGGCGATGAGGCCCGCCACGAGCTGCACGATGATGAATTCGTACTGGTATTTTACCGCGGCGGCGCATATGAGCACCATCGTGGCGTGGGCGATGAAGGCCGTGCGCGAGTCGAGGAATACCCGGATGAATATCGGGGCGATGGCGAACGGCAGGATGTAGACGCTCAGCACGTTGTGTGTCATCATCAGCGACACGAGCACGGGGAAGAGCGTCATCATCGTGTAGAGCATGGCTATGCTGCGGGGCTTGTCGAAATAGTCCCTGCGGAACAAGCGCAGGTAGGTGGTGAAGAGAAGTATCAGCGTGGCGACGAATAGCACCTGGCCGGCGATGGTCGACGGCACGGCGCTCACGCTGGCGCTGCGCCGCTGCGTCTCCTTCTCGAACGAGTTGAGCACGCGGTACGTATAGTCGTCGACGATTTCTCCGCGGTCAATTATCTTCTGGCCGCTCAGCACCATTCCGCTTGCCAGCGGTATGCCGCTGAGTATGTCGTCCATCTCGGTTTCGCTGCGTTCCTCGTCGTAGATGAGGTTCGGCTGTATGTATTCGTTAAGGTTGCAGCGCTGCAGGGCTTGCCTCACGGCGGCCAGCTTGGGGTCGGTGAAGAGGCGCTCGTAGGCCGTCATGGTTGAGTAGACGCACGTTATCTCGGTGCTGAAGGCCTTCTTGCCGTTCACTATGCGTATCATGCTCGTCGTGTCGCGCATTATCTTCGAGTATTCGGGCGCGTTCATAATGCCCGCCTGGTAAAGGCGGTGCAGGCGGTCGGTAATCGTTGCCGTGAAGCCCTGCGGCAGGCCGGGTATGCCGCCCTTGTATTTCTCGGCGAAGCGCCTTATCTGCTGCTGCTCCACCTTCGTGTCGTAGTTGTAGTAAGGCTCGAAGGCTTCGGCTATGCTGTCCTGCTCTTCCTTTATGGTGGCCTCGGTCTTGTAGATGGGGAAGTCGAACTTTGCTATCAGCGAGCTGTACATCCACGGCTTGCCGATGTCGTAGCGGAACTGCGGGCCGCTGTTGCGCGGCAGGAAGAACACGATGACCGAGACGGTTACCACCATCAGGACGAGATACATGAGCAGGCGGCTCCAGTTGACGGAGCTTGTATTGGCGATTTTCATCATTTTGCTTTAGCGTTGAGTACTTTACTCTGCGAAAATACTAAAAAAATACGCCAATATTGCGAAAATATTGTATTTTTGCACAAAATTTTAAGTCCGCGCCCGTCGACGGGCGGCCGGGCGCCGTGCGAAAGCTTGCCTTTTAGCGTGTGAAAGCTTACCTTTCGCGGCGTAAAAGCTTACCTTTCGCAGGCCGAAAGGCGGCCTTTTGCAAGGCCGCGGGCAACGTGCTGGCAGCCAGCGTGTTGCGGCGCGCGGCCAGGGCGGCCGGAGGCCGCGGGGCGGCAGCGGACCGATATCGAATATAACGAAATGTCAGAAGGAAAAGTAAGAGTGCGTTTCGCGCCCAGTCCTACCGGGGCGCTGCACATAGGCGGTGTGCGCACCGCGTTGTACAACTATCTCTTCGCCCGCCAGAGGGGCGGCGAGATGATCTTCAGGATTGAGGACACCGACTCGAGCCGCTTCGTGCCCGGGGCAGAAGAGTATATCATAGAGTCGTTCCGCTGGCTCGGCATAAAGTTCGACGAGGGCGTCAGCTTCGGCGGAAAGCACGGCCCTTACCGCCAGAGCGAGCGCCGCGGCATATATAAGAAATATGTGGAGCAGCTGCTCGAGGCGGGCCGCGCCTACGTGGCCTTTGACACTCCCGAGGAGCTGGAGGCAAAGCGCCAGGAGATAAAGAACTTCCAATACGACGCGCAGACGCGCCACATGATGCGCAACTCGCTAACCATGCCTAAGGAAGAGGTCGACCGCCTGATTGCCGACGGCGTGCAGTATGTCGTCAGGTTCAAGGTGGAGCCGGGCGAGGAGGTGCACGTCAACGACATGATACGCGGCGACGTGGTCATCAAGAGCGACATCCTTGACGACAAGGTGCTCTTCAAGAGCGCCGACGAACTGCCCACTTACCATCTGGCAAACATAGTTGACGACCACCTGATGGAGGTCACACACGTCATACGAGGCGAGGAGTGGCTGCCCAGCGCGCCGCTGCACGTGCTGCTCTACCGCGCCCTGGGCTGGGGGGACTCTATGCCCCGCTTCGCCCATCTGCCGCTGCTGCTCAAGCCCGACGGCAAGGGAAAGCTCAGCAAACGCGACGGCGACCGCCTCGGCTTCCCTGTCTTCCCGCTCGAATGGCACGACCCCAAGACGGGCGAGGTCAGCTCGGGCTTCCGCGAGCAGGGATATTTCCCCGAGGCCGTTGTCAACTTCCTCGCCCTGCTGGGCTGGAACCCCGGCACCGAGCAGGAGCTTTTCACGATGGACGAGCTTATTGAGCAGTTCGACATCGCCAAGTGCAGCAAGGCCGGCGCGCGCTTCGACTATAAGAAGGCGATATGGTTCAACCATGAGTACATACTGCGCAAGAGCGACGACGAGATAGCGCGCCTGTTCGCCCCGATAGTGGCCGGCAACGGCGTAGACGAGCCTATGGAGCGCGTGAAGCAAGTGGTCGGCATGATGAAAGACCGCGTCGACTTCGTGCGCGAGCTGTGGCCGCTGTGCTCGTTCTTCTTCATTCCGCCTACGGAATACGACGAGAAGACCGTGCGCAAGCGCTGGAAGGAGGACTCGGCGCAGGTCATGACCGAACTGGCCGACCTGCTGGAGGGCCTCGACGACTTCTCGCTCGAACATCAGGAGAGCGTCGTGATGGCCTGGGTGGAGGAGCGCGGCTATAAGCTGGGCGACGTGATGAACGCCTTCCGCCTCGCCCTTGTGGGTATAGGCAAGGGCCCGGGCATGTTCGACATCTCGGCCTTCCTCGGCAAGGAGGAAACCCTGCGGCGCCTGCGCAAGGCCGTCGCCACGTTAAAGTGACAACTCAATTTCATGATGCTAATATCTCCGCGCGCCTTTGCCGTTGGTCGGTAGGGGCGTGCTTTTTTATGCCTTGCCGCGAGGTGGCATAGTGTAAGCCTAAAGGTTGTTTTGCTTGCACATTGATTTCGCTTGGCGCTTGTGGAGGGCCTCGCCGCGCGGCGGAAGGCCCTCGGCCGCAAATAAGCCGCTCTCGGGTGTGCAGTCGTAAGCGGCTTGCTTACAGGCGGTTGCGCCGTCGGCGGCCGATGTGTGCAGCGCCGGCGGCTGTCTTAATCGTGAAAAAGTGCTTTAATCATACCGAAAGGTAAGCTCCCGATGACAGGGAGCTTACCTTTCTGCGTTCGGGGGCTATGCTCCCGGCGGTCGGGAGGTAAGCTTTCGCCCGTCGGGAGCATAGCTTTCGGCGGCTCGCGGATGGTCTTTTGCCCGCCGGCGGGCGGCGGGGCAGGGCGGCGGCGGCCGTTAGGCGGCCGCCAACGACTTAGTTTGCTGATTTTCACGGAACTTTCCGTTTTGACGTTTTGGCATGCCACGGCCTCGAAACGCTTTCTTTCCGTCAGCCGTAGCGGCGGCCTCGTGCGGCGGCGGCCGCCAGCTTACCTACACGAAAAAGCCCGCGGCGACATCGTCGCCACGGGTCCCAGCGTAATCGTGACGCGCGCCCCGGGGGCGCGCCTGACTGTCACTTCACAATGAATTTCTTGCCTCGGCTGATGTAAATGCCGGCCGGCAGGCGGTCGATGTCGGCCGTCGTGCCGACGCGCAGGCCGCTTATGCTGTAGACGGGGGCCGCCTCACGTTCGGCCTCCACTTGGCTTACGCCCGTCGTCAGGTTGACGGTGAACGCGCCCGTGGCGTCAAGCGTGACGTAAGAGTCGGTCGCTGCGTCGTAGTACATGACGCTTATCGTGCCCTCGGCGGCGTTGACGCCGAGGTTGGCCAGCGTCGGCCGCAGGTCTAATACGACGTTGAGCGTCTTCGTTTCGCCGCCGTTTATCTCAACGGCCTGTCGGAGCATGTTGCCGCCCGTGGGGCCTCCTCCTGCTCCGGTGAGCAGCAGGTTGAATACGATTTCACCCTCGTAGAAGCCGCCGAGGTTGCTTATCGCCGCCGTGAACCTAAGCTCGCCGTCGGCACCTACCGTGGGCGTGGCCACGCTTAAGCCCTCGGCCGTCAGCGCAGGGGCGCCAGCCGTCGGCTGCAGAACGTTGAGGCTGAACGAGCCTATATACTCGTTTACGTTTACCGGAGTGGTGCGGTAAACGTTGAACGTGCGCTCGCCCGCAGCGGCAGGTAACTGGATGGTTGTCTTGAACGTGCCTTCCGAGTTAGCGGCGATTTCAAGCGTGCCCGAGCTGAGGTGCTCGCCGCTGGCGTTGTCGAATATCATCAGCGTGCCGAGGTAGTCGGCGCCGTCGTTGCGCACGTTCAGTATTATCGTTGCCGGGCGGCCTGCGTAGGCCGAACCGCCCATCACTTGCGGATCGCCTACTATCGAAATGGCCGGCGCAGGCGCGCTGCCGTCGTCGGTGACGGTGAACGTCGCCTTGGCCTCCGATAGTATGTACATCATCTCTTCCATGTCGACATGGCCCGGCGTGGCCGTGCCCGTGCCTTCGCGCGGGCCGAGAATGTCGAGCACCTCCTTAAAGTCGATGTCGAAGACGACGTCCTTACGCTCTCCCTTGTTTATCATCATGTCCTCCACGGGGCAGTAGTAATACCTGCCGCCGATGTCGATCCTCACGAAGGCGTAACCGTTGTAGAAGCCGCCTTGGTTGGTGTACGTTGCCGTAAGGCTCATCCGCTCGCCGTAGGTAAGGCTGTTGTCGGCTATCGTTACGCTCTCTACGCTCACGGCTGGGGCGCCTTCGGCCCTCTGCTGGGCCTGCAGGGTGAAGCGTCCGGCCTCGGCCGCAGGATTGTCGGGAGTTTCGTAGCTTACGATGAATTCAGCCTCCGTGTCGCCCTCGTCTACGGTCAGCGCGGTGAGCAGCGGGCGCGTTTCGCCCTCGTCTATTATGAAGTTGTCGGCGAACACCTGGCGGCCGTCGTCGGCGCGGGTCACCGTCACCATGCCGTTATAGTAGGCCCCGGTGTTTGTTATGGGTATGTTCACGTTGGCCGTGACGCCCGCGTAGACCGAGCCTCCTTCGGCCTCTGGCTTACCGCCGACGCTGAGGCTGAGCGGTAAGCCTGTCGGCAGTTCAAGCGTTATTGTGCCTCTGACGGCCGTAAGCTTGACTGTCGTGGGCAGCCCGTTGCCCTCTGCGCCTTTCAGAGGCTGTATGTTGTCGGGCGAGGGGCCGCAGACGGGGCGCAGTGTGTACGTTCCGTCGGGCAGCGAGGCCGGCGTCGTGTATATCATGTCGTAGCTGCCGTAATAGTAGTTGTTCTGCAGCGAGAAACGGCTTGAGCAGTCGGCGTCGACGAGGTTGCCGCCTGTGTCGTAGATGGCGGTGCCTATGTAGCCGTCATAGTCCAGTCCTTGGCACTCAAGGTGGGTGATGTTGTATCTTATGATGTCGCCCGCGTTGCACGTGGTAGTTGTGCCCAGGCTCAGCGACTCGTAATATAGGCTGCAGTCGTAGGCCGTTCCGCCCTGTGCGCCGGCAGGCTTCAGGCCGTAGTAAACCTGTTGGTTTATGGTGTAGCCGTCGGCCGGAATGTTGTCAGAATTGAGCGACGCGAGGTCAAAGTAGCCGTCGTAGCTGCCGTACCAGCCCCAGTTTATGTGGAAGAGTCCTGCCTCGTCGTAGCCGTCGCAGATAAAGATATGGCCGCCCGAGGCGTTCTCGCCGCGGTAGAGCACGGGCCGCTGTTGGTCTATCTCGTGCCTTATCAGGCTTTCCCACTCGGCCGGCGTGAAGTGTTCGCGTTGTCCTGAGGCGCATGACGGGTCGAAGCCGAACATGTTGACGAGCTTCTCCAGCGATATCGAGGCTGACGATTCGTAGGCGCAGAAGTCCATCTCGTGGCTCACGGCGCAGGCGTACATGAGCTGCGCAACGGCTTGGTTGGCCTCGTCGGAGTCGTAGTCTGTGTAGTAAGTCAGCATCTTGTCATAGTCGAAGGGATGGTCGGCAAGGTTGGCGCTGACTGTTATACCATGCTTACCGGTGCGGTATGCAGCCGTGCCGGTACCCTTTTCGGGGTAACGCCAGTAGTAGAACAGTTGTGCCATCGCCGTAGCCACGCAGCCTGTGACGCTCTGCCCGTCGTGCTCGTAGTCGTAGGGGCACAGCAGGTTGAACGGCTCGTTCTGCCCCCACTGCGTCTTAACCAGGGGCTCCACGCCGCCCATCGACGACGCGGCGGCCGCCTCCTGCGCCGCCTTCAGCCCGCTTACGGCCTCTGCCGGAGCCTCGCCCGAGGCTATGGCCTCTGCCGCGCGGCCTACGGCCTCAAGCCACCAGCGCATGCCGGGGTTGTCGTCGGCGCCGGCAAAGCTGCCCCGGTCGGTGTAGCCCAGCACGGGGCGCATGCGGTCGTCGCCCGCAACGATGATTATTCCGCCGTCCTCGCCCTTGTCGAAGACGTAGTAAAGGGCGCCTTGGGCCTTGCCGCCCGACTTTGCGCGGGGCGTGGCCGTCTTGACGAGTGTCAGTTCTGTTTGTTGCGCCGCCGTGCCCGACGCTGACCGTGCGGCCGCCGAGCGCATGCTGGCGAGCGCTATTGCCCGCGCCCTGTCAGGGCTTACGGGTGCCGCCGAGGCCGTCAGCAGGAGTGCCAGCGGCAGCACTAAGAGTGCTAATAACTTTTTCATCTGTTTGTGTTTATATGGTGATAGGTTGGTTTGCGGTTAGTAGGTTAAAGCCAAAAGGTTGCCTCAAAGATAAGTGTTTTTATCCGTAATGACGAATAAAAACCGTTTTTTCTGCGTTTCCGGGCCGTTATTTCACGTTTTACGGCCGTGCGGCGGCCGCTCGGCGGGCCGCTCACGGATGTATGCGCATTACTGAAATGACAGCCGCTATTACTGATTTTGCCGTCCGCCGCGCCGCTGTTACGGCCGAAAGCGTTATCTTTGCACCGTCCGCAGGGCTGCCGCCTTGCGTTGGCGCGGCCGCCGGGCGCTAATATAAATATGTGTAGATATGTGGATGGTATTGTTCTTAGTGCTGCCTTTGGGCGGCTTCGCTTATGTGCTGTGGCATGTGTGGTGCCTGCTGTCGGGCGTCCCCGCGGCGCGGTGGGCCGTGGTGTCGGTGCTGCTGTTGCCGCTGCTGGCGCTGGTGCTCAACTTCTCCGGCGCCACGGACCGCATGCCCATGTGGCTCGCGCGGACGTGTTACCAGGTGGGCACGTCGTCGCTTTTCGTGCTGATGTACGCCGTCTTCCTTTTCCTGCTGCTCGACATCGGGCGGCTGGCGCACGTCTTGCCCAGGTCGGCCCTGCACGGCAGCTGGTCCCTCCTGCTGCTTTACGCATTGGTGCTGGTGGTCGTGTTCGTCCTCGGCAACGTGTGGTATAACCTGTTAGTGCCGCGTTTCTACCATGAAACGACCTACAAGCAGGTGCCCGTATCTACCGACATAGTGATGATGAGCGACCTGCACCTGGGCTACGCCAACGGCTCCGGGCAGCTGCGCAAGTGGGTCGACGAGATCAACCACAGCCGTCCTGACCTCGTGCTGATAGCCGGCGACGTAATAGACGGCAGCATGCGCCCCTTTGAGGACGGCCGCATGGCGGCCGAGCTGAGGCGAATCAATGCCCCGAAGTACGGCTGCTTCGGCAACCACGAGCACTACGCCGGCACGGAGGCCGCGGCCCGCTTCTACCGCGAGGCCGGCATAACGCTGCTGCGCGACTCGGTGGCTTACTTCAACGGCATGGCCATCGTGGGGCGCGAGGACCGCAGCGCGGGCCGCCGCAAGCCGCTGGCCGAGCTGATGAAGGGCGTGGACAACGATAAGTATGTCATCCTGCTCGACCACCAGCCCTACCATCTCGAGCAGGCCGAGCGCGCCGGCGTAGACCTGCAGTTCAGCGGCCACACGCATTACGGCCAGGTGTGGCCGATAAGCTGGATAACCGATGCCGTGTACGAGTGTGCCTGGGGCACGACGAAGCGCGGCAACACCCGCTATTATGTCAGTTCGGGCATAGGCCTGTGGGGCGGCAAGTTCCGCATCGGCACTTACTCCGAGTACGTCGACGTCTTGCTTCAGCGCCTCGACACGGTGCATTACAGGAACAAGTTTAACATGTGGAGCACCCCTCCGCCGCGGTAGGCCGGCGCTTGCGGGGTGAGGCCACGGATTGCAATAGGCCGTCTTCCGCAAATCTGTTGTATGGCTTTAATAAGCAGATGATTAAAGTATTGAAAAGAACGCCGCCCTTGTAGGAACATAATTTATTATGTCCGCACGTTTCGTGAGAAACGTATTTTATCGATGTTCAGATATTTATACGCCCCTCCGTGGCGTGCGGGCATAATAAATTATGCCCCTACAATGGGTGTCTTCAGTTTGCTCTTACTTGTCAAAAACAAAGTCATACTATCCAAAAGGTTTGCGGATGAACCCCAATAGGTAGCCTTCCGCAACGCAAAAGGTTACCTATTACACGCTAAAAGGCCGCCTTTCACACGCTGAAAGGCGGCCTTTTGTAATGCGTTGGTTGTCAGAGCGTTACGTCGACGGTAAAGAGCCGCCGCCCGAGGGCTATTCGCCCTGGCGCGCGTCCTCGGCCAAATACCACTTGGAATACTCCACGTAGTGCTTGGCGAAGCTCTCCGCCTGCCCCGGACGGGTGGTCTTTATAAACTTGGCGGGCACTCCGCCCCATATCTCGTGGGCGCCGATCTTAGTGCCCTGCAGCACCAGCGCGCCGGCGGCCACTATCGCCCCTTCGCCTATGTCGGCGTTGTCAAGCACGGTGGCGCCCATGCCTATGAGCGCGCCGCGGCGTATCGTGCAGGCGTGCACCGTAGCGTTGTGGCCCACGGTGACGTCGTCTTCCATCACAACGGGCCCCGTAGTGTTAGTCACGTGCACGCACGCCCCGTCCTGAATGTTAACCCTGTTGCCCAAGGTCACCGGCGCCACGTCGCCACGGACGACGGCGTTGAACCATACGGAGCACTCGTCGCCCATAGTGACCTCTCCCACTACGGCCGCCGTTTCGCTAAAGTAGCAGTCTTTGCCCCACTTCGGCGCAAGACCCTTAACTGCTTTTATCAATGCCATAATCTGTCTTTTTTATTATTGTCGGTGCAAAGATAGTGAAAGGCGAGAGCAATGCGGAAAGAAAAACGGTTTTTTCTTTCCATATTGCCGAGCCGCCTCCTGTCTTGGCCGCAGGTAAAGATGAAGAATGGATAGGCCGCCTCCTGTCTTGGCCGCAGGCGGGGATGAGGCGGAAACGGGCTTGTTGCCGTTATTTAAGAAACATTAAGCCCGATGGTGCGGCGTAAGCTTTCAGGTGGATTAACTTTGCAGACGGCATGCCGTAAAGCGTCCTTCCGATGGACTGGCTCACGGCTTTTATGTGAATAATTATGGTTATAAGGAATATCAACCGCAGGCTTGCGGCCGCCGTGTTGTGCTTTGCGGCGGCATGTGTTGAGGCCACGGCCCAAGACGACGGCGGGCGGGGGCGCTTCGCCCTGCCCGGGTTCGTTGTGCAGCATGACATCGGCGGCGCTCCCGCGCCTGCTTACCTGCGCGACTCGCTGGCGTTCGCCCTGCACGTTAAGGACATCGTGCCGGCGCGCAGGGAACTGCCCGTGTGGACGCCGGCGGACAGCATTGCCCTGCCGCCGAGGCTCTTCACCGGGCTTGGCGGCGTGGCGCCGGCCGCCGCCGGCACGCCTTTCGGCCGCAACCCGTTCGCCTTCGACTTCGGGCGGAGCGGACGGCTGGCCTCGTGGGGCACGGGTGCCGTCACCGGCTCGTCGTCACGCACTACGCTGCCAGGCCTGCTCTCGCGCCGCGACGCCTCGCTCGGCGTCGTGCAGAGCTTCGGCGCTCTAACCGTGTCGGCCGGCCTCTCGGCCGACCGCTACATGCTCTGGCGAGGCACGCGCACGACCTTCGGCCTCGGCGGCTCGCTGAGCTACCGCTTCACCGACAACCTTTCGGCCACGCTGTTCGGCCGCTACGTCGGCGGCGGCTCTTTCGTTTCGCCGGCCTCGCTGCCGTATGTCGGAGCGTCGGGCTACGGCGGCTACGTCACGCTGACGGGCGGCGCGCTGGGCGTAGACCTCGGCGTTGAGAGCTATTACGACGCTTTCGCACGCCGATGGGTCACCTCGCCGATTGTGACGCCTAAGGTCAAGGTGAGCGAGAAGTTCACTATCGAACTGCCAGTGGGATGGATGGTGAAGGAGATGATTGACAACGCCGTCAACAACAACAGGCGGCGCGGCGGGCCGATGATAATGCCCGACAATGTGCCGGCACCCGGGCGCATACCCTTCGGGGCGCCCGAAATGCCGCGGTAAGTAAGAAAACGAACGGTGAAAAACTAAGAGCGGAGAATTCATATGCTGTCATTTGAATTCTCCGCTCTTGGTTTTTCGCCTTTTATTTTACGCCGACGGCGTGGAAAGGCTGCTCCTTTACGTCGTCAAGGGGCGTGGCCTTATACTTCGTCTTGCCGAAGTTTATCTTAGTGAGGTCTATCTGCCGGATGGCGCTGTCGTACATCGTGCGGTAGTAAATCTTGCGCCCCGTCATGTCGGTGGCCGACGTCCACTGCGTGGCGCTCGGTATGTCGACCGCCGTTTCGCCCTCGGCCGTTTCGATGCCGATGGGTATGTCGAAGTTGTTGAGTATCTGGAAGCACTGCCTTACGGTCTTGTCGGCCGTGGCGAGGACGGGCGCCGTGGCCTGGAACCATGCCGCGCGGACGAAGCGCGAGGGAGGCGTCACGTCGCCGGGGATGCCCAGGAAGCCGCTGCCCGCTCCGAACGAGGCCACCTGCACGCCGCCGAGCTTCTTCGGCTTGGCCGTTCCGGGAAAGAGGTTCACGTAGTTGTTGAGATTGGTCAGCTGCCATTCAAAGCCCGGCGAGTTGGTCAGCACGCCCAAGGCATTGTCGTAGACGTTCACGCGGCGGTCGGTTATCTCTATCACGATCTGCTTGCCCGACGGGTCGGCCACACGCCAGTGGGCCGTCGAGGCGCGTGGGTCTATGGCCACTACGCGCACCTCGCTGAGTCCCGCCTTCACCTCGTCTACGGTCTTGAAGTTGCCCAACAGCCACGAAACGAGCTGCAGGTCGGCTATGCTTCGCGCCTTGTCGGCCTCGGCGTAGTCTTCATAACGGCCGTAACCGGGGAAGTAGAACAGGCCGGCCGACAGCCCCTCTTCGTTCAGGCCCTCGGCAACGAACTCCTCTTGCTCCACCGCCAGGCCTACGTAACCATACTTGGCGGTGAACGTGAGACCGCCCTTCGTGCCTCCTGGGACGTAAGACTGCTGGGTGTAACCTCTCGGCACTATGACGTAACGGCTGTTCAAGTCGCTGCCGCCCCATTCTATCGTGCGGGCGAGCACGGTGCTGCCGTCCTGGCTCTTGAGCGTTATGCCGGTGCAGGCTATGCCCGGCAGGGCCGTAAAAGCTAACGCTATTACGGTCAAAAGCTTTAATCTGAACATAGGCAAAATGGTTTAATTGGTTATAGAATGTATTCTAATTAAGAATTAAGGCTTAATTCTTAATTTTCCGGCTCTTAGCCCTTGATTTTCTCGAGAGAGGCTTTGCGCATCTTCTTGAGCAGGTCTGAGGCGAAGATGAAGTCGGTAAGGTTCTTGTTGTCGCTGCCCATCACCTGCGAGCTGACGCCTTCCCACTCCTTGCGTCCTTCGTGGATGAAGATTATGCTCTCGCCGATGCCCATCACGGAGTTCATGTCGTGGGTGTTGATGATAGTGGTTATGCCGAACTCGTGGGTAATGCTGTGAAGCAGCTGGTCAATCACGAGCGACGTCTTGGGGTCGAGTCCTGAGTTCGGCTCGTCGCAGAACAGGTATTTGGGGTTGAGCGATATGGCCCTGGCGATGGCCACGCGCTTCTGCATGCCGCCTGAAAGCTCGCCCGGATACTTATGGTCCGTGCCGGTGAGGTTTACGCGGTCGAGGCATGTGCGGGCGCGGTGTATGCGCTCGCGGAGCGTCATCGACGAGAACATGTCTAAGGGGAACATGACGTTCTCGAGCACCGTCAGCGAGTCGAAGAGCGCCGCGCTCTGGAATATCATTCCCATCTCGCGGCGGAGCGAGGCTTTCTCGTGCTTGTCCATGGCTACGAAGTTGCGCCCGTCATACAGCACTTCGCCCGTCGTAGGCTCAAGCAGTCCGACGAGGTTCTTTATCAGCACGGTCTTGCCCGAGCCGCTCTGGCCGATGATGAGGTTGGTCTTTCCGCTCTCGAAGACGGCGCTGATGTCCTTAAGCACTTCCTTGTCGCCGAACGACTTGCAAAGGTTCTTTATTTCAATCATGGTTTGTCAGTTGACAAGTTACAAGCAGACGAGTCGACAAGGAGATTTGCCTGTCTGCCTGGTAATTGTAGTTATTGTTCTCAAAGGTTAAGCAAATCTCCTTGTTTGCTTGTCCCTTGTGCCTTGTCTGCCGTCAAGACAATATCTGTGTGAGGAACAGGTCGGAGAAGAGAATCATCACGCTGCTCGTCACCACGGCGTCGGTGCTGGCCTTGCCGACGTTGACCGAGCCGCCCTCGACGGTGTAGCCGTAGTATGAGGGCACGCTGGTTATGATGAAGGCGAAGAACAGGCTCTTTATGACACTCATGTGCATGAACCACGGGTTGAAGTCGTACTGCAGGCCGAGGGTTAGGTCTTCGGGGCTGATTACGTGGCCGATGTAGGCCGTGGCGTAAGCTCCCACTATGCCGGAGGCCGTGCTGAAGATTACGAGGAACGGCATGAGGGTCATCATGCCGAGTATTTTCGGCAGTATGAGGAAGTTGGCCGAGTTGACGCCCATGATGTCGAGCGCGTCAATCTGCTGCGTGACGCGCATCGTGCCTATTTCGGAGGCGATGTTAGAGCCTACCTTTCCGGCGAGGATGAGGCACATTATCGACGACGAGAACTCGAGCAGCATTATCTCGCGGGTGACGTAGCCCGTGACAAAGCGCGGCATCCACGCGCTCTGCACGTTGAGCTTTATCTGGATGCAGATTACCGCTCCGATGAAGAAAGATATCAGCAGGACGATGCCTATGGAGTTGACGCCGAGCGCGGACATCTCCTTTACGTATTGCTTCAGGAACATCCTCATGCGCTCGGGGCGGGCTATGGCGCGCCCCATGAGCATGAGGTAGCGGCCGAAGCTGGTGAGATATTTTTGCAAAAGCATATTTTCTTGTTTTTATGGGCAAGCCCGTAAGCGGGCGGCAGGGCGGATAAGGCTCCTCTTCAGGGCGTCTGCGGCTGCCTGCCTGTCTGCTTATCGCTTGTCAACTTGTCTGCTTGTTACTGTTTGCTTGTCTGCCTGGAAACTTGTTTCCATTGTTGCAAAAGTAACCAAAATTACTAAAAAACCGCAAAGCCGATAAGAGTTTTTACATTTATAAGGTATTATTAGACACAAATTTACTACTTTTGTCGCAAAAATACAGCTATTATGAACGAAACAGCCAACAACGCAGCGGAGCCCCGCGAGGGCGGGATGGTGCTGCGCACCGAGGGCCTTGTGAAGCGCTACGGCAAGCGCACGGTGGTCAACGACGTGTCGATTAACGTCAAGCAGGGCGAAATCGTGGGCCTGCTCGGCCCCAACGGAGCCGGTAAGACGACTTCTTTCTACATGACGACGGGCCTTATCGTGCCTAACGCCGGCCACATATATCTTGACGATAAGGACATCACCGACTATCCGGTGTACAAGCGCGCGCGGGCCGGAATAGGATACCTGCCGCAGGAGGCGAGCGTCTTCCGCAAGCTGAGCGTCGAGGACAACATACTCGCCGTGCTCGAGATGACGAGCCTTACGCGCAAGCAACAGATGGAGAAACTGGAGAGCCTGATACGCGAGTTCCGCCTCGAGAAGGTGCGCAAGAACATCGGCGACCGCCTCTCGGGCGGCGAACGCAGGCGCACGGAGATAGCCCGCTGCCTCGCCATCGACCCGAAGTTCATCATGCTCGACGAGCCTTTCGCCGGCGTCGACCCCATCGCCGTGGAGGACATACAGCACATAGTGTGGCGCCTGAAGTACCGTAACATCGGCATACTCATCACCGACCACAACGTGGAGGACACCCTCTGCATCACCGACCGTGCGTATCTGCTCTTCGAGGGGCGCATCCTCTTCCAAGGCTCGCCCGAGGAACTGGCCGAGAACAAGGTGGTGCGCGAGAAGTATCTTACCAACAGCTTCGTGCTGCGCCAGAAGGACTTCCAGCGCATCGACGAAGAAAGGCGCGCCCGCGAGGCCGCCGAAGACTGACCGCCGCGTCGTGTCATATCAAGCCGGGGCTTACGCCTCGGCTTGTTTTTTATGCGCCCGTGGCGCCGGTCATGCCGCCGCATTAACCGTTATAAGAAACTACTCTCGTAACGCATTGATACCCAATGCGTTGCAAAAGGTCGCCTTTTACGTTGCAAAAGCTTACCTCTTGCGACATAAAAGGCGGCCTTTTGCATTGCCGTTTGCCGCCTGCCGCATTTAGGGCGGTGCGTAAGCGGCGGGCGAAAGGTGGGGCGATGTTTAAAAAAACAAATTTTTCAGCTTTTTTCCTTATTATATTAGGTAATTACGTTGATATTCAGTAATTTTGCAGCTCGCAATTCGATAATCATTAAAATAAAATAAATTATCAGAGATGAAAATTTCATTTGAAAATCCAGACAAGGTCAACGGACTGATGACCTTGACCGTAGAAGAGGCTGATTATAAGGAAAATGTCGAGAAGACACTGAAAAACTACCGCAAGCGTGCCAACGTGCCCGGCTTCCGTCCGGGAATGGTGCCCATGGGCATGATTAAGAAGCAGTTCGGCACGACAGCCAAGGTTGACGAAATCAACAAGCTGCTCGGCGAGGAAATATACAAGTATGTGAAAGACAACAACATCCAGATGTTGGGCGAGCCGCTGCCTTCAGACAAGCAGGTGCCCGTAGACATGGAGAAGGATGCACCTTATACGTTCATGTTCGACATTGCCGTGGCTCCCGAGTTCAAGGCAGAGCTGACCGGCGACGACGCCATCGACCACTACACCATCACCGTTGACGACGACATCATCAACCGCCAGGTAGAGATGTTCGCGTCACGTGCCGGACATTATGACAAGGTTGAGGAGTATCAGGAGCACGACATGCTGAAGGGCGACCTGCGCGAGCTCGACGAGAACGGCAACACCAAGGAGGGCGGCATTACCGTTGAGGGAGCAGTGCTCATGCCCGAATATATTAAGGTGGACGACCAGAAGAAGCTCTTCGACGGCTGCAAGCTGGGCGACATCATCACCTTCAACCCGAAGAAGGCTTACCCCGAAAGCGACATCGAAGTATCGTCGCTGCTCAAGATAAAGAAGGAAGAGGTTGCCGGAATGAACTCTGACTTCAGCTTCCAGATTACCGAAATATCACGCTACGTCAAGGCCGAGGTTAACCAGGCGCTCTTCGACCAGGTGTTCGGCGACGGCGCCGTTAAGGACGAGAAGGAGTTCCGCGACAAGATAGCCGAGGGCCTGAAGCAGCAGTTTGCCGTCGACGCCGACTTCAAGTTCATCCAGGACGTGCGCAAGTACATGGAGGACAAGGTGGGCGCCCTGACCTATCCCGATGCTCTCTTGAAGCGCGTAATGCTCAACAACAACAAGGACAAGGGCCAGGAGTATGTCGACAAGAACTACGACATGAGCATCAAGGAGCTGACATGGCACCTCATCAAGGAGCAGCTCGTGGCCGCCAACGGCATAAAGATTGAGGACGCCGACGTTAAGGAAACCGCCAAGGAGGCCGCCCGCGCCCAGTTCGCCCAGTACGGTATGAACAACATACCCGAAGAGTACATCGACAACTACGCTACGGACATGCTGAAGAAGAAGGAGTACATCGACTCGTTCGTTGACCGCAGCATTGACCGCAAGCTCACCGAGGCTCTCAAGAAGGTCGTAAAACTCAACGAGAAAACGGCCACTCTCGACGAGTTCAACAAGCTGATGCAGGGCGAATAAATATTTTTTAGCAAAAAAACTTCCGCAATATTAAGGAGGTTTCCGACTTTTTTATTAACTTTGTTCCGAATGAACAGGCGAAAAGAGTCGGAAACCTCCTTTTCGCATGTAATATAAATAGGTGGAAAATGCAAGGCGCAAGGCTGCTGCCGTAACGGCGGAGCGGCGGCGCCGGTGTGACGAAAGCCCTATGGGCGATTATTCATTTTTCATTTTTAATGGTTAATTTAATATATAAATGAACGATTTTAGAAAATACGCTACCGGTCATCTGGGAATGAGCGGTATGATGGTTGACGACGTGATGAAGGCGCAGATGCAATACCTCAACCCTTACATCCTTGAGGAACGTCAGCTCAACGTGACGCAGATGGACGTATTCTCACGCCTCATGATGGACCGCATCATATTCCTCGGCACGCAGATTGACGACTATACGGCCAACACGTTGCAGGCCCAGCTGCTCTATCTCGACTCGGTAGACTCCGGCAAGGACATCTCGATATACATCAACAGCCCCGGAGGCAGCGTGACGGCGGGCCTCGGCATTTATGACACCATGCAGTTCATATCGAGCGACGTGGCTACGATATGCACCGGCATGGCCGCCTCGATGGCCGCGGTGCTGCTCGTTGCCGGCACCGAAGGCAAGCGCTCGGCCCTCACCCACAGCCGCGTGATGATTCACCAGCCGCTGGGCGGCGTGCAGGGACAGGCCTCCGACATCGAGATTGAAGCCAAGGAGATATTGAAATTCAAGAAAGAACTCTATACGATTATATCCGACCACTCGCACACGCCTTACGACAAGGTGTATAAGGACTCTGACCGCAACTACTGGATGACGGCCGAGGAGGCTAAGGAGTACGGCATGATTGACAACGTGCTGTCAAGGAAGAAAGAACGCGTGACACCAAACCAGCCCAATGACAAGCAAGAATAACCGTACGGAAAAAGTCTGCAGCTTCTGCGGACGCAGCGAGAGGGACGTGAAGCTGCTCATCACTGGGCTTACAGGATATATCTGCGAAGACTGCGCCGCGCAGGCTTACGAGATAGTGAAGTCTACCGGCGTGCTCGACGACGCACGCAAGAAGCAAGGCTCTAAGTTCAAGCCTACCAAGGTGCCGAAGCCCCGCGAGATAAAGGAATACCTCGACCAGTACGTCATCGGGCAGGACGACGCCAAGCGTTGCCTGGCCGTTTCGGTGTACAACCATTACAAGAGGCTCCAGCAACCGGCTGACGACAACGGCGTGGAGATAGAGAAGAGCAATATAATAATGGTGGGCAGCACCGGCACCGGCAAGACCTTGATGGCCCGCACCATAGCGAAGCTGCTTGATGTGCCCTTCACCATCGTCGACGCGACGGTCTTCACCGAGGCCGGTTACGTGGGCGAGGACGTTGAGAGCATACTCAGCCGCCTGCTGCAGGTGGCCGACTACGACGTTGAGGCCGCCCAGCGCGGTATCGTCTTCATCGACGAGATAGACAAGATAGCGCGCAAGAGCGATAATCCGTCAATCACACGCGACGTCAGCGGCGAGGGTGTGCAGCAAGGTCTGCTCAAGCTCCTTGAGGGAACGATGGTTAACGTGCCCCCGCAGGGCGGCCGCAAACATCCCGACCAGGAGTATATCCACGTCGACACGAAAAACATTCTCTTCATCTGCGGCGGCGCCTTTGACGGCATTGAGCGCAAGATAGCCCAGAGGATGAACACCCACACCGTGGGATACAACTCTGTTCAGAACGTGCGCAGCATTGACAAGAACGACCTGATGAAGTACATCCTTCCGCAGGACTTGAAGTCGTTCGGCCTGATACCTGAAATCATCGGCCGCCTGCCCGTGCTGACATATCTCAATCCTTTGGACCGTAACGCGCTGCGCTCGATACTCGTAGAGCCGAAGAACTCTATCGTAAAACAGTATAAGAAGCTGTTCGAGATGGACGGGATAAAGCTTACGTTCACCGACGAGGCGCTCGACTTCATCGTCGACAAGGCAATGGAATACAAGCTGGGGGCCCGCGGCCTGCGCTCGATAGTAGAGAGCGTGATAACCGACGCGATGTTCGAGATGCCCTCAAAGAAGGTCGACACCTTCGACGTTACTCTCGATTATGCCCGCCGGCAGCTTGAAAAGGCGCATTTCAGCAGGCTCGAGAGCGCTTAAGAATGTCGCCCGTGATAATATGACGTTTAAAAAGTTACTCTGTGTGTAGTATGAACAATGACGTTAATCTTAATGAAAAGCTGAAGAAATATTTCGGCTTCGACAAGTTCAAAGGTAATCAGGAAGCGATAATACGTAATCTGCTTGACGGCAAAAACACGTTCGTGCTAATGCCCACGGGCGGCGGAAAGTCGTTGTGCTATCAGCTACCGTCGCTCATAATGGACGGCACGGCGATAGTTATTTCGCCGTTGATTGCACTGATGAAGAACCAGGTTGACGTCATCAACGGCATGACTGAAACGGACGGAGTGGCGCATTACTTGAACTCGTCGCTCAACAAGTCGGCCATCGACCGTGTCAAGAGCGACATCCTCGAGGGAAAGACGAAGCTGCTTTACGTGGCTCCCGAGTCGCTCACCAAGGACGATAACGTAGAGTTTCTTAAAGGAGTTAAGATTTCGTTCTACGCCGTAGACGAGGCGCATTGCATCTCGGAGTGGGGCCATGACTTCCGTCCGGAGTACCGCCGGATACGTCCTATCATCAACGAAATAGGCGACGCGCCGGTCATCGCGCTGACGGCTACGGCTACGGACAAGGTGCGCACCGACATAAAGAAGAGCCTCGGCATACTCGACGCGACAGAATATAAAAGCTCGTTCAACCGTCCTAACCTTTATTATGAGGTGCGTCATAAGACCAAGGACATTGACAAGCAGATAGTAAAGTTCATAAAGCAGAACGAGGGAAAGAGCGGAATCATATATTGTTTGTCGCGTAAGAAGGTTGAGGAGCTGGCCGCCGTGCTGCAAGCCAACGACATAAAGGCTGCCGCTTACCATGCCGGCTTGGACTCGGGCACGCGCTCAGCCACTCAGGACGACTTCCTAATGGAGCGCATCGACGTGATTGTTGCGACGATAGCGTTCGGCATGGGCATTGACAAACCTGACGTGCGCTTCGTCATCCATTATGATATTCCGAAGAGTCTTGAAGGCTATTACCAGGAAACGGGACGCGCCGGACGCGACGGCGGAGAAGGAAAGTGCATAGCTTTCTATTCGTATAAGGACTTGAAGAAGCTCGAGAAGTTCATGGAGGGCAAGCCCGTGGCCGAGCAGGATATAGGCCGCCAGCTGCTGCAGGAAACGGCCGCGTATGCCGAGTCGTCGGTATGTCGCAGGAAGTTGCTGCTGCATTATTTCGGCGAAGAGTATGACAAGGACAACTGCGGCAACTGCGACAACTGTCTGCATCCTAAGACTAAGATTGAAGGAAAGGACGCCTTGCTGGTAGTTCTGCAGGCTGTCGCCGCGCTAAAGGAAGACTTCCGCACGGATTATGTGATTGATTTCGTAGAAGGCAAGGACACCAATGACATCGTAGCCCACAAGCACGACCAGCTTGAAGAGTTCGGTTCGGGCGAGGATATGGACTCGAAGTTGTGGAACCCCGTCATCCGTCAGGCCCTTATCGCAGGATATCTGAAGAAGGACGTAGAGAACTACGGCATACTGAAACTTACCCCGGCGGGCAAGAAGTTCATGAAAAATCCCAAGTCGTTCATGATTGTACTTGACAACGAGTTCAACGAAGACGAGGAGGAAGACAGCCACGAAGGCGTGAGCGCGGCTCTCGACCCGACGCTCCACGCCATGCTGAAAGACCTGCGCAAGAAGGTCAGCAAGCGTGCCGGACTGCCGCCCTATGTCATCTTCCAGGACATATCGTTGGAGCAGATGGCTACGGTTTACCCCATAACGCTCGACGACTTGCAGAACGTCCAGGGCGTAGGCGCCGGTAAGGCGCGCCGCTACGGCAAGGAATTCGTGGCCCTGATAAAGAAGTATTGCGAGGAAAACGAGATTGAACGCCCCGAGGAACTGCGCGTAAGGACGGTGGCCAAGAAGTCCGTCTTGAAGGTGAAGATAATCCAGAGCATTGACCGCCAGGTGGCTCTTGACGACATCGCCGACGCCCAGGGCATTGAATTTGACGAGCTGCTCGACGAGGTTGAGGCCATAGTCTACAGCGGAACGAAGATTAACATCGACTATTTCCTTGAGGAGGTTATGGACGACGACCACGTGGACGACATTTACGAATACTTTAAGGAGAGCGAAACCGACGACCTTGAGACGGCACTCGAAGAGCTGGGTGACGACTATAGCGAGGAGGAGGTGAGGCTCGTGCGCATCAAGTTCATGTCAGACATGGGCAACTGACGCCCTTACATATTTTCATATATTACACCCCGCAGCGCCATGGCGTTGCGGGGTGTTTTGTTATAAAAGTTATGTTTTTATCGCTAAAAAATTGTGAATAATGTAAAATTATTTTAATTTTGCGTCCTGTAAGTCCTTCCGTCGCAATTTCGTCGACGTATCGGGGCGGTTATTTAAATAATGTTTTGATATGAAGAAATTCAGTTTCATGCCGTTGCTTCTTATGTTGACGGCTATGTTCGCCTTCTCGTCATGCAGCGACGACGATGGCGATCCGGGTTCGGATTTGCCCAAAGACCTTGGCGCAACAGTGTATTACGAGATTGAACGGCTTGGCGACCAGCTGTTGGTTGCCGACGTAACGGTGACTTACGTCGACGGCAACGGCAACGAGCAGACAGAGGCCGTTACGTCGGTGCCATGGAAAAAGGAAGTCGACGTAGAGGAGCTGCCGTTTGACGCGCAAATGGAGATAAGGTACGCCAAGAAAGAAGGCATTACGTTCGACAAGGAAGAGTACGTCTTGAACGGCGCTTGCCGGATAACCATCATTCCTAACGACCAGTCTGTCAGCAACGTTGCCACCAAGCTGAATGAATTCAGCAATAAGTTCGCTGCAGAGAACATGGACGTGTATTTCAACCTTGTTGACCGCGCTCCCGACGTAGTGTCTGTTTCTGCAAAACTCAATAAATAAGTGCCTCGCGCTTTCCTGTCGCAGCGCCGTAGGCCGCCTAAAGTCTTATGCCAAAGCATTTTATGCGTTTCGGCCTGCGTCTGGAACGTCAAGAACAGACACATTAAGTAGCATATACGCATAAGCCGCGTTGCCATCTTGGCGGCGCGGCTTATGCGTATAATATAATAAGGTATGCAAAAGGCCACCTTTCGGTTTGCGAAAGGTGGCCTTTTGCCGTGTAATATGCCGCCTTTTGTAATGTGAAAGGTTACCTTTTGAAACGGGTAAGGATTGTCTTTGTGTGTAAGGCTGTTGCTTCATGTGGTTTTGTCGCCTGTTAGCCTTGCTGTAGGCAAATGCGAAAAAAAAGAATAAAAGCATTGTTGTATTTTGAAGTATGCCTTATTTTGTTTATCTTTGTGGTGGCTATTGTCGCTTTTACCGCATCATGCCTTTGCGGAAGTGCCGCCATGGCAGGGTGCGTCAAAGTGGAGGCGACGTTTCCATGCCGGGCCGTGCTCGCGGCGTTACGCCGCCGGACAGGGTGACGGTGAGGCTAAAGATAGCTGCTATATATGGAAAAGCGTTTATCATACGCTTTGTTCTTGACCGCTTGAAACTTCGCAACTTTCAGATGATGTCACGAACATGGCAACGGTAGATGCTCATGGGATGTATTTATCCGCATCCTCGGTGCCGCTATGGGCGCACTTTCGGACGCACGGCGTCCTTGTAATGTGTCGCACCTGTGCGGGTAGGGGATATTGTATAAACACATCGGCGTGGGTTTCGCGTTGCTCGTTCGACATCATCGGGCAATGCGAAGGCCTCAAGCGGTGGAGCGAGTAACGGGTACGGACTCCACGCTTTTTTTGTATAGCGTTTCACCTTTATATTAACGCCGAAGCTGGGATGTCGATAGGCTAAACTTTTGTTGTATGAAACGTTTTTCTACAAAGTGTGCAGTGTTTTTTATTGCATTGTTGGTGTCGGTTCAGGTGTCGGCATACGATTTCCGGGTCGGCGGACTGTGTTATGACATCTTGTCGCAAGACGATTTGACTTGTGCAGTGGTTGCCGGTGACGAGCCTTATTCGGGCAATATTATTATTCCGGAACGAGTGACGTATGGCGGCCAGACTATGACTGTTGTTGCAATCGGTGCAAGAGCGTTTTATGAAGACCCGGTGACGAGCGTGGTAATAGGCAACTCGGTGACCGACATAGGCTATTATGCCTTTCGTCTTTGCTCAAGCCTTGAGCATGTGACATTCGGCAATTCCGTTGCGAGCATAGGCTATAATGCTTTTGAGGATTGCCCTAACCTGACGGATTTTGTATTCCCCAGCACGCTGCGGTCGATAGGACGCCTGGCTTTTACGGGTTGCACTGGACTTACGAAAGTGACCATCCCCGACTCGGTCACGGAGATGGGCTCCGCCGAATTTCATTTTTGTCTAAACCTCAAGGAGGCGGTTGTAGGCAACTCGGTCGAAACAATGGATGAGACTTTTGGCAGCTGCGACAATTTGGAGCGCGTGGTCATCGGGCGTTCGGTGAATAAAATCATGCCAGCGACGTTTAGATATTGCGAAAGCCTGAGAACCATATACCTGCTGAACCCCGTGCCTCCGACTGTGCTTGAACCGAGCCAGTTCACCCAGCAGAATTATGCCAACGCAACGTTGTATGTGCCTGAAGGCTCGCTGTCAGCCTACCAGGCTGCCGACCCGTGGATGAACTTCTATAGCATAAAGGAGTTTGAGACGACAGACGTGTCGGATGTCGAGGCTGCCGGGTTAAGTGTTAGTGCTGACGGTGGTAACATCATTGTAGAGAACGCTCATGGCCGCGTATCTGTCTACACCGTATCGGGCGCATTGGTGGGCAGTGCCGATGCCGACGGCGGCCGCGTAACCATAGCCGTTCCGGGGCGTGGCGTATATGTCGTGAAGGCTGGCGGCAAGGCCGTTAAGGTAAGTTTGTGAGGGGGAAGACCGCCAAATCGCGTTGCGATGTATATATAAAAAGGTGGTTGCGTTCATGGCGCAACCACCTTTTTATATTAATAAATATTGAGAAAAAACGTAAAATACGCTGTACATGTTGGATTTTTTTGCTAAATTTGCACGCAATAAATTCCAAAGTAATATATGTCATCATTTGTTGCAGATAAAATCGTGATGGACGGTCTGACCTTTGACGACGTCCTTTTAATCCCAGCTTATTCTGAAGTACTGCCTAAGACGGTAGAGTTGCAAACCAAGTTCTCGCGCAACATTGCGCTGAACATACCTTTCGTCACCGCAGCGATGGACACTGTAACCGAGTCGGCCATGGCCATAGCCATCGCCCGTGAGGGAGGTATCGGCGTTATCCACAAGAACATGCCGATAGAGGAGCAGGCCCATCAGGTGGCCATCGTGAAGCGTGCCGAGAACGGAATGATTTACGACCCCGTGACGATACGCCGCGGCTCAACCGTGCAGGACGCTCTCAACATGATGGCCGAATACCACATCGGCGGCATACCCGTGGTTGACGACGAGGGCCACCTGGTCGGCATCGTAACCAACCGCGACCTGCGTTTCGAGCGCCGCCTTGACAGGAAAATCGACGAAGTGATGACCAGCGAGAACCTCGTCACCACCCACATCCGCACCGACCTGAGCGACGCTTCGCAGATTTTACAGGAGAACAAGATTGAGAAGCTACCCGTTGTCGACGCCGACAACAAGCTCGTAGGACTCATTACGTATAAAGACATAACCAAGGCCAAGGACAAACCCATGGCCTGCAAGGACGACAAGGGCCGTCTGCGCGTGGCTGCCGGAGTAGGCGTCACTGCCGATACGCTCGACCGCATACAGGCCCTCGTCGAGGCTAAGGCCGACGCAATCGTAATCGACACCGCCCACGGACACTCTAAGGGCGTGGTAGAGAAGATGCGCGAGGCTAAGGCCGCCTTCCCTAATGTAGACATCGTAGTAGGCAACGTGGCTACCGGAGCCGCCGCCAAGATGCTCGTAGACAATGGTGCCGACGCCGTGAAGGTGGGTATCGGCCCGGGCAGTATCTGCACGACGCGCGTCGTTGCCGGCGTAGGCGTGCCGCAGTTGAGCGCCGTATACGACGTAGCCTGCGCCCTTGAAGGCACCGGAGTGCCCCTCATCGCCGACGGCGGCCTGCGTTATTCGGGCGACGTAGTCAAGGCGCTTGCCGCTGGCGGCTACTGCGTCATGATAGGTTCGCTCGTGGCAGGAACCGAGGAAAGCCCCGGCGACACCATCATCTTCAACGGCCGTAAGTTCAAGAGCTACCGCGGCATGGGCAGTCTTGAGGCGATGGAGAACGGCTCTAAGGACCGTTACTTCCAGGCTGACACCAAAGACGTCAAGAAACTCGTGCCCGAAGGCATTGCCGGACGCGTGCCCTACAAAGGCACCCTGCAGGAAGTCATCTACCAGCTCGTGGGCGGCCTGCGCTCGGGCATGGGCTACTGCGGCGCGAAGGACATAACGGCGCTGCACGGCGCGAAGTTCGTCCGCATAACCAATGCCGGCGTGCTTGAGAGCCATCCTCACGACATCACAATCACGAGCGAGGCGCCTAACTACTCGCGCCACGAGTAATCAGGCGCCGCCCGGCCGCGTCTTGGCCGGCGTGAAGCGACGATACAGAATATTTAGACATCAAAATGAAGTTCCTGAATCTTTTAGCTGCCATGCTCCTTTGCGGGGGCATGGCTTATGCGCAACAGGATGACCCCGTGGTGATGAAAATCAACGGCATGCCGATATTGCGCTCCGAGTTCGAGTATTCTTACAATAAGAACAACTCAGACGACGTCATCGACAAGAAAACGGTTGACGAGTATGTCGACCTTTTCATAAATTATAAGTTGAAGGTGGCCGCCGCCTACGACGCCAAGCTCGATACGCTCGGCTCTTTCAAGAAAGAGTTTGCCACGTATCGCGACCAAGAGGTGCGTCCCGCATTTGTCGACAGCACCGACATTATGGCCGAGGCACACGCCATCTACGACCGCACCAAGGAGCGCATTGGCGACCGCGGACTTATTAAGACCTCGCACATTCTGATGTATGTAACGCAGAAGGCCCCCGCCGAAAAGCGCGAGGAGGCACGCCACCGTGCCGACTCACTTTACTCGGTGCTCAAGGCCGGAGGCGACTTCGCCGAACTGGCGCGCAAGTATTCGCAAGACCCCGGCTCGGCAAGGAACGGCGGCGAACTGCCTTGGTTCCAGCCCGGACAGACCTTTAAGGAGTTCGAGGATGCGGCTTACGCGTTGCAGCCCGGCGAGATGAGCGCCGTCGTAGAGTCGCCCGTGGGCTATCACATCATTCTGATGAAGGCCCGCAAGCAGATTGATCCGTTCGATTCGCTTAAGAGTAGCATATTGCGCTTCATCGACATGCGCGGCATACGCGAGCATATCATCGACAGGAAGATTGACAGCCTTGTGATGGCTTCATCCGGTAAGCTTACTAAGGAGGACGTCGTTGCTGAAAAGGCGGAGGAACTTTCCGAAAAAGACTTGAACTTGAAGTATCTCATCCGCGAATATCACGACGGCCTGCTGCTTTACGAAATCAGCAACCGCACGGTGTGGGAGAAGGCCGCCAACGACGAGAAGGGCCTTGAGGAATATTTCAACAAGAACAAGAAGAAGTATTATTGGTCAGAACCGAGATACAAGGGAATGGTCTACCACGTTAAGCAAAAAGCCGACGTGGCCGCCGTCCGTAAGAGTGTCGAGGGCGTGCCGTTCAGCAAGTGGGCCGACGTGCTCCGCACGACGTTCAACAACGACTCTGTGTTGAGGATACGCGTGGAGAAAGGCATATTCAAGGAAGGCGACAACGCATTCATCGACAAGATGGTGTTCAAGAAGGACACCACGGTCACACAGCTTAAGGATTTCCCCATAGACGCCGTTTACGGCAAGCTGCTTAAGAAGAAGCCGGACAGCTATGAGGACGTGCGCGGCCTCGTTACGGCCGACTACCAGGAAATGCTCGAGAAGCAATGGGTGGCCGAACTGCGTAGGAAGTATCCCGTTGAGATTTACCGTGACGTGCTTGAAACCATAAATAAACATTAGAAACATCGAGATGAAGATAATAGGCAAGACGGCCTTGTGGCTTGCGGCGTCGGCTACTTTCTTGTGCGGCGTCAGCGCGGGCAATATCGGCGGCGGTGTGAACGACGGCGAGGTGGCTGCTAAGGCCGACTCCGTCGAGGCCGCGCCAGACCCTGCCAGCGTCATCGACGAAGTGATATGGGTGGTGGGCGACGAGCCCATTCTCCTGTCGGACGTTGAGAACGTCAGGCTGCAAGGTGAGATGGAAGGCGTCAAATGGGACGGAAATCCCGACTGCGTGATACCCGAACAGATTGCCGTGCAGAAGCTTTTCCTGCATCAGGCGGCCATTGACAGTATCGAGGTGAGCGAGTCTGAGGTGGCGCAGAGCGTTGAACATCAGATTAACTACTGGATACAGATGGTAGGCGGAAGCAAGGAAAAGCTCGAGGAATACAAGAACATGAGCCTCACCGAGCTGCGACAGACGCTTCATGACGACTTCCGCGACCGTCTGCTCATTGAGCGCGAGCGCGAGAAACTGGTTGAGAACATCACCGTTTCGCCGGCCGACGTGCGCCGTTATTTTGACGCCCTGCCGGCTGACAGCCTGCCGATAATACCCACGGAGGTCGAGGTTCAGATAATAACGCGCACCCCGCGGGTGGACCAGAAGGAGATTGACCGCATCAAGAACGAGCTGCGTGAGTACACGGACCGTGTGACCAAAGGCGAAACTTCGTTCGCGACGTTGGCTCGTCTTTATTCCGAAGACCCCGGAACGGCGCGCCAAGGCGGTGAGTTCCAAGACTATGTAGGCCGCGGCATGCTTGACCCTACGTTCGCGAGCGTGGCCTTCAACCTTACAGACCCTAAGAAGATATCCAAGATTGTGGAAACCGAGTTCGGTTATCACATAATCCAATTGATTGACAAGCGCGGCGACAAAATCAAGGTCCGCCATATATTAAAGAAGCCGAAGGTAACCCAGCAGGCCGTCGACCTTGCCGCGTCGCAGCTTGACTCGATAGCTAACGACATCCGTGCGGGCAAGTTTACGTTTGACGAGGCCGCCTCGTTCATATCAGACGATAAGGACACGCGCAACAACAACGGCCTCATGGCTAACATGACTGACGACGGCCGCATGACGAGCCGTTTCCAAATGCGCAACCTTCCGTCAGAAGTTGCAAAGGTAGTGGATACGCTCAAGGTGGGGCAGGTGTCCGCTCCGTTCCAGATGATCAGCGAGAAGAACGGCAAGACGATGTGCGCCATAGTGCTGTTGAAGAACCGCATCGACACCCATCGCGCCACGATAACCGAAGACTTCCAGACGATGAAGAACATTGTGCTGGCAAAGCGCAAGGAAGAATTCGTCGACAATTGGGTAAGGAGCAAGATTAAGAGCACTTACGTGCGCATTAACGACCGCTACAAAGGTTGTGATTTCAAGTACGAAGGTTGGATTAAATGACGATAAGCGACAACTTAAGAAACTTTTTCGGGGGGCATAGGATTCTGATAATTGCAGTCCTATGCCTTTTTGGACTTGGCATGGTGCAGTCGCGCCAGGCTCCGAAGAAGAAGCGCCGGGCCAAGACCGACGAGCGCGTCTATCTGGTTCATGCCGACAGGCTGCGCTTCGACCAGTACAGCGCGAACCCTACTGCGCAGATACTTAACGGCAACGTGGCCTTCCGCCACAAGGGCGCCAAGCTGTATTGCGACAGCGCTTACTTCTACCAGGCTTCCAACTCGTTCCGTGCCTTCGGGCATGTTAGGATGTACCAAGGCGACACTTTGTCGCTCTTCAGTGACTACGCCTATTACGACGGCAACGACCAGATGGCCGAGGCGAGGCGCAACGTGGTGCTGACGCACAGGAAGACCAAGCTATACACCGACAGCCTGAACTACGACCGCCTTTACGGCATAGGCTATTTCTTTGAAGGCGGAAAGATGGTTGACAAGCAGAACACGCTCGTTTCAGACTGGGGCGAGTATGACACGGAAACGAGGATGGCCGTGTTCAACTACAATGTGAACCTTAAGAATCCAAAGTTCGTGCTTACCACCGACACCCTGCATTATGACACGCGCACGTCGCTGGCGCACATCGTAGGCCCGTCGGAGATTACGTCGGGCGAGAGCGTGATACACACTTCGCAGGGATATTATGACACAAACAAGGACCTTGCCCGCCTTTACGGCCGCTCTACGCTGAGCAACAACGGCAAGGAGATGACCGGCGACAGCCTTTTCCACAACGAGAAGACGGGCGTGAGCGAGGGCTTCGGCAACGTGGTTTACAACGACACGGTGAACAAGAACCAGATGACGAGCAACTACTTTTGGTACAACGACAGCACGGGCTACGCCTTCGCCACCGACAGCGCCGTGCTGAAGGAGTATTCGCAGGGCGACACGCTCTTCGTACATTCAGACACGATGAAGGTTTACACCTTTAATATAAACACCGACTCGGTTTACCGCAAGGCTCATTGTTACCCTAAGGTTAGGGCCTTCCGCACCGACGTGCAGGCCGTGTGCGACTCGCTCGTGTACAACACGAAGGACTCGTGCATGACGATGTATAAGGACCCCATCGTGTGGAACGCCGACCGCCAGCTGTTAGGCGAGATGATAGAGGTGTTCATGAAGGACTCCACCGTCGACCGCGCGCACGTCGTCAACCAGGCCCTTTCAGTAGAGCGGCTGCCCGACAGCACGCACTACAACCAGATAGCCTCGCGCGAGATGTTCGGATTTTTCGACAAGGGAGAGCTTCGCAAGGCCGAGGCCGTAGGCAACGTGCAGTGCGTCTACTACTTCCAGGACGACAAGGACAGCTCGCTGATAAGCATGACTTACATGGAAACCGACACCATGCGCATGTTCATGAAGGACCGCCAGCTGCAGTCTATCTGGACGTGCAAGCACAACAGCGTGATGTATCCCATAACGCAGATACCGCCGTCGAAGAAGGAGCTGCCGTCGTTCGCGTGGTTCGACTACATCCGTCCGTTGGATAAGTACGACATATTCAACTGGCGCGGCAAGGCCAAGGGCACCGAGCTGCGCAACATCCAGAGGCGTTCGGCCCCGTTGCAGTTTATCAATGCCGGCGGCGTAGTGTCGGCCGAGGGTGACAAGCTCGTTCCAGTCGCGGCACCCGCTCAGCTGGCCGAGGCGGTGAAAGCCGACGAGCCGTCGCCTGAAAGCCGTGCCGAGGAATAAAAGCAGTCAAGCGTATGGGACTTTTCAGCATAAGGAAGCCGCGCGGCTTCCGCCACGAATACATCTATGCCGACGACCGCAAGCAGCGGCTGAAGGCCGTTGAAGAGCGGGCCAAGGCCGAGCTTGGCATGCCCGCCGCCGAGCGGCCTGACGCCGAGCGCATACGGGGCATGTTCATCGGCGCCACCAGGCATGCCCGCCGCCGCCGCGAGCGGCGGCTGTCAGGAGGCTTCGTGCTGAGTTACGGCATAATCGTCGTGCTGCTCGTAATCCTCGTTGCGGTGTGGAAGATGTTGCTCTCCATGTAGCCGCCGGCACCTTGCCTTAGGCTTTTTCCTGTGAAGTTTCAGCGAAGAACGCCTTTTGTTATTACTCAAATCGTAAATCATTGACAATCAGCAACTAGCCGTTTGCTTTGCAAAACGCCGCCTTTCGGCCTGCAATATGCCGCCTTTCATGCGCTGAAAGATGGCCTTTTGCGGCGTAAAAGGCCGCCTCTTGCCAAGCCGTTGCCGGCCGACCCTGCGGCCGCCGGCGTTTCGGCACGGTGCTGTTAAGTATAACACCATGAGCGATATAATACAACTTTTGCCCGACTCGGTGGCCAACCAGATAGCCGCCGGCGAAGTGATACAGCGTCCTGCGTCGGTCATTAAGGAGCTTGTAGAGAACTCCGTCGACGCCGGGGCCAAGACCATAAACGTGCTCGTGATAGATGCGGGCCGCACGTCGATACAGGTTATCGACGACGGTTGCGGCATGTCTGAAACCGACGCGCGCATGTCGTTCGAGCGTCATGCCACGTCGAAGATACGCAAGGCCGACGACCTGTTCGCCCTGCGCACAATGGGCTTTCGCGGCGAGGCCCTCGCCTCGATAGCCGCCGTAGCCCAGGTTGAGCTTAAGACGCGCACGGCGGCCGACGACATAGGCACCCATCTGTCAATCTCAGGCTCGAAGGTGACGGGGCAGGAGCCCGTGTCGTGCCCCGTTGGCAGCAACTTCTCGGTGGAGAACATCTTCTATAACGTGCCCGCGCGCAGGAAGTTCCTCAAGTCCAACGCCACCGAGCTTAACAACATCCTCGCCGCCTTCGAGCGCATAGCACTCGTGTATCCGCAGATAACGTTCACCTTCCACAGCAACGGCGCCGAGCTGTTCAACCTGCGAGGGGGCGGCCTGCGCCAGCGCATTGTCGACATCTTCGGTAAGAAACTCAACCAAGACCTCCTGCCTCTGGGCGTCGACACAACGATATGCAAGGTCAGCGGCTTCATCGGCAAGCCCGAGTCTGCCCGCAAGAAAGGCGCCCACCAGTACTTCTTCGTCAACGGCCGCTACATGAAGCACCCCTATTTCCACAAGGCGGTGATGACCGCCTACGAGCGCCTTGTGCCCGTAGGCGAGCAGGTTCCGTATTTCATTTACTTTGAAATCAACCCCGAAGACATCGACGTCAACATCCATCCTACCAAGACCGAGATAAAGTTTGAGAACGAACAGACCGTCTGGCAGATCCTGACGGCCGCCGTCAAGGACGCCTTGGGACGCTTTAACGACGTGCCATCAATCGACTTCGACACCGAAGGCAAGCCCGACATACCCGTCTTCGACCCCTCGCGCGCCGGCTCTGCGGCGCCGAAGCTCGACTTCAATCCCGAGTACAACCCCTTCAAGCCGTCGCCGTCGCGTGTGCCGTCGGCCGTCGGCGGACAGGCGCCCGGCGGATGGGAGAAGCTTTATGACGGGCTCGACCTCGAAGCCTCGGACGCGTCCGGCGTCATGCCCGACGCCGAGGCGGACATCTTCGCCCCGCCCGCCGACGAGGAACAACCGGCGAGCGTAATCGACGAGAAGTCGCCCGCCCACTATCAGTATAAGGGCAAGTATATCATGACGGCCGTCAAGTCGGGCCTTATGATTATCGACCAGCACCGCGCGCACGTGCGCATACTATATGAAAAATACCTCGCCCGGATGGAAGGCAAGAGCGGAAAGCCGCAGCAGGTGCTTTTCCCCGAGATGGTGCAGTTTACGCCCTCTGAAGACGTAGTGCTGCAAAACATCCTGCCCGACCTTGTGGGCCTCGGCTTCGAGCTTAGTCCGCTCGGCGGCGGCAGCTACTCGGTCAACGGCGTGCCGGCCGGGCTTGACGGTGTAGACAACGTCAAGCTGCTTAAGGAGATGGTAGGCGAATCGGCCGAAACGGGCATGTCGGCTACCGGAGGCGTCAGCCGCAGGCTCGCCCTGCAGCTGGCCCGCAGCGCGGCGGTGCCTTACGGCCAGGTGCTCAACAATGCCGAGATGGAGGACATCGTCAACCGCCTGTTCACATGTTCTAACGTCAACTACACTCCTGACGGCAAACCGGTCATCAGCGTACTCAAGCAACAGGAGATAGAGAGGCTCTTCGGTTGAAATGCCGATGAATTTATATGAATTTAATATTATTGACAGATAAAATTAAAATAAATTGTAAAAAACATTTTTTAATTGGAAATTATTACTATCTTTGCATTGTACACCCTCATAGAGTGAGAGGTGTGACAAAATGTTTTATTGATTGTTTAATATTAAGAGTTATGAAGAAATTATTTATCGCATTGCTTTTTGCGTGTGTTTCTGTGACCGGTATGGCACAGAACCAAGACATTACGGAGAAGTACAGCGTAGCTACCAACTCGTTCTGGAGCAATTGGTTCATCCAGGGCGGTGTTACTTGGGAAGCTTGGTACGGTAATTATGAGGACGGAAAGGGATTCTCAAAGAACCCGTTCAAGGCATTCCGTTCTAACCCGGGCGCTTCTATCGCCATCGGTAAGTGGTTCACTCCCGGCCTCGGACTTCGCACAAAAGTGCAGGGAATATGGGGTAAGTCGGTTTGGAACGACCGGAACATCGAAACCGAAAACGAGTATTGGATGGTGAACGAGCAGGTGCTCTTCAACTTGAGTAACCTCCTTTGCGGATACAACGAGAACCGCGTATGGAACTTCATTCCGTTCATCGGTGCCGGTTTGGCGCGTTCTTGCACATACGACCGCTATGCCATGGGCCTCAGCGTAGGTATTTTGAATGAGTTCTGGGTTAACAAGCGCCTCGCCATCAACTTCGAAATCGGATGGAACCGCTACGAGAGCGACATCTGCGGTATGCCCGCAGAAATGGGCTCTGGCATCATGAACCACCCCAACCACGTTTATGCTGAGGTAGGCGTAACGTTCAACCTCGGTAAGAGAACTTGGAACAAGGTGCCCGATGTTAACGCAATCAAGGCTCTTTCACAGTCGCAGATCGACGCACTCAACGCACAGCTGGCTGACGAAAAGGCTGAGAACGCACGTCTGAAGAACGAGCTTGCCAACAAGAAGGCTGAGCCTGCGGTTAAGGTTGAGAAGGAATATGTTACCAATCCGGTATCTGTATTCTTCAACATCGACAAGTCTAAGATTGCTTCGAAGAAGGATCTCGTAAACGTTAAGAACCTTGCCGACTACTCTAAGGACAACAACGCAACTCTCGTTGTGACAGGTTATGCCGACAGCGCAACAGGTCCCGCCGACTACAACCGCGAGCTTTCACAGAAGCGTGCCGAAACAGTTGCTGACGAACTCGTTAAGATGGGCGTCAAGAGAGAGAACATAAAGATCGAGGCTAAGGGTGGTGTTGACACTCTCGTTCCTCCTTCTTACAACCGTCGCGCTACTGTTGAAATTGCTAAGTAACAAGAGGTTTAGCTTAAGTTTAAGAAAGGTGCTCCGCCAATCGTGGAGCACCTTTTTTTGATTTTGCATCAAAAAAGTGGCGGAAAATTTTGTAGTTTCAAAAAAATCGCATACCTTTGCACTCGCTTACGACAAGTAAGGGCGCTTAGCTCAGCTGGTTTAGAGCATCT
>CALUKU010000022.1 GCA_944321295.1 uncultured Prevotella sp.
CTTCCGTTGCTCCTGCGGCGGCGTTCGCCCATCTCGCCCGGTTCTGGCATGCCCATCGGCCTGCGCTCGCCAGTGCGTCCGTAACTCTCGCCGCTTCGGTCGCCGTATTCGGTACGGAAGCCCATGCTGCCCTCAAGTTTCTCTTTCACCGTCTTCATGGCCTTTTCGTAACCGTGCTGGCAACCTTCCTCGTAGCCCTGCTTGTAGGCTTCCTCAGCCTCGCCGCCCCTCATGCCGAAACTGCGGCGGTACTCTTCACGCGGATAATCTTCACGGCCACGCTCGTATTCCTCGCCGTAACCTCCGCGTCCTTCCTCTATTATCTCCCAACTTCTCATTTTCCTTCTGTTTTCTGAGTTCCAGAACCTTCGGGCTTGTTCACAGCTCCGCACATCCGCGCTATCTGTCCCATCAGTGCGTCAATCTTCTGTTCAAGACCTTGTATCCTCTGTTCCTGCTCCTGCTTGGCGGCAATCTCCGGGTTCAGCGTGTTCAACATCTTGTCACAGCATGCTATCACGTTTTTATGATATTCTATGCTGTTCAGTATGTCAAGACTCTTCTGCCTCATCATTGCCACCTCGCTGTTTATCGCGTCGCGTGAGCATGACACTATTATGTTGCCGTTGTCATCAACGTCGGCATTGGCTTTCAGGTCTTTCAACGGTACTTGCTGTCCGCCTATGTTGACCATTACGTCAACAACGGTTTCCACCTGTGGGAATTGTCCCATGGGTGTAGGTGTCATTGGATATTTCGCTCTCGGTGCCGTGACATTCGTCACTGTTCCATACTCTACATACGGATTACCGTCCTTGTGCAAAAGATATATTTGCGAATTTACTCTTAGGTTCTGAAACATGGTTCTTTGTTTTTGTGTTGATTAACTCATATTTTTACGCTCCAGCCGCAGCCGTCGTCGGCCTGTAGCCTCCGTTGACAAGATACAGCTCGTTGGTGTAGCGGTTGTAGTGTATCTCGTAGATACCTGCACCCGATATGTTTGCCACCGTCACGGGCGTGCCTTCCGTTTCCATAAGCGGCAGCGACACTCCGTTCGAGCTGATGTTTATCGGTAGCGTTCCCGTGGTGCCTGCCGGTATCGCCGTGCGCAGGTTCAGGAAGAACGAGCCTACATAGTTGCGCCTGTACAGCGAATGGTTGGGCAGTTCAATCGTCACCGCGTCAGTTCCTACCGTAACACCTGCGCTCGGTATGGTGTTGTAGTTGTTGCGGCCAAGCGACGGGAAGTTGAAAGGAAGTCCAAAGAAAAATTCCCACATAGTCGCCTCCTTTCCTTGCTTAACCCCAGAAACCGTTACCGTAACTGCATCCGCAACCGTAACCTGCGTAACCGCCAGCTGCCGCTCCGAATGCCGCAGCCTTGTATAAGTCAGTATTTACTGCCGTAACGGTTGGATAAGGTACTGAAATCGTAGGAGGCAAGCTACACTTTACTTTTTCAACATCGCTCTGCAATGCCTGCAATGCGGCAACGATAGGTGCGTTCTGCTGTGCCACGCTTGCCATTATCGCCTGTGTCTGATGCTCGTTGTTGAGCTGTGCGGCCAGTGTCGCGCTCTTCTGACGCTCTGCGTCGAGCTTGTCCTGAAGCACACGGGTCTCGGCTGCGTCGAGCTTGGCGAGTATGGCTTGTGTCTGTGCCTGTGTTGCGGCCTGAAGGTCACGGGTGTTGTCGTTCATCTCACGTGTCAGGGTGTTCATGTTCTGACAGTTCTGCAACTGTGTTGCCGCACCCTGACGCTCCACAGCCTGAAGGATGTTGCAGCAGCAGGTTGACAGCTGGTTTACGATGCCGTTGTCACCGCTTTGGATGGCGTTGATAATCTGCGTGCCGGTCAGGCCGATGCTGTTCTGGATGTTGCACAGTGCGCTTTCGATTTGCTGGCTTGAGCAGTTCAGTGTCGATGCAATCTGTTGGATTGCGCTGGCGTTGCCTTGAATGGCTTGCATTAGCAGCTCACGTCCTGCGTTGCCTGCAAGCTCTGCCGGAAGTCCGTTGCCGCCGCGTCCGCCGAAGCCTCCGAAACCGCCGTTGTTCCACCCGAAGATGCTTGCCACGATGGCAAGGTAAATCACTCCCCAGATGCCGTTCTGGCCACCGAAGCCACCATTGCCGTTCATCAGTGCCAGTACGTTAGGATCTACTCCACGGTAGCCACCCAGCATGCCAGGCAGCATGGCTGTGACATCGAGTTTGCTTCCGCCACCGGTGCCACCGTCCGAATTGAAAACATAAGTTCTGTCCATAAAGTTTAGTTTAGTTTTTGTGTTGGTGCCAGCACCATTGCTGACATTGCAAAGGTGGCAATAAATCACGGCTTTGCAAAAAGTTTGTTTCCTATAAAAAAGAAAGGGCTTCTTGTTTGCGAGAAGTCCTTTCGTAGTAATGGGAAATAATCTGTTATTTCTTATATCTCGTATGATTGAGTATATAAGCAATGGTTTTTATGCACAGTCCTGTGCGTTCATGAATTATATCATAGATATAACTTTTTGCGACTGCATTTTTCAGATGGCCAAGTTCCGATACAACTTGTAAATAAATCTCGTGAACATGATTGTCCCTAATAATCGTGCTTGGCCGCCTGTTGTCCGTAGCCTTGCCCATTAAGTTCATAGATTAAATAATCTGTAATAAATACCCACGCCTATGAATGGCGTAGTTCCTTTTGTTCCGTAACCGTAACCGCCCACAAGGCCAATGCCCCAGCGTACCGGCTTCTCCGTGATAGTTTTATAAACTGTCTTTCTGTATATGTTGATACTGTCAAGGTTAGGACGGAAGCCGCTTACCCATGCCGTATAAGTGCTGTCTTCGTATTTCTTTTGAGTGATTGGCAGAATGACATTCACACTGTCATGCACAAGCGTGTCCTTGTATATAAGGCTGTCACGCACCGTATCGCTCACGGCAGGTAGCTTGACCGTCTCATATCTGACGACGAGGCTGTCTTTCGCTACCGGCTTGTAATAAGGTATAGTGTCGGTAACCGTAACGGTTGAGGTTGCTTTCGGCTTCTCAACGGCAAGCATACCTAACACAAAGCCTATCACAAGACCGACAAGCAGCACTGCCATGTATTTTGCTATTCCGCCCATGATTATATGTCTTTATATTCAGGTATTGCATCAAAACAAGGGCATTCCTTTATCCTTTCCCAAGAATCAACTTTGCCGTTTTGGTTTGTATCAGGGCTTATGTCCCTGTGTCCTAAAATCTGCGCTTCGGGATAACGTTTGCGTAGCACCTTCAGCAAATCAATAAGTGATTTTTTCTGCTCTGGCGTGCGGTTGTCCACGCTCTTGCCGCTGTTATCAATACCGCCGACATAAGCCACGTTTATTGCCGTGCTGTTATAGTTCTTCACTCCGTTGCTCACGAACTGCTCGCCCAACAGCTGGGTGATTGTCCCGTCAGCCTGTATCACATAGTGATAACCCGGATATTTCCAGCCTTTTCTCTTGAACTCCGCACGTAAATCGTCAACGGTCTGCCGCTGACTTCCTGCCGTGCAATGCACAAAAATTCTTTTAATGCTTCTCATTATCTTTTGCATTTAAGTTTTGTATTATTTTATCAATTATCTCATGACCCTGTTTAGCAGTTGTCGCGTGTATTATTTGCTTAACTATGTCTGGTATATCTGCGGCATGAGTTTTTTTACGCCGACTGTTTTCAATCACTGATTTTCCTTCAATAATTACTACTGCTATCGTTGCAAGAATTGTAACAAATGGTATTTTATAAAAAGGCAATAAACTTCCAAGCATGTCAAACATAAGTGCAAAGAACATTACCCTTACGTAGTCACCCATTTTTGTTATAGTTCTACGAAAACCATGTGATATCAGTTTTTCACCTAAGGCTTTAGCTGTATCAGTACCACTCCAAAAGTCTATTAAGCATGCTATTACCATAAATGTCCAGCATATAAGGACTATTATGGTTCGTATTGCTACGTAGTATTCCAGGGCAGCAAAATTTTGAGTTTCAATAAGGTTGAGCATAATTATACGAATTTTTTCCAGTCAATTTTGATTGCTTTTTTGTTAAACTTTAAATTAGTATTTAACAGATTACTAATTCGTTCATTTATGAATTTAAAATGCTTATATTATTTAGACAGCTATAACTACTTTTGGTTATATTGTTACTAAATGCTGCTGCGTTTTGTCCATCTGTTCCAAAGACAGCATTTCCTATAAACTCTGCAACAACTGGCTGACTATTATAAGCCGAAAGAATTTTGATAGCTTTTGCGTCAACACCTTTTACTATACAATTAATCATAGTAAACTTATTACCAACTGGATTTACTACATTGCCATTATGTCCCCATACTGTACCATATGGTGTTGCTTGTTCACAAATCATTTCGCAATTTACTAGCTTGATTTCATAATTATTTCGAGTACCAAAACCGATGCAAGAGCCTCCGTGTGTATTTATCAATTTGCAATTGTTAATTTCGCAAATACCTCCATCTGTATCGAAATCCAAATGCAAACAATAAGCAACATTGTATCCAGGTTTACCCGAGTAGTCCTCATCAGAAGAAATGAATGTAAGATTAGCAATATATATATTGCCTGCAAGTCTTAGACAAGCACTATCATAATTAGGATAATCATCCACAGCGTAATAACCATAGGTGTTCTTAATGATGCAATTGCTCTTATCTGTTCCAATTATTGAAACATATCTGTTTGATGGAGTGTACCAAGGAGTTTCATAAAGCTGCTTTGGCATTGTATAAATACCAGTACGTACAATAAGCGTAATTGGATTGCTTGCACTATCATTGATTATAGCGAGAGCTTCGGCTAATGATTCGAAATCACCATTCCCACTTTTGTCAATATAAAACGTTCGCCTTGTGCTGATTTTGTAGACTTTAAGGAGAAGTGGGACGTTGTTTCCGCTCCACGCTCTAATATAATTAACTCCGCTTGGAATAGTGATAGCCTTAGTTATTAGTGTTTCATTTGACGGAATTAATACGATCATATTATTTCCTAACGTATCAGAATAACCACACATTAATGGGAATTGTGTACCTGTCCATTTACCACTATAATATACTTTCTGTCCTTCAACTACGGGTATATATTCAGTACATTTATTTTCGTTTTCGCTTGTAGCAACGAACTCTCCATTAGCATTTAGATGACCATCAAGTGTGCCATTATATATTGTTGATACTGGTGTGATTTTCTCTTCAAGTAGACCAATTCTTTCATTAATTGTTGCCTCGTCTTGCTCTATAACAAATGACGATAGTTGAGTAATGTCAAAGCCGCTATCATTTACAAGAGAAATTCTTATATATCCATCAGTATCAGGAGTTACTTCTGTAAGCGAGGTAAAGAACCCTCCTAACATTTTAACAAAAACTTTGTTTGAATCGTAAAGGTCAACTTTTATTTTTATACCACTTACATAGATAAGATTTAACTTTATATCTTTTTTAACCGGAATAAAGAAATTGCTATAAATATACTTAGGATAATCGTTATACTGAATAGTTGTTCCATCAATATATATCCATCCGTATTTCCAAGGGAATTTAGAAATATCATATTTTCTCAAATATAGGTCTATATTTTCTTCGTCACTTGTTGATAATAATGATGAAAGGTTTGATAATTTTTCATGTAAACCCTTGTGAGTAATAGTCACATCTTCATTATTGATTAGTGAAATATCTCCCCACGCTCTTATATATTTTATACCGCTTGGTATAATAATCGCTTTAGTAATTGCTGTGCTTGATTCTGATTTTAATAATGAAACCGCCCCAGTAGAAATGTCAGTATAACCAACTACGAGAGGAAAAGCTGAGCTAATCCAGCCTCCTCTATATATTACAACCTCATACTCGCTAACTTTTATATATCCTGTGCATCTGTTTGTTAGATTTGGTGTAGATACAAATTCACCATTATCATTTAAATACCCCTTATATTCAGCTTTTACTACTTCCTCCACATCATAAAGTATTCCATGAATAGCCTCTGTAGTAACCTTTTGACTTATTACTGCATTTTCATTCTCTCCAAATTCCTGCGCAATATGCGCCTTGACTACATCCGTTTTCTCTACATCCGTTCCCGTCCACGCCCCAGCTGCATGGTCTACCTTGAAAGTGTAGAGCAGACCGTTGTAGTTCACAACGTCCCCTGCAGAGTAAGCCTTTTGGTCGGAGAATGTTTCGTACTCGTCAAGGCTTGTGTTCGCGTTGAGGTTTGAAACATCCTCTTTAAGAGTATCTATGTCATTCTGGTTGTCAGATGAATACACCTGCTTCCACTCTCCCCACGTGCCCACGGGAATATCCGATGTGCCGCCCTCTACAAGGTGGTAGCTGCGCATGTACCTGAATGTCTTGTCGTCCGAGTGTCCGCCCGTCAATGCGCCATTCTCGACAATGTAATGCGTCTCGAAAACCTCAGTAACCATGTGCCCGTTGTTGTCGGAGAATACTTCCATGATGCCGACGCTCTTGTTGGAGCTGATAACATTATACCTTGTGGGAATGGTTGCAAGAGCCAGCTTTGCGATTGTCTGTGCGTCAAAGTCTATCGCCGATAAATCTATCTTGTTCAGGATTGCATCGGTCACCGCCTTCTGCGACATCACGGCGTTCTCACTGTCGCCAAGCTCATTGACGATGCCGGCTGTTATTGATGTAAATGTACCTGAATTACGCCATGAAACAACCCTTTCATAAAGTTCATATTGGTTCTCAATCTCTGACTGAACCAATGCAAAGATATTGTCGCCCCTGTTTACTATGTCGTCTTTTTCTACATATATCTCCGCAAGGTTTGCAAGCAAATTCCAACTTCCATTTACGTATTTGTAAACAAGGTAGTTGTCAGTAGATTTCTTGATTAATATTATCTCGTTGTTCTCTGCTGACTGCGGAAGCTCCGTGTCGCCCTGATATACTTTAGTTATTGTTGCACTCTTAGCCCAGTCTGTAACGGTGTTTACATAAACCTGATAGTAAGGTTTTGTCTGTTCGACATCATCATCGCCATAAATAGGACCTACTCCGTACATGTCGCCAACCAAAGCGTTTTTAGGCAACTTGTCTGCTGATGTTACATAGCCTTTAATATAAAGTTTGTTATTAAACTTGTCACTTAATGCCCACCACGATTTGCCATTATCTGTGCTTTGCTCAATACGGTTATTATTCCACCTTATAAGTGGAGTTACTCCGTCCTTGCCGTTTTCTCCATCAAGACCGTCTGCGCCGTTTACACCATCAACGCCGTCTCTTCCTTTTAGAGACAAAAGCCATTCTTCAACACTGCCTTCATATCCGCCTTCAACAGCCAACTCATAAGCTGATTTACCATTGGAACCTGGCGCGCCTTGCGGCCCTCTGAACTCTCCGACGTCTTTATATTTGCCTTCAAGAGTATCACCGCCGGTGCCTACATAGATGTATAATTTTGTCCCAATAATATATCCTGTACTTTCATCACCCTGCTGTGGCAGATTGTCAATGCTTTCAACAGATACATAACTGCTCAATTTACCGGCTTTCAGGCTTTCAAGCCATTCTTCAACACTGCCCTGGAATCCATTAACAACCGCCACCTCGTATGCGGACAGGCCGGAGAGGCTGAGCGTGACGGGCTGCATCGCTATTATCGCTTCTATGCCGCTGCCATCAGGAGCGTCAACCTCCGCAGTATGCGACACGAGGCGTACAAACCTGTATTGGTCGCACACCGCCTGTCCGCCCTCGTTCTTATGTGCATACAGCATTATGTCATAGTCGCCCGTGGCAAACTGCCTGTCGGCGGTCCACATGGCTATGAGCGTGTTATCCTCAATATGATAGGGTAGCAGCACGGGAGCCGTAGGGCAATGCGGATGGGGCCTGCACGGCTGGCAGTGCTCCTTGCCGTCGCCGATATCGGGTAGACAGTCCACGCCTCCGTTCATCATCACGGTTACTTCCTTCCTGCTGTTCTCGTCAGCATAGTTGTGTGTGTCGATAATCTTAGCACTCGGACGCACTTCCACCGTCAAGTCCAAGTCTTTCAGCTTCTCCACGTCGCCGCTAAGCACTATCGGCCATTCTATCCTTATGTCGTTTCCTATCCTTATTGACTTCATACCGCCCGCTTTAATTTTTAATTGTTAATTTTTCAATAGCTTATCTCTCCCCGGTTCTCAAACCTTGACGTCGCCGTCCACCACGCATACACCATGTCGTCATATACAACCTTGCCCAGCTGTTTAATCTCTTCGTTACCTATGTTCGGCGTATATCCTAACGGCAGTGCCGCAGCCACGGCGCGAGGCTCTTCCGCGCTCGCCGTAAACTGCACCTTCCTTGCTTTTGTGCTTAATATGTCGTATGTGTCCTCCGAAGGCGTCACCTCGATGTTCTCGTTGTCGAAGCAATACAGCATTGTCACGCTCGGTTTCTCGTCGCCTACTATTATCTGCATCGGCGTCGCGCCGGCAAGCGTCCTTACTCGTGCGTTGATTATCTTGCGTATATCCCTTTTCGCCTCGTTCTGCAGCTCCTGTTGCTCCGCGGCCCGTGCCGGCACGGTGTACCTGAACCATTCCGTCATGGCCTTCGCCACGATGTATGCGTGTATCATCTGTCCCAGGCTCTCGCATCCGGCAAGGTTGAAGTTTATAGGCATCATCAGTGTAATAGTCACGTCCTTGCCGTCAAGGATGTAGTTGTCCGACGTGTGCGACGTGTTCCATACGTATTGCCCGCACATCGTCACCACCTCGGCCAAGCCCTGCGACATCGCCCTTTTCAGCAGGCTCATGTCCTCGTCGCCAAGCGTTATCTCGCTCTCCAGCCTGTCTGCCGCCGTTGTATTGTCAACACCCAGCTTGGCAAGCCTCGCCATCCTGTATGCCTTGTCCTGCACGTCTTTGTTTATCGACGTCCAGTCGAGCGTCACCGTTATCTTATGCTTCTTTATCATCCGATTACGAATTCTGCATTATGAATTGTGCATTATGCATTGATTTCCTTCTGCGCCAGCGTGTTCATCAGGTTCATCATGTCTGCATTGCCGTATGTCGCCGCCACAAGGGCCGCCGTTTTCAGCACCACAGCCCTATATATGCCTTGCTCAATCTCATACGTCGTATTAGGCTCATCCGGCTCATTGGGCTTATCACATCTTTTAATATATGCCAGCTCCGCCGTCGCCTCCGTACTGTCGCATGAAAAGAATTGTATAACGTTCTTTCCCGTGGACGTGTCCGTCGCAATCGCTATGTTCGGCCTTGACGGGTTGCCTCTTACTCCTTTCCACCTGCTGAACATCTGGTGATACAGCGCGCTGTCGACGGCTATCGTTGTGGTGACTGCGTGTGTCCAGTCCGACATCTTAAACAACACCATCCGCAGGTAATCGTCGGGTAGGGGAACTTCGCCGATCATCTTCTCCTCGTCAATCCATTTTATGGGCCAGCTCTCGCCGCTCGCCATGCGTGCTGGTTCCAGCTTCGACAACGGCGCGACGCTTCTCACGGCGTTCACCCCGTCCGCTATCTTGGATTTGATTATCTCCTCCATCTCCAGCGTGTCCGGGTCGAACGTGTTGCCGTCGCTGTCTGTGAATGGCGCAACGCTCGTGTTCTCGTCCATCGCCACCCTTACGTCCCTTATTATCGTCGCCTCGCTTACCTGCATCGTAGCCAAATATGATTTGTAAAAGTATCTTTAAGCCTCCCTATGGGGAGGTTTGGTGGGGCTGAATATTATCTTCACCCCGTTGGCCTCGCCTGCGCTTATCGCCGCCTCCTGCGTCTTTATGTTGCTCCTCACAACTCCGAACTTGTCGGCAAGGTAACTCTTCGCGTCGGCCAGCGTCAGGAAGCTCATCTCCACCAGTTCCTTCTTGTCATAGCCTTTCTCCCTCTCCAGTGGAGAGGGTTGGGGTGAGGCTTCTTCCGTACTTTCAAGGTAAAACTTACTCTTGAACCACGGGTGCCGCTCAATGCCTTTCTGCAGCTCCTCGTCGTCGGTTATGTAATACGCCCTGCCGTTCGTAGTGGCGTGGAACGCTATGCGCCTCATGCCCACTGAGAAGTGCGGCACAGTGTACCTGCTCACATATGTCTTTATCTTACTCATAATATCTTTTGATAATCCCTCCCAGCCTCCTTACAAGGGGCAAAGTTTTGCTAAGCTAATCTTAAGCCTCCCCTTACAGGGAGGTTGGGAGGGGCTGTTTTTTTAGTCACCTTCGGGTTTCGGCGCAATCTGTACCCTCGCGTGCGCCCTTGCGTTCTTGAGCACGAGGCAGCTCACCTCCTGCAACACTTCCGCCGTCGAGTTCCTTATACCTGCCTTCTTAAGGTCAAGCTTGCTCTTATCGAACGACAGGAAGATGCGCTTCTCCAAGTAGCCGTCCTCAAGCGCAAAGCCGTAGTCCGACATTCCCGCCTGGTCGAACAGCTCGTGATGTATGAGCAGCACCTCGCCGAAATCGGTCTTGAACGACGTGAACCTCAAATCCCATATTGCCACTGTTTCCTTTGCGCGGAAACGCTCGCTCTTTATCTTCGATATTGCGGCCACCAAGTCCGAACCGGCGAACAGAACCTTGCGCTTGGTCGAGGCAACGCCGATAAACAGGTCTTTCGAGAAGTCCACAAGGTCGCTCTCGTCGATTACGAGTTTTGCCGTGTCGCCCGTGCCTTCCCAGTGGCCCAGCGTGATGTCCTTGCCGGCCATCCACCAAATGCCCTTCGTAAAGTACGTGAGCTGCTGTTTCTTCGATGCGTGGGCTATTACGGCCTTTGCGCCGAACAGCGAGCTGAGTTCGCGGGTTACCTTGAAGTCATACACTGCCTCTTCGTCCAAGTCGGAGAACGTCCAGTTGGCCTCGTTCTGCCACATGCGCTCGAACGTCGACTGCTCCACCTGAAGCATGTAGTTCTGGCAATACTGCTCCTCGGCCGTCGGCAGGTTGGTGAACATGCCCGTCTGTGCGTCAAACTCCGAGCAGGCCTTGCCCATGCGCAGCAGGCGCGTGCCCTTGGCTATCACCGGCAGCCATATCGGCGTGTTGGTCGCGCTGTCCATGTTTCCGTTCACGGCGAACACCGACAGGTCGCCCGTCTTCTCGTCAACGCCGATTACCTTCAGCATAAGGTCGGGCTTCAGGTCGCCGCTCTGGTATGCCACGCCCTTGTCGTTCGTAATGGCCGCTACGCCCACTACGCGTATCGTGTCATCCTCGGTAAAGAGGTTAACGTCATCTACTTTTATCGTAACGCGGTCGCCTGTCGCCTGTGCCGTGGTAGCTTCCTTAAGTGTCGTGTACAGAGGACGAGTGCCCACGCTGTAATACTTCGTCACCATCGACCTTATGTGCCGTCCGCCCTTGCCGCGCGTTATCTGCTCCAGCGGCGTCGACATCGGTCGTATCTTCATTATCTTGGTGTCTAAGTCGGTTACGTGGAAGTCCTCGTCCGCATATCCCTCGGTATGGGTCACCGAGCTTGCGCCCGAGTTCTTAACGTCGTCAACCGACTCTACACCGTCGCCGGCCGTCGTCTTTCCTGCGTCGGGCAGGTCTGATGCCGCGGCGGCCATAATCACGTTGCCCGTTGCTCCCGTCAGCGTGGCAACAACAGTGAGCATGAAGCCCACAATCAAACTTAAATACTTTTTCATCTCTCTCATATTTTTAATTGTTCATTTTTAATTTTTCATTTTTAATAGCTCCTCCCCTTGGGGAGGTCAGGTGGGGCTTTAGTATTTCTCCCTCTTTGCGCTCTCCCACGGGTCGCTTCGCGTCGCGTTTGCAAGGAAGCCGTCCTTCGGCCTCGTCCTTGCCTGTCCGCCTCCAGGTATCATCGGCATACCGTCGCCCTTGCCCTTGCGCATCTTCTCACGTATGTGCTGCGTGCGCCCCGTAGCCTCGCCGTTCTCTTCTGCGGCCGCCACGTCCTTGTCATAGTTAAGGCCCTTATAGGCAAAGTCAAGCATGTCCGTCGTGATTATACCGGCCAGCAGGTTCCCGAACTGAGCGTTGATGAAATCACGTATGGTGTCCAGCTGCTCCGCATTTACGCCGTGAGCCTCCGCCCAGTTCTCTATCGTATCGCCCGACTGGTCTACGTTCTGCTCGAACTCTGCCTGCAGCTTGTCGTTTTCCTTTATCCTTGCGGCGTGCTCGTCCAGCGCGTCGGCAAAAGCCTTCACGTTCTCGGGCGTCGGGTCGTTCACCGCTTCCTTGAACAGGTCGCCGAAGTGTTCCATCAACGCTACGCCCATCTGTTTTTTGCCGTCCAGCAGGTCGTTCATGAAGTAGGCGGCGTTCGGGTTTTCAAGAAACATGTTGTTCAGTTTCTCGTTGTCGGCGCGATAGCGGTTCAGTTCCTCGTCGCGGCTGTTGTACTCGTCGTCAAGTGCGGCGTAGTAAGCCTCCTCGTCGTCCATGTTCACGTCGGGATGTCTTGTCGCAAATCTCTCCCTGAACGTGTCCCTGCGGCTTTTCCGCTGTTCCTGCGCAGTATTCCCGTTATTGTCTTTCGTTTCTGCCATATATTTATTTTTTAGTTTACAAGTTCACAGTCACAAGCATACATGCCTTGTCACTTGTATGCTGACTGCTCGTCGCTGACTGTTTGCTGACAAATTTATCCGCTTTTATTATTTTTGCCTGTATATCTGCGCAACTCGGCAAAATATTTTGTATTTTTGCATCAGCACATTTTTACATCCTTAATGTTTATGGCTTCCGCGCAGTCGGCGGCAGCCTGTATTGGTTTCGCCTATCAGGCTCATAGGTCTTATCATCTCCTCCCTTTGGGTAGGTCGGGTGGGGCTTCATTTTTTGTCATTAAGGATGCGCAACAAGGACGACCGCAACGAGTTTAAGGAACAGCAGGACGCTGAAATAATGGACGCTTACCGCCGTATATTCAAGATTTACGGCGGCAAGGTTGACGTGCACACGCTCTACAAAATGGTGGCGTTCGCCCCGGCCAGCCGTTTCTTTGTTTCACCTCGTCAGGCTTACCGCGTCATCATACGCATGATGGCCGGCCAGCCGATAACAAACATGCGCCTCTCCAACCAGCGCATGTACCTCGAAATCTACCGCCGCGTCCAAGAGGAGTTGTCACAGCTCTCCCACAATTCCCAGCCCTCCCAGTCCTCCCTGAAATCAGTTATTGAGAAAATTGTCTGCCAGCCCGCTCCTGAAATGTACGTAGGAATACGCCAAATATCATTCATCATAAGCAAGGAGAAACGCAAATGTTACGAAGAAAGAAAACGAAGATTGCGGCATTGCTTCTAAGCCTTGCCATGTTCATATTGCTTTTCACCGACATTTCACCTTACGATGTCGGCATATATGTCAGCAGACAAGCTTGTAGTGACAAGCCCACAGTAACAAGTAGTCAAGCCAATTTGACTTGCCGCTTGTCTGCTGACTGCTCGTCTGCTTGTCACTTGTCACTGAGAAACTGGTCTGCTCGTAACTTTACTTACCACTTCTTCCACGTGGGCGCCCTGCACCTATTCCTCAACCTGTGGTGTTTCCTTTCCTGTGTTTTCCTCGCTGACATGTCGGCCGGAAGGCTCTTTGCGGCTTATCTTATAGCCTGCACCGCCCCCGCCTTGTCGCCCGTGCCTACCGTCGGTTTCTCGGGCGTGTGCTTCGCCATCCTCGGTTTCGTCATGTGGCAGTCTAAAAACAAGCTGGAGTATAACGCCTACGTACTGCTCGGCGTTGTTCTGCCCCTTGTCGTCGTCCCCCACGCTCTCAACAACCTTCTCCACCTTTACTGCTACGCCGTCGCCGTAATCCTCGGCGCACTGCAACGTCTGCGCCGCCTAACCGTATTCGGCTTATTTGTCCCATTTGGCTTATTCGTCTTATCTGATTTATAACAAAGTTCGGCGAAGGCCAATTATGCATTGTGCATTATGAATTATGAATTAAATGACATCCTCCAGGAAGACGACCGCCGCCTTGCCGCAATCGCCGCTCCGTTCAACCCCGTCACCGGCGAGGGTTCCATCGGCGAGCGCGTCGAGGTGAGGATTAAGGACATGCCGTCCACGCCCGTGATGTGGCTGCCTGTGGAGATGATGGATAATGAGTTCATAAAGCAGCTGCTTGCCGCCAAGACAATCAAGAACTTCATGCGCCGCAAGCGGTGGGAGTACAACGAGGAGAACATCGACTACGTAATCGAGGCGTTTATCCGCGTCCGCATACAGTACGACTTTCCCTTTTGGGCGGCGTTGTTCGTCATCATACAGGACAAAATATCGGGCCGCCTCGTCAAGTTCATTCTCAACCGCCCCCAACGCCAGCTTATATCCATGCTTGAGGACATGCGCAAGGCCGGTATGCCTATACGCCTCGTACTCCTAAAAGCCCGTCAGTGGGGCGGCTCCACCGCCGTGCAAATCTACATGGCTTGGCTCCAGCTCGTGCTGACCGTAGGCCACAGCTCGGCCATTGTCGCCCACCAGAAGAAGGCGTCTTACGGCGTGCGCAATATGCTCAAGCGTCTTATCGAGCATTATCCCGTGCGCCTCGTCCACGCCCTTGGCGAGGGCTACAAGCCGGGCGAGCCCATCATCACGGGCACGCCTTCGCCAAACGTCATAAGCATTAAGTCGCGCCAGTGCGAGGTCGAGGTAGGCTCCGCCGAAAACCCCGACTCGGAACGCTCTGCCAACACTTACTTGGTGCATCTTACCGAGGTGGCGTTTTGGAAGTCAACCGAGAACAAAGAGCCAGGTGATATAGTGCGTTCCGTCTGCTCGGGAGTGCTGCTCCAGCCGCTCACGCTCATTGTCTACGAGAGCACGGCCAATGGCACGGGCAACTTCTTTCAGGAGGAGTACGACGCTGCCAAGAGCGGCGAGAGCAATTTCCGCGCGCTCTTCATTGCATGGTGGCAAATCGAGATGTACTCTCTTCCGTTCAAGGACGAGGACGAGCGTTCCGACTTCGCCGTGTGGCTGTACAAGAACCGAATGGGCGCCAACGTGCCCGACAACCGCCACGAGCCGGGCAAGTATCTTTGGAGGCTCTTCGAGATGGGCGCGACGCTTGAGGCCATACACTGGTATGTCGTCAAGCGTTCGGAGTACCACTCCCACGCAGGCATGGCCGCCGAGTTCCCATCCGACGACATCGAGGCGTTTGTCAATTCAGGCAAGCGCATCTTCGACATCTACCTTGTCGAGAAGTTTAAGGACGCCTGTCGTCCGCCCCTCGCCGTCGGCGACGTGGTAGGCTGTGAGCGCAGCGGTAAGGACTGCCTCAAAGGTCTTAAGTTCGTGGAGGACAACCAAGGACTGCTTTGGGTTTGGGAGTTCCCCGAGAAGTTTCCCGGCGAGAAGGTCATGTACCGTTATCTCGTCACCGTCGACATCGGCGGACGCTCCGACGACTCCGACTTCTCCGTCATTTCCGTTATCGACCGCTACGACATGATGGAGGGCGGACTGCCGCAAATCGTGGCCCAGTGGTACGGGCACATCGACCATGACTTGCTGGCGTGGAAAGCCGCGCAAATCGCCGCCTTTTATGATGATGCGCTGCTCGTCATTGAGAGCAACACCCTTGAAACGAAGGACAAGAACCGCTACGTCAACGGCGATCAGTCGTCCTTCATCCTCAACGAGCTGAAAGAGGTGTACAACAACCTTTACGCCCGTAAGTCAACCGACACCAGCAGCGTGAAGGAGGGCGCGGAGGTCAAGTATGGCTTCCACACCAACGTAAAGACTAAGGGCGACATCATCTCGCTACTCATCGAGGTCGTCCGCGAGCACCTTTACATCGAGCGCGACAAGCGTTGCCTCGACGAATACCTTACCTACGAGGAGCATGACGGCTCGTTCGACGCCATCGAAGGCAAGCACGACGACCTGCTCATGACGCGCGCCATCGGCCTGTGGGTCTGCTACAAGGAAATGCCGCGTCCTTACTTCGTCAAAATCGGCTCGCAGAACTACGTCGCCGCCGCCAACGTCCCGTAAGACAATGAGGATTACAGCCTAATTAGCCTCGGCTCATCCGGCCAATCCGGCTTATTCAGTTTACTCCCAATCCTCCCAGTTCTCCCAATTCTCCCAGACAACCCATTAATCAATCTAAAAAAACAAAGAATATGAAACAACAACAAACAAACCGAAACCTGTCCCTCCCACGTCGGGGGAGTAGGAGGGGGCTTTTGAAACTTCTCAAAGCCCGCATCGCTTATTACTACGCCAAACTGAAGGCCGAGCAACTAAACAAGTTCACCGGCCGCCGTTACTTCGTCCTCATGACCGACAACGGCAAGCTTATGGTAATGGACAAGACCATTTTCTACAAACTGCGCAAGCGAGGCCACATGCCAAGGCAAATACAGCCGCATATGCTCCAACGCATCTCCGTCTACTATACCGCAGGCATGTACAAAGGCCGCCTTTCGCCCTGCATGGCCGAAAAATCCGCCCTCATCAAAATGCGCCGCTACCTCAACTACATTCGCAACCTAAATTAAAAAAAAGCGGGTGTGCAACCATTCAATCTGCACACCCGCTTTTCTGTCTTTTTATCAATCCACGCTTCTTGTCACCCTCGGCGTATCAGGCCAATCAGGCTCATTCGGCTTATTAGTTTAAATTGGATTTTTCGCTTTTATAAAATCTATAACTTTCCTGTTGGCCGCATCCACCTTCTTGCTGTCTGTATTAATGTAAACCATCGTAACTTTGTTGCCTATCGAATGTCCCAACGCCTGCGAAATTACGTCAACCGGGATATTGCAGTCATTATAAGCTATCGTCGCCCATGAATGGCGCGCCCAATACGATGACAAAAAGTCCCAATATGGCTTATACTTTATTTTCTGCTTATGATGGGGATCAACCTCCCATGTACCGAAAGTTTTTAACGCCTTGTTAAATCTGGACGTAAAGTTTGTGTGATCTTTGTACCTGTCTGCAATATCCAATAAATGTGTTTTGCCTTTTCTTTTCTTTAGTATCTCCATGGCTTCTGGTTCTATCTTTATTGAATATATCTTCTTTGTCTTGCTTCTGATATAAACAATTCTTCCGTTCTGCATATTCTTGTCTGTCAGTTTGAACAGGTCTACAATGTTTATGCCTATCAGATAGAAGATTAGCATAAACACATCACGGTATTCCTCCTGCCAAGGAAGTAGCGGCATGGTGGCTATAGTTCTGATGTCTTCTGCGGACAAACTACGTTTCATTGTCTGTGTCGAACGTATCTTGAATTTCCTAAATGGATACAAGTCCGTTAGCTCTTCGTCAAGCGCATAGTTGAACACAGCTCTTATGTTCCTAAGATGTATGCTCCTCGCATTTTGAGCTGGTGAACGTTCTGCCATATAATCATTAAACTCGTTCAGCCATTTCACACTCACGTCCTCAAAGTCCAGACGTTCGGCCATGTCCGTAAATTCACATATACGTTTCCATGTGGTATCATATATCATCCTTGTCCGTCCTTGCTTAGTTTCAAGGAATTTCTTATATCCTAACGCAAAGCTTCCGTTCCTCTCCTTCTTTTCCTTTTTACCGTCAAGCCGTTCAAGGATGATGTTCTTTATCTCCGTAATAGTAAGTTTCCGCAACAGTACCTCATTCTCTTCGGATATTCGGCTTATCATTTCCTGAACGGCATAATACCTGTCTGATATGGCCTTGTCAAAATACGCCTTTTGCGGACAACGCATCACAGCCTGCTTTGACTTGTCCCATAAAGAAGGTGATATTTTAATCCCGACAGGTATCAAGGCTGACTTGCCATGACTGGTAAGTGACAACATCATATTAACCGGCGCATCACCGACAGACCGCCGTGTATCCAAATATGGCTTTATTGTTATCTTCATTTCAATGATTTTTCTTTTCCTTCTGCTTACTTGTACAGAAAAATGTGCAGGTATTGTGCAGGTATTTCCGTACAAATATACGCAAAAAAGCACAAAAATAGACAAAACCAACGGCTGTTTTTCTCTTAAATAAAACAAAACAAAAAGGGTTGAAAACAGCTAAATAACTGATTTTCAACCCCTTATGCTTTGGTCGGGATGACTGGACTCGAACCAGCGACCTCACGCCCCCACGGCGCCGCCCACGACGGCTCCGCCCGCCAAGCCGATAAGCGTGCCCACGTCGCTCCCGCGCGGACCGCCCGTTATTCCGCCTATGGCCGAGCCTATGACCGAGCCGAACGTTGCGCCCGTCATGGCTCCGCTGCCTGTGTATGTGGTGCAGCCGCTGAGCAACATCACCGCGCACAGCGACAAGATGACATGTCTTTTCATAACCGCCTCCTTATTTTATTGCAGGCAAAGTTACTGATTATATCGGTAAACGGGCGTGTAAAAACCTCTAAATATGATAGGGGAACCCCTAAATTAAGTGAAGAGTGCGGCCCTGGCGGGGCAATAAGCTGACGCCCGCGCCCGCCCGCCTTGCCCCGTGTTGCCGCCCGTTCTTTCCGTGGTTTTGCGCCGCCGTCGTAACACGTTGATATCCAACGTGTTGCAAAAGCTTGCCTTTTGAGGCACAAGAGGTAAGCTTTTACGACGCAATAGGTAACCTTTCGCATTGTAAAAGGTGGCCTCTTGGGGTCATCCGCAAATCTGTTTGGATGCAATGATACGCTTATGAGCGGTCACGTGCTAAATAACGCATCCCTAAGGTAGGGACATAATTTATTATGTCCGCACGCCACGGAGGGGCGTATCCTTAGAGCGTCACTAATAAAATACGTTTCTTCGAAACGTGCGGACATAATAAATTATGTCCCTACAAAGTTCTGCGCCTTTTATTGTTGTTTGAATGTAAGATTGAATTTACATCCAATGAAATTGCGGATGAACCTGGTTTGTCGCAGGCGGAAAAGGTGTTACGGATGCGCATTTTACAAGTTTTAAGAGAAATGGAGGCATAATTTGGCGGCATAATGTAATGTTTTGTCAATAAAAAAGACTATTTTTGCCCGCAGAAAATAAATCTAATCAAAATGACGACTACAAGAACTTACATTATGTCGGGCTTGCTGCTTGCGGCCTTGTCGCTGCCGTGCCATGCAAAGACCGACGACGGAGGCATATCAAAGGATATGCTCACAGAGATTAAGCAGGCCCAGCAGCGCACGCCGGCCGACCGCGCCTTGTTCAACGCCTTGGCCGCCAACAGCATTGACGCGCTGGCCGTCAACCAGGCCAACAAGGGCCCCGTTGACTCTTACTTCAGCGTGGAAACGCCGCAGCAGAGCATACACGACCAGAAGCAGAGCGGACGCTGCTGGATGTTCAGCGGCTTCAACGTGATGCGTTCGGCCTTCGCGCAGCGTACTGATTCGCTCGTCGTAGACCTGTCGCACGACTATCTGTTCTTCTGGGACCAGCTGGAGAAGTCGAACCTCTTCCTGCAGGGCGTCATCGACTGCGCCGACAAGCCCATCGACGACGAGCGTGTGCGCTTCTTCTTCAAGAGCCCCATTAACGACGGCGGTACTTACTGCGGCGTAGTTGACCTCGTGGCGAAATACGGACTCGTGCCTTCTGAGATAATGCCCGAAACTTATTCGAGCGACAACACGTCAAAGGTGGCAAGCCTGCTGAAGTCGAAGCTGCGCGAGTTCGGTCTGCAGCTGCGCGACATGGTGGCAAAAGGCAAGAGCAAGGCCGACGTCAAGGCCGAGAAGACGCGCATGCTCGCCACCGTTTACCGCATGCTGGCGCTTACCATGGGCGAGCCTCCTACGGAGTTCACCTATGCCTTCAAGAACAAGGACGGACGCACCGTGACCGAGGCTAAGAAGTACAACCCCGTGACGTTCGCCGCCGAGATACTTGACGGCAAGCCGCTCAAAGGCTCGTTCATAATGGTGATGAACGACCCGCGCCGCGAGTATTACAAGACTTACGAGATTGAATATGACCGCCACACGTATGACGGCACTAACTGGAAATACCTCAACCTGCCGATGGAAGACATCGCCAAGATGGCCATCGCCTCGCTGAAGGACGGCATAAAGCTTTACAGCTCGTATGACGTGGCTAAGTTCCTCGACCGCAAGCGCGGTTATTGCGACATTAATAATTACGACTACGGCTCGCTATTCGGCACGACGTTCGGCATGGACAAGGCTCAGCGCATCATGACATACGACAGCGGCTCGACCCACGCCATGACCCTCACGGCCGTCGACCTTGACAAGGACGGCAAGCCGGTGATGTGGAAGGTGGAGAACAGCTGGGGCCCCGACTACGGCCACAAGGGCTGTCTCGTGATGACCGACGAATGGTTCAACGAGTTCATGTTCCGCCTCGTTATCGACAAGAAGTACGTTCCCGCAGACATTATGAAGCAGTATGAGCAGAAGCCCGTCATGGTTATGCCCGAGGATCCGCTCTTCCTGCCGGACGAATAGAAACCAACCTCCATCCCTCCGGAAGGGAGGGGGTTGATGTGTTTCGCTGTTTTTCTTGATATTTATAAAATGAACGTGGGAGAAAGCCAAATTACTTTCTCCCACGTTCATTTTATTTTGTATGTCAGCAAAACGTTGACGTTACCCGCAAAAGCATTTTAAGCTCCCTCCATTCGGGAGGGTTGGGGTGGGGCTTTACACCAGGTGTGCCACCCATTCGTCCCTATCGCCGGGCAGGAGGTCGACAACCGGTATTTCAATCATGGTGTAGCAGCCTGGCTGCTGGCGCATTGATGCGCGTGCTACGTTGACGAGCACCTGCGCGGTGAGCGCGGGGTTGTTAATGCTCATGTTGAACTCGAAGCGCTGGTTCTGCGTCTTTCCGCTCACGCCCTTGCGCACGAGGTTCACTCCGTGGCCCATATCCTTAACGGCGTCGACGCTCGGCACCTCGATGACATATGTTTCGTCGGAAGCGAAGTAGGGGTCGGCCTTTACGGCTTTCGTCACTTCCTCGAGGCTTGCGCCGTCTTCCAGCTCAACGTAAACCATGCGGCGGTGTATGCCTTCGCCCTTGGGGATGGTTACGGAGAGCGCGTTCTTCACGCCGGCTTTTGAGCGCACGCACACAGAGTGGCCCATGCTCATGCCGGGGCCGAAGTTCGTATAGCTGAGTCCTTTGGGCGCGAGGCTCTCAAGCAGCGTGCGTACCACGCTGTCCGAGCCCGGGTCCCATCCGGCCGATATTATCGCCACGCGGCCGTGCTCCTTGCAAATCTTCATGAGGTTTGCGCGGTATTGGCTTATGCCCGTGTGGATGTCATAGCTGTCAACCGTGTTAATGCCCAGCGGAAGGATTTTTGCAGCATACTCCTCACAGCTTCTTGTCGGCGTCGCGAGTATCGCCACGTCAACGTCTTTCAGCTCGGTTATGTCCTTAACGACGTCATATTGCGCCAGTTCGGCGGGCTTGTTCTCGGCACCGTGGCGCCTTACGATGCCCGCAATCTCGAAGTCTTCAGCGGCTTCGAGCGCCTCAACGGTGAACTTACCGATGTTGCCGTAGCCTACTACGGCCGCTCTAATCTTCTTCATATTCTAACAAATGTTTAATTGGTCTGTTGCTTTTGCGTGCAAAGATAATGTAAAATAGGTAAATAATAGCATTTTTGTTATTATAACAAATGTAAAATAAGACAATTGTAGCGGTATGCGCCTGCGCATTGTCAAATGTATTTACTTTACGTAATTGGATGTTTAACCTTATTTAAGCTTTCGGGGGGGGTAAATTAGAACTTTTTTATATATTTGCAACCGACAAATATATTAATCAACATTAAAGCAAGGCCTTGCTTTCACGGCAGGCTTTTTCGGCGTCTGCAGCGCGGAGCGGTGCCCGTAATCGGAGAACCAACATAAACAAATATATATAACACGAACATTGGAAGTGCAGTTTTTTATGCCGTAACGTCGGTGCCGTCATGGGATAGGGCGCGGCGTTACGGCATAATGATGTGTTGCCGTCGGGTGTTGGCATGAGTTGTGCGGTGTGTCGCCCGGGCGTCATATGAGTGTCGACGTTTACCGTTTTGTGTGTTTCATTGTTATTAAATGCCACATTATTGTCCTTATTTTCGGTGATAAACGGATTTGTGTTAATATAATTTAACCATTGTATAAATCTGCCATTAAATATTTTTTATACTTTTGCAAAAAAATTAATTTTAAAAAGTTTAAGCCAACATTAATAAATTAAAATAAGTCTGTTTTGCGTCCGAGCGTATGAATTTGTCATACGTGTGGAAGTGTTAAGAATGTAAATGTACAACTTAATTATAAAATATGACTAATGGATTTTAATCGTTTTAAATCTTTCTTCCTGCCTTGCGTGGCAATGGCGGGAATGTTCGCGTTGTCGGGTTGCACTGACAGTGACTACGACTTCAACGAAATTGACGCGACGATGGGCTTCGGAAGCGACGGACTTACGCTTCCCGTTAACTCCACCGACACAATCAAGCTGGCTGACGTGCTCGAACTTGACGGCAGCGATTGCGTCGTTGAGAAATCTAACGGCGACTATGTTTTCGAGCAGACGGGCGAAACGGTCGACCCCGTATACCCTGAGATTGACAAGATTACGGTGTCTAAATGGGGAGAGCCGCAGGAAGGCGAAATCGTGCTTAAGGTTGTGCCCATACCCGGTGGCACGGGCTTTACGATATCAGCCGAGGGCGACGCCCAGACGTTTACTTATTCGGGCGACAAGCCCGCCGAGGTGAAGAGCCTTTCATATGTAGGCACTGACGCCACGATGCGCCTTACGGTCAGCTTCCCGGCGGAGTTGAGCAGCGCAGTAAGCTCAATCAGCAACCTTACGATGCAACTGCCTGCTTATATGGATATAAGCAATGTGACTGCGTCGACCGCGTGCACCGTCAGCGGCTCTACGCTCGTGTTCGCCAATATTCCGACAAGCAGGAACCTTACGGTTTCGGCCAATATAACAGGTCTTGACTTCAAGGCTTCAGACAAGTCGCTCGGCAGCGTAGCCATAGCCGGCGACAAGGTCGACATGTCAGGCACGATACGTGTTGCCGTAACGGCCACCGTTAACGGAGGAGCCGGCGTGACGGCTGTCGACGGCGCTAGGATACGCAGCTCTTTCACGATGGACGACATTGTAGTTGAGAACGCCAGGGGCGTATTCGACCCTGAAATCAACCTTGACGATCTCGGCAGCGTCGACATAACCGGTGTGCCCGAATTCCTTACCGACGGCGACGTGTGGGTTGACCTTTACAACCCTGTAATCAACCTCTCGGTGTCTAATGATATGGCCGTAGGGGGCGTAATAAGCGGTACGATAACATCGTATAAGGACGGAGTCAAGCTTAAGAGCATTGACGTTAGCGACATACCCGTCAAACCGTCGGGCACCACCAAGGTGTGCATCTGCCGCAGGAAGGACGGTATCAACATCGCCGAGTATGACGTCGTGCGCGATTACGCAGACCTGTCAGAGCTGATAAGGGAAATCCCCGACAGGATAACTTTCTCTGCGAGCGCACGTGCCGATGCGTCAAAGGAAAGCACGTTCGAGCTTGGCCGTCAGTACACCGTCCAGCCTGAATACTCGTTCACGGCCCCGATCATGTTCGACCAGAACGCAAGCATCGTTTATAAGGATACCATCGACGGATGGCATGAGGACATCGAGGACTTCGAACTTGCCGAAGGCTCTTACATCAACCTTACCACTACGATTGAAAACCGCGTGCCGGCTTACCTCAACGTAGACGTAACACCCATCGACGTTGACGGCAACGCAATGGGCAGCGACGAGATATCCGTAGAAGTAAGCAACAGCGTGCTGGCTTCGGGCGACGGCGAGAACTCTACCGAAACGCCGCTCTCAGTAGACATCAAGCAGAACAAGGACGGTGCGCTCAGCCGTCTTGACGGCCTCGTGTTCCACGTGTCGGCCAAGGCTTCGGAGGACGGCCAGAAGCCTGTTACAGGCGTTACGCTCAACGCCCGCAAGCACTTCCTCATAGCGCGTGACATCAAAGTGAAATTCGTAGGAACCGTCATCGGCGACTTCAACTAACCATCAAACACCTAATGAAAATGAAACTGACACATATAAGATACGCGGCCGTCGCCCTTATGCTTGCGACTGCCGGCGGAGCAGCGGCGCAGGGGCTCAACTCGGCCTACTTCACTGACGACTATAAGTTCCGCCACGACATGAACCCCGCCTTCGGCAACGAGCAGAACTACGTATCCGTGCCGGTGCTGGGCAACATCAACGTCAACCTGCACGGCAACTTCGGATACCAGGACGTGGTGATGCACAACCCCATGTTCCCGGCCTCAAGCTCTAAGAAGATGACGACGTTCATGAACCCGTACATCTCAGCCGACAAGGCCCTCGACGGCTTCAGCAAGGGCAACAACCGCATCATCGGCGACGTGGGCATAACCATCCTCTCGGGCGGCTTCAAGGCCTTCGGCGGTTATAACACCATTGAGATCAGCTCGAAGACGTCGTTCGGCATGTCGCTGCCTTACGAGCTGTTCGAGTTTGCCAAGAACACGGGCAACAAGACTTACGACATGGGCGACGTCAACGCCCACGCCATGTCATACGCCGAGCTGGCCTTAGGCCACTCGCGCCAGATTAACGAGAAGCTGCGCGTGGGCGCCAAGCTGAAGTTCCTCTTCGGTCTTGGCCGCGCCGACCTCAAGCTGCAGAACCTCAAGGCCGACCTCGCCGGCGAGAACAAGTGGACCGTTTCGGGCCAGGCCGTGGCCGACGTTTCGATGAAGGGCTTCACTTACCTCTCTACTACCGACGAATATAACAATCCCGACAACGGCACTTACGATAAGATCGACGACGTTGACGTTGACGGCTTCGGCCTCGGCGGCTTCGGTATGGCCGTAGACCTCGGTGCCGTTTATCAGATTGACGACGATTGGCGCGTCAGCGCGTCGGTGCTCGACCTCGGCTTCATCAGCTGGAGCGAGAACGCCCAGGCCGTCAACCGCTCTGACGAGTTCGTCTTCGACGGCTTCCACGACATCTCGGTCAACGACGGCGTCGGCGTGCCTTTTGAGGACCAGACCGACAACTACGGCGACCAGATAACCGACTTCATCAACCTGCGCGACAACGGCAACAAGGGCGGCCGCACCACCGGCATAGGCGCTACGCTCAACTTCGGCGCCGAGTATAACCTGCCCGTTTACCGCAAGATTACCTTCGGCCTGCTCAGCAGCACCCGCATCAAGGGCGCCTACACATGGACCGAAGGCCGCCTCAGCGCCAACTGGACTCCGCTGAAGTGGCTCGACGGCGGCGTAAACTTCGCCGTAAACAGCTTCACGGCCAGCATGGGCTGGGTGCTCAACATCCATCCGAAGGGCTACAACTTCTTCATTGGCATGGACCATCTGCTCGGCAAGACGAGCAAGGAGTTCATCCCCCTCAGCTCTAACGCAAGCCTGAACCTCGGTATGAGCATTACGTGGTAATGCCCCGCCGCGCAAAATAATACATTTTTTACGATAAACGACAACCGGAGGCCTGCCAAGCGGCGGCTTCCGGTTGTCGTTTTGTTATTTGTCCGCTGGTTGACCCAAATTCCGTATTAACCGATAAGCAAATCGGCAGGTTTCCGAAAGGCGGCCTTTCGGCTTGTAATAGGCGGCCTTTTAAAGGCTAAAAGGTTACCTTTCGCACGCTGAAAGGTAACCTTTTGAAAATGTAAAGATTATTTGCCGTCATGCGTTTTTTGCCGTTTAATCGTAGCATGTGTTAATTTATTTGCGATAATTGTGGATTTATTAAAAATATTTTACTTAAAATTTGGAACTTATATTTAGTTTTGCTATCTTTGGACAAAATTATAATCTTGTTTATTAACCTTTAAAATCGACGCATATGAAAAAGTTTTATTTATTATTAGGGTTAGTGACATCTCTGTTTGTTTCGTGTTCGACAGATGTTGTTGATGAAGTTGTAGATAGCTCAAACAATTCTTATGTTGTCAATGATGCAGGTCATAAGATTACTGAGAGTGAAGCTTTGGACATTGCAAACCGTTTCTTGAAGTCTACACGTTCAAGTTCTGATTTTAATGTAAGTTATGTATTGGATAAAGGAAAAACTCTAACGAGGGCTGTTGGTGTTTCAGATACGTTAGCTTATATTTTGAATAGAGCTGACGATAATGGTTTTATTGTTATTGCAACTGACGATAGGGTGAATCCTGTATTGGCTTTCTCTGAAGAGGGTAAGTTTGAGTATGAGGAAAGTTACGATGACATCGTGTATGCAAATTTTGTCAGCAAGATTGATGACTATATGGCAACAATTGACGAAAATGATACCGCTGTCGCCGTTCAATATGATATTTTAGAAAGTTGTGTTAGTGAATTACCAAGAGCTGCAACTTCTTGGAGCCAGTTTTCGCCATATGATAAGTATGTAATAGAGGAACATCCTAATTGTCCCGTTGGTTGTGTTGCCGTTGCTTGTGGGCAAGTAATGCTTTATGGAAAAAGCAGTTTGGAATATCATGGTGAGGTTTATAATTTCTCTTCTATTAGAAACGCTCTTGAAAAACAAGAAAAAGAGCTTGAGGGGAATGTTTATTCGACAAGAATTGTAGGACCTCCCGCTGAAATAAGTTATGATGAAGCTATTGATAAGGTTGCTAAAATGTTGTATTGGATAGGTAAAGATGTTCATATGTCTTATAGTCCAGCAAAAAGTGGCACAGATAGTAAATATGCTTATGAATTGGTCAAAAGTTTAGGTTACAAATTATCTACAGATGGGCTTACTAATTTTGTAGATACAACTGTGATGAGGCATATTGTAAATGGGGATATAGTTTATATAAAAGGAACAGACATTAATGCAGGGGCTGGACATGCTTGGATTATTGATGGTGGATATTTCTGTTGGGCAAATGAAGAGAAAGGTGTGATGAATACTCCGTATCTTCATTGTGAATGGGGATGGAATGGAGAACATAATGGATATTATCTCGGAAGAGTTATATCTGTAACAGATCGGTATTTGTTTTCTGTAAATGGTTATAGATTTACACAGCTTGAATATTTTGCAGTAGGTAAGAATTAAAAATGTGAGAGTATGAGAAAAGGATGGTATTTATTGGTTTGTCTGTTTGTTACGCTTTGCGCATGTACGAATGACGCGGACGATATGTATGGAATGGACGGGAACGTGCGTAGCGGCGAAGTGGAGGAACGGATAGAGCTGTCGGCCACGGAAGTTGCGCTTGACTATTTTGGCAGAACGGTGGTTGTAGACGCTGAAGGCACAGGATGGTGGATAAGCGGCATTGAGCTTGACGGCAAGATGGCTTACGAGCCTACGCAGGACGAGCTTGACAAGCTGGCTGAAACCGGAAGTCTTAAGCTGACATGCGACTGGCTCACGATAATGTGCAGGGACAATAAGATAATGATAAGCGCTATGGAAAACGGCTGCGAGGAGAGGACTTTCAAGATACACCTTCAGTCGGGCGACAATGCCGGCGCCATAACCGGACATCAGTCGGCAGCTCCGTTGGAGGGTCCGTGGCCTAATCCGTTACGCTTGTCGATCAAGGATGTTACGCTTGACGAGTATGGCAGAATGGTGTATGTAGACACCGAAAGCAAAGGGTGGTGGATATACGGCATTGAGGTTGACGGCAAGATGGTTTGCCAACCTACTTCAACCGAAATGAAGAGGCTTGCTGAAACCGGAAGTTTCAATGTGACATGTGACTGGCTCACGGTGATGTGCAGGGACAATAGGATAATGATAAGCGCCAAGAAAAATAATAACGATGAAAGAAAATTCAAGATATACCTTCAGGACTGCAACTATTCTGACGCCGTAACCGGAAGTCAGGATGCGGTTTCACCGACAGGTCCGTGGCCAGACAAAATACACCTGTCAGCTAAGTACGTGACGCTTGACGCAGATGGCAGTGCGGTGTATGTAGACGCCGAATGTAAAGGATGGTATATATACGGCATTGAGGTTGACGGCAAGGTGGTTTGCCAGCCTACTTCAATCGAGATGAAGAAGCTTGCTGAAACCGGAGAGTTCAATGTGACATGTGATTGGCTCACGGTGGTGTGCAAGGACAATAGGATAATGATGAGCGCCGATCAAAACCGTGACGAGGAGAGGACTTTCAAGATACTCCTTCAGCAAGGCGACAATACTTCCGCCATAACAGGACGCCAGGAGGCAGCCTTTTAAGTAGGCTGTTGGGCGAGTAGGTCTTCCCGTCGACCCATATTTCAGGCGTATCGCATTGTGATATTTGTTAATACGTGAGTTCGGTATAATGAAAGCGCCCTCTTCCAAGTGAGCCTCACTTGGAAGAGGGCGCTTTCATTACGTATCTTAAATTATACCGAATTCACGTTAAACTTATATCAACCTTACATTATTTTAAGTGTGCCTTAAAACCTCACAACCGTAAAACATCATAACCTTAAAACCTCAAAACCTCAAAAAAAAACTATTGTCCGTTAACTCCGGCGAGTGAAACGAGCCTAACTCCTGTTAACTCCCGATAACTCCTTTTTTACATAAGACAACACTGCTCCCGGGGCGTTGCGTGTTGTCTTTTGGGTTAAAATGCGCCTTGTGCGCAATAAAAGCGGCCGCGGCTCGTTTTAGATAATGTGTAATTGTAATTTTTCCTACTGATGATTGAATATATAAGGGGCGAACTGGTCGACCTCACTCCGGCTTACGCCGTGGTTGAAGCGGCCGGCGTAGGCTACGGACTCAACATAACCCTCAACACATATACAGCCATACAGGGCAAGAAGGACGTGCGCCTGCATGTCTTCGAGAGCATACGCGAAGACGCCTACACGCTGTACGGTTTTGCGTCGAAGGAGGAGCGCGAGATGTTCCTGCTGCTCATCACGGTGTCGGGCGTAGGCGCCAACACGGCGCGTATGATACTCTCCGAGATGACGCCGGCGGAGCTTTGCGGCGTGATTTCGCAGGGAAACGAGAAAATCCTGAAGACCGTAAAGGGCATTGGCCTGCGCACGGCGCAGCGCATAATAGTAGACCTGAAGGATAAGATTGCCGCGCTCGGCATGGCCGAGGAGCTGCCCGCGCAGACGGGACAGGCCGCCGTGCAGGTGGATAAGGAGGTTAAGGACGAGGCCGTGGGCGCGCTTACCATGCTCGGTTTCGCCCCGGCGCCGTCGGCCAAGGTCGTCATAGCCATATTGAAGGAGCAGCCGGGCCTGCCCGTAGAGCAGGTGGTGAAGCTCGCGCTGAAGCAGATAAAGTGATAAACTGAAGAATGAATAATGAATAATGGAGTGGTGATGGCTATTGTGGCGTTTAGTTTAAGTGACGTCCGTCCCGTTGTTCGCTTTTCGTAATCACATATTTATATAATAATTCTCGCCAATGAGGAAGATAATTTACGGACTTTTGATGATGTTGCTTGCCGTCAGCGCGGCGAGCTACGCCCTGTCCGTGCCTTATCTCCAGAGCGAGGTGACCGGCCGCCATGCGGCTCAGGACAGCATAAAGGCGCAGCCCGACGTGGTGGTGGAGGACGACACCATACCCGACTCGCTGCTGCATCCGCGCTGGAAGATACAGCGCACCACGCCCGTTACGCATGACGACCTTGACACCTATCCCGCCGACCTGTCGTTCCCGGAGAACATCAAGCAGGAGGTGGTCTACAACGACACGCTCAACCGTTACTACATAGGCTCGAAGATGGGCGACAGCTACCTCTCGACGCCTATCGTGATGACTCCCGAGGAATACCGCAAGTGGAGCGAGCGCAAGGAGTTTGACCGCTTTTTCCGCCAGAAGAACGACACGCTCATAAAGGAAGGCGGCAAGGATAAGTTCTCGTTTACCGACATGCACTTCGACCTCGGACCCGCCGAGAAGATATTCGGTCCCGGCGGCGTGCGCATAAGGACGCAGGGAACGGCCGAGCTGCGCTTCGGCGCCACGCTGAAGAACATCGACAACCCGTCGCTGCCGATACGCAACCGCAAGACAACGACGATGGACTTCGACGAGAAAATAAACCTCAGCGTGAACGGCCGCGTGGGCGACAAGGTGAACATGAACCTCAACTACAACACCGACGCTACGTTCGACTTCGACTCGCAGAACCTCAAGCTGAAGTATGAGGGCAAGGAAGACGAGATTATAAAGCTCGTAGAGGGCGGCAACGTGTCGTTCCCCAGCAACTCGTCGCTCGTCACGGGCGCTACGTCGCTCTTCGGTATCCGCACCGACCTGCAGTTCGGCAAGCTGTCGCTGCAGACCGTCGTGTCGCAGAAGAAGTCGTCGACGAAGAACGTTTCGTCGAAGGGCGGCAAGCAGCTCACCCCGTTCGAGTTTGACGTCACCGACTATGAGGAGAACCGCCACTTCTTCCTCTCGAAGTATTTTAAGGACAAGTATAACGACGCAATGTCGCGCCTGCCCAACCTTATGACCGGCGTCACCATCAACCGCGTTGAGATTTGGGTGACCAACAAGACCGGAACCACCACCAACTCGCGCGACATAGTCGCCTTCACCGACCTCGGTGAGAACACCTCCGTCAGCAACCCCATGTGGGCAGTGACGGGCCAGGCCGTGCCCGGCAACAACGCCAACACCGAATATTCTACGATAGTCAACAGTTATGCCGACGCGCGCGACATCAACCTCACCAGCTCGGTGCTCGACGCAATACCTGGCTTCGACGGCGGAACCGACTATGAGAAGCTTGAAAGCGCACGCCTGCTGTCAAGCTCGGAGTACACGCTCAACTCGGCCTTGGGCTACGTGTCGCTCAAGTCTACGCTGCAGACCGACCAGGTGCTGGCCGTGGCCTACGAGTACACTTACGGCGGCATGACCTATCAGGTTGGAGAGTTCGCCTCAGACATACAGGACGTCAACCAGGCGTTGTTCGTAAAGTCGCTTAAGAACACCAGCAACAACCCCAGCCAAGGCAACTGGGACTTGATGATGAAGAACGTGTATTACCTGGCCTCGTCGATAGAGAAAGACAAGTTCCGTCTTAACGTCAAGTACCAGAGCGACACCACCGGCGTTTACCTTTCTTATATACCCGAGCAGCAGGTGAAGGAGCAGCCTATCATCAAGCTGATAGGCGCCGACCGCCTTGATAATAACAACAAGGCCAACAGCAACGGCTACTTCGACTATGTAGAGGGATACACCGTCAGCAACGGCCGTGTGTTCTTCCCGAAGGCCGAGCCTTTCGGAGCCGACATGTATGAGGCTCTTACGAGCAAGGGCGTACCTGCCGAGATAGCCGAAAAATACAGTTACACTGAACTTTACGACTCTACAAAGACAACCGCCAAGCAGATAACCGAGAAGAACAAATACCAGATTAGCGGACAGTTCCGAGGCACGCTGGCCAATGTCATCTCGCTCGGAGCTTACAACGTGCCGCAAGGTTCGGTCGTTGTTACGGCAGGAGGCGTCACCCTTACCGAAGGCTCCGACTATACCGTAGACTATTCAGCGGGCGAGGTCACCATCCTCAACCAAAGCATTATCGACGCCGGAACGACCGTGAACGTTTCGCTTGAGAGCAACACCGACTATGCCCAGGAGCGTAAGACGTTCCTCGGTTTGAACTGGCAGTATGACTTCTCGAAGAACTTCCAGATAAGCGGTACGCTGCAACACCTATCCGAACAGGCGCTGACGACAAAGGTGACGATGGGCTCGGAGCCGCTCAACAACACCCTTTGGGGCTTGAACATCAACTGGAAGCACGAGAGCCAATGGCTCACCAACATGCTCGACAAACTGCCTTTCCTGCACTGTACGCAGCCTTCGCAGATTTCGTTCTCGGGAGAGTTCGCACAGCTTATTGCCGGTCAGGCGAGCGGCGTGCAGGACAACGCGTCGTATATTGACGACTTCGAGAACACCAAGAACGCCATCGACGTGTCCACGCCGACGTCGTGGGTGCTCTCGAGCGTGCCCTCGATGTTCCCCGAACAGAGCGACAAGACGACATTGAGGAGCGGCTACAACCGTGCGCTGATGGCATGGTACACCATCGACCCGCTGTTCACCCGCCGCAGTTCGTCGCTCACGCCGTCGCACATCAAGAGCGACCTCGACCAGCTCAGCAACTATTACGTGCGCGAGGTGTACACAAGGGAGCTGTTCCCCAACCGCAACGACAATACGTACAGCGGCGCCACGTCAACACTCTCAATACTCAACCTGGCCTATTATCCGGAGGAACGCGGCCCGTATAACTTCAACCCGAACCTCAACTACGACGGAATCCTGCAGAATCCCGAGCAGCATTGGGGCGGAATGATGAGGAAGCTGGACACCAGCGACTTTGAAACGGCCAACATCGAGTATATCGAATTCTGGTTGCTCGACCCCTTCATTTATTCTAACGAGCAGCCTGACGCCAACCAGTACGGCGGCGACCTGTACATCAACCTTGGCGAAGTGAGCGAAGACATCCTGCGCGACGGCCGCAAGTTCTATGAGAGCGGCATGTCGGTTGACGGCACGGAGAACTACACCACCACGCAGTGGGGTAAGATACCGACGCAGGCAACCACGACTTACGCCTTTGCCACAACAAATGGTTCGCGCGAATTGCAGGACGTAGGCTACAATGGTCTGACCGACGCGGAGGAGCGTGAGTTCGGCCCTTACCAAGAGTTCCTTACCGCCATACAGGGCAAGGTGTCGCCGGCGCAGCTCGACTCGATAATGAACGACCCTGCAAATGACAACTACCACTATTTCCGCGGCTCTGACTTCGACCGCATAGAGGCGTCAATCCTGCGCCGTTACAAGCGCATCAACAATCCGCAGGGCAACTCTCCCGACAGCGACGACCGCACCGAGAGTTACGACACGTCATACAAGACGACGCCCGACGTGGAGGATATTAACCAAGACTACACCCTCAACGAATACGAGCGTTATTTCCAATACCGCATAAGCATGCGCCCTGAAGACTTTGTCGTTGGGCAGAATTACATCGTCGACAAGCGCGAAACTTCTCCGACGCTGCGCAACGGTGATGAGGGCCATGCCACGTGGTACCAGTTCCGCATACCGCTTGAGGACTTCGAGGAGAACGTAGGCTCGATAAGCGACTTCACGTCGATACGCTTCATGCGAATGTTCCTTACCAACTTCAAGAAGCCCATCGTGCTCCGCTTTGCCACGCTGGACCTCGTGCGCGGCGAATGGCGCATGTACGAGCAGGCGCTCAGCAACACTTCAGGCGAAAGCGGCACAATGTCGGTAAGCGCGGTGAACATCGAGGAGAACAACGACAAGAGCCCCGTTAACTACATCCTGCCGCCGGGCATAACCCGCGAGCAAGACCCCACCCAGCCGCAGCTGGCCGAGGAGAACGAGCAGGCGTTGAGCTTCACCGTCAGCAACTTCTCTACGGGCGAGGCCAAGGCCGTGTATAAGAACACTACGCTCGACCTGCGCCAGTACAAACGCCTGCAGATGTTCGTGCACGCCAACGCCTTCGAGCAGAACACGACTAACCTTGCTGACAACCAGCTGGCCGTGTTCATCCGCCTCGGAAGCGACTACCGCAATAACTATTACGAGTATGAAATACCCCTTTCGCTGACGCCGCCGGGACAATACGGCCGCTATTCGGTGGAGGAGGCGAGGACAGTGTGGCCCGAAGAGAACATGCTCGACATCCCGCTGAACGTCTTTACCCAACTGAAGAAGGCCCGCAACATAGCCAAGTCGCAAGGCCTCGCATCGTATTCGGCCGTTTACAGCAGCTACGACGCCGACAAGCCGAACAACAAGATAAGCATTGTGGGCAACCCTACGCTGGGCGAGGTGAAGACGATGATGATAGGCGTGCGCAACCTTTCGGGCGAAATCAAGTCGGGCGAGGTGTGGGTCAACGAGTTGAGGCTTAAGGAGTATGACAGCAGCGGAGGCTGGGCTGCCCAGGGCACGCTGAACGTCCGCCTGTCAGACATCGGCACGCTGAACGCCACGGGTAAGATTGTCACCGACGGTTTCGGCGGCATTGAGGACGGTGTGGCCGAGCGTTCGCAGGACGACTATAAGACTTACAGCTTCACGGCGAACGTCGAGCTTGGCAAGTTCTTCCCCGACAAGGCAAAGGTTACGGCGCCCCTGTATTACTCGGTGACGAAGGAGGAAACCCGCCCGAAATACAATCCGCTCGACACCGACATGCTGCTTGACGACGCGCTCGAGTCTACCACCGACAGCCATGAGCGCGACTCGATAGAAAGCATTGCCGTGACGAAGACGACAAACACCAACTTCTCGCTGTCGAACGTGCGCTTCGGCATACAGACCAAGCGTCATCCCATGCCGTACGACCCCGCCAACTTCTCGTTCAGTTACAGCCACAGCCACAGCCATTCGAGCGGCGAAACCACCGTCTACGAGAAGGAAGACAACTGGCGCGGCTCGCTTAACTACAGCTATACGCCGGTGTACAAGCCTCTCGAACCGTTCAAGAAGCTGATTAAGAGCAAGAGCAAATGGTTCACCATACTTAAGAGTTTCGGCCTTAACTGGCTGCCGCAGAACATCACGTTCAACACCGAGATGACCCGCAACTACTACGAGCTGCAGGAACGCGACATGGAGAGCACCGAGGGCAACCAGCTCCCTCTGACGTTCAGCGAGCAGTTCCTGTGGGACAGGTCGTTCTCGTTGCGCTGGGACTTGACCAAGAACCTGCACATGAACTTCAGCAGCGCAACCAACGCCGAGATAGAAGAGCCGTACACGCCGGTTAACAAAGACCTCTATCCTGACCAGTATTCGGCCTGGAAAGACTCCGTGTGGACGAGCATAAAGGACTTCGGCCGTCCGCTTGACTATAACCAGACGTTCACGGCCTCTTACCAGCTGCCGCTGAACCTTATTCCGATATTCGACTGGGTTTCGGCCGACGGCAACTATAACGCCACTTACAACTGGACGCGCGGAACCGACCTTGAGGACGGAACGTCGCTCGGCAACGCCATCACGGTGAACCGCTCGTACAACGTAAACGGGACGTTCAACCTGGAGCGCCTCTACAACCATGTGCCCTTCCTGAAGAAAGCGAACGACCGTTTCAATAAGACATCACGCTCTACGCGTTCGGCCAACGCCCGCAACACAGCCCGGCGCAAGCTTGCCAAGGCCAAAGGCACCGAGAAAGACGACAAGCAGAACGCCAAGGAGCAGAAGGAACTGCCAAAGAACAAGCGCAGCTTCGAGAAGGAGATAGTGCTCTTGCCCGACACGACCGTCACCGTGGCGCACGGCAAGAAAAGCAAGCGCATCATGGTTAGCGCCAAGACTAAGGACGGCAAGGCTTTCAAGCTGAAGTATAAGAAGCTTGACGACAACCGCATACGCATAACCTCGAAGGTTGACACGGCCACGGCCTTGAAGCTTACCGTGACGGCGAAGCCGCCCGTTGACGAAACCAAGTGGTACAAGGCCGCACAGTGCGTGGCCCGCGGACTCATGCTCGTGCGCAACGTAAGCTTCTCTTACCGCAACCAGTACAGCATGTATCTGCCCGGCTTTATGCCCGAGATCGGCGACGTCTTTGGCCAGCGCAGCGGCGGCGTAATGTCGCCGGGACTCGACTTCGCGTTCGGTTTCGTCGACGACGGATACGTCAACAAGGCCGCCGACCGCGGCTGGCTGCTCATGAACGACAGCGTTGCCACGCCCGCCACGAGCAGCCTTACCGAGGACCTGCAGCTGCGCATGACGCTCGAACCGGTGAAGAACCTTAAGATAGACGTCAACGCCAGCCGCACCGAAACCAAGTCGAAGAGCATACAATACATGTACGCCGGCATGCCGACCACGCAGAGCGGAACGCTCACGATGACGACGATAAGCCTCGGCAGCGCCTTCGAGGGCATGGGCAATGCCGGCAACGGCTACCACTCGGCTACGTTCGAGAAGTTCTGCAAGTCGCTCGACGGCTTCCGCGACCGCGTTGAGGCGCAGTATGCCAACGCCGTATATCCCGCCGGCACGTCGCTCGCGGGCCAGAAGTTCAACCCCGCCAACGGCGCCGTCAGCAAGTATAGCGCCGACGTCATGGTGCCCGCGTTCCTCTCGGCCTACACCAGCATGGGCGGCAACTCGCTGAGCATATTCCCCGCCTTGTCGCGCCTGCTGCCCAACTGGACGCTGCGTTACAGCGGCCTGGGCCAGTTGCCGTGGTTCCGCGACGTGTTCAAGAGCGTCAACATCAACCACTCTTACAAGAGCATTTACGCCGTAGGCTCTTACAGCTCGTACAGCTCTTACATGGAGTACATGAACGGCCTCGGCTTCATCAACGACGCCACCACGGGCAACCCCATGCCCAGCAGCATGTTCAACGTGAGCACCGTCAGCATAAACGAGGCCTTCTCGCCGCTGATTGGCATAGACGTTACGATGAACAACAACCTGACGTGCAAGGTGGAATACCGCAAGACGCGCGTGCTCAACCTGAGCATGACGAGCATACAGGTGAACGAGGCCACGAGCAACGACTTCGTTGTGGGCGTAGGCTACAAGATTAACAACTTCAAGCTGTTCGGCGGACGCCGTCGCCGCCGTGTGCGCTCAAGCAACAGGGGTGATGATAAAAGCAACGCTTCGACGACTACTACCACGCGCACAAGCTCAGGCTTCAACACCGACCTCAACCTGCGCCTCGACCTGTCTTACCGCAAGCAGGCGTCAATCTGCCGCGACATAGCCACGATGACCAGTTCGGCCAGCAGCGGCAACACGGCCTTCAAGCTTTCGTTCTCGGCCGACTACACGCTGTCGCGCCTGCTGACGATGAGCTTCTATTACGACCGTCAGACCAACACGCCGTTGCTCTCGTCGAGCAGTTATCCTACCACGACGCAGGACTTCGGCCTCAGCCTCAAGTTCTCGCTCACGCGATGACGCCGCCCCGCGGGCGCTTTTCTTCCGTCGCAGATGGCCGTTTTAAAGGTCTTAATCATACGGTCTGTAAATCATTGATTTCCAATATGTTTGCAATAGGCCGCCTTTTGGACTCCAAAAGGCGGCCTATTGTCGTTTAAAAGGTTACCTTTTGCATCGTAAAAAGCCGCCTATTTAGGCTCATTCCGCAGTTTTGTTTGGATGTTTTTAATAAGCAGATGATTAAAGTATTGAAAAGAACTCCGCCCTTGTAGGGGCGTAATTTAACGTGAGTTTGGTATAAGGAAGACCCACTCTCATGTGGATATGAACACCCTCGTCCAAGTGAGGCGCTCGGTAATCGTCATCCCGGACTTGATCCGGGAACCAGTCGTATGCCGCAACGTTGTCATGAGAGGGTGCTTTCATTCTGGTTCCCGGATCAAGTCCGGGATGAACGATTACCGACTGCTTGGATTGGAAGAGGGTGTATTCATACGTATGTTCTTATACCAAATTTACGTTAATTTATTATGTCCGCACGTTTCGAAGAAACGTATTTTAGTAGTGACACTCTAAGGATACGCCCCTCCGTGGCGTGCGGACATAATAAATTATGTCCCTACTTTAAGGATGCGTTATTTAGCTCGTGACAGCCCATAAGCGTATCATATGCATCCAACAGGTTTGCTGATGACCCGCCTGTCATTGGTTATGTATATTCTGTTTAACCACAATCGGTGTAAGTCTTTATGTCGAACTCACGAGGATTTAATGATTTTTATGTACGTGTTTTCGTTCCTGTGAGGCATAAGTGTTAATTTTGCCGCTCAATGATTTCCATTCAAGATTATGGCAGATAAGAAATACGAAACAAAGGAAAAGCTTACGTCTTATTACGCTTCGCGCGTTGAGGCCCTGTCGGCCGTTATCGCAAGGCTCAAGGGCAAGAACCGCGCTTACGTGGCGGCGGAGCTGCTGACGTTCGGTCTTGCGGTGGCGTCGGCCGTGCTTTATTGCGCCGACGGCTTCCTTACGGCTCCGCTCGTGGCCGCCGTGGCCATGTTGGCGGCATACGCCTTGGTGCGCAGGGCCGACGTTCGCAACGGCCGGCGTATTGACGCCAACGAGTGCCTGCGTTCGGTTTACGGGAAAGAGCTGAAATACATGTCGGGCGACTACGCCTGCTTCGACGACGGCAGCCGTTATGCCGACCCGCATCACGCCTTCGCTTTCGATATGGACGTGTTCGGCCACGACTCGCTTTACAACCGTGTCAGCCGCGTGGTCACCACGGGCGGAGCCGACGTGCTGGCCTCGTGGTTGGGCAGTCTGCTGCCCGGGCGGGCCGAGGTCGGGCGCCGCCGCGAGGCCGTAGACGAGCTTGCCGGCATGGAAGAGTGGCGCGCGGCGTTCCTTGCCGAGGGGCAGGGGCGGCGCAAGTCGGGCGCGGCAGGAGGCGGCACGATAGACTCGGGCGCCATACTTGCCGCCGTGAACGAGGTCGTGGCTATGGACATTGCCCCCGCGGCCTCGCGCCCTTACGCCCTCGTGGCGGCATGGACGACCATCGTATGCTTCGCCGCGCTCATAGTAATGGCCGTGGCGGGCGTGGTGCCGGCCGCGGCGGCGCTGCTGTGGGGCGTGGTGCAGATGTTCGTTGTGATAGGGCTTAACAGCCGGTCGATACGCAAGATAAGCCGCGCCGCCGAGAAGCTGCACGCCCATCTGCGGGCGTACATCAGCCTGATGCGCCATATCGACGGCGCGCGCTTCGAGAGCGCCGAGCTTAAGCAGCTGCAGGCCTCGCTGGCCGAGGGCGGCCACGGCGCGCTTGAATCGTTCGGCCGCCTGTCTGACATACTTGACAGCCTCGACCGCCGAGGCAATTTCATAGGCCTCGTCCTGTTCAACATGTTCGCCCTGAGCGACTTTTTCCTCGTCAGGCGGTTCCTCTCGTGGCAGGGTGCTTACATGGAGAGCATAGCCCGCTGGGTTGACTGTGTGAGCTGCGTGGACGCCCTCGTGTCGATGGGCACGTTCCGCTTCAACGAGCCGCGCGCCGTTGAGGCCGAGGTAACCGACGACGCCGTGATAGTTTACGACGCCAAGGGGCTTTACCATCCCTTCCTCGGCGACAAGGCCGTGCGCAACGACTTCACCATAGGCGACGGCGAATATTACATCGTGACCGGAGCCAACATGGCCGGCAAGAGCACCTTCCTGCGCTCAATCGGCGTCAATTACCTGCTCGCAATGAACGGCATGCCCGTGTTTGCCGAGCGCCTGCGCGTGTCGGCTTTCGGCCTGTTCAGCAGCATGCGCACGTCCGACGACCTTAGCCGCGGCATAAGCTATTTCAACGCCGAGCTGTTGCGCCTGCGCCAGCTGCTCGACTGCTGCCGGCATGAGCGGCGCACGCTAATCATTCTTGACGAGATACTGAAGGGCACCAACTCGCTCGACAAGCTCAACGGCTCGCGACTCTTCCTGCAGGCCGTGTCACGGCTGCCCGTGTCGGGCGTCATAGCCACGCACGACCTCGAGCTGTCGAAAATGGCCGACGAGGCTCCAGAGCGCTTCCACAACTGGTGTTTCGAGATAGAGCTGGCCGACAACATCACCTATAACTATAAGATTACGCCCGGCGTTGCGCGCAACCAGAACGCCACGTTCCTGCTCAAGGGAATATTGGACAGCGATGAGTAAAATTTGACATATGTCAATAAAACACGGTATTAAGGCGTTTTGTAAAATAAAATCATTGCAAGTGTCAGGAAAAGTCGTACCTTTGCATCGTGTTTTTCATAGTATTAGATTTAAGGTTAACAAGGTTGGAGTACAGCGGTACTCCTTTTTTTATGCCTTAATGTCAGGGCGCCGCCCGCCCGCGCGTTCTTTTTCACATCGAAAAGAGCCTGTCGGTTGGCATTTTGTAAGATTAACATGCCAAAACGTTTAAACGCGGCTTTATAATGTGAAATTAATCTGAAAATTCACGGATTTGCAACCTAAAAGTGACACCAAAGTTTTGCGTGGCGGAAAGATTTTATTATCTTTGCGGTGTTGTAATATTTGTTTAATCATAACAACATAAATTTATTTGTAATATGGTAAGTTATAAGACACTTGGCTTGGTGAACACCCGTGAGATGTTTGCAAGGGCCATCAACGGCGGTTACGCCATCCCCGCGTTCAACTTCAACAACATGGAGCAGTTGCAGGCTATCATCAAGGCTTCTTCAGAGTTGAAGTCGCCCGTCATCCTGCAGGTATCAAAGGGCGCGCGTAACTATGCTAACCAGACTTTGCTTAGGTATATGGCTCAAGGTGCGGTGGAATACGCTAAGGAATTGGGATGCAACCATCCTGAAATCGTGCTCCATCTCGACCACGGTGACAGCTTCGAGCTTTGCAAGAGCTGCGTCGACATGGGCTTCTCGTCGGTTATGATTGACGGTTCGTCGCTGCCTTACGACGAAAACGTAGAGCTGACGAAGAAGGTTGTTGACTACGCCCACCAGTATGACGTTACCGTTGAGGGCGAGCTCGGCGTTCTCGCAGGTGTTGAGGACGAGGTCGCATCGGAGGAGTCACACTACACGAAGCCTGAGGAGGTTATCGACTTCACGAGCAAGACCGGCGTTGACTCTCTCGCAATATCTATCGGCACAAGCCACGGAGCTTACAAGTTCAAGCCCGAGCAGTGTACCCGCGACCCGAAGACGGGACGCCTCGTTCCGCCGCCGTTGGCATTCGACGTGCTCGACGAGATAATGAAGAAGCTGCCCGGATTCCCCATCGTGCTTCACGGATCTTCATCTGTTCCGCAGGAATATGTCGACATCATCAACAAGTACGGCGGCAAGCTGCCCGACGCCGTCGGCATACCCGAGGAGCAGCTGCGCAAGGCTGCGAAGAGCGCCGTCTGCAAGATCAACATCGACTCTGACTCTCGTCTGGCCTTCACCGCTGCCGTGCGCAAGGTGTTCGCAGAGAAGCCCGCAGAGTTCGACCCGCGTAAGTACTGCGGACCCGCACGCGACCTCATGGAGGAGATGTACAAGCATAAGATTACCGACGTGCTCGGCTCTGACAACAAGTTGGCACAGCTCGACTAATGCGGCTTAGATGGTTTGGCAATTTGTAAGAAAACATTCAGGCGGCGCGCTCCTTTTCGGGGCGCGCCGCTTTTTTATGGCTTTGCGGCAGGTTCGCCGGTCTGGCGTTCGGTTTACTATTAATAAGCAAAACTGCGTTTTGTTGTGACAAAAATCATTGTTTGTGCCGTTTTGTTTGCGTTCTGTCAGATTTTTGTGTTACCTTTGCATCCATGCGTATCGTTATCGGCGCATGTGCCATGACACGCTTTGCATGGCGCAAACACTAAAACAATTTAAAATGGAAAAGAAACTTAAAGCTTCTACGCTCTGCGTGCGCGGAGGTTGGAAACCAAAGAACGGCGAGCCCGTGCAGCCGCCGATAGTGCAGTGTACGACGTTCAAGTATGACGACAGCGACGAGATGGGCATGCTCTTCGACCTGAAAAAGGAAGGATACTTCTACACCCGTCTGCAAAACCCTACCAGCGACGCTGTGGCCGCCAAGATAGCCGCCCTTGAGGGAGGCGTGGGCGCAATGCTTACATCGTCGGGCCAGGCTGCCAATTTCTATGCAATGCTTAACATCTGCGGCGCCGGCGACCATTTCGTCGCCTCTAACGAGATTTACGGCGGCACGTTCAACCTCTTCGGCGTGACGATGAAGAAGCTCGGCATAGACTGCACCTTCGTGAGTCCCGAGGCGAGCGAGGACGAGCTGCAGAAGGCCTTCCGCCCGAACACGAAGGCACTCTTCGGCGAAACGATTTCAAATCCCGGGTGCAAGGTGCTTGATATAGAGAAGTTCGCGCGCGTGGCACATAAGAACGGCGTGCCGCTCATCATCGACAACACGTTCGCTACGCCTATCAATTGCCGTCCGTTTGAATGGGGTTGCGACATCGTCATCCATTCAACCACTAAGTACATGGACGGACACGCCTCTCAGGTGGGCGGATGCGTGGTAGACAGCGGCAATTTCGACTGGGACGCGCATGCCGACAAGTTCCCTGGGCTTACCACTCCCGACGAGTCGTACCACGGACTGACGTACACCAAGGCGTTCGGCAAGATGGCTTACATGACAAAGCTCGTGGCGCAGCTTATGCGCGACCTCGGCTCTACGCCGTCGCCGCAGAACTCGTTCCTGCTCAACCTCGGGCTTGAAACACTGCACCTGCGCGTGCAGCGCCATTGCGCTAACGCCCAGAGAGTGGCCGAATTCCTGCATGACGACCCGCGCGTGGCTTGGGTCCGCTATTGCGGACTGAAGGACGACCCCGACTATGAGCTTGGGCGCAAGTATCTGCCCGACGGCTCGTGCGGAGTTGTCGGCTTCGGCCTGAAGGGCGGGCGCGACACCGCCGTCAAGTTCATGGATTCGCTCAAGCTTGTCCACATAGCCACACACGTGGCCGACTCGCGCTCGTGCGTGCTCCATCCGGCAAGCCATACGCACCGCCAGCTGAGCGACGAGCAGCTGCGCGAGGCAGGCATAGCGCCGGACTTCATACGCTTCTCGGTCGGAATAGAGGACATTGATGACATCATCGACGACCTGAAGCAGGCCCTGGCGCAGCTCGGCTGACGCTTACATATTAAATATGTGACGGTTTTTGGCGGCGCGGCCGCCGGAAATATTCCTTGATTTTCACGTGTTGTGAATGTTTATGCAATCAGGAATTTTCCGGCGGCCGCGCTTGTCGTAAGCGTGACGTTCCGTCCTGTTTGCGCAAACAGAAAATATTATAACCGCCCAACTGTGAAAAAGTACAAAAAGCAAGAACCGCAAGGCAAATATTCGGCTTTTTCCTTTGGAGTTACATTTGAAAGTCCTATATTTGCAGAAGAAAAATGACATAATGTTAGTTTAACTAAAACTCATACTATGGAAGTTGAAAAAATTATGCAAGACCTGGAGCAGAAGCATCCGGGAGAATCAGAGTATTTGCAGGCCGTAAGGGAAGTGCTGCTCTCAATCGTTGACGTGTACAACCAGCATCCCGAATTCGAGAAGGCTAAGCTCATCGAGCGTCTCGTTGAGCCGGAGCGCGTTATTACGTTCCGTGTGCCTTGGGTTGACGACAATGGTGAAGTACATGTGAACATCGGTTATCGTGTTCAGTTCAACAGCGCCATCGGCCCGTACAAAGGCGGTCTGCGCTTCCACCCGTCTGTAAACCTCTCAATCCTGAAGTTCCTCGGCTTCGAGCAGACTTTCAAGAATGCGCTTACTACTCTGCCTATGGGCGGCGGCAAGGGCGGTTCAGACTTCTCTCTGCGCGGTCGCAGCGACGCTGAGGTTATGCGTTTCTGCCAGGCTTTCATGACAGAACTTTATCGTCACATCGGTCCCGACGAGGACGTTCCCGCTGGCGACATCGGCGTTGGAACACGCGAAATCGGCTACCTCTTCGGTATGTACAAGAAACTGAAGCACCAGTTCCAGGGCGTGCTCACCGGCAAGGGCCTTGAGTGGGGTGGTTCTAAGATACGTCCTGAGGCAACAGGCTTCGGCGCTCTCTACTTCGTTAACCAGATGCTCCAGACCCACGGATATGACATCAAGGGCAAGACTGTCGCAATCAGCGGATTCGGTAACGTTGCTTGGGGTGCTGCCACTAAGGCTACCGAGCTTGGCGCTAAGGTTATCACAATCTCTGGTCCTGACGGCTACATCTACGATCCCGAAGGTATCAGCGGCGAGAAGATCGATTACATGCTCGAGCTTCGTGCCAGCGGCAACGACGTTTGCGCTCCTTATGCTGACAAGTTCCCCGGCTCTAAGTTCGTTGCAGGCAAGAAGCCTTGGGAAGTTAAGTGTGACATCGCACTGCCTTGCGCTACCCAGAACGAGGTTAGCGGTGCTGACGCTGACATGCTTTTGGCTAACAAGCCTATCTGTATCGCCGAAGTTTCTAACATGGGTTGCTCTGAGGAGGCTGTTCAGAAGTTCATGGCTGCTAAGCAGCTCTTCGCTCCCGGCAAGGCTGTTAACGCAGGTGGCGTAGCTACTTCAGGTCTTGAGATGACTCAGAACTCTATCCGTCTGAGCTGGAGCGAGGCTGAGGTTGACGAGAAACTCCATCAGATTATGCACAACATCCACGAGCAGTGCGTTAAGTACGGACGTGAGAGCAACGACTATGTTGATTACGTTAAGGGCGCAAACATTGCCGGCTTCATGAAGGTTGCCAACGCAATGATGGCTCAGGGTATTGTTTAATCTTAAAGTGTAGAGTGATATTTAGAACATTTCTTATAGCACTTTTCATGCTTACTGGCTGTACCTTCCTCCTGGCTCAGGAGAAAGGTATGGCCAGTTATTATTCTAACAGGTTGCATGGCCGCCGCATGAGCGACGGTTCGAGATATCATCGCGACAGCCTTACATGCGCCCACAAGCGTTATCCGCTCGGCACAATGTTAAAGGTCACCAACCTTAAGAGCAACCGGAGCGTTGTGGTGAAGGTGACAGACAGGTGCAGCAGCCGCAGGATAATCGACCTCTCGTATGCCGCCGCCAAAGAATTGCGCATGATATCGTCGGGCGTAGCTATGGTAAGGGTCGAGAAGTATGAGCCACCTTTGGGTATTCCGTTCAGACCGTCGGACGCCATCGACATTCCCGAACTTGACTTCGAGATAACCGCCGGGGATGACGACATAACGCCGATATGGATGAGAACCGACGACGAGCGTGAGGCGAAACATGAAATTAAGGCGCAGTCGAGAAGTGAACGGAGAAAACGTAATGCGCATAAGTGACTTCGGTTATTAGTGATAACGGCCGAACGTATTGATATGAAATCAGAAAAACAATTGTTCATGCCCAAATGGCATGAACTTTTTTTATGTGCACTTAATGCATGAAGGCATTGTATTATTCATGTCCGTAAGTTCATCCGCCTGTTGTGTTGATGGTTTCATGCAGCGTAAAATGCCTTTAACCCAAATCTGTATTAGACTTCAGACATATACGTTCTAATGACCGATTTGGGTTTAACCGCGATAACGTATTAGGCTGCATTGTTTCCGTTCGGCGTTAATCATGATGATGAATGTAAAAGGGTGAATGTCTGTCATGCGCCAGAACGTCGGATGAACCATTGCTATGTTTGCAATGTACGTAAAAATCAGTATTGTGTATTGTAATATTTCTGTGATTTTTATGTACAAAATGTTATAAAATGACGATATTTGTTGTGATTTTAAAATATATTTTTAACTTTGCAAACGAGTATATTCCGAATAATAACCAATAACCATATATCATGAAAACAAGAAACCTTAATTTTTTATCAAACAGAAGATTTGCCGCCGTGTTAGCCATGGTGGCAACGGCGCTCATTGCCTATGCGCAAGAGGCTGTCGTGCCGTCGATAGAAAATGTGACGCAACGCACGGCGGTGATTAATGCAAGGACAAACGCAGAGGGTACGAACGTGAAAGCCCGCGGACTGCAAATAAGTGAGTATGTTAATGGTGGCGACTATGCATGGGAAACCATCGACTATGCCGGAGGTGACGAATTATACACTTACAGGAAAGAAGGATTACGGGTAGACACTTGGTATGCGGTACGTTCATTCGTCGTTCCGGAAAACGGTGATACAATCTTCAGCGGTAATGAGCTGTTCAGCACGAAGAACATTGAAATCTTCACGGACAGCGTCGTGAGCATAAGCCAGACAAAGGCTGTGCTTTACGGCCGTATATCAAAGGGCGACGACACGGCCAACAGCTGGCGTTACCATGTGTACAAATACAACCCCGGATATTGGGAAGGCAGCGACTACATACGCGGGAGTTATTCCTTATATGAGGAATTTCCCATCGCGTCGACCGACACTTTTGTCGTAGTGCCGCTTGACGGACTTGAGAACGGAACCATCTTCGGCGCCGCACTCTCTGCATGTAACAGCAAGGGGGAAAGGGTTATGTCGCATACATACAAATATGAGGATCAGCGGGATTTCGTTAAGACCATGCTTGACGAGGGCTCTTCGCCCATAAAGTCATACACAAACGACGGTTGGGCTTATGCAAACACGGGCGAATTTCTAATAGCAAACAGCAGTTCCGACTTGACGATAAAAGTAAACCTGCCTGCCCCGGTAGTATTGTGTTTTGACTGGGAGATAAAAGGTGAAAAGAAATGGTTTGATAAAGTTACATACATGAACTTGTATGTCGACGACATGAAAAGCTCTAAAAGATCTATAACTCCCGAACACGTAGACGAATATACCACCGAACACATAACCTATCATCTTGATCCCGGAGAGCATACAATTCTTTGGACTGCCAATGAAGCCAAGGACATGGGTGCTATAATCCGTAACATTAAGTTCGGCGACGATTACCAGTATTTCACCACGAAAGAGTTTCTGTCAAACTTACGTTCAGGCACAACGGCCGTCACGGCTACGTTGTCGGCAAACGTATTGCAGGCTGAAGATTGTGAAGTCGTTGAATACGGATTTGAGTATAGGCTTCGCGACGGCGGCGGCGAATTCGTCGCGATACCCTGTGAAGTGAACGAAAACCAACGCATAAGCACCAAGGTGACCGGCCTTACGCCGGATACGGAGTATGAATATCGCGGATACGTGAAGACGAGCGACGGGAAAAAACATTATACGCCAATATACGTTTTATACACATTCGCATCATACGCCCATGCTACGGTCGACCCTATGCAGACGTCGGCCATGCTGACCGTCGAGTTTGAAATTAACGGCGCAACGGTCATAGGAACGGGAATAGAATACGGAGTATCGGACAACTACGGTACGCTTGTCGAGAACTTGTCTGAAGAAATGCTGCTGACCGAACTTAATCCCGGCACTGAATATTATTACAGGCTATATGTTGACACCGAGGAAGGCGGACGTGTTTACCGTACGGGTACGTTCACCACGAAGGAAATCACCTTGACGACGCTGCCCGTCAGCAACATCTCTAACCGCTCGGCTACGTTCAACGGCACCGTGGAGTGTGACACCTGCAGCAGTGCCGTGATAGGATTCCAGTGGAAGACGATGACCGGATGGCTGAGCGACCCGAGGTTTACCGAGGGCGTTCTGACAGGTGAAGGCGGCGTGGCGCTGGGTCTTACCGACGGCATGCTTAAGGCAGACACTGACTACCAGTACCGCACGGCGGTGAAATACAAGGACAAGTTCTATTATTCCGACTGGCAGACGTTCCGCACCGAGCTTGAGTTCGTGGCATGGCCGCCCACGGTCGGCACCATGTACCGCACCGACAGCGACAGCAACCGCATAGTGCTTTGCGGATACATCGTGCCCGGAAGCGAGGCTGTGACCGAGTACGGATATGAATATTGGCGCGCGGAAACAAGGACGAGAGCCGCCGACGTGACGCGCGTCGTCACCGGCCCTGACATGGTTTATACGCTTGACCTGACACAGCTCGAGGCCGGCGATTATTGCATACGCGCTTACGCAAAGACCGCCAGCGGAACGCAATACGGCGAAACGCTGACGTTCAGCGTCGACGTAATGTCGGGAATATCGTCGGTCGGCACGTCGCTGCCGGTCTGCCGCGCCGCTGACGGCAAGCTGTTGATAGCCAACGCCGAGGGCATGAGGTATTACGTAGCCGACCTGTCGGGACGAATCGTCGCAGCAGGCACCTGCGCATCGTCAACCGAGAGCGTAAGCCTTGGCGATGGAATTTACGTCGTCCGCATTGACGGCGGCCATGTCTTCAAGGTGATGGTAAGATAAAGCATTTTCATACACCACATTCCCTATATAATGCCGGGGTTGCGTCTTCTCCGTTAAGACGCAGCCCCGGCGTTTTTTCAGCGTCCCCCATGGACGGGAAACAGCCTGGTCCGAAAAGCTTAAATAACATTTAGTTATCCTTAAGCAGATACCTGTTCCTGTCGGTCTGTATGTCGTCCATGTTGTTTTTTGCCCAGTCGATAAGATTGTCAATCAGCGGAATGAGAGTCATGCCGCGTTCGGTCAGGCTGTATTCCACCCTTGGCGGCACTTCGGCATACACCCTGCGGGCCACAAGGCCGTCGGCCTCGAGCACCTTCAGTACGGTCGAGAGCATCTTCTTCGATATGTCGGGTATGTATAATTTTAGTCCGTTGAAGCGCAACACGCCGTGCCGTTCAAGGGTGAACAGCACAAGCATAGACCATTTGTCGCCAATCCTTGACAGCACGTTCCTTATCGGGCAGTCAGGAAAAAGGGCGCTCTGTGATTCAATCTTTGTCATAAAGAAACCATTATTAGTCTACAAAAGTAACTAATAATGATGTAAAAACGAAACCATTGATGGTTAAACATTGTAAAACACGGTCGCGCAACACGTTGTAATACAGTAAAAGTAACGTCGGCGTAACCAGGTTCCATTCAGCTTACTTCTTGCGTAAAACGCTGTAAAACAATACCTTTGCATAAAATAAAGCTGCACTCGGGAACTGAAAGTGAACTTTCTTTCTTCTCGTTTGCGCTATCTTTGCGCCAAGATAAACAACCATAAACCATTAAAACAAAAGAAGATGAAAGAACTGAAAGTATTAAGTGAAGGAACAAACTTCACGGCCGTTTCGGCCGGAGAATTCGGCAAGTTGAACGATTTTGAGTTGCCCATGGGCCCCGGCGTTACCGTCAAGGGCAAGGTGTTCGCGGGCGCGGCGCTCAAGTCTACGGGCATGGAGATGTCGCTGCAGGTGATGGCGCCGGGGCAGGCGAGCCCCTTCGTGCATGCCCACAAGACGCACGAGGAGCTTTACGTGATAATCCGGGGCGAGGGCGAGTTCCGCATTGACGACAGCCTCTTCGCCGTGGCCGAGGGCAGCCTCGTGCGCGTGGCTCCGGCCGGACGGCGCGCCCTGCGCAACACGGGCGCTACGGACATGGTGGTGATGTGCATCCAGTATAAGGCCGACAGCTTCGGCGAGGGCGACACGCCCATGGGCGACGGCGTTATACTCGACGGCGAAGCGTTCCCCGACGGCTTGTCGCGCTGACGTCGGTTGAGGCCCGGTTTTAACCCAAGCCGCCCTTAAGACTTTTGCCGTATTACCCGCTTGCGCAGAGCGTGCGTAATCGTCTTATTGTCAGCATGTTGGCCGCCATGGAGCGCCATGTTGCCGGCAAGCTTTGCAAAACGCCGCCTTTCAGCACGTGAAAGGCGGCGTTTTGCACGCTAAAAGGTTACCTTTTACGCCTTAATAGGCCACCTTTTACATCCGCGCAGGTTATTAATGCGACATTTGTTGAAAAATTTTTGCTGTTATCTATATTTATCATTACTTTTGTATCGCTATACATGTTTAAGCCCGATAATGGGCGGGAATCGTGTTGGCGGACATTTTCGAAAAGGCGTTTACTATGTTGACGCTTTGTTCTTGACCCTTTTGGAATCTGGCAGTTTCAACTCTCGTCAAAGACGCAAAGCAACGGTAGATGCCTATGTTGATGTGGTATATCCATTCCATAGGTAGACAGCCATCATTGTATGGTTGCTTGCCTGTATGGTATATACATATCGGCGTGGGCTTCAGCGTTGCTCGTTCTGACGAGAAGGGCAATGCCAGAGCCTCAAAGGGTGGAACGAGCATACTGGTAAGTTTCCACGCTTTTTTTGTTTATGTACCCATTAATCAACCTTTATCATCCATCATGCCTTTTCGGAAACAGAAGGCGACAAAAAACTAAAGACTATGAATTTTGGAAAATTAAAAGCATTATCTGTTGCATTAATGTTATTGTCGTCATGGATTAGTGTGTCAGCTTATGACTTTGGGGTAAACGGCCTTTATTACCGTATTGTGTCATTTGACGACCTGACCTGCTCGGTTGTTCCTGGTGACAAGCAATATTCAGGCGACATAGTTATCCCAGACCGTGTTACATACAATAATCGTGAACTAACCGTTACACAGATTGACCCAAGCGCTTTTTACATGCACAAAAATGTGACAAGCGTAAAAATAGGTAACTCCGTAACAGTGATAGGTTCTAGAGCCTTTGCTGAATGTAGCTCATTAACAACGGTTGAAATAGGCTCGTCGGTAAAGACGATTGGAGGTTCCGCCTTTTTTAACTGTGACGCCCTTGTCAACGTGTCAATGCCAAACTCTGTCGTTGACATTCAAAGTCTGGCATTTTGCTCTTGCGGCGCTTTGAGAAAGATTACTATTCCAAGCTCTGTCACAAGCATTGGTGAACGTGCTTTTGCCGGCTGCGGGTTTTTGGAAGATATAACGCTCGGTAATTCTTTAGAGATAATTGGCAATGACACATTCAATGGGTGCACTAACTTGGAGAAGATTACAATTCCCAATTCCGTAAAAACGATAGGGGATAATGCTTTTTATAATTGTAGTAATTTGAAGGAGATAAGTCTTGGCAGTTCTGTTGAGGAAATCGGCAGTAACGCATTTGCGTTGTGTGCCATCACCGAAATAGTCATACCTAAATCAGTGAAATCTATAGACGGGGGTGCCTTTTCGGCTTGTAGCGATTTAAAGAAGCTGACGATAGAAGACGGTGAAACTCAGTTGTGGTTGGATTATAATTATTATCATATCAGTTCGAGTCCTTTTGAGCAGAATGTTATTGAAGGGATGTTCTACGATTGTCCTCTTGAAACAGTGTACGTCGGTAGGAATTTTGACGTATACTCACCTGCCAATATGGCGTTCAAAGATATTGAAACCATCACGGACGCCGTAATCGGAAACAACGTAACAATTATGAATGGTAGTATGTTCAGAAACTGCACAAACTTAACAAATCTCACAATTGGCAGTTCTGTAGCTGAAATCAGACAATCTGCATTAGAGGGATGCAGCAACATTAAAAAGATACAGGCATTAAATCCGATACCGCCTGTGATAAATACCACAAATCAAGATTGCTTCTCAAACTCAACATTCATTGACGCAATTGTATATGTCCCCAAAGGTTCGCTTTCTGCTTATCAAAACGCAGACGTTTGGAAGAAGTTTTGGAATTTGCAAGAAACCGAAACGTCAGGAATATTTAATGTAAATAATGAACGCCCGCAAAACATCTGGGTTGAGAACGGTAATATCATTATTGATAAGACAGACGGAAACGTAACAATATATAATGCCTCTGGAGAGGTCATACGTACCGTTAATTCGAAATCACGTGTAGAAATCCCCGTACATGCGAAAGGTGTCTACATTGTCAAGACAAAAGACAATACCGTAAAGGTCGCCTTATGACTTCAGGCCCGTTATTTTGAATGAAGAATCCACGTATATGTTTTTTCGCCGGTTAAACATATATGTGGATTTTTCATTATTATATATTGAAAACAACCGCCTGTCTTGTGCCAATGCGCCGGCGCCTGTCCTGTAAAATGCGCCAAAATGTCACTTCGGTTGACACATTTTCGCCGTTGGCACATGTTTTGTTGAATGTTGGGTGACTTTAAGTGTAGTTGCAAGGAAAGGAGGTTGACAGGGCTTAAGGTTTACGCCGAAAGCCTTAAAACCTCACGACCGAAGGCCGCACGAACATATTAACAACAGAAAATAACAAAAAAAGATACAATTATGGGAAAGATTATTGGAATTGACTTAGGTACGACTAACTCATGCGTTGCCGTTTTCGAGGGCAACGAACCGGTTGTAATAGCTAACAGCGAGGGTAAGCGCACGACTCCTTCTGTTGTGGGCTTCGTTAAGGACGGTGAGCGCAAGATCGGCGATCCGGCCAAGCGACAGGCCATCACCAACCCGAAGAACACCATCTACTCAATCAAGCGTTTCATGGGCGAAACCTACGCTCAGAGCCAGAAGGAGGCAGAGCGTGTGCCGTTCACCGTCGTTAACGAGGGCGGATATCCCCGTGTAGACATCGACGGACGCAAATACACTCCGCAGGAAATCTCGGCCATGGTGCTGCAGAAGATGAAGAAGACCGCCGAGGACTACCTCGGACAGGAAGTGACCGACGCCGTCATCACCGTGCCGGCATACTTCTCTGACTCTCAGCGCCAGGCTACGAAGGAAGCCGGACAGATTGCCGGCCTCAACGTTCGCCGTATCGTCAACGAGCCTACGGCAGCCGCGCTGGCCTACGGCGTTGACAAGGCCAACAAGGACATGAAGATCGCCGTGTTCGACCTTGGCGGCGGTACGTTCGATATATCAATACTTGAGTTCGGCGGCGGCGTGTTCGAGGTGCTCTCGACCAACGGCGACACCCACCTCGGAGGCGATGACTTTGACCAGGTAATCATCGACTGGCTCGTAAACGGCTTCAAGGCTGACGAAGGCATCGACCTTTCCAAAGACCCGATGGCCATGCAGCGTCTGAAGGAAGCTGCCGAGAAGGCTAAAATCGAACTGTCAAGCTCAAGCTCGACTGAAATCAACCTGCCGTACATCACGGCTGAAGGCGGCGTGCCCAAGCACTTGGTAAAGACCCTTACACGCGCCCAGTTCGAGCAGTTGGCACACTCTCTGATACAGGCTTGCCTCGTTCCGTGCCAGAACGCAATACGCGACGCTAAGCTGACAACGTCGGACATCGACGAGGTTATCCTCGTGGGCGGTTCAAGCCGTATTCCTGCCGTGCAGGAGTTGGTTAAAAACTACTTCGGCAAGGAGCCTTCAAAGGGCGTTAACCCCGACGAGGTTGTAGCCGTAGGCGCAGCCATCCAGGGCGCCATCCTCAACAAGGAGAGCGGCGTGGGCGACATCGTGCTGCTCGACGTGACACCGTTGACACTGGGTATCGAGACCATGGGCGGCGTAATGACCAAGCTCATCGACGCCAACACCACCATACCTTGCAAGAAGAGCGAGGTGTTCTCAACCGCCGTTGACAACCAGACGGCCGTAACCATCCACGTTCTGCAGGGCGAGCGCCCCATGGCAGCCCAGAACAAGAGCATAGGCCAGTTCAACCTTGAGGGCATAGCTCCGGCACGCCGCGGTGTTCCGCAGATTGAGGTTACGTTCGACATCGACGCCAACGGTATCCTCAACGTAAGCGCGAAGGACAAGGCTACCGGCAAGGAGCAGGCCATCCGCATCGAGGCTTCGTCAGGTTTGACGCAGGACGAAATCAACCGCATGAAGGCAGAGGCCGAGCAGAACGCCGAGAACGACAAGAAGGAGCGCGAGCGCGTGGACAAGATGAACCAGGCAGACTCGATGATATTCACCACCGAGAACTTCCTGAAGGACAATGGCGATAAGATACCTGCCGACCAAAAGTCGAACATCGAATCAGCCCTCCAGCAGCTCCGCGACGCCCACAAGAGCGGCGACATCACGGCAATAGACAACGCCATCAACAACCTCAACACCGTAATGCAGGCTGCCAGCGCACAGATGTACCAGCAGGCAGGCGGCGCACAGCAGGGCGCAGGCCAAGGCTTCACCGGCAACAACAACGCCGGCGCCGGTCAGCAGCAGGACGGCGGCAAGGCAAACGACAACGTTCAGGACGCCGATTTTGAGGAAGTCAAATGATTCCGATAAGTAAATACATACTAAATCGCAAGCAAAAGCGTGCAGCTCAATGAGTTGCACGCTTTTTGCGTTTATGGGGTTCTTGGTTTCTATGCCTTTTTTACGCCCTTTTTTATCTCTTATTTGCGACATATTTGCGACAAGACAAAAAAGTAGATAATGTGGGACAAAATCCTACTAATCTCGACTAATACATACTTAAAAGTAGAAAATATGCCAACAATCGGATTTGAAATCAAAAGGAAGTGTAAGGTCTGCGGCAAAGTCTTTGTCGCAAAGACTCTCGACAGCTACTACTGTTCGCGCAAGTGCAGCAATGTAGCGTGGAAGCGTAAAAGGGATGAGAAGCTAAAGAACGCAAGGCTGGAAGCTATTGCCCAACTGGTTCCTGACATCAGAGAGTACATATCGGTCAAAGAAGCCGTTGCCATGTTCGGCGTAGAGCGTAGCACGCTGTATCGGCTTATTAAAGAGGGACGAGTTCCGGCTATCAACATTGGCGAGAGACTGACGCGCATCAAGCGTTCCGACATGGAACGGCTGTTCTTAAGTAGGCCTGAGAGTGCGGTTGAAAAAGAGAAGCCTGCTCCCAAACTCTACAGCATGGAGCCGGAGGACTGCTATACCATCACTGAAGTCTGCGAGAAATATCACATCAATGACAGTTCCGTATGGGCTCATGTGCGGAAATACTCCATCCCTTCCCGACAAATAGGGAATTATGTGTATGTACCCAAACAAGAAATAGATAACCTTTATAAATCAGAGATAGAATGAAGAAAGCATTGCCTAACACCAAAGTGACCGTCAAGCTCAGAAGGTCGAGATACAAGGAAGAGTGGTATTTGATTATCGAATCATATCCAGTGTACAAACGTGGCTCAAACAGAGCAAGCCGAGTGGTAGAGTCAATCAATCGGACTATATCCACACCCATTTGGGATAAGTCATCCATCGCACGAATTCTGCCGGATGGCAG